>NZ_CADFDY010000013.1:0-321279 GCF_902833095.1 Burkholderia sp. BCC1208 | reverse complement strand
CGTAGAACCGGTCGCTCACTCAAAGCTGACAGGAATATGAATCACTTCATAAACCTGACTTACTTTAGTGTGAGACTCTTGATACTTTCGCTTTCTGATCCGAGGATCAGCTCGCTTTCATCAAGCGCCCACACTTATCGGCTGTTAATTTTTAAAGAGCATTTCTGCGAGGAACCTGAGGTTTCCTGGCAGCGCTGCGTTTTCAGCAGCAGAGAAGCGAGATTATGAACCGTGTTTCGCAGCTCGTCAACAACTTTCTAACTGCTTCGTTGCGACTGCGGGGTCCATCTTCCTGCACCGCCAAGGCTCGTTACCACCGAACCTCACCAGCACCGCTTCCCTTCCTCCCGCGCCTCGTTTCCGTTAGCGCGAAAGAGGCGTGATTCTAAGCAGCTCACGCCGTGAGCGCAAGGGGCTTGAAGCAACTTTTTTACAAACGTCGCAACTCGGCCGTCCGGCCGTGTCTGGGCACGATGCCGCTTATGGTGCAAAGAACGGACTAGAATGTGAGGTTCTTCGCCTCTTTCTATATACGTCTTTAATATGCGCCAGCGAATCGCCAAACGCCTCCCCCCCGATGCCGACAAACTGGTCGGTCTGTCGCTTGCGCTCTTCGCGTCGGGCAGCCGCATCGAGGATCGCTTCTGGGAAGCGAAGCTCGATGCGCTGCTCGCCAAGATTGTCCGCAACGGCAATCAGACCACGCTCGATGCCGCGCTCGACCATCTTCAGCAGAATCATCCCGACGCCTACGGTGCGCTCGCCGACATGGCCGAGACACACAGCGAGTCGATGGTGATCGAACACGACGGCCAACCGTACGATGCGCTGCTGGTCGCCGTCCCGGTTCTCGCCTGGACGCGCTACATGATTCCGTCGGGCCCGCTCAAGAGCGACGTTGCCGACGCGCTGCGAACGCACCTGCAGGCTCACGTGCTCGCGAACGGCACCCTCGTCGGGCTCGCACCGTTCCTCTACAGCATCGACCAGTTGCCGCGGCACCACGTGGAAACCTACCGGCTGGCCCAGCAACTCGCCCATGCGGCAATCGGCCAGAACACCCCGAAGCTGAGCTTCGGCGACCTGCCGGAAACCTCGCCGATCCTGGCCGATCCGCGCTTCCTGCTGGCGGTCGTCGCGGCACCCGCCGGCTCGCCGCTGTTCCGCTGGCAGGAAGAAGAAAACGGCAGTCGGATCGAGCGCGGCCAGTGCCTCGAACAATGGACGGCCCAAGGCGGCCCGAACCTGTCGATCGCGTTGCCCGGCTGCGAGTTCGAATGCCTGCTTCCGGACGCGTACTACTCGGCCTGTCGCGATGCGGACGAACGCGTGCGTCCGCACACCGTCCGAACGGCCATTCGTTATCTATTCGACACACTTGGTGCGGCGCCGCAGGAATTGCGCGCGGTGGTCGCCGGCTTCGGCGAACGTCGTATCGACGAGTATCGCGTCGGCTTCACGCGGCGTGCCAGCAACGACGTGATCTACGGCGTCGTGTGGCCGCTCTACGGCCGTGAAAACGGCGACGTATCGATCGACAACGCGACGCTCGAAGGCGAAGCGCCGATGGAAGGACCGCTCGAGGAAATCGTGAGCCTGCTGAAGGAATGCGGCGTAACCGACGTCCGCCGGCACGCGGGCCGCTTCGAGCCCGAATATTGCGACGACTGCGGCGTGCCGCTTTACGCCGATCCGCTCGGCGAAATCGTCCATGCGGAAATGCCGGAAGACGCGTCACCCGCCCAGCCGCACTTCCACTGACCTACCCCGCAGGCCTCGACAGCCTGCCCTGCCCAAAGCCGCTTCCGGTGCCCGCCGAAGCGGCTTTTTTCTTATCCGACGCCGGTCGCCCAAAATTTCGAACTTTTCCTAAGCCTTTCAGACAAGCAGACAGCGTGTAAGGTCTTTGTCATTATCGGGGCCAGCCAATACCCGACAGCAGGCAATGACTCACTTTACGGAGGTTGAATATGCGGTTCTTGATACTTAACTCAGACGCCGAACGGCGTGACGGACTGAAGACCCTGTTGCGGCAGATCGACCGGCACGCCAGCATCAACGATGCGCCTGACGGTTTCCAGGCGCGCCGGCTGCTGCGCAACCAGCGTTTCGACCTCGTCGCGATCGACTGGCTGGACGTGGGCCGGCTCAGCGAGCTTCAGGCACTCGGCAATGCGTGCTCGCCGACACCGGTCGCCGTCCTGGTCGACGACACCTCGCCCGAAGCCATCCAGCGCTTCTTCAACTACGGCGTCGCGGGCGTGATCCCGCATTCCACGCGGCCGCACCTGATCGTGCGAGCGCTCGAGATCGTCCTGCTGGGCGGACACTACATTCCGCCGATCGCCCTCAGCCTGCTGCCGTCCACGGCGACGACGGCGCGCCACGACGCCCATTTCCAGACGCTCGCCGGCTCGCTGCCCCGGCGGCCGCCGAGCGGCCTCCTGTCGCCGCGCCAAGCGCAGATCATGCGGTTCGTCCACATGGGCAGCACGAACAAGATGATCGCGCGTACGCTCGGCATCAGCGAAGGCACCGTGAAGATCCACCTCGCGAGCATCTTCCAGCAACTCGGCGCCGCGAACCGGGCCGCCGCGGTCGCGATCTACAACGGCTGGCTGTCGCCCCATCTCGAGGTGCTGCTGGCGAACCGTAACCGCGCCCGCAAACCGGCCATAGGAGAACACGGCCCGGCGCCCCTACGTACACAACGGCACGACCGTCCATACCCGTTGCCCACCGCGAATGCCGGCACGCAGGACCTGCCGCTCGCCGCCGAGCCGCCGGCACGGTTCCGGCGCGAGCGCTAGGCAAACAGTCTCGATATTGCGACGGTCGGGCATGTGCAGGCTCCCACCTTTGATGCTCAACGAGTAATATGAACGCATGGGTTTTCTTTTCACACCGCTTCCGCTCTGGATTGGCATCGGTGGCTGGATCGCCGCCGTGGCCCTGCTCACGCTCGCGATCTGGAAGCGCCCCTTCGTACGCCTGCAAGACGCCACGCTTCAGCACGTGTGGCTTGCACTCGTCACTGCGATCACGGTCCTGTGGGCCTCGAACGCATGGCTCGAGGATGGCATCGTCATGCATCTGCTCGGCGCAACGTTGCTCGTCACGCTGTTCGACTGGACACTCGCCCTGATCGCGATGGGCGTCGTCACGGCGATTGCCGCAGTCATCTTCGACGCGCCGTGGCAAGGCATCGGGCTGACCTATCTGATCTACGGTGCGCTGCCTGTCGGCGTGTCGGCGTTGCTGCAGCGCGCCGCCCTCGCCTGGCTGCCGCACAACCTCGCGTCGTTCATCACCGGGCAGGGCTTCCTGTCGCCAGCCATCGCGATCGTCGCGGTCGCCGCCGCGGCGGCCGGCGTCCAGCTCGCGCTCGCGGACGGCGTGCCCGTCGTGATTCCGGCCGGCTATCTGCTGAACACCGCGCTGCTCGCGCTCGGCGAAGCATGGTTCACCGGCATGGCAACGGCACTCATCGCCGTCTATCGCCCTGCGTGGGTCACGACCTTCGACGTCCGGCGCTACCGCCTCGGCGGCCCGCGCGCCTGAATTTCCTCCGGATCGGCTCGGTGCACACGCGTACCGGCGGCCCTCCCGCGGCGCGCGTCGAATACGCCACCTACTGCCGCACAACTTTTTTACGCTAAGATTGAACTCCTGTTCTTCATCGGGCATCTATACGTGCCCGATGTCTCCTTCGCTCCTCACCAATAACCAGATGGACAGCTCACCTGCCTCGCTCCGGATTTTCCGGGCGCTCGGCAAGCTGGCAGCCTGTATCGCGGGCCTGTCGCTTGCGCTTCCCGCTCCGGTATTCGCCGACCTGCTCGACCAGCGCTCCGAACTGATCAACAAATTCGTCAACGAGATGCATGCCGATCCGCTCGTCGCCGATTGTGCGGCGCACGGCAGCTTCATCGCCAGCACGTCGACGGCCTTCGACCGCGTCGACTTCGCACCGAACGCATTCGACAGCGGCAACGCGACGATCACGCCGTGGAACGACTCGTTCGACCAAGGCAAGCAGCGCGTGAAAGTCGACAATATCGTCACCGTCGACGGGCTCGGCATCCACAGCAACGGCGGCGATCCGACGCCGCTGAAATTCCGTTGCGGCTATGTCGGCCAGCAGATGCTCGCGTTCAGCTGGAACGACCCGGTTCCGCCGCTGAAGCCGCGCGTCGAACGCTCGTCGTCTTCGACGAAGAAGTTCAAGGGCAAGTCGCACCGCGGCAAGGCCAAGGCGAAGGCATCGGGCCGCACCGGCAGCAAGAAGGCCGTCGCAACGAAGAAGTCGAGCGGCCAGAACAAAGCCGTGAAGAAAAAAACCGCGAAGAAGTCCTGATACGACGGAGCGGCAGCGACAGCAGCAAAAAAAGCCGGTGCATCGCGAGATGCGCCGGCTTTTTTCATGCGACGACGGCTGCGCTTACGCGAACGTGTCGACGTGCACCAGGATCGCGGCCAGCATCGCCGCGCCGAGCGCCGCGCTGCGCTCGCCGTTCCAGCCGACGCGCTCGTCGGGGAGGTTCGCGTTGTCCTTGAACGGCATTTCGAGCGTCAGCGACAGACAGCCGAACTGGTGGCCGATGTACTTCGACGCGAGCTTCAACGCATCTTCCTTGTACTTGCTCGCCGCGTAGCCGTGCTCGGTCTGGAAGTCGGGGCTCGCGACCTTGAACGCGTCGATGAACGCGGCCTGCTCCTTGCCCTGCTGCTCGGTAAAGCTCGGCAGCATCTCCGAGCCGGCGACGAACACGTACGGCAGATCCTCGTCGCCGTGAATGTCGAAGAACATGTCGCAGCCGATCGCGTGGATGGCGTCGCGCACGGCCAGCACCTCAGGGCTGCGCTCGGCGTCTGGCGCCATCCACTCCCGGTTCAGGTTCGCGCCGGCCGCATTGGTGCGCAGGTTACCGTGCACGCTGCCGTCCGGGTTCATATTCGGGACGATGTAGAACATCACGCGATCGTAGAGCTTGCGCGCAACCGGATCGCCGGCCCAGTCGCCCCATCCGGCCAGCCGCTTGACCAGGCCTTCGACGAACCACTCGGCCATCGACTCACCCGGATGCTGGCGCGCGATGACCCACACCTTCTTCTTCGGCGCACCATCGGTTTCCGGCGTGCCGAGCGTCAGCAGCGACATCGGACGGCCTTCGACCGTGCGGCCGAGCTCGACGACGCTCGCCTGCGGCAACTGCTGGACCGCGCCGAGAAACGCCGCGTGGCGCTCTTCCGAGTACGGTTCGAAATACGCGTAGTAGATGCTGTCGAACTCCGGCGTATGGTCGATGGTCATCGTCTTGCCGTCGAACGTCGTCGGCACGCGGAACCAGTCGACCCGGTCGTAGCTCGCCACCGCGTGGTAGTTGCGCCAGCCGGACGGATACGCGCATTCGGCTGCGTTCTCGAACGTCATCACGCACCGCTCGCCGCGCGCACCCGTCAAGCGGTAGTAAAACCATTGCGCGAACTCCGAACGATTGTCGCCGCGCACGCGCAGCCGGATCGCGTCGGGGCTGTCGCACGACACGACGTCGATTGCACCTGCATCGAAATTACTGGTAATCGAAACGGCCATCTATCTCTCCTTTGTCGATCGGAGTTAGCGCTTTAGCGCTTACTCCGGTCCCATGCAAAGCTGTCGATCGGAGTTGGCGCTTTAGCGCTTACTCCGGCCTCATGCAAAGCTGTCGACCGGTGTTAGCGCTTTAGCGCTTACTCCGGCCTCATGCATGCACCGGCCGTCTCGTGAACGGCCGGCACGGTCACTCGCCGACGCGCCGGCGATATACGTAAGTCGAATCGTTCGACGCAGCCGCATCGAACGCATAGCCGTCGGTCGCGAATGCCTTCAACGCCTTCGGGTCGGCGATCCGGTTCTCGACGACAAAACGCGCCATCAGGCCGCGCGCGCGTTTTGCATGGAAGCTGATGATCTTGTAGCGGCCGCCCTTCCAGTCCTCGAATACCGGCGTGACGACCGGTGCGGCCAGCAGCTTCGGCTTGACCGACTTGAAGTATTCGGTCGACGCGCAGTTGACGAGCACGCGCGCGGCGCCGCTGCGCGTCTCGAGCTGCTCGTTCAGCGCTCGCGTGATGCGGTCGCCCCAGAACGCGTACAGATCCTTGCCGCGCGCGTTCGCGAACCGCGTGCCCATCTCGAGCCGGTACGGCTGCAGCAGATCGAGCGGACGCAGCAGCCCGTACAGGCCCGACAACACGCGCACGTGCTGCTGCGCATAGTCGAGATCGGTGGACGACAGCGATTTCGCGTCGAAACCTTCGTAGACGTCGCCATTGAACGCAAGCACGGCCTGCTTCGCGTTGGCCGGCGTGAAAGTCGGCGACCAGTCGGCGTAGCGCTGGAAGTTCAGGCGCGCGAGCGGATCGGAGATATCCATCAGCGTCGCGATGTCCTGCGGCGACAGCTTGCGCAGGCCGTCGATCAGCTCCGACGCGTCGTCGACGAATGCAGGCTTCGTGTAAGACAGGACGTGCGGGGGCGTATCGTAGTCGAGGGATTTGGCGGGAGAGAGAACGATTATCATAGAGGCTCGCTGGCACGCCGTGCCTTGCGGTCAGACGAAAACCACCGATTGTAACGAATGACCCGCTCTCTCGCCCCGCATGCCGCACACCGCGTCGTGCTCGACTCGAACGTCTGGATCGACATCCTCGTATTCGACGACCCCGCTACGCGACCGATCCGTGCCGCGCTGGAGCACGGCATGCTTGCCGCCGTGATCGACGGCCGCTGCCTGACCGAACTCGAATACGTGCTCGACTATCCGCAGTTCCAGTCGCGTGCGATCGACAAGGCTGCCGCCCTCGCCACGGTCG
This sequence comes from Burkholderia sp. BCC1208, assembly GCF_902833095.1. Lineage (NCBI taxonomy): Bacteria > Pseudomonadati > Pseudomonadota > Betaproteobacteria > Burkholderiales > Burkholderiaceae > Burkholderia > Burkholderia sp. BCC1208. The sequence goes on along the minus strand of NZ_CADFDY010000013.1, from coordinate 314,421 downwards.
CCCGGCTCGCGAGCCTCGTCGAACCGCCGCCCGTCGACGCCGACGCGCCGCCGCTGCCGAAGTGCAAGGACCGCGACGATCAGAAATTTCTCGAACTCGCCCGCGCCGCACAGGCCGAGTGGCTCGTGTCGAAAGACCGCGCGCTGCTGAAGCTCGCGAAGCGCACCGCACGCGACTTCGGTTTCCGGATCGCGCAACCCGCGCCGTTCGTGGAGGCCTGCGCACTCGACGCCGCGCCGCCCGCCGCGGCGACGCCCGCCTGACGCCCCCCATCCGCATTCGACCGTATCGATGAACGCTCCTTCAGATATGCCAACGACGCCCGTTTTCCCCTCGCGCCTGCCGAACGTCGGCACAACGATCTTCACGGTCATGAGCGCGCTTGCCGCCGAAAAAGGCGCGGTAAATCTCGGCCAGGGTTTTCCTGATTTCGATTGCGATCCGCGCATCGTCGATGCGGTCGCAACCGCGATGCGCAACGGGCACAACCAGTATCCGCCGATGGCCGGCGTCGCGCCGCTGCGCGACGCGATCGCCGCCAAGATCGCGCAGGTATACGGCCGGCATTACGATCCGGCCACCGAAATCACCGTGACGGCCGGCGCGACGCAGGCGCTGCTGACGGCGATCCTGTGCACGGTGCATCCGGGCGACGAAGTGATCGTCGTCGAGCCGACCTACGACAGCTACCTGCCCTCGATCGAGCTCGCCGGCGGCAAGCCCGTGTTCGTCACGCTGGAGGCGCCCGACTACGCGATCCCGTTCGACCGTCTCGCGGCCGCGATCACGCCGAAAACGCGGATGATCCTGATCAACACGCCGCACAACCCGACGGGTACCGTGTGGCGCGAGGCGGACATGCGCAAGCTCGAGGACATCGTGCGCGGCACCAACGTGCTGATCCTGTCCGACGAGGTCTACGAACACATGGTCTACGACGGTGCCCGCCACGAGAGCGTCGCGCGCTACCCGGAGCTCGCCGCGCGCAGCTTCATCGTGTCGAGCTTCGGCAAGACCTACCACGTGACGGGCTGGAAGGTCGGCTACGTCGCGGCGCCTGCCGCGCTGACCGCGGAGTTCCGAAAGGTCCATCAATTCAACGTGTTCACGGTGAACACGCCGATGCAGATCGGGCTCGCCGACTACCTACGCGACCCGGCGCCGTACCTGTCGCTCGCGGGCTTCTATCAGCAAAAGCGCGACTTCTTCCGGGCCGGCCTCGAACGCACGCGCTTCAAGCTGCTGCCGTGCACGGGCACGTACTTCCAGTGCGTCGATTACTCGGCGATCAGCGACCTGCCCGAAGCGGAATTCTCGAAGTGGCTCACGTCGGAAATCGGCGTGGCCGCCATTCCGGTGTCGGCGTTCTATCACGAGCCGCACGAATCGGGCGTCGTCCGCTTCTGCTTCGCGAAGCAGGAAAGCACGCTCGCGTCCGCGCTCGAACGGCTCGCGCGCCTGTAAGACCCCGCACGCCGCCCTTGGGAAACCGCGCTTACGAACGCACGACCTTCGCCGCTTCGACATACTCCTTGCGCTCGGCCGCCACGCGTTGCGCGGCCGGGCGTTCACTCACCGTCTTCGCGTGCGCCTTCCAGTCGATGCCTGCATCGAGCAGGAAGTCGCGGCCGAAGATGGCCTTCGTCGCCATGCCGATGACCGGCAAATGGACCCACGAGGCGATGTCCGCGAGGCCGAACGATTCGCCGAGCACATACGGCGAAAACTGCGTCATCTGCTTGAATGCATCGATCGCGCGCGGCAGGCGCTTCTCGACGTGCGCCTTCGTCCCGTCGCTGACCTTGCCGCCGAAAAACGCTTCCGTGTACACCTCGCGCGCCATCCACTCGAGATACAGCTCGAGCGTCTCGACCAGTTCGCGCACCTTCGCCGCCGCGAATGGACTCGCGGGCAAAATGCCTTTCTCGGGATAGCGCGCCGCCAGATATTCGATGATCACCTGCGACTCGAACAGCGCGCCCTCTTCGGTCTTCAGAAACGGAATCTTGCCGAGCGGCGAATCGGCGAGCCGGACCGGATCGCTGATCGGCAAACCGCACGTCACTTCCTCGAACGGAATATCGTGCTCGAGCAGGACGAACTTCACCTTGTTGTAGTAGTTGGACAACGGAATACCGCACAGCTGTAGCATCAGGGTCTCCTTCCTTGCTGAAGCGCGGCCGCATCGATGCCGGCCGCATCGGGATTCATCACGCTGAAAAGCACGTTCGTGCTAGTCTAAAGCAAGTCGTGCGTTCGTCATGACGACATTACCTCCGCTGCGGCGTCATCTCCGTCTGTCCGAACGACACGTGCGGCGTCGCCGCCGCGCCACCCGATGGAGACATGCTCGCATGAGTGCTGAACTGCTGGCCTCGCGTCCGCCCGAGAGCGAATCGACGCTCGTCCTCACGCTGTCCAATCCCGGCGCGCGCAACGCGCTGCATCCCGACATGTACGCGGCCGGCATCGAAGCGCTCGCCACCGCCGAGCGCGATCCGGCGATTCGCGCCGTCGTGCTGACGGGTGCCGATCGTTTCTTCTGCGCAGGCGGCAACCTGAACCGGCTGCTCGAGAATCGCTCGAAGGATCCGTCCTTCCAGGCCGACAGCATCGATCAGCTCGCGGCATGGGTAACGGCGATCCGCGCGTCGACGAAGCCGGTGATCGCGGCCGTCGAAGGCGCCGCGGCCGGCGCGGGCTTCTCGCTCGCACTCGCGTGCGACCTGATCGTCGCCGCACATGAAGCAAAATTCGTGATGTCGTATGCGCGCGTCGGCCTGACGCCCGACGGCGGCGGCTCATGGTTTCTCGCCCGCGCGCTGCCGCGTGCGATCGCGGCCGAGATCCTGTTCGAAGGCAAGCCGGTCGCCGCCGAACGCCTGCATGCGCTCGGCGTCGTCAACCGGCTCGCCGCGCCCGGCACGGCATTGAGCGACGCACTGGCATGGGCCGACGTGCTCGCCGGCATCTCGCCGAATGCGCTCACGCGCATCAAGTCGCTGCTCGACGACGCGAGCGCGCAACCGCTGGATGCGCACCTCGGCACCGAGCGCGATCATTTCGTCGCGTCGCTGCATCATGCGGACGGCCTCGAAGGCATCACCGCCTTTCTCGAGAAACGCCAGCCGCGCTACAAGCGCTGATCCGCCGCGTCGGCCTTCGAACCGACCCACGCCGCCGCGTCCATCCGATGCGGCTCGTCGCCGCCGCGCGCAACGTCGCGACGATCCGCGGCCCGGCCGCGCATGCCCGCGGCACGCGCGCTTCCGTCGCCAGCAGCCCGCGTCGATCCATGCTCTAATGACCGCCTGTCGCGGCGCCGACGGCGCCGTTTTCGCGCATGCCATACAGGAGTTGACGATGATCGACGTCTATAGCTGGGCGACCCCGAACGGCCACAAGGTGCACATCATGCTCGAGGAAACGGGCCTCGCGTATCGCGCGCATCCGGTCGATATCGGCGCGGGCGACCAGTTCGAGCCCGAGTTCCTGAAGATCAGCCCGAACAACAAGATCCCCGCGATCGTCGATCCGGACGGCCCCGGCGGACAACCGATCTCGCTGTTCGAATCGGGCGCGATCCTGATCTACCTCGCGGAGAAGACCGGCAAGTTCCTGCCGACCGATCCGGCCGCGCGCTATGCGACGCTCGAGTGGCTGATGTTCCAGATGGGCGGCGTCGGCCCGATGCTCGGGCAGGCGCACCACTTCCGCCTGTATGCGCCGGAGAAGATCGAGTATGCGGTCGACCGCTACACGAACGAAGCGAAGCGCCTGTACAACGTGATGGAAAAGCGCCTCGGCGAATCCGAGTATCTCGCGGGCGACACGTACACGATCGCGGACATCGCGACGTTCCCGTGGACGCGCTCGTGGCAGAACCAGGGCATCGTGCTCGACGCGTTGCCGAACGTGAAGCGCTGGCACGAGGCGATCGCCGCGCGAGCGGCCGTGCAGCGCGGCGTCGAGGTGCTCGCGTCGATGCGCAAGGCGCTGCAGGACGACAAGGCACGCGAGGTGCTGTTCGGCGCAACGCAATACGCGAAACGCTGACAAGCGCATGACGAGCGGAGCGGCATCCGTGCATGCCGCTCCGTGCTTCAGAAGTAATGCAGCGTGATGAACTCCGCCGCGCATACCGGCAGCGGCGCGTCGGGGCGCTCGATCTGCATCGATACCGACCACGTCACCTGGATGCCGCCGCGCGCGGCGTCTGCGATTTCCTTCACCGCGAACAGCGCACGCACACGCGTGCCGACCGGCACCGGCTTCAAAAACCGCACGCGGTTCAACCCGTAGTTCACGCCCATCTTTTGCTCGAAGCGCATGGCGTCGGTCATCAACGCAGGAATCAGCGACAGCGTCAGGAACCCGTGCGCGATCGGCCCGCCGAACGGCGACTCGCGCCGCGCGCGCTCGGGGTCGACGTGAATCCACTGATGATCGCCGGTCGCGTCGGCGAAACCGTCGACGCGCGGCTGGTCGATCTCGATCCAGCCGCTCGCGAGCGGCTCCCCGCCGACCCGCTCCCGCAACGCCTGCGCCGATGCGATCAGCGGCAAGGTGACGTCCGTCATGAGTTCGCGCCCTCCGGACGGCGCAGCCCGAAAATCACCTTGGTATGCACGCTGATCACCGTCTCGCCGGCTTCGTTCATGCCGATCCATTCGGTCGACACGATGCCGCGATCGGGCTTGCTCTCCGACACGCGCTTGTCGTGCACCTTCTGGTACATCGTGATCGTATCGCCGGCGCGGACCGGCTTCAGCCAGCGGATCGAATCGATGCCCGGCGAGCCCATGCTGGTCGAATCCGGCCCGAGCTTCTTGACCAGCAGGCTCATGAACACCGAGCACGTATGCCAGCCGCTCGCGACGAGGCCGCCGAAATGCGATGCCTTCCCCGCTTCCTCGTCGATATGGAACGGCTGCGGATCGTAGCGCTTCGCGAACGTCTTGATGTCGTCGGCCTCGAACGTGTAGCGGCCCACTTCGGTCGTACTGCCGACCACCAGGTCTTCGTAACTGATACCCACTGATAAGTCTCCTTGTCTGGCGCGCTCGCGCGTCGCCGTCATGCTACGTCGGTCTGCGCGAAATCGGGCAGCGCCGCGATGCGGGCGAGGTGATGATCGGTATCGCCGAGCGTCGTCTCGATGATCGACAGCCGCTTGAACAGGTGCGCGGCGGCCACCTCGTTGGTCACGCCCATGCCGCCGTGCAACTGGACGGCCTGCTGGCCGACGAAGCGCGCGGCCGCACCGACCCGCGCCTTCGCGGCCGACACGGCCTTGCGTCGCGCATCGGCATCGCCGTTCGCGTAGCGCACCGCCGCGAGATAGGTCAGCGAACGCGCCTGCTCGGCATGAATGAGCATGTCGACCATCCGGTGCTGCAGCGCCTGAAAACGCGCGATCGGCACGCCGAACTGCTCGCGCGTCTTCGTGTATTCGACCGTCGCGCGATTCAGTTCGTCGAGCGCGCCGACCGCTTCCGCACACAGCAGGAAGGTCGCGTAATCGGCGATCTGCTCGAGTGCCGCCGCGTCGCGCGCACCGCCCGTCAGCAGTCGGGCCGGCGTGTCGTCGAACGCGAGCGTCGCGGCACGCTGGCCGTCGATGGTCCGGTAGTCGACCACCTTCGCGTTGGCCGCATCGCGTTCGACGACAAAGAGGCCGATGCCGCCGCCGTCGACCCGCGCGGGCACGATCCACGCATGCGCCTGGGCGCCGTGCTGAACCACCGACTTGGTGCCGGTCAGCCGGTACGTGCCGCCCTGCTCCCGCGCGTGCGTGTCGAGTTCGTACAGGTCGTAGCGCGCCTGCGGTTCGTGGAACGCGACCGCCAAGCGCTTTTGGCCTTGCGCGACCGCCTCCAGCAGCGCGGCGTCGGCGCCTGCGCCGGAGCCGGCGATCCGCAGTGCTTCGACGCCGACCGCCGTGGCCCAGTACGGCTCGATCACGAGCGCGCGGCCGAGCTCCTGCATCACGACCAGCATGTCGACCGGGCCGCCGCCGAAGCCGCCCTGGGCATCGGGCACGGGCAACGCGGTCAATCCCAGTTCGGTGAATGCGCTCCACTGCGCATCCGACACGCCGGCATCGCTGCGCACGATCGCCTGACGCGTTTCGAAGCCGTATTGCTCGCCGAGATACCGGCGCAGCGCGTCGGCGAACTGCTGCTGCTCATCGGTAAAGCTGAAATCCATGGTTGTCTCCGTTCCCTGATCACAGCCCCAGAATCATCTGCGCGATGATGTTCTTCTGGATCTCGTTCGAACCGCCGTAGATCGACGTCTTCCGGTAATTGAAGTAGTACGCGGCGAGCGGCGCCGCATCGTCGTCGCCCGCGACGCTGTGTTCGCGCTCGCCGTCGAGGAACGGCACGTCGAACGGAGCGGCCAGCGGGCCGATCGCTTCGACCATCAGCTCGGTGAGCGCCTGCTGCACCTCGGTGCCCTTGATCTTCAGCATCGACGCCTCGGGGCCGGGCCCCTTGCCGCTCGTCTCGCGGCTGACGACGCGCAGCACCGTCACCTCCAGCGCCATCAACTCGACTTCGAGCGCCGCGACCTTCGCGGCGAACACGGGATCGGCGAGCAACGGCTTGCCGTTCTTGCGCTGGTTCGACGCCACCCGCTTCAGGAACGCGAGCTCCCGCTTCGACGCGCCGACGCGCGCGATGCCGGTGCGCTCGTGGCCGAGCAGGTATTTCGCGTAGGTCCAGCCGCGGTTCTCGTCGCCGACGAGGTTCTCGACCGGCACCTTCACGTCCTCGAAGAACACCTCGTTGACCTCGTGGTCCTCGTCGAGCATCACGATCGGGCGCACGGTGATGCCGGGCGTCTTCATGTCGATCAGCAGGAACGAGATGCCCTCCTGCTTCTTCGCGGCCGGATCGGTGCGCACGAGGCAGAACATCATGTCGGCGTACTGGCCGAGCGTGGTCCAGGTCTTCTGGCCGTTGACGACGTAGTGATCGCCGTGGCGCTCGGCGCGCGTGCGCAGCGACGCGAGGTCGGACCCGGAACCCGGCTCCGAATAACCCTGGCACCACCAGTCCGAGCCGTCGAGAATACGCGGCAGATAGTGGCGCTTCTGCGCTTCGCTGCCGTATTTCATCAGGACCGGCGCGACCATCGACACCCCGAACGGCAGCACGGTCGGCGCACCGATCCGCGCGCACTCCTCGTCCCAGATGTGCCGCTGCGTCGCGTTCCAGCCCGGCCCGCCATATTCGACCGGCCAGGCAGGCGCGGACCAGCCGCGCTGGCCGAGAATCCGGTGCCAGCTCGCGAAATCCTCGCGGTCGAGTCGTTTGTGATCGAGTACCTTGGCGCGCAGTGCGTGAGGCAAGTTGGCCTCGAGCCAGGCGCGGACGTCGGCGCGGAACGCGTCGTCGGCGGGGGAATAATCCAGATCCATGCGCAGTGTCTCCTGTCGACCAGAGTTAGCGCTTTAGCGCTTACTCTGGTCCCATGCTTCGCGGTCGGCCGGAGTGAGTGCTTTAGCACTTGCTCCGGTCCCATGCTTCGCGGTCGATCAGCGTTGGCGCGTCAGCGCCTACACTGATCCCATGCAAGGCTTGCCGCGACCGTCCGGCCCGGCAAGGACACACTGCGTACGCTATTGCAGCGGTTCTTTCAGCGCGGCTGGAATCGGCAGCGGCATCACGTCGATGCCTTCCTCGACCAAGGACTGCGCATCCTCCGGCGTCGTGACGCCGCGAATGCTGCGTGCCGGCGCCTCGTTGTAATGGATGCGCCGCGCTTCCTCGGCGAAGCGCTCGCCCACGTTCTCGGTCTTCTCCAGCACCTCGCGCAGCGCGCGCATCACCTGCGCCTGCAGCGCACGCGGATCGGCCGGCTGCGCCTGCGTCGCGCCCGACAGGTTCAGGCGCGGCGCCGACGGCAGACGGTTGACCTCCGTCGTTCCGCACACCGGACATTCGACCAGCTTGCGGGACAACTGCGCTTCGAATTCATCGGCGGAAGCGAACCAGCCTTCGAACCGATGACCGTGCGGACACTGTAAATCGAGGACCTTCATGCTGAATCAGGGCGTGTGACGAGTGTAGCGCAAAAAGCGGTTTTGTGAACGATCGTGCTAAATCCGGATCGCGCGGCACGGGCGCGCCGCGTCATGGAATTGTAACGCGGCGCTCCGGCCGCCGCCGACGCCGTGCTCAGGGCGTGACGACCGGCCCGAGCGGCCACGTGCCGGACAGCACCTTGTCGAGCCACATCGTGCCGATGATCGTCTTCACGTCGGTGATCTGGCCCGTGCGCACCCATTCCTGCAGGTCGGCCAGCGTCGCGGTGAAGGTTTCAAGGAATTCGCCTTCGTCGAGCTTGCGTTCGCCGGCCGTCAGCCCGCGCGCGAGATACAGGTCGATGAATTCGGTCGAATAGGAAATGATCGGATGAATGCGGGCCAGGAACACGTATTCGCGCGCCGTGTAGCCCGTTTCCTCGCGCAACTCGCGCACCGCGCACGCGAGCGCGCCTTCGTTCGGATCGAGCTTGCCGGCCGGAAATTCGGCCATCACCTTGCCGATCGGATAGCGGAACTGGCTTTCCATCAGCACGCGGCCGTCGTCGAACAGCGGGATCACCATCACCGCACCCGGGTGCTGCACGTATTCGCGCGTGGCCTTCTTGCCGTCCGGCAGACGGACGGTGTCGCGCTTGAGCTTGAGGAATGCGCCTTCGAAAATCGCCTCGCTCTCGAGGCAGGTTTCGGTCAGTGCGGCGTCGTGATTGGGAAGTTCGGCCATCGGCGGCTCCTGAATGAGCACGACGGACGGCCGGAGCCGTCAGCGTCGTTTGACGAGATACTGGAACGTGAAGCCGGGAAACGCGAACACGACGAAGAGACTGAACGTGATCGCGTAAAACTGCCAGCCCTGTTCGAAGCGGTTGCCGGCGCGCGACTCGAGCCAGAAGCCGAGCGCGCCGACGACGAAGTACAGCACGATCAGCTCGCCGATCCGCACCCACGCATTCTTCTTCGTCGCGCCGAACGGCACGACGGCGAAGAGGCGTTGGTTCAGGAACGGCAGGTTGGCGCATACGAGCGCCAACAGCACGATGAACCAGCCGGCTGCCGACATTACAGCGGCAGCGTGTGACGGATTGCCTGCAGGCAGGCGGTCAGCAGCGGGCTCGGGATCAGGCCGAGCACGACGACCGCCAGGCCATTCAGCACGAGGATCGTGCGCTTGCAGAAATCGCCCGAGATCGGCGTCGAATCCTGCGGGGCATCGAAGTACATCAGCTTGACGATGCGCAGGTAGTAGAACGCGCCGAACAGCGACGTGATCACGGCCAGCACGGCGAGCCACGTGAGACCCGCATTGACGGTCGCCTCGAGCACGGCGAGCTTCGCGTAGAAGCCGACGGTCGGCGGGATGCCGGCCAGCGAGAACATCATGACCATCATCACGAACGCGAACACCGGGCTGCGCTTGTTGAGGCCCTTGAAGTCGTCGATCGTTTCGGCTTCGAAATCGCGGCGTGCGAGCAGCATCACCACGCCGAACGAGCCGAGCGTCGTGATCAGGTAGACGATCGCGTAGAACATCGCCGAGCTGTACGCGTTCGCCGGTGCCGCCGCGTCGCCCTTCACGATGCCCGCGAGCAGGCCGAGCAGCACGAAGCCCATGTTCGAGATCGCCGAGTACGCGAGCATCCGCTTGATGTTGCGCTGGACGATACCGGTGATGTTGCCGACGATCAGCGACAGCGCGGCGAGGATCACGAGCGCGGTCTGCCAGTTCTGCGCGAGCGGCAGCAGGCCCATTACCAGGAAGCGCAGGCCCCACGCGAACGCGGCAACCTTCGGGCCGCCGCCGACGAACAGCGTCATCGCGGTCGGTGCGCCCTGGTAGACGTCCGGCACCCACATGTGGAACGGCACGGCGCCGAGCTTGAACGCGATACCGGCGACGATGAAGACCACGCCGAACATCAGCACGGCCGCGTCGGTGTTGCCGCCGACCGCCTTGTACACTTCGCCGAGCTCGAGCGAGCCGGTCGCGCCGTAGAGCATCGAGATGCCGTACAGCACGAAACCCGACGCGAGCGCGCCCAGCACGTAGTACTTCATCGCGGCTTCGCTCGACTGCGCTGCATCGCGACGCAGCGCGATGACCGCGTACAGCGACAGCGACATCAGCTCGAGGCCGAGGTACAGCGTCAGGAAGTTGTTGCCCGACACCATGACCAGCTGGCCGAGCAGCGAGAACATGCCGAGCAGGAACACGTCGCCGCGGAACATGTCGCGGTCTTCGAGGTACTTGCGCGAATAGACGAGCGAGACCGCGAAACCGAACGACACGACGGCCTTCATCATGCTCGCGAACGAGTCGACGACGACCATCTTCGAGAAGAAGTAGTACTGCTGCGGGTCGAGCGCCTGGACCGCGAACCACGCGCCGGCGACGACCGACGAAACGACCGCGATCAGATAGGTCAGGCGGCGGCCGGAAGCACCGGTAAAGGTGTCGTTCAGCCATGCGACGACGATGGCGGCCATCACCAGCGCGTCAGGCAACAGGACATTCATAGAGGCGTTTTGCATGATCTTGAGTTCCTCCGCTCGCGATTACTGGGCCAGCGGCAGCTTCGACTGCGCGACGTGGGAGAGGAGGTTTTCCACGGAAACGTGCATCACGTCGGTGAAAGGCTTCGGATACAGGCCCATCAGCAGCGTGAACGCGGCGAGCACGGCCAGCATCAGGAATTCGCGACGGCCGATGTCCTTCAGCTTGGCAACGTGATCGTTCGCCACCGCGCCGAAATACACGCGCTTGTACATCCACAGCGTGTAGGCCGCACCGAGGATCAGCGTGAACGCCGCACCGAATGCGATCCAGAAGTTGTACTGGACGGCCGCGAGGATCACCATGAACTCGCCGACGAAACCCGACGTACCCGGCAGGCCGCAGTTGGCCATCGAGAACAGCATCGCGAATGCCGCGAACTTCGGCATCACGTTCACGACACCGCCGTAATCGGCGATCTGGCGCGAGTGCACGCGGTCGTACAGCACGCCGATGCAGAGAAACATCGCGCCCGACACGAAGCCGTGCGAGATCATCTGGATGATCGCGCCTTCGACGCCGAGCTGGTTGAAGATGAAGAAGCCGAGCGTGACGAAGCCCATGTGCGCGATCGACGAATACGCGACCAGCTTCTTCATGTCGGCCTGCACCATCGCGACGAGGCCGATGTAGATCACCGCGATCAGCGACAGCGTGATCACGACGGGCGCCAGGAAATGGCTCGCGTCAGGCGTGATCGGCAGCGAGAAGCGCAGGAAACCGTATGCGCCGAGCTTCAGCATGATCGCGGCCAGCACGACCGAGCCGCCCGTCGGCGCTTCCACGTGCGCGTCCGGCAACCACGTGTGCACCGGCCACATCGGCACCTTCACCGCGAACGCGAGGAAGAACGCGATGAACAGCAGGATCTGTGGCGTCATCGCGATCTTCGCGTTCTGCCACGTCGCGAGGTCGAACGAGTGCGTTTCCGTGTACAGGTAGATCAGCGCGACCAGCATCAGCAGCGAACCGGCCAGCGTGTACAGGAAGAACTTGAACGCCGCATACACGCGGTTCGGGCCGCCCCACACGCCGATGATGATGTACATCGGGATCAGGGTCGCCTCGAAGAACACGTAGAACAGCAGGCCGTCGGCCGCCGAGAACACGCCGATCATGATCCCGGACAGGATCAGGAACGCCGCGAGGTACTGCGCGACGTTCTCGGTGATCACTTCCCATGCGGCGATCACGACGATCACCGTGATCAGCGCGGTCAGCACGACGAACCACATCGAGATGCCGTCGACGCCGAGGTGATACGAGATATCGAAGCGTTCGATCCAGGTCGACTTCTCGACGAACTGCAGCGCCGCCGTGCTCGAATCGAAGCCCGTGACCAGCGGGAGCGTGACCGCGAGGCCGAGCAGCGCACCGATCAGCGCGACCCAGCGGGCCGTCCCCGGATTTTTGTCGTTACCCACCGCAAGCACGAGGAGGCCGAAAACGATCGGCAGCCAGATCGCGGTACTGAGAATCGGAAAAGCGTGCATTAGTGTTGTCCCCCCGCCTTATTTGCCGCCGAGCGTTACAAACAGGGTCAGGAGCCCCAGCATGCCGATGATCATGGCGAACGCGTAGTGATAGATGTAACCGGATTGGAGGAAGCGGATCACGCCGGCGAACCAGCCGATGAACCGGGCGCTGCCGTTGACGAGGCCGTCGATCACCACGACGTCGCCCTCCTTCCACAGGCCGCGGCCGATCGCCACCGAACCGCGGGCGAACACCACTTCGTTGATCTTGTCCATGTAGTACTTGTTGTCCAGCAGCGTGTAGATCGGGCCGAACGCGCGGCGGATCGACGCCGGCAGCTCCGGACGCTTCAGATACAGGAACCACGCGACGACGACACCGGCGAGCGCCAGCCACACCGGCAGGCCCGACACCGAGTGCAGGCCCATGCCGACCCAGCCATGGAACTCTTCGGCCATCTCGGCGAGCGCCGGATGGTTTTCGCCGATGAAGATCACCTTGTCGAATGCGACGCCGTGCTGGAAGAAGTCGCCGAACAGCATCGGGCTGACCGCGATCGCGCCGATGATCACCGACGGGATCGCCAGCAGGACCAGCGGCACCCACACGACCCACGGGGTCTCGTGCGGCTCGTGCGCGTGGTCGTCATGACCGTGGCCATGGCCGTGATCGTCGTGGCCGTGCGCGGCCGCCATGCCCATCGGCGATTCCGGATGCTTCGGATTGCGGAAGCGCTCTTCGCCGTGGAACACCAGGAAGTACATGCGGAACGAGTACAGCGCCGTGACGAACACGCTCGCGACGACCGCGAAGTACGCGAAGCCCGAACCCGGCAGGTGCGACAGCTTCACCGCGTCGATGATCGAGTCCTTCGAGTAGAAACCCGAGAAGAACGGCGTACCGATCAGCGCGAGCGAACCGACGAGCGACGTGATCCACGTGATCGGCATGTACTTGCGCAGGCCGCCCATGTTGCGCATGTCCTGGTCGTGGTGCATGCCCATGATGACCGAGCCGGCGCCGAGGAACAGCAGCGCCTTGAAGAACGCGTGCGTCATCAGGTGGAACACGGCGACCGGATAGGCGGACACGCCGAGCGCGACGGTCATGTAGCCGAGCTGCGACAGCGTCGAGTACGCGACCACGCGCTTGATGTCGTTCTGGACGATGCCGAGGAAGCCCATGAAGAGCGCCGTGATCGCGCCGATCACCGTGATGAACGACAGCGCGGTATCCGACAGTTCGAACAGCGGCGACATGCGCGACACCATGAAGATGCCGGCCGTCACCATCGTCGCCGCGTGAATCAGCGCCGAGATCGGGGTCGGGCCTTCCATCGAGTCCGGCAGCCACACGTGCAGCGGGAACTGCGCCGACTTGCCCATCGCGCCGATGAACAGGCAGATACAGGCAACGGTCAGCAGGCCCCAGTCGGTGCCCGGGAAGTGCAGGCTCGCGAGCTCCGCGCGCTTCGCGAACACTTCGCCGTAGTTCATCGAGCCGGCGAACGCGAGCAGCAGGCCGATGCCGAGCAGGAAGCCGAAGTCGCCCACGCGGTTCACGAGGAACGCCTTCATGTTCGCGTAGATCGCGCTCTCACGCGTGAAGTAGAAGCCGATCAGCAGGTACGACACCAGACCCACCGCTTCCCAGCCGAAGAACAGCTGCAGGAAGTTGTTGCTCATCACGAGCATCAGCATCGAGAACGTGAACAGCGAGATGTACGAGAAGAAGCGCTGGTAGCCGTCTTCCTCCGCCATGTAGCCGATCGTGTACACGTGCACCATCAGCGAGACGAAGGTCACGACGACCATCATCATCGCGGTCAGCGAATCGACGAGGAAGCCGACTTCGAGCTTCAGCGAGCCGACGTTCATCCATTCGTAGACGGTCGCGTTGAAGCTTGCGCCGCCCATCACGTCGAAGAAGACTTTCGCCGACAGGAGGAACGCGATCAATACGCCGAGGATCGTGATCCGATGTGCGCCCTTGCGCCCGACTGCGTTCCCGAACAGCCCCGCAATCAGCGAGCCGGCCAGCGGAGCGAGCGGAATCGCCAGCAGCAGGTTTTCATTGAGTGTCGTTGACATAACAGCGTTGCCTGAAATTAACCTTTGAGCTGATCGAGATCCTCGACATTGATCGTGTCGAGCTTACGGAACAGGGTCACCAGAATGGCGAGACCGATCGCGGCTTCCGCTGCGGCGACGGTCAGCACGAAGAACACGAAGATCTGGCCGTGCACGTCGCCGAGGTAATGCGAGAACGCGACGAAGTTGGTGTTCACCGCCAGCAGCATCAGTTCGATCGACATCAGGATGATGATGACGTTACGGCGGTTCAGGAAGATCCCGACGATCGCGATCGCGAACAGGATCGCGCCGAGCACAAGGTAGTGAGCAAGAGTCAGCATGGTTTTCTTTTCCTCCGCTTAGCCGTTGGTGCCCGAACCGGGTTCGCTTTGCGCCGTTTCCGGCTCCGGCTTGTCCGCTTCCATCTTCACGAGGCGCACGCGGTCGTTGCGGCGCACCTTGACCTGATCCGACACGCGCTGGCGCTTGCTGTCCTTGCCCTTGCGCTCGGTCAGCCCGATCGCGGCAATGATCGCGACCAGCAGCACGAGGCCGGCGATTTCGAACGCGAAGATGTAGTCGGTGTAGATCACCTTGCCGATCAGGCGCGTATTCGACCAGTTGGCCATCTCGCCCGTCGCCATCGCATGCACGGTGTGCGTGTCGCCGTAACCGCGCCACAGGATCAGCGCGGTTTCGATCACGATGATCGCGCCGACCACGGTTGCCATCGGCACGAAGCGCTTGAAGTCGCGGCGCAGGTAGTCGATGTTGATGTCCAGCATCATCACGACGAACAGGAACAGCACCATCACCGCGCCCACGTAGACCAGAACCAGCAGGATCGCGAGGAATTCCGCTTCCAGCAGCATCCAGATCGCGGCGGCGTTGAAGAACGCCAGCACAAGGAAAAGCGCAGACGCCACCGGGTTGCGCGAAGTGATCACCTTCAGCCCTGATACCACCAGGAGCAGCGCGAAGATGTAGAACAGTACGGTCGTGAATTCCATGATTACCGGTTCATCGTTAGGCCATAGTCAGGCGCGGCTTGCGGGACGCCCGCACCCGTCGCGGCGGCTCGGCCCGTTCATGCCGGGCCGGCACTGCAAACACAATCAACGATACGGCGCGTCGGCAGCCTTCGCCGCGGCGATGTCCTTCTCGTAGCGATCGCCCACCGCGAGCAGCATTTCCTTCGTGAAATACAGGTCGCCGCGCTTTTCGCCGTGGTACTCGAGAATCTGCGTCTCGACGATCGAATCGACCGGGCAGCTTTCTTCGCAGAAACCGCAGAAGATGCACTTCGTCAGGTCGATGTCGTAGCGCGTCGTGCGGCGCGTGTTGTCCGCGCGCGTTTCCGATTCGATCGTGATCGCCAGCGCGGGGCACACGGCCTCGCACAGCTTGCACGCGATGCAGCGCTCTTCGCCGTTCTCGTAGCGGCGCAGTGCATGCAGCCCGCGGAAACGCGGCGAGATCGGGGTCTTCTCTTCCGGGAACTGCACGGTGAACTTGCGCTTGAACGTGTAACGACCGGTCAGCGCGAGCCCCTTCAGCAGCTCGGTCAGGAAGAAAGTCTTAAAGAAGTGTTGGATAGCCGTCATGATTTCGTCCGATCTTTACTTCGCCCAGATGTTCAGCGGCGACATCATCCAGAAGCCGACCACGATCACCCAGACCACCGTGACGGGCAGGAACATCTTCCAGCCCAGACGCATGATCTGGTCGTAACGGTAGCGCGGGAACGTCGCGCGCACCCAGATGAACACCGACAGCAGCGCGAAGACCTTCAGCACCAGCCAGAAGATGCCCGGAATGAACGACAGGAATTCGAACGGCGCGTCCCAGCCGCCGAGGAACAGCGTCGCCGCCAGCGCCGAGATCACGATCATGTTGATGTACTCGGCGAGGAAGAACAGCGCGAACGCCATGCCCGAGTAATCGATCATGTGACCCGCGACGATCTCCGACTCCCCTTCCACCACGTCGAACGGGTGACGGTTCGTTTCGGCGATGCCCGAGATGAAGTAGACGACGAACGCCGGCAGGAGCGGCAGCCAGTTCCACGACAGGAAATTCACGCCGTGGCCGGCGAAGAAGCCGTGCTGTTGCGAACCGACGATTTCCGACAGGTTCAGGCTGCCGGCGGTCATCAGCACGAGCACCAGCGCGAAGCCCATCGAGATTTCGTACGACACCATCTGTGCCGCGGCGCGCATCGCGCCGAGGAACGCGTACTTCGAGTTCGACGCCCAGCCCGCGAGAATCACCGCGTACACGCCGATCGACGAGATCGCCATCGCGTACAGCAGGCCCGCGTTCACGTTCGCGAGAACGGCCTCGGCCTGGAACGGAATCACGGCCCACACGGCGAACGCCGGCACGACGGTCATGACCGGCGCAATCAGGTACAGCCAGCGGCTGGCGGCGCTCGGCTGAATGACTTCCTTCAGCAGCAGCTTCAGCACGTCGGCGATCGGCTGCAGCAGGCCACCGGGGCCGACGCGGTTCGGGCCGAGACGCACGTGCATCCAGCCGATCAGCTTGCGTTCCCACAGAATCAGGTACGCGACGCACAGCAGGATGACGACGGAGACGACGAGGATGCGCACGACTGCCCACACCGTCGGCCACGCGAAGCCGAGAAGCTCGGCCCCGCCCGCGTTGATCGTATCGAACAAGCTCATTTACGCCTTCTCCACCACCAGTTCACCGGACAGGCTGCCGAGCGCTGCGCCGGCAGGCGTCGCCGCCGACACGCGAACGACCGTCTCCGCAAGATTCGCGTCGCGCACGGCCGGCAACTGCACCGCACGCTCGCCCTGGCGCACGCGCACGGCGTCGCCTTCCTTCAAGCCCAGCTTGTCGAACAGCGCGGCCGGCAGGGCTGCGGCGTTCGCCGCCTTCGCGGCGGCCGTCAGGTGCAGTGCACCTGCGCGGCGCACGAGCGCGTCGGCGTGATAGATCGGCACGTCGGCCAGGCGCTCGAAACCGCCGTTCGCGGCATTCGCCGCGGCACGAGCCGGCGCGACCGACGTCCGGTTCGACAGACGGCCCGCGACGCCGGCGTCGCCGAGCGCGGCGACCCGCACTTCTTCCGCGGTCTCGTATTCGAAGTTCGGCAGGCCGAGCAGGCTGCCGAGCACGCGCAACACCTTCCAGCCCGGACGCGTGTCGCCCAGCGGGCGCACGACGCCGTTGAAGCCCTGCACGGTGCCTTCGGCGTTGACGAACGTACCGGCCGTTTCCGTGAACGGCGCCACCGGCAGCAGCACGTCGGCGTAGTCGAGGCCGTGCTTGAACGGCGACATCACGACGACCATCTCCGCCTGGTTCAGCGCGGCCAGTGCCTGCGCCGGATCGGCGGTGTCGAATTCAGGTTCGACGTTCAGCAGCACGTAGCCCTTGCGCGGCTGCGCGAACGCTTCGCGTGCGTTCAGGCCGCCTTCGCCCGGCAGTGCGCCGACGACGTGCGCGCCGACCGTGTTCGCCGCTTCCGTCAGGAAGCCGAACGTGGCGCCGGTGTTGTCGGCGATCCACTGGGCGACGGCGTGCAGCTTCGCGAATTGCGGATGACGGACCGCGACGTTGCCGAGCAGCACCGCGCGGCGTTCGCCGTTCGCGAGCGACTGCGCGACGGCTTGCGCGGCCGGCGATGCGGCGACGCCTGCGAGCGCGTCGGGCAGCGCGACGCCGCGCAGTTGCGCGACGGCCGCGGCGATGCCGGCCAGCTCGTCGAGCCATGCGGACGGCGCGGCGACGATGCGTTGCGCGCTCGGGATCAGCGAATCGTCACCGGTCGCGTGCAGGAAGTGCAGCTTCGCGCCGTTCTTCGCAGCCTGACGCAGGCGCGCTGCGAACAGCGGGTGGTCGCGGCGCAGGAACGAACCGACGACGAACGCGGCGTCCACGTTCGACAGGTCGGCGATCGGCATGCCGAGCCACGGCGCGCCCTGGACCGGCGCCGAGAAATCCTGCTGACGCAGACGGAAGTCGACGTTCGGCGTCTTCAGTTCGTTGGCGAGCTGCTTCACGAGGAACAGCTCTTCCGCGGTGCTGTGCGCGCTCGCGAGCATCGCCAGCGCGTTCGCGCCGTGATCCGCGGCGATGCCCTTCAGGCCCTTCGCGACGTATTCGAGCGCGGTCTGCCAGTCGGTCTCGATCCACTGGCCGCCCTGCTTCAGCATCGGCTTCGTCAGGCGCTCTTCGCTGTTGAGGCCTTCATACGAGAAGCGGTCCTTGTCCGAGATCCAGCACTCGTTGATTGCTTCGTTCTCGAACGGCAGCACGCGCATCACGCGATTGTTCTTCACCTGCACGACGAGGTTCGCGCCGACGGAATCGTGCGGGCTCACCGACCTGCGGCGCGACAGTTCCCACGTACGGGCGCTGTAGCGGAACGGCTTGCTGGTCAGCGCGCCGACCGGGCACAGGTCGATCATGTTGCCCGACATTTCGGAGTCGACCGTCTTGCCGACGAACGTCGTGATTTCCGAATGCTCGCCGCGGCCCAGCATGCCGAACTCCATCACGCCGGCAATTTCCTGGCCGAAGCGGACGCAGCGCGTGCAGTGGATGCAGCGCGACATTTCTTCCATCGAGATCAGCGGGCCCACGTTCTTGTGGAACACCACGCGCTTTTCTTCCGAGTAGCGCGACGACGACTTGCCGTAGCCGACCGCCAGATCCTGCAGCTGGCATTCGCCGCCCTGATCGCAGATCGGGCAATCGAGCGGGTGATTGATGAGGAGGAATTCCATCACCGACTGCTGCGCCTTCACAGCCTTGTCGGACTGCGTGCGGACGATCATGCCGGCCGACACGGGGGTCGCGCAGGCAGGCACGGCCTTCGGCATCTTCTCGACTTCGACGAGACACATCCGGCAGTTGGCCGCAACCGACAGTTTCTTGTGATAGCAGAAGTGAGGAATGTACGTATCCGCCTTGTGCGCAGCCTGGATCACCATGCTGCCTTCGGGCACCTCGACCTTCTTGCCGTCTATTTCAAGTTCAACCATGATGGTGAATGGTCCTTAACCTATTTCCGCCCGTTCGCGCCTTCGCCCGACCGTGCGCTCAAATTCCGCAATCGGGTTCGCTTCAGGCCGCCGCCGCGTGCGCGTGGCCGCCGACCATGCAGTGCTTGTGCTCGACGTGGTACGCGAATTCGTCCCAGTAGTGCTTGAGCATCCCGCGCACCGGCATCGCCGCCGCATCGCCGAGCGCACAGATCGTGCGGCCCATGATGTTCTCGGCCACCGAGTTCAGCAGGTCCAGATCTTCCTGACGCCCTTCGCCGTGCTCGATACGGTTCACGACGCGATACAGCCAGCCGGTGCCTTCGCGGCACGGCGTGCACTGACCGCACGATTCCTCGTAGTAGAAGTACGACAGGCGCAGCAGCGAGCGCACCATGCAGCGCGTCTCGTCCATCACGATCACCGCGCCGGAACCGAGCATCGAGCCCGCCTTCGCGATCGCGTCGTAGTCGAGATCGGTCTGCATCATGATGTCGCCCGGGATCACCGGCGCCGACGAACCGCCCGGAATCACGGCCTTGATCTTCCTGCCGCCGCGCATCCCGCCGGCGAGCTCCATCAGCGTCGCGAACGGCGTGCCGAGCGGCACTTCGTAGTTGCCCGGACGCTCGACGTCGCCCGACACCGAGAAAATCTTCGTGCCGCCGTTGTTCGGCTTGCCGATCTCGAGGTAATTCTGCGGCCCGATGGACAGCAGGAACGGCACCGCCGCGAACGTCTCGGTGTTGTTGATCGTGGTCGGCTTGCCGTACACGCCGAAGCTCGCCGGGAACGGCGGCTTGAAGCGCGGCTGGCCCTTCTTGCCTTCGAGCGACTCGAGCAGCGCCGTTTCCTCGCCGCAGATGTACGCGCCGTAACCGTGGTGCGCGTGCAGCTGGAACGAGAATTCCGAGCCCATGATGTTGTCGCCGAGGAACCCGGCCGCGCGCGCTTCATCGAGCGCGGCTTCGAAGCGTCGATACACTTCGAAGATTTCGCCGTGGATGTAGTTGTAGCCGACGGTGATGCCCATCGCGTACGCGCCGATGGCCATGCCTTCGATCAGCGCGTGCGGGTTCCAGCGCAGGATGTCGCGATCCTTGAACGTGCCCGGCTCGCCTTCGTCCGAATTGCAGACGAGATACTTCTGCCCCGGGAACTGGCGCGGCATGAAGCTCCATTTCAGGCCGGTCGGGAAACCCGCACCGCCGCGGCCGCGCAGGCCCGACGCCTTCACGTCGGCGATCACCTGCTCGGGCGAAATCTTTTCTTCGAGAATGCGGCGCAGCTGCTTGTAGCCGCCGCGCGCAACGTAGTCTTCGAGGTGCCAGTTCTCGCCGTTCAGACCAGCGAGGATCAGCGGTTTGATGTGACGGTCGTGGAGGGACGTCATTTCGAGAGCTCCTCAAGCAGCTGGTCGATCTTCTCGCGGCTCATGAAGCTGCACATTCTGTGATTGTTCACCAGCAGCACCGGCGCATCGCCGCACGAGCCCATGCATTCGCCTTCCTTCAGCGTGAACTTGCCGTCAGGCGTGGTCTCGCCGAAGCCGATGCCCAGCTTCTGTTTCAGGTAGTCGGCAGCCGCTTCCGCGCCGCCGTGCGGGCCGAGCTGGCACGGCAGGTTCGTGCAGAGCGTGATCTTGTGCTTGCCGACCGGTTTGAGCTCGTACATCGTGTAGAACGTCGCGACTTCCTGCACGGCAACGGCCGGCATGCCGAGATAGTCCGCGACGAACTGCATCAGTTCGGGCGACAGCCAGCCGTGCTCTTCCTGAGCAACGGCCAACGCCGACATCACGGCGGACTGTTTCTGATCGGCGGGATACTTCGTCAACGCTCGATCGATTTCCTTCAGGCCTTCAGCTGAGATCATTTTCAGACACGACTCTTTCAATTCCTACCGAACGAACAACCTGCCGCACATCGGGGTGCATGGACGGCAGACCTGGCGCTCACTCTGTTGACAGCTTGCGAAGCCGCGCCGATTCGGCGCATACCGCATGTGACTTCGCGTGCGACTGACTGCTCGCCGCCCGCGCTCGCGGGCGGCGCAACCATTAGCGATCGATTTCGCCGAACACGATGTCCTGCGTACCGATGATCGTGACGGCGTCGGCGATCATGTGACCGCGCGCCATTTCGTCGAGCGACGCCAGGTGCGCGAAACCCGGCGCGCGAATCTTGAGGCGATACGGCTTGTTGGCGCCATCGGACACGAGGTAGATACCGAACTCACCCTTCGGATGCTCGACCGCCGCGTACGCTTCGCCTTCCGGCACGTGGAAACCTTCAGTGAAGAGCTTGAAGTGGTGAATCAAGTCTTCCATGTTGGTCTTCATGCCGACGCGCGACGGCGGGGCAACCTTGTGATTGTCCGTCATCACCGGGCCCGGATTCTTGCGGAGCCACTCAATACACTGTTTCGCGATGCGGATCGACTGGCGCATTTCCTCGACGCGCACCAGATAGCGGTCGTAGCAATCGCCGTTCACGCCGACCGGCACGTCGAAATCCATCCGATCGTACACTTCGTAGGGCTGCTTCTTGCGCAGGTCCCACGCGATGCCCGAGCCGCGCAGCATCGGGCCCGTCAGGCCCATCTGCAGCGCACGTTCGGGGCTCACCACGCCGATCCCGACCAGACGCTGTTTCCAGATCCGGTTGTCGGTCAGCAGCGTTTCATATTCGTCGACGCACTTCGGGAAGCGCGTGAAGAAATCGTCGATGAAGTCGAGCACCGAGCCGCTGCGCGCTTCGTTCATCCTCGCGAGCGCCTTCTCGTTGCGAATCTTCGACGCCTTGTATTGCGGCATGACGTCAGGCAGATCGCGATAGACGCCGCCCGGACGATAGTACGCCGCGTGCATCCGGGCGCCGGACACCGCTTCGTACACGTCCATCAGATCTTCGCGTTCGCGGAACGCGTACAGGAACACGGCCATCGCGCCGACGTCGAGCGCATGCGCGCCGATCCACATCAGGTGGTTCAGCACGCGCGTGATTTCGTCGAACAGCACGCGGATGTACTGCGCGCGCTCCGGCACGTCGATGCCGAGCAGCTTTTCGATCGCGAGCACGTAGCCGTGCTCGTTGACCATCATCGACACGTAGTCGAGACGGTCCATGTACGGCACGGACTGGATGAAGGTCTTGGATTCCGCGAGCTTTTCCGTCGCACGGTGCAGCAGGCCGATGTGCGGATCGGCACGCTGGATGACTTCGCCGTCGAGCTCGAGCACGAGGCGCAGCACGCCGTGCGCTGCCGGGTGCTGCGGGCCGAAGTTGAGCGTGTAGTTCTTGATTTCTGCCATGACGCCCCCTTAATGTTTCAGACCGCCATAGCGATCCTCGCGGATCACGCGCGGCGTGATTTCGCGCGGCTCGATCGTCACCGGCTGGTACACGACCCGCTTCTCTTCCGGGTCGTAACGCATTTCGACGTAGCCCGACACCGGGAAGTCCTTGCGGAACGGGTGACCGATGAAGCCGTAGTCGGTGAGGATGCGGCGCAGGTCGGGGTGGCCTTCGAACACGATGCCGTACAGGTCGAACGCTTCTCGCTCGTACCAGTTCGCCGAGGTCCAGATGTCGACCAGCGACGCCACGATCGGCAGATCGTCGTCCGGTGCGAACGCGCGCAGGCGCAGGCGCCAGTTGTTCGTGACCGACAGCAGGTGCGACACGGCCGCGAAGCGCGGGCCGTCGTAGGCACCGTCGCCGAAGGTCTGGTAGTCGACGCCGCAGAGGTCGATCAGTTGCTCGAAACGGAGCTTCGGATCGTCGCGCAGCGTCTTTGCGACTTCGAGGTAATCGCTCGCCTTCACGACGAGCGTCAGTTCACCGATCGCTTCGGTGAGGCTCACCACGCGCGCGCCGAGCGCGGCTTCCAGGTTTGCCTTGAGGGTCTCGATTTTGCTTGCCATATTGAGGGGACGCTCGGGGCTTTATTGACGGGCGATGGTATTGGTGCGGCGGATCTTCGCCTGAAGCTGGATCACGCCGTAGACCAGCGCCTCGGCCGTAGGCGGACAGCCCGGCACGTAGACGTCGACCGGCACGATCCGGTCGCAGCCGCGGACCACCGAGTACGAGTAGTGGTAGTAACCACCGCCGTTGGCGCACGACCCCATCGAGATCACCCAGCGCGGCTCGGCCATCTGGTCGTACACGCGGCGCAGCGCGGGCGCCATCTTGTTGCACAGCGTGCCGGCGACGATCATCACGTCCGATTGACGCGGGCTCGGACGAAACACGACGCCGAACCGATCCAGATCGTAACGGGCCGCGCCCGCATGCATCATCTCGACGGCGCAACACGCGAGCCCGAACGTCATCGGCCACAGCGAGCCGGTACGCGTCCAGTTGATCAGCTTGTCAGCCGTCGTGGTGACAAACCCTTCCTTCAAGACCCCTTCGATACTCATTTGCTTTCCACTCCAGAGGAGCGACCGAGCGTGGCCGCCCATGCAAACCGGCGATTAACCCATCACTCCCAGTCGAGGCCGCCTTTCTTCCAGATATAGGCAAAGCCCAGCAGGAATTCGAGCAGAAAAATCATCATTGCGATGAAACCCGGCCAGCCGATGTCCCGGAGCGCGACGCCCCACGGAAACAGGAATGCGGTTTCGAGATCGAAGATGATGAACAGGATGGCGACGAGGTAATACCGAACGTCGAATTTCATCCGGGCGTCTTCAAAGGCTTCGAAGCCGCACTCGTACGGTGCGTTCTTCTCGACGTCCGGCTTGTTGGGACCAAGGAGCTTGCCGATGCTGACCAGCGCTATACCTAAACCAGTGCCCACGAGGAGGAACAACAAGACGGGGTAATAGGCTGCGAGGTTCAAGGCAATCCTCTATCGGTTGGTTCTGAGCGTCCGGAGAATACCACTTCCGGAGGAAGGAATCATTTCGGAGTACAGGCGATCGCAAGACAACCGCAAGCACACCCCACAAATGAAAAATGCCAGCCACTAGAAGCGGCTGGCATTGAGTAACTTTGGTGCCGACGGCGAGACTCGAACTCGCACAGCTTTCGCCACTACCCCCTCAAGATAGCGTGTCTACCAATTTCACCACGTCGGCACTGCATGCAACTCGGGTTGTGCTGCTTGTTCCCGCGAATCGCTTCAAGAATTAAATTCTAACCCGAGTTCTGGATTTGTTCAACGCACAACCGCAAAAAAATTAACTTTTTATTTCGGGACATCCTGGCCCGGCGCGCTTGCGGCCGAACCGGCGGCAGCGGACGCCGCGACGGCCGGCGTCGATGCCGCGGGGGCTGACGCCGGTGCGGTCACTGCCGCGCCGAGCACGCCTGCCGATGGCGTCGACTTGTACGAACCGAGGTACGTCAGCGCGAGCGTCGCGATGAAGAAGATCGTCGCGAGAATGCCCGTCGTGCGCGACAGGAAGTTCGCCGAGCCCGTCGCCCCGAACAGGCTACCCGACGCGCCGCTGCCGAATGCGGCGCCCATGTCGGCGCCCTTGCCATGCTGCAGCAGCACGAGCCCAATCACACCAAGTGCGGACAGCACCTGCACGACAATAATCAGCGTCTTGAATAACAGCATCACACCCACCCGATTGGTCGGGCGACCGGACCGACCGGCCGCCGTCATGGTTCAATTCGATCTCGGACCGCTCAACGCGCGGCCCGGCAGATCGCCAGGAAATCTTCCGCCTTCAGCGACGCGCCGCCGATCAGGCCGCCGTCGATGTCCGGCTGCGCGAACAGCTCTTCCGCGTTGTCCGGCTTCACGCTGCCGCCGTACAGCACGGACACGTCCGCCGCACCCTTCGCCGCGAGACGCGCACGCAGGAACGCGTGCACGTCCTGTGCCTGCGCCGACGTCGCGCTCTTGCCCGTGCCGATCGCCCAGACCGGCTCGTACGCGACGACGATGCGGGCGGCTTCGTCAGCCGTCAGCGCGACCAGCACCGCATCGAGCTGCGCACCGACGACCCGCTCGGTCGCCCCCGACTCGCGCTCGTCGAGCGTCTCGCCGACGCACACGACCGGCGTGAGGCCCGCGGCAAGCGCGCGTTGCGTCTTCGCGGCGACCGTCTCGTTGCTTTCGCCGTGATACGCGCGACGCTCCGAATGGCCGACGATCACATACTGCGCGCCGAACTCCGCCACCATCGCAGCCGCCACCTCACCGGTGAACGCACCTTGCTCGTGCGCGGACACGTCCTGCGCGCCGAACGCGACGCGGCCGCCGCCGAGCTGCGCCTGAACCTGCGCGAGATACGGAAACGGCACGCACACGCCGATCGACATTTCAGCCGCCACCGCGCCCGCACCCTGCACCACTTCGTTCAGCAGCACCTGGTTGCCGGCCAGCCGGCCGTGCATCTTCCAGTTGCCGATCACTCGCTTTGTTCGTTGTTTCGACATCGTGTCCGTCTCGTCACTATCTTGTCATTAACGTGCCGGAACCCGGCCGTCAGGTTGGATCTGGCGAAGCAAACCCGCGATTTTACTGCGCGCGGCTTGAACCGGTCAAACCGCGTATGTCAAGCCCGCCGCGCGGGCCGTCACGCGTTCGCGCCCCAATCCAGCACGATCTTGCCGATGTGCTCGCCGCTCTCCATCAGCGCATGCGCCTGCGCGGCCTCGCCGGCCGGCAGCACACGATAGATCACGGGCTTGATGCGAGCGTCGGCCAGCAGCGGCCACACGCGTGCCTTCAACTGCGCGGCGATGCGCGCCTTGAACTCGACCGGGCGCGGGCGCAGCGTCGAGCCCGTCACCGTCAGCCGGCGGCGCAGGATCTCGTTCAGGTTGACCTCGGCCTTCGCGCCGCCGAGCAGCGCGATCAGCACGAGACGGCCGCCGTCCGCGAGCGCGGACAGCTCGCGCGGCACGTACGAGCCCGCCACCATGTCGAGGATCACGTCGACACCGCGATCGTGCGTCAGCGACTTCACGACTTCGACGAAGTCTTCGGTCTTGTAGTCGATCGCGCGCTCGGCGCCGAGCGCCTCGCACGCACGGCACTTGTCGGCGGTGCCGGCCGTCGCGAACACGCGAAAGCCGAGCGCATGCGCGATCTGGATCGCCGTCACGCCGATGCCGCTCGAGCCGCCCTGCACGAGCAGCGTCTCCTGCTCGCCGCCCTCGCCCGCGCCGAGCTGCGCACGGTCGAACACGTTGCTCCACACGGTGAAGAACGTTTCGGGCAACGATGCAGCCTCGATATCGGTGAGGCCGTCGGGCACCGGCAGGCACTGCGGCAGCGGCGCGACCGCATATTCGGCATAGCCGCCGCCCGCGAGCAGCGCGCATACGCGATCGCCGAGCTTCAGGCCGAACGGGTTCAGCGCCGAGTCTGACAAATCGCCGCCGACGATCTCGCCCGCGACCTCGAGGCCCGGCAGATCCGACGCACCCGGCGGCGGCGCATAGGCGCCCTTTCGCTGGAACACGTCGGGCCGGTTCACGCCGGAAGCCGCCACCTTGATCAGCACCTCGCCGCGCTTCGGTTCGGGGCGCGGACGCTCCGCGAGCTTCAGCACGTCGGGGGCGCCGAATTCGGTGATTTCGATGGCTTTCATGGTGAGAGTCGCTCCAGGATCGGAATCGGATGGCACGCCCGTGCGCACGGCGCGGGCGCCTCGCCGGCGCTGCTGCGCCGCACAACGATGCTACAGAAAAAACGGCCGGCACGCTTTCGCACTGCCGGCCGTTGGTCCGCCCGTCCGCTTACTGCTGCGGCGGCGTATCCGACTGCGCTGCCGCCGCTGCTTCGTTCAGCAGCGCCTTGGCCGACAGACGCACGCGACCCTTCTCGTCCGTCTGGATCACCTTGACCTTCACCTGCTGGCCTTCCTTCAGGTAGTCGTTGATGTCCTTCACGCGCTCGTTGACGATTTCCGAGATGTGCAGCAGGCCGTCCTTGCCCGGCAGCAGGTTCACGATCGCGCCGAAATCGAGCAGCTTGAGCACCGTGCCTTCGTACACCTGGCCGACTTCGATTTCAGCGGTGATCTGCTCGATGCGCTTCTTCGCTTCGGCCATGCCTTCGCTGTTCGTGCTCGCGATCGTCACGACGCCGTCGTCCGAAATGTCGATGGTCGTGCCCGTTTCTTCCGTCAGCGCGCGGATCACCGAACCGCCCTTGCCGATCACGTCGCGGATCTTTTCCGGGTTGATCTTGACCGTGATCATGCGCGGCGCGAATTCCGACAGTTGCGTGTTCGCACCCGACACCGCCGACGTCATCTTGCCGAGGATGTGCATGCGGCCTTCCTTCGCCTGCGCGAGCGCGACCTGCATGATTTCCTTCGTGATGCCCTGGATCTTGATGTCCATCTGCAGCGCCGTCACGCCTTGCTCCGTGCCGGCCACCTTGAAGTCCATGTCGCCGAGGTGATCCTCGTCGCCGAGGATGTCGGTCAGCACCGCGAACTTGTTGCCTTCGAGGATCAGGCCCATCGCGATACCCGCGACGTGCGCCTTCATCGGCACGCCGGCGTCCATCAGGGCGAGGCAGCCGCCGCACACCGATGCCATCGACGACGAACCGTTCGATTCGGTGATTTCCGACACGACGCGGATCGAGTAGCCGAATTCGTCGGCGCTCGGCAGGCACTTGACCAGCGCGCGCTTCGCGAGGCGGCCGTGACCGACTTCGCGGCGCTTCGGCGAGCCGACGCGGCCCGTTTCGCCGGTCGCGAACGGGGGCATGTTGTAGTGGAGCATGAAGCGCTCGCGGTATTCGCCTTCGAGCGCGTCGATGATCTGCTCGTCACCCTTCGTGCCGAGCGTCGCGACGACCAGCGCCTGCGTCTCGCCGCGCGTGAACAGCGCCGAGCCGTGAGTGCGCGGCAGCACGCCGGTGCGGATCTCGATCGGGCGCACGGTGCGCGTGTCGCGGCCGTCGATACGCGGCTCGCCGTTCAGGATCTGCGAACGGACGATCTTCGCTTCGATGTCGAACAGCACGTTGCCGACCGTGGCCTTGTCGGCCGCGACCGTACCGGCCGCCAGCGCGTCTGCCTCGAGCTTCGCCGACGTCGCCGCGTAGACTTCCTTCAGCTTCGCCGAACGCGCCTGCTTGTCGCGCAGTTGGTAAGCGGCGAGCAGATCGTTCTGCGCCAGCTCGGTCACGCGTGCGATCAGCGCCTCGTTCTTCGGCGCCGGCTGCCAGTCCCACTCGGGCTTGCCGCCGTCGCGGACCAGCTCGTGGATCGCGTCGATCGCGACCTGCATCTGCTCGTGGCCGAACACCACGGCGCCCAGCATCACGTCTTCCGTCAGTTGATCGGCTTCCGACTCGACCATCAGCACGGCGCGCTCCGTACCCGCGACGACGAGGTCGAGGCTCGACGCCTTGAGCTGGTCACGCGTCGGGTTCAGCACGTACGCGTTGTCGATGTACGCCACGCGCGCGGCACCGACCGGGCCGTTGAACGGCAGGCCCGACACGGCGAGCGCAGCCGATGCACCGATCAGCGCGGGGATGTCCGCCGGGATTTCCGGGTTCACGGACAGTACGTGGATCACGACCTGCACTTCGTTGTAGAAGCCTTCCGGGAACAGCGGGCGCAGCGGACGGTCGATCAGGCGCGACGTCAGCGTCTCGTGCTCCGACGGACGGCCTTCGCGGCGGAAGAAGCCACCCGGGATCTTGCCGGCCGAGTAGGTCTTCTCGAGGTAGTCGACGGTCAGCGGGAAGAAATCCTGGCCCGGCTTCGCCGACTTCGCGCCGACGACGGTTGCCAGCACGACGGTGTCTTCGACGTCGACGATCACGGCGCCGCTTGCCTGGCGAGCGACTTCACCGGTTTCGAGGCGCACCTTGTGCTGGCCCCACTGGAATTCCTTCACGACCTTGTTGAACATGGACATGGTTGCTCCTTTGTATTCATGCATTTCATTCGCCGCGCCGGCGATCCCGCGCGGCGGCGTCCCGACCGAATCACCCGGAGCAAGGTGTGTTTTTTATGCCATTCCAGCGCGGCGCTCATGCAGCGACGCGCTGGAATGACACAAATCCCGCCCCGGTATCGGTCGTGGCGGCGGCCCCGCACGAACGTGCCGGACAGCCTGCGATGCGTGTGACGCTACGCACCGCGCAAAAACAAAATGCCTGTATCAGCGGACTGACACAGGCATCTTGCTGGCGGCAATCGCCTCGATTACTTACGCAGACCCAGCTTCTCGATCAGTGCGCGGTAACGGTCGGCATCCTTGCCCTTGAGGTAGTCGAGCAGCTTGCGGCGGCGGCTCACCATGCGCAGCAGACCGCGGCGGCTGTGGTGATCCTTCGCGTGGGTCTTGAAGTGACCCGTCAGTTCGACGATACGTGCGGTCAGCAGTGCGACCTGGACTTCGGGCGAGCCCGTGTCGTTGGTACCGCGGGCGAACTGAGCAACGACTTCCGACTTCTTGATATCTGCAACAGACATGTGATTTCCTTTCTAACTGAACAGGCGGACACGGAAGAATGGCCGTGCCGTGACTTACAACCGGCGCGCATTGTAGCACAACTCGATGCCGTTCTTACCGTCTCCTGTCACGGGCGCGTCATCGAGCACGTCGACGGCATTTCCGTACGCGGCGCCGGCACCGCGAGCACCGTCCGGAAGCCGTAGCCCGACCCTTCGTTGTCGAAGCGCACGCCCGGCGTGCCGACCTTGTCCATTTCCATTACGTAAAGGGGTTGGATCAGCTGGTGATCCTGCGCGCGCATCCGCGACGCGTGGAAGCCGTCGTCGAACGACAGACCCTCGAGCGCACGCGCGACCGCGACCGGGTCGGCCGAACCCGCGCGGGTCATCGTGGCGGCCAGCATTTCGATCATCTGGCTCATCCGCCGCACCGGATAGTCGTCCTGCACGGCCGGAAAACGGGCCCGGAACGCGCGGTAGAACGCGTCGGATTTGGCGCCGCCCGCGTTCGGGTGCCAGTCCGCGACGGCCAGGACATGACCGACGCCCGCGTCGCCCAGGGCCGCCGGCGCGCCGAGGCTGTTGCCGTAGAACGTATAGAACTTCGCATCGAGCCCCTGTTCGCGCGCCGCCTTCACGAGCAGCGTGAGGTCGTTGCCCCAGTTGCCGGTCACGACGGCGTCCGCGCCGCTCGCGCGGATCTTCGCGATATACGGCGAGAAATCCTTGATCCGGCCGATCGGGTGGAATTCGTCGCCGGCGATCGTCACGTCCGGGCGCCGCGCGGCCAGCGCCTGCCGCGCAAGAGCGCTGACGTCGTGGCCGAAGCTGTAGTCCTGGTTCAACAGATAGACCTTGCGCAGCGCGCGATCGCGCGCCATCACGTCCGCGAGCGCGGCCATCCGCATGCCGGCATGCGCGTCGAAGCGGAAATGCCAGAAACTGCAGCGCGCGCCGGTCAGCGCCGGATCGTCGGCCGAATAGTTCAGGAACAGCATCCGGTTGTCCGGATCGCGCGCGTTCAGCTTGTCGAGCGCGGCGACGAGCGCGGCCGCGACGGCCGAGCTGTTGCCCTGCGCGACGAAGCCGATATGGCGGTCGGCGGCCGCGCGCAACTGCACGAGCGCCTCCTCCGGGCTGCCCTTGCTGTCGAGCACGACGAGTTCGAGCGGGTGCGCGCCGTCGCGCAGCTTCACGCCGCCCGCCGCGTTGACCTGCTCGACGCCGAAGCGCAGATTGCGCTCCACCGCCGCGCCCGCATTCGCGAACGGGCCCGACATCCCTTCGATCAGTGCGATCCGCACCGGCTCGCCGCCGGCAAATGCGGACGACACCAGCATCCACCCCGCGCTCCACGCGAGCGCGCATCGCTTCCATCCCTGCATCGGCCACCTGCCCTTCAATCCGCCCGAGAAGCGCGGATCATAGGCCGCCGCGGCAACCGCCTGCAAGCACGGCAGCGCGCGATCCGCACCGATTTTTTCCGCGCGATGCGCGATCATGCGCCGTCCGTGATAAAACGGGACTTGTTTCCGTGCTCTGGAGAATCCGATGCGCATTCGCATTCCCGCGCGCCTGCCGGTGCTCGCCGCCTGCGCCGCCGCGCTGCTGGCCGGTTGCGCGCAACCGTGGCAGCAATACCAGGCCGGCCAGGACGAGTCGGCGATCGTCGCGCGCATGGGGCCGCCGCGCGAGATCTACGACCTGCCCGGCGGCGGCAAACGCCTGATGTGGCCGACCCAGCCGATGGGCGAAATCACGGTCGCGGCCGACGTCGATGCAGCCCACCGGATCGTCAACGTGCGCCAGGTGCTGCAGCCGAGCGAGTTCTATCGCGCGGAGATCGGCAAGTGGACGAAGACCGACGTCCTCGTCAATTTCGGACGCCCGGTCGAGACCTCCTACTTTCCGCTGATGAAGCGCGAGGTATGGACGTACCGGTATCTCGAGGACAACGTCTGGTACATGATGTACAGCTTCTACTTCGATCCGCAGGGCATCCTGCGCACCACGCAGAAAACGCCGGACCCGCTGCACGATCCCGATCGCCGCAACCTGTTCTGACCGATTGCGCATTTACGCGCAATTGTCGCAATGGCCATTCACGAATTATTGCGTGAATGGCCATTTCATTTTTTCCGTCGCCTTATTTAATTCAAAGAATAAGACGGAAAACTTTTCCGAACGATGACATTGCGATGGCAATACGCTGAACGTCCCGTCATGCGGGCCGTTGCGCGTAAACAGGCATGGACAGTGCATGTCACGCGTCGCATTGGTGCATGCAATGCACTACCGGCAATCAATTTGAAACAATTTGTTTCAACCCACCCTGAGTGCTAGGGCATACCCCTAATATCAGTCCAAATCAAACCTTTCAATTTAGAAAGCATGCGATTACGCCATTTCGTTCGATATTTATTTGCCTTTATCACAAAGGAGTCCTCATGAACCGCCCCAAGAGCATGCTGGTCGCCAACATTGCCTGGGCCCGCGAGACGCGCGAACACACGCCCGGCTTCTTCGACGCGCTCGCGCGCGGCCAGAACCCGCGCGTACTGTGGATCGGCTGCGCCGACAGCCGCGTGCCGGCCGAAACCATCACGCACTGCGCGCCCGGCGAGCTGTTCGTCCATCGCAACATCGCGAACCTGTTCCATCCCGACGACGACAATTCCGCCAGCGTGCTCGAGTACGCGGTGCGGGTGCTGAAGGTCGACCACGTGATCGTGTGCGGGCACTACGGGTGCGGCGGGGTCCGTGCGTCGCTGCTGCCGCCGCCCGCCGACCTGCCGCACGTCGCGCGCCGCATCGCGCCGCTCTGCGCGCTCGCGCGGCGCCATCGCGACACGCTCGACGGGCTCGACGACCTGGCCGCCGCCGACCGCCTCGCCGAGCTGAACGTGCTCGAACAGGTACGGCTGCTGCGCGCGTCGCCGATCGTACGCGGCCGCGAACGGCCGCCGCTCGTGCACGGCTGGATCTTTTCGCTCGCCGACGGCCGCCTGAAGGAGCTCGATTCCGGCTATACGGCGTCGCCGGCCGAAGCCGAGCCCGAGTCCGAGCCCGAACCTGCCGCGACCGCCGCCGCGCTCGGTTGACCCGCGCGCCGCCCTCCACGCCAACGAAACTACCCCCAACCATGAAACTGAACGAGCGCCTGTCCACCCTGCCGCGCGACATCGTCGCCGGCATCGTCGTTTTCCTCGTCGCGCTACCGCTCTGTCTCGGCATCGCCAACGCGTCCGGCGTCGAGCCGTTCGCCGGGCTCGTGTCCGGCATCGTCGGCGGCATCGTCGTCGCGCTGCTGAGCGGCTCGTCGCTGTCCGTCAGCGGGCCGGCCGCCGGCCTCGTCGTGATCGTCGTCGAAGGGATCGCGCAACTCGGCAGCTTCTCCGCGTTCCTGCTCGCGGTGCTGCTGTCCGGCGTGCTCCAGTTCGGCTTCGGCATGCTGCGCGCGGGCCGCTTCGCCGCGTACGTGCCGTCGCCCGTCATCAAGGGCATGCTCGCCGCGATCGGGCTGCTGCTGATCGTGAAGCAGATTCCGTTCGCATTCAGCATTGGCGGGCCGGCCGCGCAATCGTTTGCGAATTGGCCGGGCCTGCCCGTCGCATGGGCCGCCACGGCCATCGCGCTCGTTTCGCTCGCGCTGCTCGTGGCATGGGACACCCCCGCGCTGCGCCGCTTCGCGCTGGTGCGCTCGGTGCCGGCGCCGCTTGCGGTGGTCGTGCTCGGGATCGGCGCGACGCTCGTGCTGGGCTTCGTCGCGCCCGCGGTCGCGCCGGGCGCCGCCCATCGCGTCACGCTGCCCGAACTCGGATCGTTCACCGCATTCGCCGCATCGCTCAAGCACGCGGAGCTCGGCCCGAACTTCGCGCAGCTCGTCAATCCCGACGTATGGCGCGTCGCGATCACGCTCGCGGTCGTCGCCAGCCTCGAGACGCTGCTGAGCCTCGAAGCGGTCGAGCAGATCGACCCCAAGCGCCGACCGGTGCAGCCCGATCGCGAACTGAAGGCCCAAGGCGTCGGTAACCTCGTCGCAGGTGCGGTCGGCGGCCTGCCGATCACGTCGGTGATCGTGCGCAGCTCGGTGAACGTCAACGCGGGCGCGCAAAGCCGGATGTCGGCGATCGTCCACGGGGTGCTGCTGCTCGCCAGCGTGTTCGCGCTCACGGGGCTGATCAACCTGATCCCGCTCGCGAGCCTGGCCGCGATCCTGATCCACACGGGCTTCAAGCTGGCGAAGCCGGCGCTGTTCCGCTCGGTGATGAAACAGGGGCCGGCCGCGTTCGTGCCGTTCGCCGCGACGATCGCCGGCGTGCTGACGGTCGACCTGCTGTTCGGCATCGCGCTCGGCCTCGCGTGCAGCGTGCTGGCCGTCGCCTTCGCGAACCTGAAGAGCCCCGTCACGCTCGCGCAGCACGACGACCACTTCCTGCTGTCGTTCCGCAAGGACGTGTCGTTCATCGGCAAGGTGCAGGTCAAGCACCACCTGCGGCACATTCCGGACCGGGCGGCGGTGATCATCGACGCGACGCGCGCCGACTACATCGATCACGACGTGCTCGAACTGCTCGATGCGTTCGTCGCCGATGCGCCGCGGCGCGGGATCTCGGTCGAGTTCCGCCGGCGCAATCCGGCGCCCCGCCCGGCCTCGCGCCGCTGGCTGTTCCGCGCGCCGGCCGCCGAATGAGCGAAGCATGAAAAAACGCCCCGGCGGCGCAAGGCCGCACGGGGCGTTTCGAGGCTGCGCGACGCGCGGCGCTTACGAGCGCTGCGGGTTGACCTTGTCGTCCTTCGAATGCAGCTTGTTCAGCGCGGAAATGTACGCTTTCGCGGAGGCGGCGACGATATCCGGATCGGTGCCGACGCCGTTGACGATCCGCCCGCTCTTCGACAGCCGGACGGTCACTTCGCCCTGCGCCTGCGTGCCGGTCGTGATCGCGTTCACCGAGTACAGCAGCAGCTCGGACCCGCTGCCGACTTCGCCCTCGATCGCATTGAACGTCGCATCGACCGGACCGTTGCCGCGCGCCTCGCCGGTCACTTCCTTGCCTTCGACCGCGAACACGACCTTCGCCTGCGGCTGCTCGCCCGTTTCCGAACGCTGCGACAGCGACACGAACTTGAAGTGCTCCTGCTCCTGCGCGAGCGCCGACTCCTCGGACACGATCGCGATGATGTCCTCGTCGAAGATCTCCGCCTTGCGGTCGGCCAGATCCTTGAAGCGCATGAACGCGGCGTTCAATTCCGCTTCGCTGTCGAGCGATACGCCGAGCTCCTGCAGGCGCTGCTTGAACGCGTTGCGGCCCGACAGCTTGCCGAGCACGATCTTGTTCGCGGTCCAGCCCACGTCTTCCGCGCGCATGATCTCGTAGGTGTCGCGCGCCTTCAGCACGCCGTCCTGGTGAATGCCCGACGCGTGCGCGAACGCGTTCGCGCCGACCACCGCCTTGTTCGGCTGCACGACGAAGCCGGTGATCTGCGACACGAGCTTCGAGGTGGGCACGATCTGCGTGGTATCGATACCGACGTCGAGGCCGAAGTAGTCCTTGCGCGTCTTCACCGCCATCACGATTTCCTCGAGCGACGTGTTGCCCGCGCGCTCGCCGAGGCCGTTGATCGTGCACTCGATCTGGCGTGCGCCGCCGATCTTCACGCCGGCGAGCGAGTTCGCGACCGCCATCCCGAGGTCGTTATGGCAGTGCACCGAGAAGATCGCCTTGTCCGAGTTCGGAATGCGCTCGCGCAGCGTCTTCACGAGGTTGCCGTAGAGCTCCGGCACGCCGTAGCCGACCGTGTCGGCGATGTTGATCGTCGTCGCGCCTTCGGCGATCACGGCCTCCAGCACGCGGCAGAGGAAATCCAGGTCGGAGCGGCTGCCGTCTTCCGGCGAGAACTCGACGTTGTCGGTGAACTTGCGCGCGAAACGCACCGCGAGGCGCGCCTGCTCGAACACCTGGTCGGGCGTCATCCGCAGCTTCTTCTCCATGTGCAGCGGCGACGTCGCGATGAACGTGTGGATCCGGAAGCTCTCGGCCGGCTTCAGCGCATCGGCCGCGCGCTGGATGTCCTTGTCGTTGGCCCGCGCCAGCGAACAGATCGTGCTGTCCTTCACGAGACCAGCGATCGTGTGGATCGCGTCGAAGTCGCCGTTCGAGCTGGCGGCGAAGCCGGCCTCGATCACGTCGACCTTCATCCGCTCGAGATGCTTCGCGATGCGGATTTTCTCTTCCTTCGTCATCGACGCGCCGGGCGATTGCTCGCCGTCACGCAACGTCGTATCGAAAATGATCAGCTTGTCTGTCATGGGGGGCTCCAGGGCTCTTTTATACGGAAGTCAAACGTAACGAGATCGCGCCACCGCTGGCGACGTTCAACAACAGACGAGGCTTGAGACGGAGGGCGAGAACGGTCAGCGCGGCAGGCGCGCCAAAGCTAGCGCGCGTAGCGGCGCACCGGCTAGAAGGAGGGGGAGGCGGGGAAATGCAGTCATGCCAAAGACTATAGCGACATTCCGCTGGCCGCGCAATCGGACGGCACCCCGGAATCGACGCGGCCCGGCTCGAAAAAGGGGCAAATGAAAACGGCGGCCGCGAGGCCGCCGTTTCCGGGCAAATCGCGCGCGGGCGTCAGTGATCGCGCTGCGACGAGCGCGCCGGATTCGCGCGCCCGCGCACGGCCATGTAGGCCCAGAACACGTAGCCGGACAGCCCGTACAGCACGAACAGGCAGAACAGCATCAGCGGCGGATCGGACGACACGAGCACGAACGCGACGACGACGAGCAGGATCGCCGCGAACGGCACGCGGTGCCGCACGTCGAGCGCCTTGCCGCTGTAGAACGGCGCGTTCGACACCATCGTCACGCCTGCGTAGATCGTCAGCACGAACGCGACCCACGGCAGCCAGCCGAGCTTCATCGGCACGCGGTTGTCGGTGGCAAGCCACACGAAGCCCGCGATCAGCGCGGCGGCGGCCGGGCTCGGCAGCCCCTGGAAGAAGCGCTTGTCGACCACGCCGATGTTCGTGTTGAAGCGCGCGAGGCGCAGCGCGGCGCCCGAGCAGTAGACGAACGCGGCGAGCCAGCCCCAGCGGCCGAGATCCTTCAGCACCCACTCGTACATCACGAGCGCGGGCGCGACGCCGAACGACACCATGTCCGACAGGCTGTCGAACTGCTCGCCGAACGCGCTCTGCGTATGCGTCATGCGCGCAACGCGCCCGTCCATCCCGTCGAGCACCATCGCGACGAAAATCGCGATCGCCGCGATCTCGAAGCGCACGTTCATCGCCTGCACGACCGCGAAGAAGCCGCAGAACAGCGCGGCGGTCGTGAATGCATTCGGCAGCAGGTAGATGCCGCGCGTCTTCAGGAACCGCTGGCGCGCGGCGCGGCGGCTTTCGAGCGGCGCCTGATCGGGCGCCATTATCTTGTTGCGGCGGAACGGGCGTGGCGTCTGGCTGGAGCCGTTGCGCGGCCGACGCGGTTTGAATGCGGCCATCGTGCGCCCCGCCCCTTACTGCTCGAGCTCGGCGAGGATCGTCGACGACGCGTAGACCTTCTCGCCGATCGACACCTTCGCGCGGCTGCCGAGCGGCAGGTACACGTCGACGCGCGAACCGAAGCGGATGAAACCGTAGCGCTGGCCGCGCGACAGCGGCTCGCCGGCACGGACGTAGCAGAGAATCCGGCGCGCGACGAGGCCCGCGATCTGCACGGCGGTGACGGTCTTGCCGCTCGCCGTCTGGATCACGACCGCATTGCGCTCGTTCTCGGTCGACGCCTTGTCGATCGCCGCGTTCAGGAACGCGCCCGGGAAATACTCGACCTTGCTGATCGCGCCATCGACCGGCGAACGCTGCGAATGGACGTTGAAGACATTCATGAACACGCTGATCTTCAGCGCTTCGCGGTTCGCGTACGGATCCTGCGCGGTCTCGACCGCGACGATGCGGCCGTCCGCCGGGCACAGCACCGCGTTCGGCTGCGCCGGGATCGGGCGCTGCGGATCGCGGAAGAACTGGACGACGAAGGCGAGCAGCAGCCAGAACGGCCACGCGAAGCCGAAGCCCCCGACGGCATGGATCAACAACGCGATGACGGCTGCAATCGCGATGAACGGCCAGCCTTCGCGCGCGATGATCGGATGAGGATAGTTCATGGATTCGTTCTGTGTTCGGTGAATTGCAAAGCCCGTAGCATAACAAAAGCCGCCCGGGGCACTGCTGCCTTCGGACGGCTTTTTGATGCCGGCCCTCCGTTCGAAGGGCCGGAACAGCACGTGGTGCTTAGTTCTTCGTCTGGTCGACGAGCTTGTTCTTCGCGATCCACGGCATCATCGCACGCAGCTTCGCGCCAACCTGCTCGATCTGGTGCTCGGCCGTCAGGCGGCGGCGCGACTGCAGCGTCGGCGCGCCTGCCTTGTTCTCGAGAATGAAGCTCTTCGCGTACTCGCCCGTCTGGATGTCGGTCAGGCACTGCTTCATCGCCTTCTTCGTCTCTTCCGTGACGACGCGCGGGCCGGTCACGTACTCGCCGTACTCGGCGTTGTTCGAGATCGAGTAGTTCATGTTCGCGATGCCGCCTTCGTAGATCAGGTCGACGATCAGCTTCAGTTCGTGCAGGCACTCGAAGTACGCCATTTCCGGCGCGTAGCCGGCTTCGACCAGCGTCTCGAAACCCGCCTTGATCAGCTCGACGGTACCGCCGCACAGCACGGCCTGCTCGCCGAACAGGTCGGTTTCGGTTTCTTCACGGAAGTTCGTCTCGATGATGCCGGCACGACCGCCGCCGTTGGCCGCCGCGTACGACAGCGCGATGTCGCGTGCCGCGCCCGACTTGTTCTGCGCAACCGCGATCAGGTGCGGCACGCCGCCGCCTTGTGCATACGTGCCGCGCACGGTGTGGCCCGGGGCCTTCGGCGCGATCATGATCACGTCGAGGTCGGCGCGCGGGATCACCTGGCCGTAGTGGACGTTGAAGCCGTGTGCGAATGCCAGCGCCGCGCCCTGCTTGATGTTCGCGTGCACTTCCTTCGCGTAGACGTCGGCGATCTGCTCGTCCGGCAGCAGCATCATGACGACGTCCGCGCCCTTCACCGCTTCCGCGACTTCCTTGACCGACAGGCCGGCGTTCTCGGCCTTGCTCCACGACGCGCCGTCCTTGCGAAGGCCGACCGTCACGTTCACGCCGCTGTCCTTCAGGTTCAGTGCGTGCGCGTGGCCTTGCGAGCCGTAGCCGATGATGGTGACTTGCTTGCCCTTGATGAGGGAGAGGTCGGCGTCTTTGTCGTAGAAAACGTTCATGATGGTTCCTTCGCTAATTCAAAAATTCAACAATTCGTTCGGATGGAGTACTGCGGGCCGGGACATGACGGCGCACCCGGCGTGCCTCATTGGCAATTTCGGCATCACACCTTCAGGATGCGCTCGCCGCGTCCGATGCCGGAGCTGCCGGTACGCACGGTCTCGAGGATCGCGCTGGCGTCCAGCCCCTGGATGAATGCGTCGAGCTTGTCGCTCGCGCCCGTCAATTCGATCGTGTAGGTCTTTTCGGTCACGTCGATGATGCGGCCGCGGAAAATGTCCGACATCCGCTTCATTTCTTCGCGCTCCTTGCCCACTGCACGTACCTTGATCAGCATCAGCTCGCGTTCGATGTGTGCACCGTCGGTCAGGTCCACCACTTTCACCACCTCGATCAGGCGGTTCAGATGCTTCGTGATCTGTTCGATCACGTCGTCGGAGCCAATGGAAACGATGGTGAGCCGCGACAGCGATTGGTCTTCGGTCGGCGCCACCGTCAAGGTTTCGATGTTGTAGCCGCGTGCGGAAAACAGGCCGACCACGCGCGACAGCGCGCCCGGTTCGTTCTCCAGCAGGACGGAAATGATGTGTCTCATGTTCGCTTCTTCCAGAATGTGTCCGTGTCGATTCACTCGCGCCGCGCGCCGCCGCGTGCCGCACCGCCCTTCGTGAAGGCGGCCGCATCGGGCCGGGCGCGCGTCGCGCCGTTACAGATCTTCCGATCCGAGCAGCATCTCGGTGATGCCCTTGCCGGCCTGTACCATCGGCCAGACGTTTTCGGTCGGATCGGTCTGGAAGTCGAGAAACACGGTGCGGTCCTTCAGGCGCAGCGCTTCCTTCAGCGCCGGCTCCACATCCGAAGTCTTTTCGATCCGCATGCCGACATGGCCGTACGCTTCGGCGAGCTTCACGAAATCGGGCAGCGCATCCATGTACGAATGCGAATAGCGCTTGCTGTATTCGATCTGCTGCCACTGGCGGACCATGCCGAGGTAGCGGTTGTTCAGCGAAATGATCTTCACGGGCGTGTCGTACTGCAGGCAGGTCGACAGTTCCTGGATGCACATCTGGATCGAGCCTTCGCCCGTGATGCACAGCACGTCGTCGTCCGGATGGGCCATCTTGACGCCCATCGCCGCCGGCAGGCCGAAGCCCATCGTGCCGAGGCCGCCGGAGTTGATCCAGCGACGCGGCTTGTTGAAGCGGTAGAACTGCGCGGCCCACATCTGGTGCTGGCCAACGTCCGAGCACACGAACGCATTGCCGTCCGTCAGCTCCCACGCCTTCTCGACCACGTACTGCGGCTTGATGATCTCGCTTTCGCGGTCGAACTTCAGGCAGTCCTTCGCGCGCCAGCCTTCGATGTCCTTCCACCATTGCGCGAGCGCCTCGGTGTCGGGGCCATGCTCGGCCGTCTGCAGTTGTTCGATGAGTTCCTTCAGCACTTCCTTCACGTCGCCGACGATCGGGATGTCGACCTTCACGCGCTTCGAGATCGACGACGGGTCGATGTCGATGTGAATGATCTTGCGCGGGCGCGACGCGAAGTGCGCCGGGTCGCCGATCACGCGGTCGTCGAAGCGGGCGCCGATCGCGATCAGCACGTCGCAGTGCTGCATCGCCATGTTCGCTTCGTAGGTGCCGTGCATGCCGAGCATGCCGAGGAATTTCCTGTCCGACGCGCGATAGCCGCCGAGGCCCATCAGCGTGTTCGTGACCGGGTAGCCGAGCAGGTCCGCGAACTGGTTCAGTTCACGCGACGCGTCGGCGAGGATGATGCCGCCACCCGTGTAGATGTACGGGCGCTTCGCCGTCAGCAGCAGCGACACGGCCTTGCGGATCTGGCCCGAATGGCCCTTCGTGACGGGGTTGTACGAACGCAGCGATACGCTCTTGATCGGCTCGTACTGGCACGGCGTCTTCGAGATGTCCTTCGGGATGTCGATCAGCACCGGGCCCGGACGGCCGGTGCGGGCGATATAGAACGCCTTCTTGACGGTTTCCGCGAGGTCGCGCACGTCCTTCACGAGGAAGTTGTGCTTCACGCACGGACGCGTGATGCCGACGGTGTCGCATTCCTGGAACGCATCCTGACCGATCGCGGCCGTCGGCACCTGGCCGCTGATCACGACCATCGGGATCGAATCCATGTAGGCCGTTGCGATGCCGGTCACCGCGTTGGTGACACCGGGGCCCGACGTCACGAGGCAGACGCCGACATTGCCGGTGGAGCGCGCATACGCATCGGCTGCGTGCACGGCCGCCTGTTCATGGCGCACCAGCACGTGCTGAATCTTGTCCTGCTTGTACAGCTCGTCGTAGATGTAGAGAACCGAGCCGCCGGGATAGCCCCAGATGAATTCGACGTTTTCGTCGGCCAGTGCCTTCATGAGCACGGTACCGCCGATGGAGTCGCTATCGGGAGGGGAAAGGGGTTCCGACGTGGAGAATTCCGCGCTGGGCATGTTCATTTTGACCTTTCGAATTTTCGGCAAAAAATTGATCGGGTGCTCTCTGCCGGGCTTGTGGCTCGGGTTCAAGCGGCGCGTCCAGTTTGAAGGGCGGGCTTCTTGGGCCAGCCTCAAATGAGACCATCACTTCATGTTGCGAACCGCCGACGATAGCGGCTCACGATTGAGCCGTCAAGCAAAATATCCCGCAGCGCATCATGCGCGCCGCCCGGCGCCCCGCCGGCGCGGTCCGCGCGCAACGTGCGGCGCCCGACCCGCTGCCAAGTCGGACGAAAATTTGATAGCATCCGCGGGTTTTACGAAATTTTTCGACCTTTTACACCACGCAGCGGGCCGCAGCGCATACCTTCACGGAATGGCATCAGACAAGGAACTCGCCGACTTTCTGGCGGGCGTCGAAAGGCGCGCGTTCAAGCAGGCTGCGTACGCCGTACGTGACGACGATGCATCGCTCGACATCGTGCAGGACGCGATGATCAAGCTCGCTGAAAAATACGGCGACCGGCCGGCGGCCGAGCTGCCGCTGCTTTTTCAGCGGATCCTGCAGAACGCGATCCACGACTGGTTCCGCCGGCAGAAGGTCCGCAACACGTGGGTGACGCTCTTCTCGTCGCTGAACAACACCGACGACGACGACTTCGACCCGCTCGAAACGCTCGAATCCGCGGACGACAACGCGGGCGTCGAGAGCAGCGAGCACCGCCTCGAGAGAGAGCAGGTTCTGGCCCTGATCGACGAAGAAATCCAGAAACTTCCGACGCGTCAACGGGAAGCGTTCCTGATGCGTTATTGGGAAGATATGGATGTCGCCGAGACTGCCGCCGCGATGGGGTGCTCCGAGGGCAGCGTCAAGACGCACTGCTCGCGAGCCACCCACACTCTGGCGCAAGCGCTCAAGGCCAAAGGAATCACGCTATGAGCTCCGCTCCCGCAAACCGAGAACACGAATTCGCGCTGAAGGTGCGCCGCGCGCTGGACGAGCGCGCGGCCGCCCTGCCTGCCGCGACCACCGATCGGCTGGCCGTCGCCCGCCGGGCCGCGCTCGCGCGCAAGAAGCCCGAAGCCGCGACCGCGCCGGTGTTCGTGCCGGCCTTCGCCGGCGCGGCCGGCGCTTACGGCCTGACGCCCGCGAACCACGCGCCGACCGGCCGCCCGCACGCGTCGCTCGCGCGCCGGCTGCTGCGCGCATGGCCGCTCGCGTTGCTGCTCGCGGGGCTCGTCGGCATCGCGTACTGGGAAGACATGCAGCGCACCGCCGAACTCGCCGACATCGACGCGGCGATGCTCAGCGACGACCTGCCGCTCAATGCGTATCTCGACCACGGGTTCAACGCGTATCTTTCGCGCGCTCACTAACAGACAATAACGAGGGGATCGTACGGGTGAGTCAGAAGCGCGGCCTGGCCGTATTTTTCGGATGCGTGATCGCGATCGCCGTTTCGTACGTCGCCACGTATCCCCGATTCCACCCGGCCCCCGCAACGGCTCCCGTCGCGACCACCAGCACCGCCGCGCCCGCGTCGACCGCGACCGGGCTGACCACCGAACTCCCTCCGCTGCCCCTGCCGCTGCCGGCCGCCGCCGGCCCGCTGTCGTGGGCGCGCCTCACGCCGGCGCAGCACGCGGCCCTCGCGCCGTTCGCCGACCAGTGGGACGGCTTCAGCGACGCCCGAAAGCGCAAATGGCTGAAGATCGCATCGCGTTTCGCGAAGTTGTCGCCGGATGACCAGAAGCGGCTGCAGGAGCGGATGACCGAATGGGCGAAGATGACGCCCGAGCAGCGCCGCGTCGCGCGCGAGAACTACCAGAGCGCGAAGGAACTGTCCGCGCAGGCGCGCGAGCGCGCCTGGAAGGCCTACCAGCAACTCCCCGAGGAGCAGAAGGAACGGCTTGCCGCCGCCGAGCGCCGCCGCAAGCCGAGTGTCGTCAGTGCGCCGCCGACCGTCGCCGACCGTGACGTGCGCCGCCTCGTCAACGCGCACGAACACCCGGCGAGCGGCGCGGCCGCTGCCCCGGCGCCCGCGTCGGCCGGCGCCGCCGCGCAGCCGGTGCCCGCGTCGTCGACCTCCGGCACCGCATCCGCACCGGCCGCCGTGGCGCCGGTGTCGCCCGCCGACGCGCCTTCGCTGTTCAAGGGCTCCTGAGCGGCCGTGGCGAACGCCCGCGCGCCCGAGACCCAGGCCGCCGCGCCGTCCGTACGGCGGCGCCTCGCCGCGCTGCTCTACGAAGGCGTGCTGCTGTTCGGCGTCGTGTTCTTCGCCGGGCTCGCGTTCAGCCTCGCGACCCAGCAACGCAACGGCCTCGTCCATCACAACCTGCTCGCCGCGTGGATCGCGCTCGTCGTCGGCGCGTATTTCGTGTGGTTCTGGACGCACGGCGGCCAGACGCTGCCGATGAAAACCTGGCGGCTACGGCTCGAATCGTCGAGCGGCCGGCCGCTGAGCGCCGGCCACGCGCTCGTCCGCTACGTGCTCGGCTGGCTGTGGTTCCTGCCGCCGCTCGCGCTGCACCCGCTCGTCGGCCTGTCGGTACCCGTCACGCTCGCGCTCACCGCCGCATGGATCGTCGCGTGGGCCGGTGCCTCCCGCTTGCACGCCGATCGCCAGTTCCCGCACGACCGGATCGCGCGCACGCGCGTCGTCGCGATCCCGCGCTGACGCGCGGCTTTCGCCAGACGAAAGCCGCACGTTCGGCGCGCCCTCGTCGACCCGGATGGCCTTGCCGGACAAGCGACGACCGTTCAGTGCGGCAGGTTACTCAACACTTGTCCATTCACTGCTAAACACCCTTCAACGGTCGTAATAAGAACGTCTCGTGACTGTCATGGCACAGTCACGCCCGCATGGCG
The DNA here is from genome assembly GCF_902833095.1 of Burkholderia sp. BCC1208. Taxonomy (NCBI): domain Bacteria; kingdom Pseudomonadati; phylum Pseudomonadota; class Betaproteobacteria; order Burkholderiales; family Burkholderiaceae; genus Burkholderia; species Burkholderia sp. BCC1208. Next base: position 270,224 of record NZ_CADFDY010000013.1, on the reverse strand, counting down.
CAATGCCGGTACTGTCAACCGGCGCGAGTCATGCATGGGCCAGAAAACATCCGCGACCTCACTGTTTCGTCATCCCATCGGCGCTCGCGCCGCCACTGCGTTCCTGTCCGGCTCGGGGGCAACCGACGGCGTGGTGTCGCAAAAACCGCCCGTCGCGCACACCACGCAGCACGAGGACCCCGAGCCGTCCGCCCATCGCTACCGCACCATCTGGCTGTCCGACATCCACCTCGGCTCGAGCGGCTGCCAGGCGCCCTACCTGCTGGATTTCCTGCGTCACAACGACTCGGAATACCTGTACCTCGTCGGCGACATCATCGACGGCTGGCAGTTGAAGAAAGGCTGGTACTGGCCGCAGGCGCACAACGACGTCGTGCAGAAAATCCTGCGCAAGGCGCGCAAGGGCACGCAGGTGGTCTACATCCCCGGCAACCACGACGAAGGCGCGCGGCAGTTCTGCGATCTCGCGTTCGGCGACATCCAGGTGCGCGGCGAGGCATTCCACACGACGCTTGCAGGCAAACGTTTGTGGATCGTGCACGGCGACCTGTTCGACGGCGTGATCCAGCACGCGAAATGGCTCGCGTACCTCGGCGACACGCTCTACACGCTGATCCTCGTGCTGAACCGCTGGTTCAACCGGATCCGCAGCCGGCTGGGCTTCCAGTACTGGTCGCTGTCGCAGTACCTGAAGCACCAGGTGAAGAACGCAGTCAACTTCATCTCGCAGTTCGAGACCGTGATGACCGACGAGGCCCGCCGCCGCGGCTGCGACGGCGTCGTGTGCGGCCACATCCACAAGGCCGAGATCCGCGACATCGACGGTGTGCTGTACTGCAACGACGGCGACTGGGTCGAAAGCCTGTCCGCGCTCATCGAAACGATGGAAGGCGAACTGAAGATCGTCTACTGGACGGTGATGCGCTCCGCACCGTCGGAGATCACGTCGCGCAAGGCCAAGGCCACTGCCTGACTCAACCCTATTTCCAGGACATGCCGCGATGAAGATCATGATTGTCACCGACGCGTGGGAACCGCAGGTCAACGGCGTCGTGCGCACGCTGAAGAGCACGTCGCGCGAACTCACGGCGCTCGGCCACCGTGTCGAACTGCTGACGCCGCTGGAATTCCGCACGGTGCCCTGCCCGACCTACCCCGAGATCCGCCTGTCGATCCTGCCGTACCGCAAGCTGCGCGCGCGGATCGATGCGTTCGCACCCGACGCGCTGCACATCGCGACCGAAGGCCCGCTCGGCATGGCCGCCCGGCGCTATGCGCGCGCGCACAAGCTGCCGTACACGACCGCCTATCACACGCGCTTTCCGGAATACGTGCAGGCGCGCTTCGGCATTCCGCTCGCCGCGACCTACCGCTTCCTGCACTGGTTCCACGGCCCGTCGCTCGCGGTGATGGCGCCGACGCCGGTCGTCAAGGAGGACCTCGAGAAATTCGGCTTCACGAACGTGGTGCTGTGGACCCGCGGCGTCGATCTCGACATCTTCCGGCCGATGGAGTCGAAGGTGCTCAATACCGCGCGGCCGATCTTCCTGTACGTGGGCCGCGTCGCGATCGAGAAGAACGTCGAGGCGTTCCTGCGCCTCGATCTGCCCGGCTCGAAGTGGGTCGCGGGCGAAGGCCCCGCGCTCGCGGAACTGAAGTCGCGCTACCCGGAGGCGAACTATCTCGGCGTGCTGTCGCAGGCCGAGCTCGCGAAGGTGTATGCTGCGGCCGACGTGTTCGTGTTCCCGAGTCGCACCGACACGTTCGGCCTCGTGCTGCTCGAGGCGCTCGCCTGCGGCACGCCGGTGGCCGCGTATCCCGTCACGGGCCCGATCGACGTGCTCAGCGGAGGCGACGCCGGCGCGATGCACGAGGACCTGCAGGAAGCCTGCCTCGAGGCGCTGAAGATCGAACGCACGACTGCGCGCGCGTGGGCGGAACGCTTCTCGTGGCGCGCGGCATCCGAGCAGTTCGCGTCGCATCTGAAGCCGCTGCCGAAGACCGCGTACTCGCCCGCCGAAGGTGCCGCCGTTTGAAACGAGACCTGAACGACAAGATCCCGCCCCCCGCCGCAACGCCGCCACGGCACCACCCGTTCGACGAGGAAGAGTCGCACGCCGAAACGGACGCGCATCCGCACGAGCCGCTCGGCCCGGACGATCAGCTGACGCCGCTGCCGCCGAACCCGTACAAGCGCCACCGCGGCATCACGCGCGCGTGGTTCGCGCTCAAGCATTCGCTGAACGGCTTTCGCGTCGCGATCCGCGAGGAAAGCGCGTTTCGCCAGGAGCTCACGCTCGCCGCGCTGATGCTGCCGATCGGCGCATTCGCGCCGGTGCCGGCCCCGTCGCGCGCGCTGCTGATCGCGTCGGTGCTGCTGGTGCTGATCGTCGAGCTGCTGAACTCGAGCGTCGAAGCCGCGATCGACCGCATCTCGCTCGAGCGCCACGAACTCTCGAAGCGCGCGAAGGACCTCGGCAGCGCGGCCGTGACGGTCGCGCTGTTCGCGTGCGTGACGACCTGGGGCTTCGTGCTCGGCCCGGTCGTCGCACGCTGGCTCGGCTTCTAGGGCCTGTTCACGCCAATAACGGGCTTGCGCTGGCCCTAGGCACTCCCCGGGCGCCCGCCCCGCCGCCCGCGTGCGGCGCTGCACCATGCGCCGCGCGGGGCCGCGATCACGAAATGCCCCGATGTGGCGAAACCCCGGTTTATAATCGTCCGCTAGACATAGAACAGCAACCCGCGCCGGACGAATCACGCAGCATCGATTGCAGCGCCCGCCAGTCCGGCACACACAGGGCCGGACGACATGGAAGCGAAACCTCCCCGCCGCACCCGCGAACGGATTCTCGAGTTGTCGTTGAAACTCTTCAACGAGATCGGCGAGCCGAACGTCACCACCACGACGATCGCCGAGGAAATGGAAATCAGTCCAGGCAACCTGTACTACCATTTCCGCAACAAGGACGACATCATCAACAGCATCTTCGCGCAGTTCGAGCAGCAGATCGAACGGCGGCTGCGCTTCCCCGAAGATCATCGTCCGACGATCGACGAAACCTGGTCGTACCTGCAGTACATGGCCGACTTCATGTGGACTTACCGGTTCCTGTATCGCGACCTCAACGACCTGCTCGCCCGCAACCGCACGCTCGAGACGCACTTCAAGCAGATCATCAGCCACAAGGTGCGCTTCGCGCACGACATGTGCGAGCTGCTCGTGTCCGATGCCGAAATGGTCGCGACGCCCGCCGAGATCGAGGTCATCGCGACCAACATGGCGGTGATCTCGACGTACTGGCTGTCGTACCAGTACGTGATGCACCCGCGCAAATACAACGACCAGGACGCGATTCGCGAAGAGCTGCACCAGGTCAGCATGCACGTGATCTCGGTGATGGCCCCGTACCTGCGCGGCCGTTCGCGCCAGCTGTTCGACGATCTGGTCTCCGGCAAGCTGCCCAAGCGCCAGTTCACCGACTACCTGCCGCCGCGCGACGGTTCGCCGCGCCCCGCCGGCGGGCCGGTCACCGTTGGGCAGCCCCCGGCCAAGGACGCCAAGCAATGAAGGCAGTCTGCGTTTACTGCGGCTCGTCGTCCGGCGTGCGGCCCGTCTATGCCGATGCCGCGCGCGCCTTCGGCCGCGCGCTCGTCGATGCAGGCCTCACGCTCGTGTACGGCGGCGGCCGCGTCGGCCTGATGGGCGTGATCGCCGACGAAGTGATGGCGGCCGGCGGCCGTGCGGTCGGCGTGATCCCCGAATTGCTCGTCGACAAGGAAGTCGGCCATACGGGGCTGTCGGAACTGCACGTCGTGCCCGACATGCACCATCGCAAGAAGATGATGGCCGACCTCTCCGATGCGTTCGTCGCGATGCCCGGCGGCGCCGGCACGCTCGAGGAGCTCTTCGAGGTCTACACGTGGGCGCAGCTCGGCTATCACCGCAAGCCCGTCGCGCTCTACAACATCGATTCGTTCTACGATCCGCTGATCGCGCTGTTGCGCCATACGGTCGACGAAGGCTTCATGCGGCCGGCCTATTTCGACGCGCTGTGCGTCGAATCGGAACCCGCCGGGCTGATCGAGCGGCTGCGCCGCTACCAGCCGCCCGCCCGCGACAAGTGGGCATCCGACGCCGCGAAGTAATCCTCACCGGAACCCGCACGCGATGACCGCACCGTCCGAGCGCAAGGCCGTCCTCATCACCGGCGCGAGCCGTGGCATCGGCCGCGCGACCGCCGTGCTCGCGGCCGAACGCGGCTGGGACGTCGGCATCAACTACGCGCGCGACGCGGCGACGGCCGAACGGACCGCGCAGGCCGTGCGCGACGCGGGCGGCCGCGCGTGCATCGTCGCGGGCGACGTCGCGAACGAGGCGGACGTCGTCGCGATGTTCGACACCGTTGCCGCCGAATTCGGGCGCCTCGACGCGCTGGTCAACAATGCAGGCATCGTCGCGCCGTCGATGCCGCTCGCCGACATGCCGGTCGACCGGCTGCGGCGGATGTTCGATACCAACGTGCTCGGCGCCTATCTGTGCGCGCGCGAAGCCGCGCGCCGGCTGGCCACCGACCGTGGCGGCCGCGGCGGCGCGATCGTCAACGTGTCGTCGATCGCGTCGCGGCTCGGCTCGCCGAACGAGTACGTCGACTACGCGGGCTCGAAAGGCGCGGTCGATTCGCTGACGATCGGCCTGGCAAAGGAACTCGGCCCGCACGGCGTGCGCGTCAACGCGGTGCGCCCCGGCCTGATCGAGACCGAAATTCATGCAAGCGGCGGCCAGCCGGGCCGGGCGGCCCGTCTCGGCGCGCAGACACCGCTCGGCCGCGCGGGCGAAGCGCAGGAGATCGCCGAGGCGATCGTCTGGCTGCTCGGCGATATGGCGTCCTACACGACGGGCGCCCTGCTCGACGTCGGCGGCGGCCGCTAAGCTGACGCGCGGCGCAACAATACAGCGGTCGAAAACCGCCCCGTGGTCACGGCGCCACAAATCTCCACAATTCCGTGACAGTTTCAGTAAACGTCCGTAACAATTCCGTGCTCTACTAGCGGACATTCAGACAGGTGTCTTAAACACGCCGTCCGTTACCCGGATGTAGCCCCTTATCGGTCCTGCCCATGTCGCGGACCGGCTCGACTCGACCCGAGATCTTTTCCATGCCTGGAACCGCAGCGCCCAACCGGCGACGCACGCCCGTGCCCGCCCCGGCCGCGCACACCCGCTCGACCGCCGATACCGACATCGTCGCGACGCTCGACGTCGGCGGCACGCCCGTCGCCGCTTCGACCGCCGCCATCGGCACCCCGCGCGAGCGCTCGCTGCTGCTCGGCTGGCGCGCCTGGTTGTTCGTCGCCGCACTGGTGTGCGCGTACACGCTGCCCGGCGTGCTCGGACACGATCCGTGGAAACAGGACGAAACCTACACGTTCGGCATCATCCAGCACATGCTCGAAACCGGCGACTTCGTCGTACCGACCAATGCCGGCCTGCCATTCATGGAAAAGCCGCCGCTTTACGCGTGGGTCGCGACCAGCCTCGCGTGGCTGCTGCAGCGCGTGATGCCGCTGCACGACGCGGCGCGCCTCGCGAGCGCCCTGTTCGCCGCGCTCGCGTTCGGCTTCATCGCGCGCGCGGCCCGCGTGGCCAGCCGGGCGGACAGCTGGTTCGACCTGCGCGTGCTCGGCCCGGTCGTGCTGAGCGCGGGCACGCTCGTCGTCATCAAGCACGTACACGACATGATGACGGACGTCGCGCTGTTTGCCGGCACGGCAATGGGGTTCTGCGGGCTGCTCGAACTCGTGATCCAGCACGTCGCGCGTGCACAGCAGATGCGGCACGGGCTGCCGGCGCATCCGGCGAGCCGCTGGGCCGCGCCGATCTTCGGCGCGGGCGTCGGCATCGCGCTGATGGCGAAGGGGCTGTTCGTGCCGCTCGTGTTCGCGGCCACGCTCGTCTGCACGCTGGTGCTCTATCCGGCCTGCCGCACCCGCTCGTTCGCACGCGCGCTCGGCATTGCCGCGCTCGTGTTCGCGCCGTTCGCGCTGATCTGGCCGACCGCCCTGTTCCTGCGCTCGGAAACGCTGTTCATGACGTGGTTCTGGGACAACAACGTCGGCCGCTTCTTCGGCTTCTCCGTTCCCGAACTGGGCGCCGAAAACGACAAGCCGTTCTTCATCCTGCGCGCGTTCGTGCTCGTCGGCTTCCCGGTCGCCCCGCTCGCGATCGTCGCGCTCGCCCGCGGCGCATGGCGCGACTGGCACGCACCACGCATCGCGCTGCCCGTGCTGTTCGCCGGCATCGGGCTCGTGGTGCTGCAGGTGTCCGCGACGTCGCGCCAGCTCTACATCCTGCCGTTCTTCGCACCGCTCGCGCTGGTCGCCGCGCAGGCGATCGACCGCCTGCCGCGCCGGCTGCATCTCGCGTGGGATTACCTGAGCCGTATCCTGTTCGGCACGGTCGTCGTGCTCGCGTGGGCGATCTGGGCGGTGATGGCCGATCCGGCCGCGTCGCGCGCCGATCTCGCGCTGCTCGGCCGGTGGCTGCCGCTCGACTGGACGATGCCGATCCAGCCCGCGCTCGTGACCGGCGCGCTCGCGCTGACGGTCGGCTGGCTGACGCTGCTGCCGAAGCTGCGCACGACCGGCTTGTGGCGCGGCGCGCTGTCGTGGGGCGCCGGCGCGCTCGTCGCGTGGGGGCTCATCTATACGCTGCTGCTGCCGTGGCTCGACGTCGCGAAGAGCTATCGCTCGGTGTTCGACGACCTGAACGCGCATCTCGCGCTCGAATGGAACGACGGCGACTGCATGGCGAGCCTGCACGGGCTCGGCGAATCGGAAGCGCCGATGCTGTACTACTTCTCCGGCATCCAGCACACGCCGATCGACGACGCGAAGACGACGCGCTGCACGTGGATGATCGTGCAGGGCGTGCGGGCCGTCGATCCGGCGCCCGGCAACGAATGGAAGCTGTTCTGGACCGGCGCCCGCCCGGGCGACAACACGGAACTGCTGCGCGTCTACGTGCGCACGCCCGAACAGCACCTGCAATGACATCGGGCGGCGCGATGCGCCGTCCTGCCCGCCTTTAGTTTCCGCTTCGGCACCGGCCGCGCGCTTTGCGCGATGCCGGCCGGCACGAACCCGCCGGCGTCGGCGGGCTCGCCGCCCCTTCCGTCGCCACACCGATGTCCGATCGTCAGAACGACGAGCCGGGCTCCCGCAGAAACACCGTTTCCTCGTCGGTCGACGCGCGACCGAGAATCGCGTTCCGGTGCGGAAAGCGGCCGAAGCGCTCGGCGATCGCCGCATGCAGCAACGCGAAGCGGTGATAACTCTCGCATCCGGCCTCGTCACGGATGCCCGCGCACAGGCGCACGGCCTCGCGCTGGCTCTCGACCGATTCGTCGTGCTCGAACGGCAGATATGCGAACGCACGGTGATGTCCGCTCGGCAGTTGCGCATCCCAGCCGGCAGCGACGAGGCGGCGGGCGAGCGCGAGCGCCTTCGGATCGGCGGCAAACGCGCGCGGCGTGCCGCGATGGATGTTGCGCGAGAACTGGTCGAGCACGACGATCAACGCCAGCGCACCCTCCGGCGAATCGGCCCAGTGATCGCAGGCGCCGGCGCACGCGGCGTCGAGCAGCGCGCCGTAACGCGTGCGCAGCACGTCGTCGAACGCCGCGCCGCCGTTGAACCAGATCTTGCGTTCCTGCCCGAATTCGGCCGAGCCCGGTTCGCCGAACCAGAAATCCAGAATCTCGCGCGCTTGCGGATCCAGCACCGCCGCGCCCGCTTTCCCGCTATCGATCGTCATGCAAACTCCAGTACGAGGCGCCGTGTGCGCGCACTCTTCTTTTCCAGTTTCGCGACCCGCAGCCCGCCGATTTCGGACGTGTTGCGCACATGCGTGCCGCCGCACGGCTGCAGGTCGACGTTTTCGATGCGCAGCAGCCGCACGCGGCCGAGGCCCATCGGCGGCTTCACGCTCATCGTGCGCACGAGTTCGGGCCGCTCGGCCATCTCGTCGTCGGTGATCCATTCGGTCGTGACCGGATGCGCGCCGTCGACGAGGCCCGCGAGGCGCCGCTCGACGTCGTCGCGGTCGATCGCGTCGGACGTCGCGAAATCGAGCCGCACGTAGTCGGCCGTCACGCTGCAGCCGTCGACCGCGTACGGCAGCACCGCGCACATCAGGTGCGCGGCCGTGTGCAGGCGCATGTGCCGGTAGCGGCGCGGCCAGTCGATCGCGGCGACCACACGCGTGCCGGGAGCAAGCGTCGCGACGCGCGCCTCCTGGCCCGGCGCGGGCACGTGCACGGCGTCGTCGGGCGTCGCGCCGTCGAACTTCGCCTTGCGCGTATCGGCAATCGCGATCGTGCCGCCGTCGGGCAGCGTCAGCGTGCCGGCGTCGCCGGCCTGGCCGCCGCCGAGCGGATAGAACACCGTGCGGTCGAGGCGGATGCCGTCGTCGCCCACGGCCTGGACGATCGCCTCGCATCGCGTGAGGTACGCGTCTTCGCGAAACAGCGCTTGTGTCGTCATCGGGGGAGCCTCGTATCGATGGGGGAAACGGCCAGTGTCGCGCCGGGCTGCCCATGCGCCCAGACGCAGATCGTCCCGCGCGCAGGCAGCGGCGTACCGGTCGATCAACCGGGCCGGTTGCGCATCCAGTCGGCCGTGTCGTAGAACGAATGCATGAGCCGCTCGCGCAGCGGCTCCGGCAACCCGACATCCTCCATCGCCCACGCCATGCAGCGCAGCCACTGGTCGCGCTCGACCGACGCGATCGGGAACGGCAGGTGCCGCGCGCGCAGCCGGGGATGGCCGAACCGGCCGATGTAGTGGTCGGGGCCGCCGAGCCAGCCGCACAGGAACCAGAACAGCTTGTCGCGCGACCCGTCGAGCGACGGCGGATGCAGCGCGCGAATCTGCGCGAACTCGGGCTCGAGGTCCATCAGGTCGTAGAAGCGGTCCACCATTTCGCGCACGCGGGCTTCGCCGCCCACGAGCTCGAACGCCGTCGGCTGCGACGGCGCATCGTCATTCACATCGGTCATACGGATAGTCGGAAAACGGGATCTTCGGGCTGCGGGCGACGCTCAGGCGTCGCGCAGCGACTGCAGCGCGGGGCGCCGCAACACATTATGCAGGCTCAGCCAGCCGGCCGCACCGGCGCAGACGACGCCGGCCGCGATGCCGGCCGGCACGAGCCACGGATCGACGGCGAGCTGGAAATCGAACACGCGCGACGCGAGCACCCAGCCGACCGCGATCGCGCCCGCCGACGCCAGCGCGCCGGCCAGCGCGCCGACCACGATGAATTCCGCGCGCTGCACCGCATTGACCTGCGCGCGCGACGCGCCGAGCGCGCGCAACAGCGCGGCCTCGCGCACGCGCTCGTCGCGCGAGCCGGCGAGCGCCGTGTACAGCACGAGCACGCCGGCCGCGAGCGTGAACGCAAACAGGAACTGCACCGCCCCCACCACCTGCAGCATCATCCGCTGCAACTGCGCGAGGATCGGCGCGACGTCGATCGCGGTCAGGTTCGGGTAGCGCGCGATCAGCGGATCGAGCAGCGCGGCGTCCGATGCCGGCAGATGGAAGCTCGTCAGGTAGACGGCCGGAAAATCCTTCAGCACCGGCGGCGGCATCAGCACGAAGAAGTTGACGCGGAACGAACCCCAGTCGAGCTTGCGCACGCTCGTGACGGGCGCATCGACCGTCAGCCCCGTCACGTCGAAGCGCAGCGTGTCGCCCGGCTTCACGTTCAGCGTCTTCGCAAGGCCGGCTTCGATCGAGATCTGCGGCGTGGCCGCGGTACCGAACCAGTCGCCTTCGACGATCCGGTTGTCGGACGGCAGCTCGGTCGTATACGACAGGTTGAATTCGCGATCGACGAGCCGGCGGGCCTCTTCGGACGGGTACGCGTCCGGATTCACCGGCTTGCCGTTGATCGCGACGAGGCGGCCGCGCACCATCGGCGCGGGGATGGCGTCGCGCACGCCGTGCGCGGCCAGATAGGCGGCGACATCGGCGCGCTGGTCGGGCTGGATGTCGATCAGGAACTGGTTCGGCGCATCGGGCGGCGTCGACTGCCGCCAGCCCGCCACGAGGTCGTTGCGCGTGATCGCGATCAGCAACAGGCACATCAGGCCGAGCGCGAGCGCGGTGATCTGCAGCGCGCTGGCCGTGCCGCGCCGATGCAGCGACGCCAGCGCATAACGCCAGCCGACGCCCGCGGCCACGCGCGCATTGCGTACCGCGCGCGCGGCGGCGAACAGTACGAGCCGGGCGATCAGCGCGAACCCGACCAGCGCGCCGGCAAAGCCGCCCGCGACGATCAGGCCGAGCTTCAGGTTGCCGGCGGCCACGATCAGCAGCCCCGCGAACAGCACGACGCCGATCGCATACGCGGCCCACGCGGTGCGCGACGCATCGCCCCACTCGCGCCGCAGCACGCGCACCGGCGGCACGCGTGTGAGCGGCACGAGCGGCGGCAGCGCGAAGCCGAGCAGCAGCACGAGCGCGGCGCCCATGCCGATCACCGCCGGCCACAACGTGGGCGGCGGCAGCACGACGTCGATCAGGCCGCCGAGCGCGGCCAGCAATGCCCAGTGACCGCCGTAGCCGAGCACCGCGCCCGCGGCGCCCGACACGATTCCGATGCCGACGAATTCGAGCGCGAACAGCGCGCCGAGTGTGCGGCGGCTCACGCCGAGGCAGCGCATCGTCGCGCCGCCGTCGAGATGGCGCCGCATGTAGCGCTGCGCGGCCATCGCAATCGCGACCGCCGCGAGCAGCGCGGTCAGCAATGCGACGAGCGTCAGGAAATGGCGCGCGCGATCCAGCGTCTGCCGCACCTGCGGCTGCCCTTCCTGCAACGACTCCAGCCCGACGCCGCGCAGTTTCCCGCCGTCGACGCGCGCGTGTGCATACGCTTCGAAGCGCGCGACGGCCGGTGCGTCGCCGGCGACCAGCAGCCGGTACGTGACGCGGCTGCCGTAGCCCGTGAGCCCCGTCGCGGCGAGCTCGTCCGCGCGCATCATCAGCCGCGGGGAAAAATTGACGAACGAAAAGCCGCGATCGAGTTCGCGGGAGATCGAGGCCGCGACCGTGAACGTGCGCAGCCCGACGCGCACCGTATCGCCCGCCTTGAGGTGCAGCGCGTCGAGCAGCGCCGGGTCGGCCCAGACGGTGCCGGGCGCGGGAATCGCGGTCGCCTTCCGCGCGACGGCCGCGCCGGCCGGCAGGATATCGACCGCGCCGCGCAGCGGATAGCCGGGCGACACGGCCTTCACGGCCGCGAGGCGCGACGGCGCCGCATCGGCGGCCTGCCCGCCCGCGGCGGACGCGATCATGCTCGGGAAGATGGCCGTCGTCGCGGTACGCAGGCCGAGCACGCGAGCCTGCCGGTCGAACGACGGATCGACGGGGCGATCGGCGCGCACGACGAAATCGGCGCCGAGCATCTGGCGCGCGTCGCGCTCGAGCCCCTGGCGCAGCCGGTCGGCGAGAAAGCCGACGCTCGTCAGCGCCGCGACCGCGAGCACCAGCGCGAGGACCAGCAGCGTCAGTTCGCCCGCGCGCCAGTCGCGCGCGGTCATCCGGGCGGCCTGGCGGATCAGGTCGCGCAGCCCGAAGCGGCCCGCATGCGCGCGCCCGTCATGGCCGGGTTGGCCGGCCGGCGGCTGCGCCGCCTGTTGCGGCCCCTTCAATCGCGTTTCCCTCCGATCGAATTGAGCCGCGACACCATGTGGTTGGCCATCCCGCGAAAACCGCCCGACACGCCGCGCCACAGGCGCGGCAGCGCCCATGCCGACGCCGCGATGAACGCGGCGAGCAGCACGAGGAACGCGAGCGGAACGAAGAATGCGAGCGCGAGCCCGCCGACCACGAGACCGTCCTCGGTCGACGACGCGACCCAGTTCGAAAGCGGTTCGGGAGACAGGTTGATCAGCGCGCGCGTGCCGGCCTTCGCCACGTGCGCGGCGCCGGCGAGCGAGCCGCCGGCGAGCCCCGCGACCGCCAGCACGGTCGGATCGGCATGGCCGAGCGCGCCGGCCGCGAGCACGGCGCCGGCCGGAATGCGGATGAAGGTATGCACGGCATCCCACAGCGAGTCGAACGCGGGAATCTTGTCGGCAAGGAATTCGGTCACGGCGAGCACGGCCGCGGCGCCGATGACCCACGGCGACATCAGCACGGCCAGCGTGTCGGGCAGATGGAGCCAGCCGAACCGCGCCAGCACGCCGGCGATCAGCACCGTCAGGTACAGGCGCAGGCCGCTCGCCCACGCGAGTCCCGCGCCGAGCGAAATGGCTTCGATCATGGCCCTCTCCTTGCACTTTCCGTGCGCTTTGCCGATTGATCGGATCGGGTCGGACAGACCGGCCGCGCGGCGCGTGGCGACCGGCACCGCGTGCCGCGAGCAGCACGACGGTGTTCAGGCCCGAATGCTTTCCATTATAGACAGGCCGGCCGGGCGACCGGCGCAATTCCGCGGCGGCGCGGCGCCCGGGATGCCGTCGTCAGGCGGCCGACGACAGCTTCAGGCCGACCAGCCCCGCGACGATCAGCGCCGCGCTCGCGACGCGCGCGACGGTCAGCGCCTCGCCCATCATCACGATGCCGAACACGAACGCGCCGACCGCGCCGATGCCGGTCCACACCGCGTACGCGGTGCCGAGCGGCAACTGGCGCATCGCGACCGCGAGCAGCCCGAAGCTGGCCAGCGCCGTCACGATCGTAAACACCGACGGACCGAGCTTCGTGAAACCGTCCGACGATTTCAGGCCGGCCGCCCAGGCCACTTCCAGCAAACCGGCGATCAACAACCATACCCACGCCATCTCGACGTACTCCGTATCGGATGGGGCCGTCCCCGTTGAAGCGAATGACCCGGGGTCGTCCCCGGGCGGCGCCGAGTATAACAAGCGGCTTACGGACCTGGCGGCTGCCGGCCACGCCCGCGGCCGATGCGGGGCGCGATCGGCCCGACGCGGTCAGTTCGCCACGCGCTTCGGCGCGACGCCGCCGACGCAGCGGTCGTCGCGGTACAACGCCCACTCCTCGCACACGCGGCCATCCTTGAACATGCACATGCCGACCTGCCCGCGCGGCAGGCTGCGGACCACGTGGCGACCGCCGAGCTTCTCGCAGTTGACCGACGCGGGATTGGCCAGCGCCGCTTGCCCGGGCGGCTGCTGCCCGGGCGGCAGCGGCTGGGCGAACGCGCGGGGCATGGCCAGCGCCAGCGCACAGATGACGACCAGACGGACGGACATTGCACGCTCCTCGTTTTCGTTCGCGGAACGTTCAGGATAGCGGGGATTGCGCAGCCGGTGTGCAAGGCCGGCGGCGCTCGGGAGACTGTCGCGCCGGCGCAACCTTGCCGGCGCGCGGCATTCTGGCCGCGTGCCGCGCCGCGCGCCACCCGTCACACGGCGCCGACGAGCCGGTAGCCGACGCCCGTCTCGGTGACGATGTGCTCGGGCTGCGCGGGATCGGCCTCGAGCTTCTGGCGCAGGTGTGCCATGTAGATGCGCAGGTAGTGATGGCTCTCGACGTGCGACGGCCCCCACACGTCGCGCAGCAGCTGGCGGTGCGTGAGCACGCGCCCCGCGTGACGCACGAGCGTCGCGAGCAGCCGGTATTCGAGCGGCGTCAGGTGCACGATCGCGTCGTCGCGCCACACCTGACGCAGCGCGAGATCGACGGTCACGGCGCCGAAGGCCACCTTCGGCGACTCGTTCGCGCCGCCCTGGTTGCGCCGGCGCAGTTGCGCGCGAATCCGCGCACGCAGTTCGGACACGCCGAACGGCTTGGTCAGGTAGTCGTCGGCGCCCGCGTCGAGCGCCGCGACTTTCTCCTCTTCCTGCGTGCGGGCGGACAGTACGATTACCGGCACCTCGGACCAGCCGCGCAGCTCGCGGATCACGTCGAGGCCGTCGGTGTCCGGCAGGCCGAGGTCGACGATCACGAGGTCGGGCTTGCGTGTCGCCGCGACGATCAGCCCCTGCTTGCCCGTCTCGGCCTCGAACACCGCGATGTCCTCCTCTTCGAGCGCGGCACGCACGAAGCGGCGGATCTGCTTTTCGTCCTCGATCAGGACGACGGTCAGGCTGGGTTCACTCATGGTCTGGCAATGACTCGGATGGGGGCGATGCGCCCGGCAGGTCGGATTCGTCGTCGGGTACGGGCGGCGCGGCCGGCGGCGTATCGACCGGCAGCGTGAACCAGAAGCGCGCGCCCGTCACGTGGCCGTCGGGCGCAGTGCGGTTGAGCGCGCCGATTTTACCGCCGTGCGCCTCGACGATCGCACGGCAGATCGCAAGCCCGAGCCCGATGCCGGGCGTCGCCGATTCCTTCTCGCCGCGCGTGAACTTGTCGAAAATCCGCGCCTCCATGCCGGCCGGCAAGCCGGGGCCGTGATCGTCGACGTGCACGCGCACGAACGGGTTCCCGAACGGGTTCCCGAACGGGTTCCCGAACGGGCGTCCGTCGTCGGTCACGCGCTCCGCGCCGATGTCGAGCGACGTATCGGGCGGCGTGTACTTCGCCGCGTTCTCGAACAGGTTGGTGAACAGCCGCTCCATCAGCACCGCGTCCATCTCCAGCAGCGGCAGGTCGGCCGGCAGCGCGACGCGCACGGGATGGCGCGCGAGCACCCGCCGGCATGTGGCGAGCGCGGCGCCGACGGTTTCCTCGAGCAGCGACCACTGGCGCTTGAGCTGCAGGCTGCCGGCCTGCAGCCGCGCCATGTCGAGCAGGTTCGTGACGATGCCCGTCATGCGCAGCGCCTCGTCGTGAATCGCGTCGACGAGTTCGCCCTCGCGCTGCGCGAGGCGCCCGGCCGCCGCGGCGTCGCCCGCCTGCGCGGCCGCGCGCCCGTTCGCGAGCATCGACGAAAAACCGACGATCGTCGTGAGCGGCGTGCGCAGATCGTGCGAGATCGCCGACAGCAGCGAGTTGCGCAGCCGCTCGGACTCCATGTTGACGAGCGCGTCGCGCGCGATCTCGACGTAATGCACGCGCTCGAGCGCGAGCGCGATCTGCGCGGCGAATGCGTCGAGCATCCGCTGCTGCTCGGGCACCTCGAGTTCGCGCGGCTCGCGCGATGCGACCGCGAGCACGCCGCGCGTGCGCATCGGCGCTTTCAGCGGCAGGTACAGCGCGGCCGTCGCCGGCAGCGTGTCGGTGCCGCGCCCGGCCGGCTTCTGCTGGTCGTACACCCACTGGCCGACGTCGCTGTCGAGCTCCGCGCCCGTCAGCGTGACGGCCGCATCGGGCTCCTCGATCTTCTGCCGCACCTGGTCCGCGCTGTCGGGCAGCAGGAACGCGACGCGTGCGCGGAACACCTCGCCCACGTGGCGGCTGCCGATCTCGACGATCTGCTCGGTCGTCAGCGCCGCGCCAAGCTCGCGCGCCATCGCGTAGATCGCGCCGGTGCGGCGCTCGCGGCGCTGCGCGACGCTCGCTTGGCGCGTGAGCGTCGACGTCAGGTGGCTGATCACGAGCGACGTCAGCAGCATCCCGAAGAAGGTCAGCAGGTATTGCGTGTCGCTGACCGAGAACGACATGCGCGGCGGCACGAAGAAGAAATCGAACGCAGCCACCGACAGGAACGACTGCAGCACGCCCGGGCCGCGCCCGAGCCGCACGGCCGAAAACACCACGCCGAGCAGGTACAGCATCACGAGGTTCGTGAGGTCGAGCCGCCCGGACACGACACTCGCGACGACGGTGATCGCCGCGCAGATCGCGGCCGCATACGCGTAATGGCGCGGCGGCGAACGATGCGTGCCGAACTGCGCAAACGCATCGCGCCAGTCGCGTGCCCGCGCGTCCAGCGGCGCGGCGCGCGCCTCGTCGCTCGCGGATGCGCGGATCAGCATCAGGTCGACGTCGCCCGCGCGTTCCGCCAGTTGCTCGCCGAATGGCCGCGCGAAGCGGCGCGCGAGCCCGACCTTCGGCGAGCCGCCCGCGACGAGCTTCGATACGTTGCGCACCTTCGCATAGCCGATCAGCGCGGCGACCGCGTCGGCGCCGGCGAGCGTGGCCGTCTCCGCGCCGAGCTCGGCCGCGAGCTTCAGCGCGTCGAGCGTGCGCTGCCGCCGCGCGTCGGGCAGCCGCTGCAGGCGCGGCGTCTCGACATACACGGCGATCCAGTCGGCCTTCAGGCTCGCGGCGAGCCGCGCGGCCGCGCGCACGAGCGTCGGCGCCTCGGCGCCCGGGCCGACGCACACGAGCAACCGCTCGCGCGCCTGCCAGATGCGCTGGATCGAACGATCGGCGCGGTACTCGCGCATCTGCGCGTCGACGCGATCGGCCGTGCGCCGCAGCGCCAGCTCGCGCAGCGCGATCAGGTTGCCCTTGCGGAAGAAGTTGCGCACCGCGCGCTCGGCCTGCTGCGCAAGATAGACCTTGCCGTCGCGCATGCGCTCGAGCAGCTCCTCGGCCGGCAGGTCGACGAGCGTGACTTCGTCGGCCGCGTCGAACACGCGATCGGGCACGGTCTCCCACACGCGGATGCCGGTGATGGCGCCGACGACGTCGTTCAGGCTTTCGAGGTGCTGGACGTTGACGGTCGTATACACGTCGATGCCCGCGTCGAGCAGCTCGTAGACGTCCTGCCAGCGCTTCAGGTGCCGTGCGCCCTGCACGTTCGAATGCGCGAGCTCGTCGACGAGGATCAGTTGCGGCTGGCGAGCGAGTGCGCCATCGAGATCGAATTCGGCGAGCGCGCGGCCGCGATGGTCGATGCGGGCGGGCGGCAGCACGTCGAGGCCGTCGAGCAGCGCGGCGGTCTCGCCGCGGCCGTGGGTCTCGACGATGCCGACGACGACGTCGACGCCTTCCTGCCGGCGCTGCCGCGCGGCCTGCAGCATCGCGTAGGTCTTGCCGACGCCGGCGGACGCGCCGAAGAAGATCTTGAGCTGGCCGCGCCGCTGCTTTTCTTCGTCACGCTGCAGCTTGTCGAGAAGTTGGTCTGGATCGGGACGGTTCATGCGTGAGAAAAGCGGAGCGCCCGGATGCGCGCGGGTACGAGCATTGTGGTTCCAAATCGCCGCAAAAGGCAAAGACGGCGCGAACGCCGTCGGGGAAAGCGTATCCGGCGCGGTTCAGGCCGCGCCGGATACCGGTCGGCACGCGCGATCGGTCAGTGCGCGGCCTGCGCCGCGTCGAGCGCGAGGTTCAGCTTCAGCACGTTCACGCGCGGCTCGCCGAGCACGCCGAACTGGCGACCCGTCGTGTTCGCGGCGACGAGTTGCGCGACCGCGTCCGGCGCCAGGTTGCGCACCGTCGCGACGCGCTCGACCTGGTACGCGGCGGCGGCCGGCGTGATCTCCGGATCGAGGCCGCTCGCCGACGCCGTCACGAGATCGACCGGCACCGGCCTCGACAGGTCGGTGCCCGCTTCGCGCAGCGCGGCGATGCGCGCCTTCACCTGATCGGCGAGCGACGGGTTCAGCGGGCCGAGGTTCGAGCCGCCGGAGCCGGCCGCGTTGTACGGCATCGGCGCGGTGGCCGACAGCCGGCCCCAGAAATACCTCGGCGCGTCGAACGACTGGCCGATCAGCGCGGAGCCGACGACCTTGCCGTCCTGTTCGATCAGGCTGCCGTTGGCCTGCGACGGGAACACGGCCTGACCGAACACGGTCATCACGGCCGGGTAGGCGAGCCCCGTCACGGCGGTCAGTACGACGAAGAGCACGACGAGCGGACGAATCAACGTTTTCATGAGAGTTCCTTCAAGTACGGCCGGCTCAGGCCCAGCCGAGTGCAGCAAGCGTCATGTCGATCAGCTTGATGAACGGGAACGGCAGCAGCACGCCGCCGAGGCCGTAGACCAGCAGGTTGCGGCGCAGCAGCGACGCGGCGCCGAGCGGCCGGTAGGTCACGCCCTTCAGCGCGAGCGGGATCAGCGCGACGATGATCAGCGCGTTGAAGATCACCGCCGACAGGATCGCGGACGCCGGCGACGTCAGGTGCATGATGTCGAGCACGCGCAGTTGCGGGTAGGTCGTCACGAACGCGGCCGGGATGATCGCGAAGTACTTCGCGATGTCGTTCGCGATCGAGAACGTGGTCAGCGACCCGCGCGTCATCAGCATCTGCTTGCCGATCTCGACGATCTCGATCAGCTTCGTCGGGTTCGAGTCGAGGTCGACCATGTTGCCGGCTTCCTTCGCCGCCTGCGTGCCGGTGTTCATCGCCACCGCGACGTCCGCCTGCGCGAGCGCCGGCGCGTCGTTGGTGCCGTCGCCCGTCATCGCGACGAGGCGCCCGGCCGCCTGGTGCTCGCGGATCGTCGCGAGCTTGGTTTCCGGCGTCGCTTCCGCGAGGAAATCGTCGACGCCCGCCTCCGCCGCGATCGCCGCGGCCGTCAGCCGGTTGTCGCCCGTCACCATCACGGTCTTGATGCCCATCTTGCGCAGTTCCGCGAAACGCTCCTTGATGCCGCCCTTCACGATGTCCTTCAGCTCGATCACGCCGAGCACGCGCGCCGCCCCTTCCTGCAGGTCGGCCACGACGAGCGGCGTGCTGCCGCGGCGCGCGACGTCGTCCACCGCGCGGCGCACTTCTTCGGGAAAGCGGCTGCCGTGGGTCTCGACGTAGCGGCGGATCGCGTCGGCCGCGCCCTTGCGGATCTCGCGGCCGGGCAGATCGACGCCGCTCATCCGCGTCTGCGCGGAAAAGCCGAGGAACGTCGCGTGCAGCTGCGCCATGTCGCGCTGGCGAATATTGAAGCGCTCCTTCGCGAGCACGACGATGCTGCGGCCTTCCGGCGTTTCGTCGGCGAGCGACGACAGTTGCGCGGCGTCGGCCAGCGCTTCCTCGGTCACGCCCGGCGCGGGCACGAACATCGACGCCTGGCGGTTGCCGAGCGTGATCGTGCCGGTCTTGTCGAGCAGCAGCACGTCGACGTCGCCGGCCGCTTCCACCGCGCGGCCCGACGTCGCGATCACGTTCGCCTGCATCATCCGGCTCATCCCGGCCACGCCGATCGCGGACAGCAGGCCGCCGATCGTCGTCGGGATCAGGCACACGAGCAGCGCGACCAGCACGGTGATCGTCACCATGTGGCCGGCCTTCATCGCGTCGACCGCGAACGTCGAGAACGGCAGCAGCGTCGCGGTCGCGAGCAGCATCACGATCGTCAGCGCGACGAGCAGGATCGTCAGCGCGACCTCGTTCGGCGTCTTCTTGCGCTTCGCGCCTTCGACCATCGCGATCATCCGGTCGAGGAACGCCTCGCCCGGGTTCGCGGTGACCTTGACGACGATCCAGTCCGACAGCACGCGCGTGCCGCCCGTCACCGACGAGAAGTCGCCGCCCGATTCGCGGATCACCGGCGCAGATTCGCCGGTGATCGCCGATTCGTCGACCGACGCGACGCCGTCGACGACCTCGCCGTCGGCCGGGATCACGTCGCCGGTCTCGACCAGCACGACGTCGCCTTTACGCAAGTCGGACGCGGTCGTGATGCGGATCGGCGATTTCGGATGCGGCTCGTTGAGCTTCTTCGCCATCACGTCCTTCTTCGCGCTGCGCAGCGACGCGGCCTGCGCCTTCGAGCGCCCTTCCGCGAGCGCTTCGGCGAAGTTCGCGAACAGCACCGTGAACCACAGCCACAGCGCGATCGCGAGGATGAAGCCGGCGGGCGCCTCGGCCTGGCCGGCGAGCGCCGCGATCCACAGGATCGTGGTCAGGATGCTGCCGACGTACACGCAGAACATCACCGGGTTGCGGAACTGCGTGCGCGGCGTGAGTTTCTTGAACGAATCCACGATCGCCGGGCGCAGCAGCGCCGGATCGAACATGGATCGTGTTGCGGAATGTTGAGTCATTGCGATCTCTTCAAGCTCTTCAGTCTTTTCAATGTGTCGCCATGCGGGCGCGCGTCACGCGCCCAGCCACATCATCAGGTGCTCGACGCCCGGGCCGAGCGCGAGCGCCGGCACGTAGGTCAGCGCGCCCACCAGCAGCACGGTGCCGAGCAGCAGCACGACGAACAGCGGGCCGTGGGTCGGCAGCGTGCCGCCCGTCACCGCGATGCGCTTCTTCGCGGCGAGCGAGCCGGCGATCGCCAGCACCGGCACGATCGTGCCGAAGCGGCCGAACCACATCGCGATCGCGGTCATCCAGTTGTAGAACGGCGTGCCGACCGTCAGGCCCGCGAACGCGCTGCCGTTGTTGTTCGCGGCCGAGCTGAACGCATAGAGGATTTCCGAGAAGCCGTGCGGACCCGGGTTCGCGATGCCGGCCTTGCCGGCGTCCGCCAACACCGCGATCGACGTGCCGACCAGCACCAGCAGCGGCGTGAGCAGCACGACGATCGACACCATCTTCATCTCGTACGACTCGATCTTCTTGCCGACGTATTCGGGCGTGCGGCCGATCATCAGGCCGGCGACGAACACCGCGAGCAGCGCGAACACGAGCATCCCGTAGAGGCCGGAGCCGACCCCGCCGTAGACCACCTCGCCGAGCTGCATCAGCAGCATCGGCACGAGGCCGCCGACCGGCGTCAGCGAATCGTGCATCGTGTCGACCGCGCCGCACGACGCGGCCGTCGTCGCGACCGTGAAGATGCCGGTCTGCGCGATCCCGAAGCGGGTTTCCTTGCCTTCCATGTTGCCGCCCGGCTGCAGCGCGCTCGCCGACTGGTCGACGTGCAGCGCGGCAAGCGTCGGGTTGCCGCCCTGCTCGGCGCTCATCTCGACGCCGACCGCGACCGCGAACGCGACCGTCATCGCCGCGAGCACCGCGATGCCCTGCCGGCGGTCGCCGATCACGCGGCCGAACACCAGGCACAGCGCGGCCGGAATGATCAGGATCGCGAAGATCTCGATGAAGTTCGCGAACGGCGTCGGGTTTTCGTACGGGTGCGCGGAGTTCGCGTTGAAGAAGCCGCCGCCGTTGGTGCCGAGCATCTTGATCGCTTCCTGCGAGGCGACCGGGCCCATCGCGAGCGTCTGCTTCGTGAGCGGGGTCGGCACCGTGACCGCGTTGCCCTTCTCGTCCTTCACCGGGTTGCCCTGCGCGTCGAGCTTCGGCGCCGCATAGGTGCCCGCCTGCAGCACCGGCACGTCCTGGTACACCTTCATGTTCTGGATCACGCCCTGGCTCATCAGCAGCGCGGCGACGATCATCGCCATCGGCACGAGCACGTACAGCGTCACGCGCGTGAGGTCGACCCAGAAGTTGCCGATCGTCTGCGCGGTGTGGCGCGCGAAGCCGCGGACCAGCGCGATCACGACGACGATGCCGGTCGCCGCCGACAGGAAGTTCTGCACGGTCAGGCCGAGCATCTGCGTCAGGTAGCTGACGGTCTGCTCCGGCGTGTAGTCCTGCCAGTTCGTGTTGGTGACGAAGCTGACGGCCGTGTTGAACGCGCCGTCGACCGTCATCGCGCCGAACCGCTGCGGGTTGCCGGGCAGAAAGCCCTGCAGGCGCAGCAGGCCGTAGAGGAACAATGCGCCGAGCGCGTTGAATGCGATCGTCGCGATCGCGTACCGCTTCCAGTTCATCTCGCTGCCGGCGTCGACGCCGGCGATGCGGTACAGCACGCGTTCGAGCGGCCCGAACACGCGCACGACGCGCGAGCTGCCGTCCATCACCGCCGTCAGGTAGCGCGCGACCGGCACGGCCGCCGCCAGCAGCACGACGATGAACAGCAGCATCTGCAACAGGTTGTTCGCGTTCATTCGATGTCCTCCGCGCGCAGCAGCGCAAAGACGAGATACGCGAACAGCAGGGCTGTCGATGCGCCCGCCAGCCAAAGCATCCAGGTCATGCCCGCCCCCCGCGACCGTATTGCACGAGCTTCTCGCAACCGGCAACCAAACCGAGGATCAGCACGGTGAAAAGCACCAGGGCGCCGATGAATACCCCATCCATTTTTGTGTTCTCCGTCGTCGAAATCAGACGACTGGAACGTTATGGGAATGCACGTAAAGGGCGGGTCAAAGGTGATAGGAGGGGTATAAAAAAAGCGTAAACAAGCTGGAAATGCCGTTCGACGAACATGTGGGCGTCGATCGGGCCGCGACGCACGCGGAGGGTCGCACCGCGCGCTTCTCGCGCGTCGTCCGCAATCACACGCCCCCTTCGCAGCCATCGATATGCATGGTCCCGAAAGTCAAACGGCGCTGCCCGAAAATCAGAGCGGCAATACTCCGACTTCGATTTCCGGGATGCGATCGCGGCATAAATGTCGACGGTTCCGACGCTCCCGGCATGGATTGCGTTCGCAACAATTCGCCACGTTTCGATCGTCGCCCGCTCGTCGAACGACTTTCCACCTTGTCCGGCCAGTGGAATTTCGCGATCGTTCAAATGACGAAAATTGATTTGATAGGCAGCAGTACTGTCGCCCCAGCGTCTCTTCGCGTCGTCCCGCCCATGCCGTCATTCACGGCGCTCGCCCGTCTGGCGTGGCGCTCCGGCGGCATCTGGCGCGGCATTTCCCCGGCGCGCGACGAATGGCCAACACCGCTTCGTCACACGCCGTGCCAGAATCGGCGAGGTCGACCTAGACGAGATCGACTATCCGGGTCTCAGCCACACGGATTTGCGAGATGGCAGCTGCGCCATGCTTTTTTCCGAACTTGCGAGTGACATGCAATGACCGTCTTTCCGATCCGAAATAAATTCGTTTTCGCGTTGTTGTCGGCGATTGTCGGGATCGCACATGGAACCACAGTGCCGCGCGTCGACGGTGCCCGGCTGGTCGACAGCATGAGCCGTACCGACAACGGCCCGTACGCGAACGCCGAACGTCACGTCATGACCGGCTATCTAGCGGGCGTGGCAGATGCCACCGAAGGCAAGGATTGGTGCGGCACTGGACGCGTCAAATCGGGAGAAATCGATTCAGACGTGCTCGGCGAGCTCAGGAAGCTTCCGCGAGACGCACTGAAGGCCGGCGCAGCAGGCCTCATCGTCAATGCCCTGCGACAAAAATACCCGTGTCGTTAATCGAGGAATACCGATTTGAAACCGCCTTTTTCTGTACTGCAGGGCCACTACCAAAGCAACAAGACCGTTTCGAGAGAAACGCTTTATCAAGAGCTGGGTCGGCAAGACCTGGTTCCTGATTCTTCGTATGTGAATACGTGCGCCATTCGAGTCAGTCTGGCACTCGTCAAGAGCGGGATAACGGTGCGCGGCGGGTTGGTCATTCAGAAAGGACCGTACCGGGGCCGGCGCATCGAGCCGGGCCAAGCCAGGCTGGCAAAGCTGCTGGCGGAGCCCGCATATTTCGGCAAGGCCGAGGCGCTTCGGCGACACGATGCGGTGGCTGGCATCGGCAACAGAAAGGGCGCAGTGGCCTTCTGGAATATACCGGGATACATGAATGGCCGGGGCGGCCACATCGACCTGATTGACGGCGGCCAGGCCGTCTGCGGCTCGGATTGTTACTGGGAAGCGTCCGAGGTTTGGTTCTGGCCGCTAAGGTGATCGGCAACGCTCCCATCCGCCTCCGGGTTTCGTGACATACAGGCGAATCGCGGTCCGGGCGTCGCCGCCGACACGCGACGCGGTGCCGTCGTCCTGACAGCCCACCCGGCGCACCGCTGGTCGTGCGGGAAATGTGCAGGCGGGACGAACGGCGTCAGTGCGGAAAACGGAATCAGGGAACGAGGATCGTCGAGCCGGTGGTCCTGCGCGCCTCGAGATCCGCATGCGCGCGGCCGACTTCCGCGAGCGGATAGCGCTGGTTGATGCTCGTCTTCACCTTGCCCGACAGGATCACGTCGAACAGCTCGGCGGCCGCGGCTTCGAGATCGGCGCGCTTCGCGATGTACGAGAACAGCGTGGGCCGCGTGAAGAACAGCGAGCCGCGCGACGAGAATTCCTTCGAGTCGATCGGCGGCAGCGGACCCGACGCGTTGCCGAAGCTGACGAAGTAGCCGAGCGGCGCGAGGCTGTCGAGCGAGCCGATATAGGTGTCCTTGCCGATCGAATCGTAGACGACCGGCACGCCCGCGCCGTGGGTGATCTCCTTCACGCGCTGCGTGAAGTTCTCGCGCGTATAGACGATCGGATGATCGCAGCCGTGCGCCTTCGCGAGCGCGGCTTTCTCGTCCGAGCCGACCGTCCCGATCACGGTCGCGCCGAGCGCCTTCGCCCACTGGCACGCGAGCAGCCCGACGCCGCCGGCCGCCGCATGGATCAGGATCGTGTCGCCGGCCTTCACCGGGTACGTGCGACGCAGCAGATAGTGCGCGGTCAGGCCCTGCAGCATCACGGATGCCGCATCGTCGTAGCTGATACCGTCGGGCAGCTTCACGAGCTTCTCGGCCGGCAGCACGCGCTCCTGCGCATACGCGCCCGGCGGCTGCGCGACGTAGGCGACACGATCGCCGGCCTTCAATGCGCTCACGCCGTCGCCGACGGCCGTCACTTCGCCGGCCGCCTCCATCCCGATGCCCGCGGGCAGCGGCTGCGGATACAGGCCCGTGCGGAAATACACGTCGATGTAGTTGAGCCCGACCGCATGCTGGCGGATGCGCACCTCGCCGGCCTTCGGCGCGTCGACGTCGACGTCGACCCACTTCATCACGTCCGGGCCGCCCGGCTGGTCGTATCGGATTGCTTTCGGCATCGTTTCGCTCCTCGTCTCTCGATCGGTCAGTGAAAATTCGGGTCGCCGATGCGCGGGCCGGCCGATGGATGCGGAAACCGGCGGCGGACGCGCGGCGCGACGCTCGATTCTCGCGCGTGGCGGCCAACCGTGCATGGCCCTGCCGCGAGCAGGGACAATCGGCCGCCGCCTGCGCCTAGCAAACGTCCTGCATGTTCCGCGCCAGATCGTCGAGCAGCATCCGCGCGGTCGCGACGTTCGTCGCCACCGGCACGTCGTGCACGTCGCAGGCGCGCACGAGCGCGGTGATGTCGGGGTCGTGCGGCTGCGCGGTCATCGGATCGCGCAGGAACACGACGACGTCGACGCGGCCGTCGGCCAGTTCCGCGCCGATCTGCAGGTCGCCGCCGAGCGGCCCCGACAGCTTGCGCTCGACCTCGAGCCCGTGCGCGGCGGCGATGCGGCCGCCCGTGGTGCCGGTCGCGACGAGCCGGCATTGCGCGAGCGTCTCGCGGTACTGGCCCGCGAGTGCGACGATCTCGTCCTTCTTCGCGTCGTGCGCAATCAGTGCGATGCGGGGTTTGCTCATCTCTCCAGTTCCTTTGTCGTTCGGTTGTCGTCGTTCGGTCGTTATCGGCGAGGATGCGCGCGCATCAGAACGTGCCCGGATACGCGCCGCCGTCGAGCAGCCAGTTCTGCCCGGTGATATAGCCGGCATGCACGCTGCACAGGAACGCACATGCGGCGCCGAATTCCTCGCGCGTGCCGAGCCTGCCGGCCGGGATGTCCCTGGTGCGCCGCGCACGCATCTCGTCGAGCGTCACGCCCTGCGCCTTCGCGGACGCGGCGAGCGTCGTCGCGATCCGGTCGGTGTCGAACAGCCCCGGCAGCAGGTTGTTGATCGTCACGCCCTGCCCCGCGACCTTGCGCGACAGCCCCGCGACGAAGCCGGTCAGCCCCGAGCGCGCACCGTTCGACAGCGCCAGCACGTCGATCGGCGCCTTCACGGCCGAACTCGTGATGTTGACGATCCGGCCGAAGCCCCGGCCGATCATCCCGTCGATGGTCGCCCGGATCAGCTCGATCGGCGTCAGCATGTTCGACTCGAGCGCGCGGATCCAGTCGTCGTGGGAAAAATCGCGGAAATCGCCGGGCGGCGGGCCGCCGGCATTCGTCACGAGAATGTCCGGCTGCGGGCACGCGGCGAGCGCGGCCGCGCGGCCGTCCGGTGTCGTGATGTCGCAGGCGACCGCCGTGACCGACACGTTCGCGCCGGCGCGGATCTCTTCCGCGGTTTCCTCCAGCGTGTCGCGCGTGCGCGCGACGATCACGAGGTTCACGCCCTCCGCGGCCAGCGCTTGCGCGCAGCCACGCCCGAGGCCCTTGCTGGCCGCGCACACGAGCGCGGTCTTTCCTTCAATGCCGAGATCCATCGTCGCTTCCCTGGTGGCGCGCGTGCCGGCGCGGCCCCGCGTTGCCGCCGGTCGGCGGGCGAACGGGCGTGCCCGGCACGCGGATTGTCGTGAGACGTCGATAATATCCGGATCGCGCGGCGCGCCTTGGTAAAATTGCGGCCATAAGCGACGGCCGGCCCGTGCCCGCCGCCGCCCCCGATCCCCTTTTGCCGCCAAGGCGCCCCGTCATGAAACAGGACAGCCGTTTCCCGAACCTCTTCATCACCGATCACCCGCTGATCCAGCACAAGCTCACGCACATGCGCGACAAGGACACGTCCACGCGCACGTTCCGCGAACTGCTGCGCGAGATCACGCTGCTGATGGGCTACGAGATCACCCGCAACCTGCCGATCACGACCAAGCGGGTCGAAACCCCGCTGGTGGCGGTCGACGCGCCGGTGATCGCGGGCAAGAAGCTCGCGATCGTGCCCGTGCTGCGCGCGGGCATCGGGATGTCGGACGGCCTGCTCGACCTGGTGCCGTCCGCGCGCGTCGGCCATATCGGCGTGTACCGCGCCGAAGACCACCGTCCGGTCGAATACCTGGTGCGCCTGCCGGACCTGGAAGACCGCATCTTCATCCTGTGCGATCCGATGGTCGCGACCGGCTATTCGGCCGTGCACGCGGTCGACGTGCTCAAGCGCCGCAACGTGCCGGCCGCGAACATCATGTTCGTCGCGCTGGTCGCCGCGCCGGAGGGCGTGCAGGTGTTCCAGGACGCGCACCCCGACGTGAAGCTGTTCGTCGCGTCGCTCGACTCGCACCTGAACGAGCACGCGTACATCGTGCCGGGCCTGGGCGACGCCGGCGACCGCCTGTTCGGCACCAAGAACTGATCGAATCGAGCGGGCCGGCGCCGTCGTGCCGCGCGGCCGCGACGGCCGCCCCGGCCGTTCGGCCATGCGCGGCGGCCCCGAACCGGCGGTCGCCGCGTGATAAAATCACGCTCCACTCGACACGCGCGGCCCCGCGGCTTCATGCCCGCCGAAACGGCCGCCGATTCAACGACACATCGCAACAATCGCCCGCGCTGCGCGCCCGGGCACGGAGAAAGGTATGGCTGGTCATTCGAAATGGGCCAACATCAAGCATAAGAAGGCAGCGGCCGACGCGAAGCGCGGCAAGATCTGGACCCGCCTCATCAAGGAAATCCAGGTCGCGGCGCGCCTCGGCGGCGGCGACGTCAACTCGAACCCGCGCCTGCGTCTCGCGGTCGACAAGGCAGCCGACGCGAACATGCCGAAGGACAACGTCAAGCGCGCGATCGATCGCGGCGTCGGCGGCGCGGACGGCGCGAACTACGAAGAGATCCGTTACGAAGGCTACGGCATCAGCGGCGCGGCGATCATCGTCGACACGCTGACCGACAACCGCACCCGCACGGTCGCGGAAGTCCGTCACGCATTCTCGAAGTTCGGCGGCAACATGGGCACCGACGGCTCGGTCGCGTTCATGTTCGATCACGTCGGCCAGTTCCTGTTCGCGCCCGGCACCTCGGAAGACGCGCTGATGGAAGCCGCGCTCGAAGCCGGCGCGAACGACGTGAACACGAACGACGACGGCTCCATCGAAGTGCTGTGCGACTGGCAGGCGTTCTCGGCTGTGAAGGACGCGCTCGAAGCCGGCGGCTTCAAGGCCGAACTCGCCGAAGTGACGATGAAGCCGCAGAACGAAGTCGAATTCACCGGCGACGACGCGGCGAAGATGCAGAAGCTTCTGGACGCGCTCGAGAACCTCGACGACGTGCAGGACGTGTATACGAACGCCGTCATCGTCGAGGAATGAAATGCCGGCCGCCGCATCTGTCGCGGCGGCGGCCCGACCGATTCCGCGGCCGGCGCGCCTGAGCGTGCCGGCCGCCCTGTTTTCTAGTCTGCGGGGAATCCCATGAAACTACTCGTCGTCGGCTCCGGCGGCCGCGAACATGCGCTGGCGTGGAAGCTCGCGCAATCGCCGCGCGTCCAGATGGTCTACGTCGCGCCCGGCAATGGCGGCACGGCGCAGGACGAGCGTCTGAAGAACGTCGACATCACGTCGCTCGACGAACTCGCCGATTTCGCGGAACGCGAAGGCGTCGCGTTCACGCTCGTCGGGCCGGAAGCACCGCTCGCGGCCGGCATCGTCAACCTGTTCCGCGCACGCGGCCTGAAGGTCTTCGGCCCGACCCGCGAAGCCGCGCAGCTCGAAAGCTCGAAGGATTTCGCGAAGGCGTTCATGAAGCGCCACGGCATCCCGACCGCCGATTACGAAACCTTCGCCGACGCGGCCGCTGCCCATGCGTACATCGACGCGAAGGGTGCGCCGATCGTCGTGAAGGCCGACGGCCTCGCGGCCGGCAAGGGCGTCGTCGTCGCGATGACGCTCGAAGAGGCACACGCCGCCGTCGACATGATGCTGTCGGGCAACAAGCTGGGTGACGCCGGCGCGCGCGTCGTGATCGAGAAATTCCTCGACGGCGAGGAAGCGAGCTTCATCGTGATGGTCGACGGCAAGCACGCGCTGGCGCTGGCTTCCAGCCAGGACCACAAGCGCCTGCTCGACGAGGACCGCGGCCCGAACACCGGCGGCATGGGCGCGTATTCGCCCGCGCCGATCGTCACGCCGCAGATGCACGCACGCGTGATGCGCGAAATCATCATGCCGACCGTGCGCGGGATGGAGAAGGACGGCATCCGCTTCACGGGCTTCCTGTACGCGGGCCTGATGATCGACAAGGACGGCAATCCGCGCACGCTCGAGTTCAACTGCCGGATGGGCGACCCGGAAACGCAGCCGATCATGGCGCGCCTGAAGAGCGACTTCTCGAAGGTCGTCGAGCAGGCGATCGCGGGCACGCTCGACACGGTCGAGCTCGACTGGGATCGTCGCACCGCGCTCGGCGTCGTGCTGGCCGCGCACGGTTACCCGGACGCGCCGCGCAAGGGCGACCGCATCAACGGGATCCCGGCGGAAACCGGACAGGCGGTCACGTTCCATGCGGGCACGACGCTCGACGGCGACAAGCTGACGACGTCCGGCGGCCGCGTGCTGTGCGTGGTCGGCCTCGCCGATTCGGTGCGCGAAGCGCAGCAGCATGCCTACGACACGATCAACCAGATCAATTTCGAAGGCATGCAGTACCGCCGCGACATCGGCTTTCGCGCGCTCAACCGCAAGAGCACGTGACGTCGCCATCGCCGCCCCGCGCCCTCGCGGCGGCGGCCCGTCTGCCGGGGTTCGATAGAATGCCCGGCAGACGCCTTTTTTTCGGCCCCCGCTCAGGGCGGGGGCAGCCAGTCCAGACATGACCGATTCGACCTACGACGTGGCGCGTGTGCGCACGTACCTCCAGGGCCTGCAGACACGGATCGCCGACGCGCTCGGCGCGCTCGACGGCACGCCGCTCGCGACCGACACGTGGCAGCGCGGGCCGGCCGAACGCCTGCGCGGCGGCGGCTGCACGCGGATTCTCGAAGGCGGCCGCGTGTTCGAACGCGCGGGAATCGGCTTTTCCGACGTCGCGGGCGACGCGCTGCCGCCGTCGGCGAGCGCCGCGCGCCCGCAGCTGGCCGGCCGCGGCTTCGAGGCGCTCGGCGTGTCGCTCGTGCTGCACCCGCGCAATCCGTACTGCCCGACCGTGCACATGAACGTGCGGATGCTGATCGCGACGAAACCGGGCGAGGCGCCCGTGTTCTGGTTCGGCGGCGGCATGGATCTGACACCGGTTTACGGTTTCGAGGACGACGCGCGGCATTTCCACCAGACCTGCAAGGACGCGCTCGACCCGTTCGGCATCGAGCTCTACCCGCGCTTCAAGCAATGGTGCGACGAATATTTCTTCCTGAAGCACCGCAACGAGATGCGCGGCATCGGCGGGATCTTCTTCGACGATTTCTCGGAACCCGGTTTCGAACGCTCGTTTGACATGATGCAAAGCGTCGGCGATGCGTTCCTGCAGGCCTACCTGCCGATCGTCGAGCGCCGCGTCGACCTGCCGTACGGCGAGCGCGAACGCGACTTCCAGGCATACCGCCGCGGCCGCTACGTCGAATTCAACCTCGTGTTCGACCGCGGCACGCTGTTCGGCCTGCAAAGCGGCGGCCGGACCGAGTCGATCCTGATGTCGATGCCGCCGGTCGCGAACTGGCGCTACAACTGGCAGCCCGAGCCGGGTTCGCCTGAAGCGCGCCTGACCAGCGACTTCCTCGTGCCGCGCGACTGGGCCTGAGCCCGCGCGCCCCGCTGCCCCAACGAAAGGACGCGTTTTTCTGGACACCACCGCCCGCCCCGCCCCGCTGCCGCGCCGTATCGGCTTGCTGGGCGGTACTTTCGACCCGATCCACGACGGCCATCTCGCGCTCGCGCGCCGGTTCGCCGGGCTGCTCGACCTGACCGAACTCGTATTGCTGCCCGCCGGGCAGCCGTACCAGAAGCGCGACGTGTCGGCCGCCGAGCACCGGCTCGCGATGACGCGCGCGGCCGCCGGCACGCTGTCCGTGCCGGGCGTGACCGTGACCGTCGCCACCGACGAGATCGAGCACACCGGCCCGACCTACACGGCCGAGACGCTCGCGCGCTGGCGCGAGCGGATCGGCCCCGATGCGTCGCTGTCGCTGCTGATCGGCGCCGATCAGCTCGTGCGCCTCGATACGTGGCGCGACTGGCGCACGCTGTTCGACTACGCGCACATCGGCGTGTCGACGCGTCCGGGCTTCGAGCTCGGCACGGCGCCGCCGGCCGTCGCGCGGGAAATCGCCGCGCGGCAGGCCGGCGCCGACGTGCTCAAGGCCACGCCGGCGGGCCGCCTGCTGATCGATACGACCCTTTCGTTCGACATCGCCGCGACCGACATTCGCACGCACCTGCGCGAATGCATCGCACGCCATGCGCAAATGCCCGACGCGTCGGCCGAACATGTGCCGGCCGCCGTATGGGCCTATATTCTTCAACATCGCCTCTACCATTCCTGAATCCATGGATATTCGCAAACTGCAGCGCGTGATCGTCGACGCCCTCGAAGACGTCAAGGCGCAAGACATCAAGGTGTTCAACACCAGCCACCTGACCGAACTGTTCGACCGCGTGGTCGTCGCATCGGGCACCTCCAACCGCCAGACCAAGGCTCTCGCGTCGAACGTGCGCGACAAGGTCAAGGAAGCCGGCGGCGACGTCGTCAGCTCCGAAGGCGAGGACACCGGCGAATGGGTGCTGGTCGACTGCGGCGACGCGGTCGTGCACATCCTGCAACCGGCGCTGCGCCAGTACTACAACCTCGAGGAAATCTGGGGCGACAAGCCCGTGCGGATGAAGCTCGGCGGCGGCAAGGGCAACGGCTTCGCGACGGCGAGCGAAGACGACGAGGAAGAGGAAGAAGCGCCCGCACGCCCGGCACGCAAGACGGCCGCCCGCCGCCGTTGAGCCGTCGCGCGTCTCCCGATGAAGCTTTTCATCCTCGCGGTCGGCCACAAGATGCCGGGCTGGATCGCATCCGGCTTCGACGAATACACGAAGCGGATGCCGCCCGAACTGCGCATCGAGTTGCGCGAAATCAAGCCTGAACTGCGTTCGGGCGGCCGCAGCGCCGAAAGCGTGATGGCGGCCGAACGGCAGAAGATCGAGGCCGCGCTGCCGAAGGGCGCGCGCCTCGTCGCGCTCGACGAGCGCGGCCGCGACTGGACCACGATGCAGCTCGCGCAGGCGCTGCCCGGCTGGCAGCAGGACGGCCGCGACGTCGCGTTCGTGATCGGCGGCGCCGACGGGCTCGATCCGGACCTGAAAGCGCGCGCCGACGTGCTGCTGCGCATCTCGAGCATGACGCTGCCGCACGGCATGGTGCGCGTTCTGCTCGCCGAACAGCTTTACCGGGCGTGGAGCATCACGCAGAATCACCCCTACCACCGCGCATGACGTGTCGTCCTCGAGACGCGCGCCGCGCGCGCTCAACGAGATAACGACACCATGCCGTCCAGCACGTCCCCCGCGCTTTTCCCGATCCTTTACCTCGCTTCGCAAAGCCCGCGCCGCCAGGAGCTGCTGCAGCAGATCGGCGTACGCTTCGAGCTGCTGCTGCCGCGCCCCGACGAGGACGCCGAGGCGCTCGAGGCCGAACTGCCCGGCGAAGCCGCCGACGCGTACGTGCGGCGCGTGACCGTCGCGAAGGCCGAGGCCGCGCGTGCGCGCCTCGTCGCGAGCGGCAAGCCGGCCGCGCCGGTGCTGGTGGCCGATACGACCGTGACGATCGACGGCGCGATCCTCGGCAAGCCCACCGACGCCGACGATGCGCTCGCGATGCTCACCCGCCTCGCCGGCCGCGAACACGCGGTGCTGACCGCCGTCGCCGTGATCGACGCCGGCGGCGAACTGCTGCCGCCCGCGCTGTCGCGCTCGTCGGTGCGCTTCGCGGCCGCGTCGCGCGACGCGTACGCGCGCTACGTCGAAACCGGCGAGCCGTTCGGCAAGGCCGGCGCGTATGCGATCCAGGGCCGCGCGGCCGAATTCATCGAGCGAATCGACGGTTCCCATTCGGGTATCATGGGTCTGCCCCTTTTTGAGACTGCCGCGCTGCTACGCACCGCGCGCATCTCCTTCTGAATCCCACCATGAACGAAGAAATCCTGATCAACCTCACGCCGCAGGAAACGCGGGTCGCACTCGTCCAGCAAGGCGCGGTGCAGGAGCTTCACGTCGAGCGCACGCTGTCGCGCGGGCGGGTCGGCAACATCTATCTCGGCAAGGTCGTGCGCGTGCTGCCCGGCATGCAGTCGGCGTTCATCGACATCGGCCTCGAGCGCGCGGCGTTCCTGCACGTCGCCGACATCTGGCATCCGCGCCTCGCGGGCGAGCCGCAGTCGGCCACGCCGCACCAGCCGATCGAGAAGATCGTGTTCGAGGGGCAGACGCTGATGGTGCAGGTGATCAAGGATCCGATCGGCACGAAAGGCGCGCGGCTGTCGACCCAGGTCAGTATCGCGGGCCGCACGCTCGTCTACCTGCCGCAGGAGCCGCATATCGGCATCTCGCAGAAGATCGAGAGCGAAGCCGAGCGCGAGGCCGTGCGCGCACGCCTGACGGCCGTGATCCCGCCGGACGAGAAAGGCGGCTACATCGTGCGCACGATCGCCGAGGACGCCACCTCCGACGAGCTGGCCGGCGACGTCACCTATCTGCGCAAGACCTGGGCGACGATCGTCGCTCAAGCGCAGCGGCTGCCGGCGACGAGCCTGCTGTACCAGGATCTCGATCTCGCGCAGCGCGTGCTGCGCGATTTCGCGAACGACGACACGACGCGCATCCAGGTCGATTCGCGCGAGACCTACCAGCGCCTCGCGGAATTCGCGGGCGAGTTCACGCCGGCCGTGAGCCCGAAGCTGCATCACTACACGGGCGAGCGGCCGCTGTTCGACCTGTACAACATCGAGACGGAGATCCAGCGCGCGCTGTCGCGCCGCGTCGACCTGAAGTCGGGCGGTTACCTGATGATCGACCAGACCGAGGCGATGACGACGATCGACGTGAACACCGGCGGCTATGTCGGCGCGCGCAACTTCGACGACACGATCTTCAAGACCAACCTCGAGGCCGCGCACACGATCGCGCGACAGTTGCGGCTGCGCAACCTCGGCGGGATCATCATCATCGACTTCATCGACATGGAGAACGCCGAGCATCGCGACGCGGTGCTGTCCGAGCTCAAGAAGGCGCTGTCGCGCGACCGCACGCGCGTGACGGTCAATACCTTCTCGCAGCTCGGGCTCGTCGAGATGACGCGCAAGCGCACGCGCGAGTCGCTCGCGCACGTGCTGTGCGAACCGTGCCCGACCTGCCAGGGCAAGGGCCAGGTGAAGACGTCGCGCACCGTGTGCTACGACATCCTGCGCGAGATCCTGCGCGAATCGCGGCAGTTCAACCCGCGCGAGTTTCGCGTGATCGCCGCGCAGCAGGTGATCGACCTGTTCCTCGACGAGGAATCGCAGCATCTCGCGATGCTGATCGACTTCATCGGCAAGCCCGTGTCGCTGCAGGTCGAGTCGAATCTGAGCCAGGAGCAGTACGATATCGTGCTGATGTAACGTTCCGCCCATCCGCCGCCGGCAGCGCCGCGCGGCGCCCCGATGCGGCGGCCGGGCTGTTCGCGTATGCCGCGCCAGCACCCGCCGCCGCCCTTTTCATCGACCCTTTTCGCATTCACCACACACCATGAGCCAAGGCCACAACCGCCGCCAGCGCAAGAAACTCCACATCGGCGAATTCCAGGAACTCGCGTTCAACGCGACCGCACATTACCGCAACGAAATGACTGACCTCGAGCGCGGCCAGTTGATCGACGCGTTCATCGACTTCGTCGAAGCGAACGGGCTGCTGACCGTCGCGTCCGCGGACGAAGGCATCGGCGCGTACGTGATCTCCGGCGCGCCGCGCGGCACGACGACCGACGCCGACCGCGAACTCGTGCGCGGCTGGCTGGCCGCCCGTCCGGAACTGACCGACGTCAAGGTCAGCGAATTCACCGACGCGTGGTATCCGGACGCCTGATCTTCCGTTTTCCCGACGTACCCCCGGCGACGTTCGCGCCTGCCCGCCATGAGGGCCGGGTCCGGACGTCGCCGCCCGCCTCTCTCCCGCCACACGCCCATCTCTCTCCCGCCTCTCTCCCGTCTCTCTCCCGTCTCTCTCCCGCCACACTTCCCCCGTCGCCCGCCCGCTGCGCGGCCCAACCGACCCACATCCCTCGCGCCGTGTCGACAGGGCTTTTCCCGATTCCGGCCATGAAACGGACGCTTACTTCAATTTAACGATGGTTAAAGGAAGTCTTGCGTCGGTGAGCCTACTCTGATCGCAAAGAATCCTACGAATTTCGGCTCGATCGGCAAGCAATACGAAAGAATGCAAACCGCGCGGCCGGCAGGCGTTCCGGATTCCCAACCAGGTGACAACGCGACACGGCGACAGGTCAATCAGGGAGACGACAACCGAGGTGCCCGCCGCTTCGCTTTCGCGGCGGCGACACAGCGACGCACGTGAAGGCCGCCTGACCCATTCCTTCAATCGAGACGAGGACGACATGAACACGCAAGCCATCCATCAAGCAGGACTCCGAATGATTTTGATCGCTGCGGGCGTTGCGACGCTGGTATCGCTGTCCGCGTGCGGCGGCTCCGGCTCGCTGAGCCAGGGCACGGGCAGCTCCGGATCGGGTTCGGGCGACACGACGGCCACGACGGGCGGCACGGGCAACGGCTCCGGGAGCGGTTCCGGCAGCGGCTCGACCGTCGGCGGCACGGGCAGCGGCTCGGGCACAGGCACGTCGGGCACAGGCACGTCCGCCAATGCGTTCGGCCAGACCGTGGACGCGTCGAGCAATATCGTGACGGCCGCGGGCGGCGCGGTATCGGGCGTCGGCACGACGATTGCGGGCCAGTCGCTGCCGGGCACCAGTGCGTCGACCACGCAAGGGCTCGGCACCGTCGTGCAGGATGCCGGCGCGGCCGTCACGACGCTCGGTACCGGCCTCGGCTCGGGTCTCGGCCAGCTCGGCGCATCGTCGAACCCGGTCGGCACGACCGTCGCGAGCACGGGCGGCGTGGTCACGGACCTCGGCAACGCGGTGGCCGCGACGGGCGGCGTCGTATCGAGCCTCGGCGCGAGCGGGTCGGCGCTGGCGCCGCTGGCGCCCGTCACGTCGCCGGTCGGCGGCGCGATCACGATGCTCGGCAACACCCTCGCCGGCGGCGGCGCGACGCTCGGCACGCAACTGTCGACGGGGCCCGTCGCGCAGGTCACGGGCGCCGCGAGCTCGGCGATCACGCCGATCACGTCGACGGTCGGCTCGGTCACGCAGACCGTCGCATCGAGCACGCCGCTCGGCGCGCCGCTCACGAATCTCGTGACGACGGTCGGCAACGGCATCGCGAGCGCCGGCACGACGATCGCGAAGACCGGCGGCAATCCGTTGACGACGGGCGTCGGCAACGTCGTGACGGCCACCGGTAACACGGTGGCAACCGCCGGCACGGCACTGCTCGGCGGCGGCGCGGCGGCGATGAACCCGCTCGCGCCGGTGACCGGGCTCGTATCGACCGCCACCGGCGCGCTGGGCGGTGCGACGGGCGGCAGCAATCCGGCAGGCGCGCTCACGTCGGCGGTCGGCACCGTGACGGGCGCCGTGTCGGGCGCGGCCGGCGGCTCGCCGGTTGCGGGGCTGACGGGCGGCACCGGCGGCGGTGCCATCGCGAAAACCGGCGGCGGGCTGCTCGCCCCGGTGACGACGACACTCGGCGCGCTGGTCAAGTAAGCGAACGGCACGCGCGGCGCCCGCCTCGTCGTCGACGGGCGGGCGCCGAGCCAAACGCCGAGCCAAACGCCGAGCCAAACGCCGAGCCAAACGCCGAGCCAAACGCCGAGCCAAACGCCGAGCCAAATGCCGAGCCAAACGCCGAGCCAAACGCCGAGCCAAACGCCGAGCCAAGCGCCGAGCCAAACGCCGAGCCAAACGCCGAGCCAAGCGCCGAGCCAAACGCCGAGCCAAACGCCGAGCCAAACGCCGAGCCAAGCGCCGAGCGCCGAGCGCCGAGCGCCGAGCGCCGAGCGCCAAGTGCCGAGCCTAGCACTGAGCCAAGAGCCAAGCCGGCGTCGAAACCGCCCGGCAAGACGGGACCACCCCGCGAATAGCCCGCCGACTTCACCGTGAACGTGCCGGGGCAGCCGAGTTCGATGTTGCCGCCGTCAAGCTGGCGCCGCCGCTCCACTCGCGCGCTCCTTCTCCTCACGGTCTGCGAACGCTGTCCGGCCCCGCCCCCTTTCATCTTGCCCGCGCACTCGCCTGCGATCCGCCGTCGAAATCGGTCCTGAAAGCAAGACACGTTAAACTCTCACCTCGCGTGGTGCGCCGCCCGCACCCGCCATCCATCGCCAGCCGCGTGCCTTCGGGCCGCCCCCGACCCATGGAGTGAGTGTCAATGAGCGGCGGACTCCCGTTTCCCGCATCCCGCAAGTCGTTGCCGTCCTCGACGGTCTTCCTGATTCTCGCCGTCACAGCGTTGCTGTCCGGCTGCGGGCTGCTGCCGGTCCAGAACCCGCCCGCGCCGATCAGCGAGGCGCTCGTCGAGCCTGTCGAGGAAACCGCCGGCGAGCCGCTGACGATGCCGCCCGTGCCCGCGCCGACGCAACCGGAGGAACCGGAAGCGCCGAAGAAGCCGCACCGCGAGGTGACGCGGCCGAAGCCCGTGCAGCGCCCCGAATCGCCGACCCCGCCGCCGCCTCCGCCCCCGCCGCTCGTCGCGACGCGCGCGCTCGACCGCACCCAGATCCATGCGCTGCTCGACAGCGAAGTCGCGCGACGCAACGGCAAGGTAGTGGGCCGCGCGGTCGACATGGTGGTCGACGCGAGCGGCAAGCCGCGCGAAATGATCGTCAACCTGCAGGGCTTCATGGGGATCGGCGACCGCAAGGTCATCTTCCCGTGGAACGTGTTCCGCTTCACGCCGGGCGGCAAACAGGAGCCGATCGTGCTCGACGTGCCGTCGGGCGACCTGCCGCCGGCCGCGCGACCGAAGGCCGTGCCGCTGTCGGGTTCGCCCGCGGCGTCGCCGGCGACGCGACTGCCGATGCTCGACAGCGATGTCGAGCGCCCGAACGGCACGAAGATCGGCCGCATCGTCGACGTGCTGATCGACCGCGGCGCACAGCCGCAGGCCGTCGTGCTCGACCTCGGCGGGCTCGTCAATACCGACCGCCGGTCGATCGCCGCGAGCTGGGGCGCGCTGCGCTTCGTCACGCGCGACAAGGCGCTGCACCCGCAGCTCGACCTGAACGACGCCCAGATCAAGGCATCGCCGCCGTACGCGGCCGACAAGCCGATCGTCGCGGTCTTCCCGCCTGTTGCCCCGGCCGCGCCGGCTTCGTCTGCGAGTGCCACCCGATGACGATCAAGCATTCCGTCAGCGTTCGCAGTCTGCGCTCCCTCGACTGGCTCAACTTTTTCGTTGCAAACGTTCAAACCGGGTTCGGTCCGTTCATCGCGTCCTACCTCGCGTCGCACAAATGGACGCAGGGCGAGATCGGCATGGTGCTGTCGATCGGCACGATCAGCGCGATGGTCAGCCAGGTACCGGGCGGCGCGGCCGTCGACGCGCTGAAGAACAAGAAAGGCGCGGCCGCGTGGGCGATCGCGGCCATCATCCTGTCCGCGGTCCTGCTCGCATCGAGCCCGACGATCGTGCCGGTGATCGCCGCCGAGGTGTTCCACGGCTTCGCGAGCTGCATGCTGGTGCCGGCGATGGCCGCGATCTCGTTCTCGCTCGTCGGTCGCGCCGACCTCGGCGACCGGCTCGGCCGCAACGCGCGCTGGGCGTCGATCGGCAGTGCGGTCGCGGCGGGCCTGATGGGGCTGACCGGCGAATACTTCTCCGCGCGCGCGGTGTTCTGGCTGACCGCCGTGCTGGCCCTGCCCGCGCTGTTCGCGCTCGCGATGATCCAGCCGACGCACCAGGTGATTCCACAGTCGTCGAAGCCTGACGACCTCGACGAAACCGGCGAGCGCGAAACGCTGCTCGAATTGCTGCGCGACCGCCGGATGCTGATCTTCGCGGCCTGCGTCGTGCTGTTCCATCTGTCGAACGCCGCGATGCTGAACCTCGCGGCCGGCGAAGTCACGGCCGGGATGGGCGAAAACGTGCAGCTCGTGATCGCCGCGTGCATCATCGTGCCGCAGGCGATCGTCGCGATGCTGTCGCCGTGGGTCGGCCGCTCCGCGCAGCGCTGGGGGCGCCGGCCGATCCTGCTGCTCGGCTTCTCCGCACTGCCGGTGCGCGCGCTGCTGTTCGCCGGCGTCAGCAGCCCCTACCTGCTCGTACCGGTGCAGATGCTCGACGGCATCAGCGCGGCCGTGTTCGGCGTGATGCTGCCGCTGATCGCGGCCGACGTCGCGGGCGGCAAGGGCCGCTACAACCTGTGTATCGGGCTGTTCGGGCTCGCGGCCGGGATCGGAGCGACGCTCAGCACCGCCGTGGCCGGCTACGTCGCCGATCACTTCGGCAACGCGGTCAGCTTCTTCGGGCTCGCGGCCGCCGGTGCGCTCGCGGTGCTGCTGGTCTGGCTCGTGATGCCGGAAACCCGCGTCGAGAACGGCGATGCGACGGCCGGCGAACCGGCGGCCGCCTCGCCCGAACAGGCGCATTGACGGCGACGCGCCACCGCTCCCCGCTTCTCGGCCGATGCACGATGGATACGATCAGGACACTCAACGAAGCCCGCCAGCAGATTCAGCAGTCGATCTTCGATCTGTTCAAGGGGCTGTCATTCAGCGAGCGGCTCGCGCAAGGCGGGCTGATGGCGCTGCAGGCCGTCTGCGGCGCGTGCCTCGCGTATGCGATCGGCCGCGCGATGCATACCGAGCAGGCCGTGTGGGCGGCCATCACCGCGATCGCCGTCACGCAGCACAACTACTCGGACACGATGTCGCTGTCGCGCGACCAGTTCATCGGCGCGATGGTCGGCGGCATCCTCGGTTTCGCCGGTGCGGCGTTGGGCGGCGATCGCCTCGTCGCGTATGCGATCACGGTCGCGGTCGTGATCGTCTGCTGCTGGTGCCTGAACATCGGCAGCGCGGCACGGCTCGGCGGCGTGACCGCGACGATCGTGCTGCTGTTCCCGGGCAATGGCCCGCTGTGGGACGTTCCGCTGATCCGGCTCGGCGAAGTGACGCTCGGCACGGTGTGCGCGCTGGGTGTGTGCTGGGTGATGTCGAGAATCGAGCGGCGCTGGTTCCGCCGCGCGGCGGCAAAGTGACGCGGCTGTCGGGCAACGCGCCCGGCAGCCGGATGAACGATCGGAACGCTGCGTAACGGGTACGAACCGGGTTACGGACCGACCCGCAGCACGATGCCCGAGCCGATCTGCACGAGCAGGTAGTCGCCGCCGACGCCGACCCAGTGGTAGCCGCGCGGCGGCGCACTCAGGTGGTAGCCGCGCCAGTCGTCGACCACGTACTGGCGATCGCGGAACTCGTCCGGCAGCCGGTCGCCCCTGTGCCAGTCGCGGCGCGGCTGGTCGGCCCAGCGGGGCGGCACGTCGTCGTCCCGATGCATCGCCTGGCCCGGCGGCACGTGTTTCGGGCCGTGGCCGCGCTGCATGCCGGGGCCGCCGCGATCATCGCGATTGTCGTGGTTGCCGTGATCCTGCGCCATCGCCGCGGTGGCGGCGCAGCCCACCGCGATCAGTGCGGCCAGCATCATGCCGTGCATCTTCTTCATTGTCCTTCCCTCCGTGGTGTCGCGTCGAACAAGAAACGACCGGGACTGCCCGATGAAGACTAGCACACGGCATCGCGGCCGCATGACCGCGCGTCACGCCGCCTGCTGCTGGTACTGGATCCGGTGCAGGTGCGCGTAGAGGCCGCCGTGGCGCAGGAGTTCGTCGTGGCTGCCTTCCTCGACGATCTTGCCGGCCTCGAGCACGAGGATGCGGTCCGCGCGCTCGATCGTCGACAGCCGGTGCGCGATCACCAGCGTCGTGCGGCCTTCCATCAGCCGCTCGAGCGCGGCCTGCACGTGGCGCTCCGACTCCGAATCGAGCGCCGACGTCGCTTCGTCGAGGATCAGGATCGGCGCGTCCTTGTAGATCGCGCGCGCAATCGCGAGCCGCTGGCGCTGGCCGCCGGACAACCGCATCCCGTTGCCGCCGACCAGCGTATCGAGCCCGTCGGGCATCGCGGCGACCGCATCGGCGAGGTTCGCGGCCTCGAGCGCGGCCTGCACGCGCGCGCGGTCGGGTGTCTGGCCGTATGCGACGTTCGCGGCGATCGTGTCGTTGAACAGCACGACGTCCTGGCTGACCATCGCCATCTGGCTGCGCAGCGCGTGGAGATCGTAGTCGGGCACCGGCACGCCGTCGACCAGGATCGTGCCGTCCGTGGGGTCGAAGAAGCGCGGCAGCAGGTTCACGAGCGTCGTCTTGCCGCTCCCGGACGGGCCGGCCAGCGCGATCATTTCACCCGGCGCGACCTTGAACGAGATGCGGTCGAGCGTCGGCCGTTCGGCCGCGCCGTAGTCGAACGACACGGCGCGGAACTCGATCTCGCCGCGCGCCTGCGACAGCGGCCGCCCGCCGCCCCGCGGCTCGGCCGGCTCGTCGATCAGCCCGAAGATCAGCTCGGCGGCCGTCATCCCGCGCTGCAGCGGCTGGTTGACGTCGATCAAATGCTTGAGCGGCGAGATCACCAGCAGCATCGACGTGACGAACGCCACGAATCCGCCGACCGTCGTCTGGTCGTTCGACGACTGCACGACCGCGATCGTGATCACGACCGCGAGCGCGATCGACGCGAGGAACTGCGTGAGCGGCTGCGCGAGGCCGCCCGAGATCGTCATGCGCATCGCGTAGCCGCGCAGGCGCTTGCTCATCGCCGTGAAGCGGTCCATCTCGTACGCTTCGCCGTTGTGCACCTTGACGACCTTGTAGCCGCCGACCGTCTCCTCGACGATGTACGACAGCTCGTTGGTCAGCGTCTGGTGCTCGCGATTCAGGCGGCGCAGCCGGCGGTTGATCTTGCTGACGAGCCAGCCGATGCCCGGCAGGATCACCGCGACGATCAGCGTGAGCCGCCAGTTCAGGTAGAACAGGTAGCCGAGCAGGAAGATCACCGTCAGCGAGTCGCGCACGAGCGTGACCATCACGCCCGTCAGCACCGACAGGATCTGGTTGACCTCGAACACGATGGCGTTGATCACCGTGCTCGCGGTTTCGCGCTGGAAGAACGACGCGCCCGTGTGGAGCATCCGCTGGAACATCTCGAGCCGCAGCTGCAGCAGGATGCGGTTCGATACGTAGTTGAGCAGGTAATTCGATGCGTACTGCGATACGCCGCGCACGAGCGCGAGGCCGATCACCGCGATCGGCACGTACCACTTCGCGCGGTCGCTGCCGTGCGAGCCGAAGCCGTGGTC
The DNA here is from genome assembly GCF_902833095.1 of Burkholderia sp. BCC1208. Taxonomy (NCBI): domain Bacteria; kingdom Pseudomonadati; phylum Pseudomonadota; class Betaproteobacteria; order Burkholderiales; family Burkholderiaceae; genus Burkholderia; species Burkholderia sp. BCC1208. The sequence continues at coordinate 228,255 of NZ_CADFDY010000013.1, read as the reverse complement.
GAGCAGCGGCTTGAGCAGCGCCGGGATACCGGCTTCGGTGGCCGCGACGACGCCCATCGTCGCCACGGCGAGCACCACGATGCCGATGAGCGGCCGGATGTACGGCCACAGGCGCTTGAGGACCGTCACCGGCGAGGTGCCGGTGCCGTCCATCGGTTTGCGAAGAGTGTTCTGGGTTTCCAAGGCAATCCTTCTTGAGCCGCGATGCGGCGCCCGGCGCGTGGCCGCCCGGGTGTGCGCCCTCGTCGGGCGGGTGCCGAAAAGGGCTCAACATTATAGCTGCACCGCCCCCGCCGGCACGGCCATCGCCGATGCGGCCGGCGGCCGGCCCGACGGTATACTGCCGCTCACCGTTTTCTCCGCCTTTCCGACGATTTCATGGCTGAACCCTCCCTCGGCGTCGCCCTCATCGCCCTCAACGCGTCCGCGCGGCTCGCGCAGTGTCTCGATGCGCTGTCGTTCGCCGACGATATCGTCGTCGTCGACGGCGGCAGCACCGACGATACCGTCGCGATCGCCCAGGCGCACGGCGCGCGCGTGATCGTCGAGCGCGACTGGCCGGGCTTCGGCCCGCAGAAGAACCGCGCGCTCGACGCGCTCGGCACCGACTGGATTCTCTCGCTCGATACCGACGAAATCGTCACGCCGGAACTCGCGCGGTCGATCCGCGACGCGATCCGCGCGCCGGCCGCGCAGGTCTATGCGCTCGACCGGCTGTCGAGCTTCTGCGGCCAGTGGATCCATCACAGCGGCTGGTATCCGGACTGGGTGCCGCGGCTGTTCCGGCGCGGCACCGCGCGGTTCTCGGACGATCTCGTGCACGAGCGCCTCGTGTTCGAGACCGCCGCGCAGCGCCTGCCCGGCAAGCTGATGCACTACTCGTACGAGGATTTCGAAACGGTCGTGCGCAAGCTCGACGCGTATTCGACGGCCGGCGCGCGCCAGCGCCGCGCGGCCGGCCAGCGCGGCGGCTTCGGCAAGGCGCTCGGCCGCGGCGCCTGGGCGTTCGTGCGCACCTACGTGCTGCGGCGCGGGTTCCTCGACGGCCGCGCCGGCTTCATGATTGCCGTGTTCAACGCGGAAACCGTGTATTACCGTTTCCTGAAGCTCGGTCACGAACCGGCCCGCTAGGCGCCCGCCGGCGCGCGGCCGGCCCGGCGTTACAATGCCGGGTTGCGCGCACCGCGCGTGCCCGCCCGAGCGGCTGCGCCGCGCGCCGCCCGCCACGACGACCACCGAATCCGACCGCCATGTTCTCCATCATCATCCCGACCTGGAACAACCTGCCGTACCTCAAGCTCGTCGTCGACAGCCTGCGCCGGCATTCCGCGTACGACCACCAGATCATCGTGCACGTGAACGACGGCTCGGACGGCACGCTCGACTGGGTGCGCAACGAAGGGATCGAACACACCGCGTCGCCGACCAACATCGGCATCTGCCATGCGGTCAACCTGGCCGCGGCGCGCGCCGCGCGCGACTACGTCGTCTACATGAACGACGACATGTTCTGCTGCCCGGGCTGGGACACGGCGCTCGTGCGCCGCATCGAACAGATGCCGACCGATCTGTTCATGCTGTCGGGCACGATGATCGAGCCGGTCGACACGCGCAACCCATGCGTGGTCGTCAGCAATTTCGGCCGCGACGCCGAGCAATTCGACGCGGCGGGCCTCGTCGCCGCGACCCCGAAGCTGGCGCGCGCGGACTGGCTCGGCTCGACCTGGCCGCCGACGCTCGTGCACCGCGACTGGTGGAACCGCATCGGCGGCTACAGCAGCGAGCTGTCGCCGGGCATGAGCAGCGACAACGACTTCTCGATGAAATTCTGGGACGCCGGCTGCCGGATCTTCATCGGTGTCGGCGACAGCCTCGTGTACCACTTCCAGCAGAAGAGCACCGGCAAGATCGTCAAGAACGACGGCCGCCGCCAGTTTCTGAACAAATGGGGCATGACCCAGGCGACGTTCGACCGCTACTACCTGCATCGCGGCGAGCCGCTCGGCACGCGGATCGCGCTCGATACGCCGGCCGTGGAAGGCCGCCTCAAGCGCGCTCTGTTGCGCTCGCGGATCAAGCGCGCATTCAGCTGATCGCGCCCCGAAAACCGCACGGAAACCTGTCCTGCTTCGCGTATACTGCGCCGTTCGTCCCGGATCTCCCGCCGGGGCGCGCGGCGCGGTGCACGCTGTCCGCGAGCCGCATTCGTCCATACGACAGGTTCCGATGCTTTCGTTTTCCACTCCCGCCACGCGGCGCCTGACCGCCGCCCGTGCATTCGCCGTCGCCGCGCTCTGCATGGTGCCCGTCTCGACCGCGCTGACCAACGTGTTCTGCGGCCTGTTCGCCGTCGCGCTCGTGATCTCCCCCGAATTCTGGCGCGACCTGCGCTCGTTCGTCACCGAGCCGGCTTCGCTCGCGGCGCTGCTCATTCTGGCCGCGCTGGCCGTGAGCGTCACCTATACGGTCGCGCCGCACAACAAGGCGTGGAACTGGGTCGCGAAGTACGACAAGCTGTTGCTGCTGCCGTTCGCCGTGCTCGCGTTCCGTCATTCGAACTGGGCGCCGATCGTGCGGCGCTGCTGGTTCGGCACGCTGTGCGTGATCCTGCTGCTGTCGACGACCAACTACCTTGGGCTGACCGCGATCGGGCCGGCGCATGCGACCCAGTTGCCGCTGTCGCGCGCATGGGTGTTCAAAAACCACATCGCCGCCGGCATGTTCGGGGCGTTGCTCTTTTACCAGGCAGCCGATCTCGCGCTGGCGGCCCGCACGATGCCCGCCCGTGCCGCGTATGCGGGCATCGCCGCGTGGTCGCTCGTCAACGTGTTCGTGATGCTGCAAGGACGCACGGGGCAGGTGATCGCGCTGTTGCTGATCCTCGTCGTCGCCGTGCGTTTCGTGCTGTTGCTGCGCCGGCAGTCCGCCTTGCGCGCAGGGCTCGCCGCCGGCATGCTCGTCCTCGTCGGCGCCGCGCTCGTGGTCGCCGCCTGCACGGTTCACAACGGCCGGTTGACGAAGGTCGTAACGGAAGTGCAGCAATACCGGCAGAGCGATGCGGCCACGTCGACCGGGCTGCGCCTCGAGTGGTACAAGAAAGGGTTCGAGCTGTATCGCCAGCGCCCCGTGATCGGCTACGGCGCGGGCGGCCTCGAATCCGAATTCGAGAAGCTCACGGCCGGCAAGACGGCGGCCGAAGGCCAGCTCACGTCGAACCCGCACAATGAATACCTGCTGATGGCCGTGCAGCTCGGCTCGCTCGGCGTGCTGCTGTTCATCAACCTGATCGTGCAGATCGCGCGCGGCAGCCGCACGGTCGATCCGCGCTCGCGGCACTTGCTGCTCGCATGGCTCGCGATCTTCGCGATCGGCAGTCTCGCGAATTCGCTGCTGCTCGATTTCGCCGAAGGGCACCTGATCGTGCTGCTGGCCGGCATCCTGCTCGGTTGCGGCGAACGCGGCGAAGCGCTGCCGCGCGAAACGTCGGCGATCCGGCGCAGCATGTAACGCACGCCGGCATACGTTCCGCTGCCGTGCCGACCGGTTCGGCGGCAGCGGACATCCACCGTCGATGCCGGGGAGCCGCTTGGTTCGCCGCGAAACACGCGCCCTGCCAACGAAGCAAAACGCGCGTTTGCCGTGCGTCAGTCGGATCCGGCGCGGCGCAGCCGCGACGTGTCGACGACGATGTCGGCCGGGCCCGGCGAATTCAGCCCGAGCATCTCGGCAGCCGCGGCCTTCACGCGCTGCGCACCGAGATGGACGAGGCAGTCGCTGCGGCTGTCGACATGACGCTCGCAGCCTTCGTGCCGGCACGGCACGCAATCGCCCTCCCCTTGCAGCAGCCACACGTTCCCGTGCCGGCCCGAGCCGCGCAGCGACCACGGATTCGCGGTCGCGGGCCAGTGCTGCGGCCACGGCCCCCAGCGCACGGGGTCGGACGGCCCGAACAGTGCAATCGTGTCGGTGCCGGTCGCGGCCGCGACGTGCGTCGCGCCGGTGTCGGGCCCGATGAAGAGCCGCGCGCGCCGTACGAGCTCCGCGCTCTCGCCGAACGTCAGGCGGCCCACCAGGTTCAGCACGTCGCCGCCCGCCTCGGTCGCGACCTCCTCCGCATACTCGCGCTCTCGGTCGGCCGGCCCGCCCGACAACGCGACCGCGAAGCCCTGCTCGCGCAGCCAGCCGATCATTTCGACCCAGCCGTCGAGCCGCCATTGCTTGTAACGGAACATCGGATACGGATGCAGCACGACCAGCGGCTTGCCGGCGCGGATCGCGGGCGACTCGGCGAGCCACGCGTCGAAACGCGCGCGCCGCGCGGGATCGTCGCCGATGCCGGGCGCGACGACCTCGGACACCGGCTCGATGCCGATCACCGGCGCGAGTGCGAGCGTACTGACGACCGTATGCGCGGATTCGTGGTGATTGATCGCGATCCCGTTCAGCATCATCCGCGTGAGCCACGTGACGCGGTTCGGGTCGACGAGGCCGACCCGCTTGCGGCCGGCGAACCAGCTATAGAAACGCGGCCGGTCGGAACTCAGCGCCGCGCACGCGAGATCGTAGCGGCGCCACATCGACAGCGCGTCGCGCAACCGCTCGCCAAATCCCGCGCGCTGCGCGACCACGATCACGCGCCGCACGTCCGGATTGTGCTCGAGCACGCCCTCGGTGCCGCGAAACACCAGCATGTCGATCTGCGCGTCCGGCCAGCGGGCCTTCAGCGATCTTACGAGCGGCGTCGTCAGCAGCACGTCGCCGATACGGCGCGGCGCGGCAACGAGTATGGTTCTGGGCGGACGGACGGAAGAAAACAGGGCCACGGCGATCGTCTGGCTGGCTGAACAAGGCTGGCAATGTACAGGATTTTGCAGCAGGCGGCGCGGCGTCGCGCACCGGCCGTGCAGGCTACCGCGATGCGGCCCTGCCAGCGGTGCGGTGCGCGCGGCGCTACGAAGCGATCGTCACGATCGCGGGCGCCGTGGCGGCGGCCGGCTGCTCGGGCGCCGTGTCGGCCGCAGCATCGTCGCGATGGCCTCCCTCCGGCAGCAGGTGGCGCACCGCGCGCTCGACCGCATCGACGCCGATCGCATCGACGGTCGGGCCCGCGCGCAGGATCACGTGCGGCACGCCAAGCGGATGCCAGCGCAGGTATTTCTCGGGACGGTCCTCGAACAGTGCGGCCACCGGTACGCCGAGCGCCGACGCAAGATGGACGGGCGCGCTGTCGGCCGAGACGATCGCGTCGAGCAGGCTCGCGGCCGCCACCAGTTCGGCGACCGACGCAGGCGCGACATGCCGTGCATTCACGTCGCGCCATAGCTCGTCTTCGGCAGCCTGGCCGATGGCCGGATCGCGAAACACGATGACATCCGCGACAGGGGCGAGCCGCTCGCCGAGGTCGCGCCAGCGGTCGGCGGGCCAGCGGCGCTCGACCGCCTTGTTCGACACGAACAGCCCGACGCGCCGCTTCGTGCGCGCACCGAGCAGACGATGCCACGCTTCCTGCAGCGCGCGATCGGGATGAACCGACAGCTCAAGACGGTCGAGATCGGCGCAACCGAGTTCGGGCACCAGGCGGAAACCCGACAACGCTTCGTGGCACATCGGCCGCTGCGCGACATGCTCGGGCTTGCGATCGTCGAATTCGGTCCTGGCATCGTGCCAGCGGCAATCCTTCGCGCGAAGCTGGCGCGCGAACTGCATGCTGCTGCGATGCATGCCGCCGTTCGGCACGATCACGAGGTCGAACCGCAAGCGGCGCAGACGGCGCACGAGTCGCAGCCGGTCGAAAAATGCACGCATCCGGCCGGGACGGTCGTTGCGCTCGCACTGGCGGCTGTACACGTAGGTGTGGATCGTGTGCACGTGCGGGTTTCCGGCCAGCGCGGCCGCGTTGTAGCGGTTCGCGACCACATGCAGCTCCGCACCCGGCCAGCGCGCCTTCAGCGCGCGGAGAAACGCCGTCGTGCACAGCATGTCGCCCAGAAAATCGATCCGGATCACGAGGATCCGCTGCGGCGGGTTTCCATTGGCCATGGTCATGTGGTGACAATCAGTTTTTATCGTCGCGGCGGGCCGTTCCACGGCATCCCGGTCGAAGGCGGCGCTGGCGAGCGTTGCCACGCGCCGGCATGGACCCGCTCCTGTTTATGCATGCTACCGGCGCGGCGGCGCTCGCCGTGCGAACCGGTGGCTGGCGCCCCGTTCGTATGGTCAGCGCGGGATTGTATAGCGTCCGGATGGCCAGCCCAAGACCCAATTACCCTCGCACGTGAAAACGGCCCGCCGCATCGCGCGATGGCGATGCAACGGGCCGCCTGTACGCGACACCCGCCGAAGCGGGGTGCGGTCAGTACGTGATTTCGACGACGCTGCCGTCGAACGTCGCACGCAGCTCCGCCAGCAGCACATCGCTCGGCTTCACTCGCCAGGCGTCGCCCAGACGCATTTCGCCTTGCGCGCGCGCGTTGCTGTAGTGGATCTGGACTGCAAGCCCGTTCGGCAGCGGCGCCTGCGGACGCCGACCGCCATCGCGGCCGCCGCCGCGCGGCGCGGGCGCTTCGACCACCTTCGCCGCGGCCGGATCGTCCTTCGACACGTGCGGCTCGAGCACGCGGCGCAGCGCGACCGCGTCGGCGTTGCCGTTCATCGTCAGCCGCACGGCCTGCGCATAGCGGCTGCGCGCGCGCTCGAGATCCATCACGGTATCGGCCGTGAAGCGAATGCCGCCCGTGAACGCATCGTTGCGCGCCTGCCCCTGCACGATCAGCAGCTCATCCTCCTTGAACAGCGCCTTGTTCGCCTCGAACTGTTCGTTGAAGATCGTGATCTCGCACTGGCCCGAGCCGTCGTCGAGCAGCGCGATCAGCATCTTGCCGCGCTGGGTCATCTGCGTGCGCAGCGACGCGATGATGCCGGCGAGGAGCTTGTCGCGCCCCTCCTTCAGATCGCCGACCTTCTGTCGCACGAAGCGGCGCACTTCGTCTCGATACGCATCGAACAGGTGGCCGGACAGGTAGAAACCGAGCGCGGCCTTTTCTTCCTGCAGACGGCGCTTGTCGTCCCACGCGGGTTCGTCGACGAGCGCGTGCGCATGCGGCGACTCGGCGCCCATGTCGAACAGGCCGGCCTGCATCGCGTTCGCTTCGGCCTGATCGGCCGCTTCCATCGCGAGCGGCACCGACGCGATCAACTGCGCACGGTTCGGGTTCAGCGAATCGAACGCGCCGGCGCGGATCAGCGCCTCGACCGTGCGGCGGTTGACGACGCGCCGATCGATCCGTTCGCAGAAGTCGAACAGGTCGGTGAATGCCTTTTCCTCGCGGGCGCGCAGGATTTCCTCGATCGCGTTCTGGCCGCTGCCCTTCACCGCGCCGAGGCCGTAGCGAATCGTGCGCGAGCGCTTGCCGTCGGCTTCCGCGACCGGCTCGAACCGGTAATGCGACTGGTTGATGTCCGGCGGCAGCACGACGAGGTTGTTCACGACGCAGTCGTCGAACAGGATCTTCACCTTGTCGGTGTCGTCCATCGCGAGCGTCATGTTGGCCGCCATGAATTCGGCCGGATGGTGCGCCTTCAGCCACGCGGTGTAATACGCGAGCAGCGCATACGCGGCCGCGTGCGACTTGTTGAAGCCGTAGCCCGCGAACTTCTCCATCAAGTCGAAGATCTCGTCGGACTTCTCGCGCGTGAGGCCGTTCTTCGCCGCACCCTCGGCGAAGATCTCGCGGTGCTTGGCCATCTCCTCGGGCTTCTTCTTGCCCATCGCGCGACGCAGCAAGTCCGCGCCGCCGAGCGAGTAGCCGCCGATGATCTGCGCCATCTGCATCACCTGCTCCTGATAGACCATGATGCCGTAGGTCTCTTTCAGGACGGGTTCGACGCGCGGATCCGGATAGTCGACCTTCTCGCGCCCGTGCTTGCGTGCGCAGAAGCTCGGGATCAGATCCATCGGACCCGGACGGTACAACGACACGAGCGCGATGATGTCCTCGAAGCGGTCGGGCTGCGCATCCTTCAGCATGCCCTGCATCCCGCGACTTTCCAGCTGGAACACCGCGACCGTGTTGGCCTTCTTCAGAATCTGGAACGAGGCCGGATCGTCGAGCGGCACCTGCGCGAGCGACCAGTCGGCCTTCGACGGATCGAGGCGGCGAATGTAGCGCTCGGCCCAGTCGAGGATCGTCAGCGTGGTGAGACCCAGAAAGTCGAACTTCACGAGGCCGACGGCTTCGACGTCGTCCTTGTCGTACTGGCTGACCACGCCGCCGTCGTCGCCCTGCGTGTACAGCGGGCAGAAATCGGTCAGCTTGCCGGGCGCGATCAGCACGCCGCCCGCGTGCATCCCGACGTTACGCGTGAGGCCCTCGACGCGCTGCGCGAGATCGAGCAGCTGGTGCACTTCGTCCTCGTGGTCGTAGCGCTCCTGCAGCTGCGGCTCTTCCTTCATCGCGTCGGCAATCGTCACATGCTTGCCGGGCTTGAACGGAATCAGCTTCGCGACGCCGTCGGTGAACATGTAGCCGAGGTCGAGCACGCGGCCGATGTCGCGCACGGCCGCCTTCGCGGCCATCGTGCCGAACGTGGCGATCTGCGAGACGGCGTCCGCGCCGTATTTCTCCTTCACGTACTGGATCACGCGATCGCGGCCGTGCTGGCAGAAGTCGATGTCGAAGTCGGGCATCGACACGCGTTCCGGGTTCAGGAAGCGCTCGAACAGCAGGTTGTAGCGCAGCGGATCGAGGTCGGTAATGCCGAGCGCGTACGCGACCAGCGAGCCGGCGCCCGAGCCGCGGCCCGGGCCGACCGGCACGCCGTTGTTCTTCGCCCAGTTGATGAAGTCCGCGACGATCAGGAAGTAGCCGGGGAAGCCCATCTTCGTGATGGTCCCGCACTCGAATTCGAGGCGCTTGTAGTACGTGTCGCGCTGCGCGTCGCGCTCGGCTTCGACCGGATACAACTGCGCGAGGCGAGTCTCGAGCCCTTCCTTCGACAGCTGGACCAGATAATCGTCGAGCGACATGCCGTCGGGGGTCGGAAACAGCGGCAGTTTCGGTTTGCCGAGTTCGAGCTTCAGGTTGCAGCGCTTCGCGATCTCGACCGTGTTCGCGATGGCCGACGGCAGGTCGGCGAACAGCGCGACCATGTCGTCCTGCGTGCGGAAATACTGGTCGGTCGTGAAACGCTTCTGGCGCCGCGGGTTCGCGAGGATGTCGCCTTCCGAGATGCACACGCGCGCCTCGTGCGCGGTGAAATCGTCGTCGGTCATGAACTGCGTCGGGTGCGTCGCGACGACCGGCAGCTTCAGCGACGCGGCGAGCGTCGCGGCCTGCTGGATGTACGCCTCGGCGCCCGGCTGGCCGTAACGCTGCAGCTCGATGTAGAAGCCGCCCGGAAACACCCGCGCCCAGCGCTCGGCGTGACGGCGCGCGGCGTCTTCGTTGCCCGCGGCCAGCGCGAGCCCGATATCGCCCTGTTGCGCGCCCGACAGCGCGAGCAGCCCCTGCGCGAGCTCGCCGTCGAGCCAGCTCGCGTCGAGTTCCGCGCGGCCGCGGTACTGGTTCGTGAGCCATGCCTTCGACAGCAGCTCGCAGAGATTCAGGTAACCGACCTTGTCCTTGACCAGCAGCAGCAATCGCGACGGCTTGTCGCGGTCGTCGGGATTGGCAATCCAGACGTCGCAGCCGGCGATCGGCTTGATGCCCTTGCCGCGGGCTTCCTGGTAGAAACGGACGAGACCGAATGCGTTGCCGAGATCGGTGAGCGCGAGCGCGCCCTGACCGTCCGCGGCCGCCGCGTTGACGATGTCGTCAATGCGCACGATGCCGTCGGCGATCGAGAATTCGGAGTGAACGCGAAGATGGACGAAGCGAGGATCTGACATGGGCGCTATTGTAGCCGCCTCGCCGCGCAGGCTGCCCAAAAAATGCCCGCTTTGGCCGTTCGGCCGATGCACGCGGCGACGCGTCGCGCGGTTGGCCGATCGGCCGGGTACCGATGCCCGCGCCGTTTGCGGGATAATACGGTTTTTCGAATCAACGCCCCGGCTTCGCACCCTTTTTTGCGGGCCGCCGTGCGGCCGTTTTCCCGTCGGACCATCATGACCATCGTCAACCTCGCCGCCTACCACTTCGTCTCGCTCGACGCGAACGAGCAATGGCGCCCGCTCGTCACCGCCCGCTGCAACGAACTCGGCCTGCGCGGCACGATCCTGCTCGCGCCGGAAGGCATCAACCTGTTCGTCGCCGGCACGCGCGAAGCCGCCGACGCGTTCATCGCATACATCCGCCACGATCCGCTGTTCGAAGGCAAGTTCGCGACGCTGCAGTTCAAGGAAAGCCTGTCCGACTCGCAGCCGTTCCGCCGCATGCTCGTGCGCCTGAAGCGCGAGATCATCACGATGAAGAAGCCCGCGATCAAGCCGGAACTCGGCCGTGCGCCGTTCGTCGACGCGCGCACGCTGAAGGCGTGGCTCGACCGTGGTCACGACGATACCGGCCGCCCGGTCGTGATGCTCGACACGCGCAATGCGTTCGAAGTCGACGTCGGCACGTTCGACAACGCGCTCGACTACCGGATCGACAAGTTCAGCGAATTCCCGGAAGTGATCGACGCGAACCGCGCCGACCTCGAAGGCAAGACGGTCGTGTCGTTCTGCACCGGCGGCATCCGCTGCGAGAAGGCCGCGATCCACATGAAGGAAATCGGCATCGACAACGTGTACCAGCTCGAAGGCGGGATCCTGAAGTACTTCGAGGAAGTCGGCGGCGCGCACTATCACGGCGACTGCTTCGTGTTCGACTACCGCACCGCGCTGAACCCGCAGCTCCAGCCCACCGAGAACGTCACGTGCTTCGCGTGCCGCGCGGTCGTCACGCCGGAAGCGCAACAATCGCCGAGCTACGTGTCCGGCAAGTCGTGCCCGGCCTGCGCACCGGCAGCCAGCGCCGCGTAACGGCGCGTCGCACCGCGCCCCGCCGATGAACCACGGCTATCGCGGCCGCTTCGCGCCATCGCCCACCGGCCCGCTGCACTTCGGCTCGCTGGTCGGCGCGCTCGCGAGCTGGCTCGACGCACGCGCGCACGGCGGCACCTGGCTCGTGCGCATCGAGGATCTCGACGGCCCCCGCACGGCGCCCGGCGCGGCTGACGACATCCTCGCGACGCTCGCCCATTTCGGCATGACACCCGACGAGCCGCCCGTCTGGCAGAGTACGCGCGACGCGGCCTACACGGCCGCGCTCGAGCGGCTCGTCGCGGCGGGGCTCGTGTATCCGTGCGGCTGTACACGCAAGGAAATCGCCGATTCGCTGCGCTCCGCCCATGAACGCCACACGACGCTCGCGTATCCGGGCACCTGCCGCACCGGTCTGCACGGCAAGCCCGCGCGCGCATGGCGACTGCGCGTGCCGGACGGCGACGACGCGCTCATCGCGTTCGACGATCGCTGGCAGCACACGCAATCGCAGAACCTCGCGACCGAAGTCGGCGATTTCGTGCTCAAACGCGCGGACGGCCAATGGGCGTATCAGCTCGCGGTCGTCGTCGACGATGCCGACGCCGGCATCACGCACGTCGTGCGCGGCGCCGACCTGCTCGATTCGACCGCGCGCCAGATCTATCTGCAGCGCTGCGTCGGCGTGCCGACTCCCGAGTACCTGCACGTGCCGGTCGTCGTCGATGCCAACGGCGAAAAGCTCAGCAAGCAGACCGGCGCGACGGCGCTCGAACGCAACGATCCGCTGCCGGCGCTGCGGGCCGCGGCCGCACATCTCGGACTGTCGAACGATGGCGATCTACCGGGCGATACGATCGACGCGTTCCACGCGGCCGCGACCGATGCGTGGGCGCGTCGCTTCGGGCCGCGCGCCGGTTGAATCGCGGGCACGGCACCGGCCCATGCCGACTACGTTCCCGCATCGGTCAGCGTCGAATCCGATCGCATGAACGCGTGATGGAAACTTGAGCGCCACATCCGCCACGACACCGCATCGAAATATCCAGCCCGCGACAAGCAATCGCCCCCGCACGCACGCTCCGCCCCGATCGTCCGGCCCAATGAAAAACGGGCACATGCTTGTCGCATGCACCCGCCTGTCCGGCAGCACTCACGTGCCGCCCTGCCGCTTCGTCCCGCTTACGCCGACGGCTTGCGCGGCATTCCGAACCCGCCGAGCAGCGCGGCGACCTGACGCTTCGGCCCTTTCTTCTCGGGCTGCTGCTCGGCCGACGTGTCGTCCGGCTGCTTCGCCGACGCCGACGGCTCGTACGGTTTCAGGAAGAAATCGTCGACCGGCGCTTCGTGGCGGCGATGATGGCCACCACGCTCGGAACTGCCCGACCGGCGACCCGATGCACCGCGATGCTCGTCGCGCTCGCGCCGACCGCCCCGCTCGCCACCGCGTTCGCCACCACGCTCGCTGCTGCGCTCACCGGCACGCTCGCCTCCGCGCTCACCGCCGCGCTCGTCGTGACGCTGGCGCGCCGGCTTGTCGAGCCTGAGCGTCTGCACTTCGAGCGGACGCTTGATCAGCTTCTCGATATCGGCGAGCTGCTTGCGCTCGTTCGGGCTGCACAGCGACAGCGCGTCACCCGTCGCCCCCGCACGACCGGTACGGCCGATCCGGTGCACGTAGTCTTCCGCGCTGAACGGCAGGTCGAAGTTGATCACGGCCGGCAGCTCGGCAATGTCGAGACCGCGCGCGGCCACGTCGGTCGCGACCAGCGCCTCGATTTCGCCGCGCTTGAACGCGTCGAGCGCCTGCATCCGCTCGAGCTGCGTCTTGTCGCCGTGAATCGCCGACGCGACCACGCCGTCGCGCTCGAGGTTGCGCGCGAGGCGACTCGCGCCGATCTTGCTGTTGCAGAACACGATCACCTGCTTGAGGCCGCGATCGCGCAGCAACTGCACGACGGCCGCCTGCTTGTCGCCTTCGGCGACGTCGTAGACGATCTGCGTGACGTTCGCGTTCGTCGAGTTGCTGCGCGCGACCTCGATCGTCTGCGGGTTGCGCAGGTAGGTCGACGCGAGCTTCTTGATTTCGCCCGAGAACGTGGCCGAGAACAGCAGCGTCTGACGCTCCTTCGGCAGCAGGTTCAGGATGCGCTGCAGATCGGGCAGGAAGCCCATGTCGAGCATCCGGTCGGCTTCGTCGAGCACGAGGATCTGCACCTGGCCGAGGTTCGCCGTCTTTTGCTGCACGTGGTCGAGCAGGCGGCCCGGCGTCGCGATCAGGATCTCGACGCCGCGGCGCAGTTCGGCCGATTGCGGGTTCATGTCGACGCCGCCGAACACCACCGCGCTGCGCAGCGGCGTGTGCTTCGCATACGCGTGCACGTTCGCGGCGACCTGGTCGGCGAGTTCGCGGGTCGGCGTGAGGATCAGCGCCCGCACGGGGTGGCGCGCCGGTGACGCGCTCGTGCTGGCCTGCGGCAGCAGGCGCTGGATGATCGGCAGCGAGAAGCTCGCGGTCTTGCCGGTGCCCGTTTGCGCGGCGCCCATGACGTCGCGGCCGGCGAGCACGACCGGAATGGCCTGGGCCTGAATCGGCGTCGGCGTCGTATAGCCCTGCTCCACGATGGCTTTCAGGATATCGGCGGCAAGGCCGAATTGGTCGAAGGTTGCGTCGACGGGCTTGGCGACAGAATCGGACATGGTGGCGTTTCGCTCAAAAGGCGCGGCGGGGACATCGTGCGTCAGGCCGGCCGGGCCTGCGCTCATCACAATTCGGAAATAGACGGAACCGCGGCGCGCCGCGCGGCGCCGCTCTGGCGTTTGGGACCGGTTCAATGCGAACGCTGGACGCCAAGCCGTGCGGACTCCGTTCGGCGCGAATGCCGGCGGAAAGGGCCGTATTGTAGCACCGTGCGGGCATCTGTCCGTGACAACGCCGCGAACGACCACGACCGCCGCACGCGCGGCGTGCCCCTCGGGCCCGTGCGGCCGGGTAACTGGCCGATCGGGCTATCCGTACCGGCCGGCGAACAATATTAGGGGCTCGATCCAGACATCCCGTACCGACATGCCCGTCGCCCGCCCCGTATCGGGCCTTCAGCCCGGCAGCCGGACAACCGGACAACCGGTCCGAATACGCTCCGCGAGCGCGCCCGCCGCTCAGCCCTTCTTCTTTTTCTTCTCGATCTGCACGCAGTCGCCCAGCAGCGGCGGCGACTGCGGGTCGGCGATCTCGTCGCGCAGTGTCGCTTCCTTGCCCTTCGTCCACCACGTATAGCGGCCGGCCTGGTAGCGCGCGCCCGACGCCGACACCGTATCGACGAACAGCATCTGCTTGCCGTCCACCGGCACGAGCGCGAAGCTCTGGCCGTTGCCCGCGAGCCAGTACGACACGCGCACGGGCGGCTTGTGGTTCGCGCACTGGTAGACGGTTTGCTGGCGCGCGTCGGCGTCGATCTCCTCGACGGTCAGTTGCGCGGCATGCGCGACGGAAACGGCGGTGCCGGCGAACGCAAGCGCGGCGACGGTTTGGCGAATCATGCAGGTCCTCTCACGAGACGGGTGGAAACGCGCCCTCGCGGGGCGCGGTTATTGTTGACTGGATTGGCGGGAAATCGCGCCGGCTGCCGGGATCAGGGATCGATCACGTCCGCGCACGCGTCGGTCGGCGCCGCGGCGATATGGCCGACGAGCGGCACGATCTTGAGCCCGGCCGACGCCACCCGGCACGGCGCGGCCGCGACGCCGCAGCCCGCGAGACTCGCGACGAGCGCCAGCGCGGCGCCCAGCTTTCCGATACGCAACCATCGCGACGTCATCGTCCTCTCCTCGTTCCGTCAGCGCGCCGACACGGGTCGGACGGCCGCGGCAGCGCGCTTCGCGCGTTCGCGGGCTTCGTCGACGGTCGCACCGGTCGCCAGCGCGACGCCCATGCGCCGCTTCGCAAAACTTTCCGGCTTGCCGAACAGGCGCAGGTCCGCGCCCGGCACCGCAAGCGCGTCGCGCACGCCTTCGAACGCGATCCCGCGCTCGTCGAGGCCGCCGTAGATCACCGCCGACGCGGCCGGCGTGCCGAGCGCCGGATCGACCGGCAGCCCGAGAATCGCACGCGCGTGCAGCTCGAATTCCGACTGGCGCTGCGATGCGAGCGTGACGAGGCCCGTATCGTGCGGCCGCGGGCTCACCTCGGAGAACCATACGTCGTCGCCGCGCACGAACAGCTCGACGCCGAATATCCCGCGCCCGCCGAGCGCCTCGGTCACCTTGTGTGCGATCTCGCGCGACTTCTCGAGCGCCGCCGCGCTCATCGGCTGCGGCTGCCACGATTCGACATAGTCGCCCGCCACCTGCACGTGGCCGACCGGTTCGCAGAAATAGGTGCGCGTGTCGAGCGTCGCCGGATCGATCGCGCGCACGGTCAGTTGCGTGATCTCGTAGTCGAAATCGACGAAGCCCTCGACGATCACGCGGCCGTGGTTCACGCGCCCGCCCGCCATCGCGTAGTCCCACGCGGGTTTCACGTCGGCGTCGGTCTTCACGACCGACTGCCCCTTGCCCGACGACGACATCACGGGCTTCACGACGCACGGCATGCCGATCTTCGCGACGGCCGCGCTGAAGGCCTCGAACGAATCCGCGAACGCATACGGGGAAGTCGGCAGGCCGAGCTCCTCGGCCGCGAGCCGGCGGATCCCTTCGCGATTCATCGTGAGCTGCGTCGCGCGCGCGGTCGGGATCACCTCGGCGAGGCCGGCCGCCTCGATCGCCGCGAGTGCGTCGGTGGCGATCGCCTCGATCTCGGGGACGATCAGGTGCGGGCGTTCGGCTTCGACGACGGCCCGCAGCGCGGCCGGGTCCGTCATGTCGATCACGTGCGCGCGATGCGCGACCTGATGGCCCGGCGCGTCCTGATAGCGGTCGACCGCGACGACTTCGACGCCGAGACGCTGCAACGCGATGATGACTTCCTTGCCGAGTTCGCCGGCGCCGAGCAGCATGACGCGCGTGGCCGAGGGCGAAAGCGGCGTACCGAGCCGCTGACCGATCTGCATGTGATTTCCCGCTGGTTCTGTTGGAGGACGAAAACGGCTTCGATGTTAACACGGGCATCCGGGCCGGTTTGGGCGGTTTGGCCCCGCCCGCGCCGGGTCGCGCGAGGCCCGCGGGCGGGCCGCGAACGTTTTCATGCGCGAAGTGTCGGCTCGCCTGCCGCGGGGCGGGTGCGTTACTCTTACGCCTTGATCAGAATCCGAAGAGGAACGAGGCTCATGTCCCACCTGTCCGCGGCCGCACGCGCACGCACCGGCCTGCTTCGCCCGTTGCGCGCGCCGCTTTGCGCGTTGACGCTTGCCACGCTTCTCGCCGCCTGTGCGATGCCGACCCATCCCGATTCCGCCGCCCCCGCGCCCGACCCGTACAACCCGGCCGCCGTCCAGCTGCTCGACGACACGAACTGGGAGCTCACCAGTTGGGTGAACGCCGACGGCACGCAACGCACGATCCCGCACGGCGACAACGGCGAGCCGATCAAGCTCGCGCTGTCGACCGACTCGGGCATCCGGCGCGCAAGCGGGTTCTCGGGCTGCAACCGCTACATGGGCACCTACGCGATCAAGAACGGCCTGCTGAGCTTCGGCCCGCTCGCCGGTACGCGAATGGCCTGCCCGAACACGCTCGGCGGCCAGCTCGAATCCGCGTACCTCGACGCGCTCGCTCACGTCGAGAAGACCGGCGTGCAGATGCGCGCCCCCCAGCAATTGCAGATCGTGACCCAAGCCGGCGCAACGCTGACGTTCACGCACCGGAGCCCTTGATGTAAGGCGCGCGCGAAGGCCGACCGACCGCCTTCGCGTGGCGCGCCACGCGCACGTGCAACCCACGTGCGTCGCGCGGCGTGAATCGAAATCACGCCGCGTTAGAGTCTTGTTCGCCGGCCGGTTAAACTCGGCGGGTCGCGCCCCGCGCGCCCCGCCCCTCTCCAGTTTCAAAGCATGCACACGGTTGTCTTCGGCTGGTTCGGCATCTCCGCCGTCTGGTTCCTCCTTCTCTTCTGGCGTCTCGTGCAGTCGATGCTGCCCGGCGGCGGCGGGCTCGCCGGCCGCGGCTCGATCCGTCTGTGGCTCGGCTTCACCGCAGTATTCGTCGCAAGCTGCACGCTGACGAGCCCGCTGTCCGGGCCCGACACGAACGCGCTCGGCCATGCATGCTCGGCCGGCTTCGCTCACCTGCTCGGCCCGATCGGCACGCCGGTCGCGATGGTCGTGCTGTTCTTCGCCGGCTTGCCGTGGCTGACCGGCATCGGCTGGCGGCAGTTCGCCGCGTGGGTCGACACGTCGTTCGGCGTCAAGCTGTCGCGCGACGGCGGCGACGACGACGCGCGCGGGATCGCCGACCTGCCGCGTAGCGCGCTGCATCGCGACGACGACGTCGTGCAGCCGACCACCGCGCACACCGTCAACTCGATGGCGCCGCGCCAGAACGGCCGGTATTCGCGCCCGACGGTGTGGAAACCCGATCCGCAGGCGCGACCGAAGCCGCGCAGCAAGACGCCGCCCCGCCCCCTTGCCGAGCCCGTCGCGCCGTCGGGCTGGCTGAAGCCGACCGCACCGCAGCGCACGCCGGCGACGCCCGCGCCGATCCCGGCCAGCGCGATGCCGCCGCCGACTACCGGCAGCACCGCCAGCCTCGCGCGCGCCGCGGCGAACGCGCAAGTGCCGCGCCCCGCGCCCGCTCCGCTTCCGGTCGGATTCGAACCCGTCCGGCCGCGTCCGACCGCCGCGCGGCCGGCCACCGCCACGCTGACGCAGACGGCGCCGCGCGCCACGGTCACGCCGCGACCGGCCGGTACGCAGCCGCAGCGTGCGCCGGTGCGCCCGGTCGCGGGATCGGCGGCAGCCGGTCTGACGCCGGACGCGGCACGACGCCGCCAGGCGCCGCCGGCGCCGGCGCGCGCGCCGCTCTATGCGTGGACCGAGAAGCCGGCCGCGCCGATCACGCCGGCGCCGAGCGTTCACGACACGCTGCGCTCGATCGAGGCCAGCACCGCGCAATGGGCGTCGCTCGGCGGCGCGCCGGCCGATGCCACGCACGCGGCGGCGGCAGCCGTTGCCGTGGCCGGCGTAGCCGCGGCAGCTGGCAGCACGGCCGCGCCGGCATCGGCGGCCGCGTCGAACGCGTTCGTCCCCGCGGCGCACGACATCGCAGCCCGGGACGCCAATGGCCCGGCCGAACACGATGCCGCGCCCGCTTACGACGACGGCGCGCCGATCGTGCTCGACGCCTTCATGCCGGCGGAATCCGGCATCGCGCAGGCTTCGGGTGTCGATTCGTCCACCCCGGCGTCCGACGACGCAACACAGCCCGCGCGACCGGATACCAGCATCGACGATCGCGCATTTGCGCATCACGCCGACGACGAAATCCGTCGCGTCGACGATGCGGCCGCCGCGCCGGCATTCGGGTTCGCAGCCGCGCCGTCGTTCGACGCCCCCATCGACGTCGCGCCTTGGGAAGATGTCGTCAGCCGGCCGGTTTCCGCGCTCGACGTGTCGACCGACAACCCGACTGCCGAGTCGCCGGCACATACCGCGGAATCGATATCCGCTCATTCGGCGTTCGCACAAGCAGGCAATGCAGCGGTTCGCGACCTCGGCACCGGCAAGCCGACCGGGTCGGTCGATATTGACGACAAGGACGACGCACGATCGGCGCCTGCAATCGATCGCGTTGCACCGGCCTACCTGCGTCAACCGGCTGCCGATGCGCACGCCGACGTGAAGCCGCCGGCCGACGGCATCGTTCCGTTCGCTGCCCTGCCCTCTTCGTCGATTGCGGCAACGTCCGCACCGGCCGTATCGAATCCCGCACCGGAAGCCGGCAAGCCGGTCGAGCCGGAGCCTGCTGCACCGCTGTCGGCCATCGCTCAACGCGCGACGCCCGCCCCCACGTATTGGACACCTTCGTCGGCGCAGCCCACCCCGACACAGACGACCGTCTCCGCCGAATTGCCGACATCACCGGCGGTTCAGCCGTTTGCCGCGGCATCGACAGCGTCGGCCGTCGCTGCATCGCCGCTGGCCGGCACGGCTCATGGTTCGACCGCACAAGCGTCCGCACCGGCTTCCGCATCGAGCATCGCGCCCGTCGTCGCCGCCGTTGCACCGGTCGGCGTAACCGGCACGGCGTCCGCTTCGCCGTCGCAACCGGCCGCATCGGCACCGCCCGTTACTTCCGCCGCGTCGGCGGCGCCGGCCGGTGTCGCGGGCATGACTTACGGTTCGCTCTCCCGCGCTTCGACGCCCGCATCGACCGATGCGCCCGCCGTGACGCCATCGGCGACCGGCGCATCGGGTTCGACGTTCGGTTCGACCGAGCAGGCGCCCGCCACCGCGACACCCGCGACTTTCACGTCAGCGCCCGTCACTGCACCGTCGTCCGCGTCGGGATCGGCCTTTCCGGTCGACACGGCAACCCCGTCGACCGGCACGACGATCTTCGCTACATCCGGCTCATCGGGCACGGTCGCGCCGCAGCCGGCCGTCAGCCTGCCCGTGTCGCCAACCGCGTCCGCCCCGGCGTCACCGTCCTTCAGCGTGATCTCGCCGACGACCACGGCCGCCGCCGCTCCGGCTCACCCGATCGCAGGCTCGCCTGCCGGTGCGGCCGGATCGCCGATGTCGATCGGTGCAACCGCTGCGACGCAGGCTCCGGCGATCGCGTCCGTCCCCCTGGCAGTCGCAGCCCAGACGTTCACGACACCGCCCGCCCCTGCCGCGTCGTCGGCAAGCTGGTCGATGTTGCATGACGTGAGCGCAACGCCGGCCGCGACACCGCACGCGACACCCATCCCCGGCGCGAACCTCTCGCCCATGCCGGCAGCCGCGGTTTCCGCGCCGACATCGCCCGCTACCCCGTCGACTGGCGCACCGGCCACCGAAGCCATCGAGGCAGCCGAACCGGCCCCGGTCGCCCCCGCCCGCCCGCCGCACCCGAACGCGTTCGAATTCCACGCACCCGCGTCGTTCAACGTCGAACTGCCGACGCTCGACCTGCTCGAGCCCGCATCCGACGACGTCGAAACGATCACCGAGGAACACCTCGCGCAAACCGCGCAGGTGATCGAACAGCGGCTGCAGGAATTCAAGGTGCCGGTGACGGTGGTCGGCGCATCGGCCGGCCCCGTGATCACGCGCTTCGAGATCGAACCCGCGCTCGGCGTGCGCGGCAGCCAGATCGTCGGGCTGATGAAGGACCTGTCGCGCGGCCTCGGCCTCACGTCGATCCGCGTCGTCGAGACGATCCCCGGCAAGACCTGCATGGGCCTCGAACTGCCGAACGCGAAGCGCCAGATGATCCGCCTGTCGGAGATCCTCGAATCGCGCCAGTACCAGCATTCGCCGTCGCAACTGACGATCGCGATGGGCAAGGACATCACCGGCCACCCGGTCGTCACCGATCTCGCGAAGGCGCCGCACATGCTCGTGGCCGGCACGACGGGTTCGGGCAAGTCGGTCGCGATCAACGCGATGATCCTGTCGCTGCTGTACAAGGCGACGCCGGAAGACGTGCGGCTCATCATGATCGACCCGAAGATGCTGGAGCTGTCGGTCTACGAAGGCATCCCGCACCTGCTCGCGCCGGTCGTCACCGACATGAAGCTCGCGGCGAACGCGCTGAACTGGTGCGTCGGCGAAATGGAGAAGCGCTACCGGCTGATGTCGGCCGTCGGCGTGCGCAACCTCGCGGGCTTCAACCAGAAGATCCGCGACGCGCAAGCGAAGGAAAAGAAGATCGGCAACCCGTTCTCGCTGACGCCCCAGGACCCGGAGCCGCTGTCGAAGCTGCCGCTGATCGTCGTCGTGATCGACGAGCTGGCCGACCTGATGATGGTGGCCGGCAAGAAGATCGAGGAGCTGATCGCCCGCCTCGCGCAGAAGGCGCGCGCGGCCGGCATCCACCTGATCCTCGCGACCCAGCGGCCGTCCGTCGACGTGATCACCGGCCTCATCAAGGCGAACATTCCGACGCGCGTCGCGTTCCAGGTGTCGTCGAAGATCGATTCGCGCACGATCCTCGACCAGATGGGCGCGGAGTCGCTGCTCGGGATGGGCGACATGCTGTTCCTGCCGCCGGGCACCGGTTATCCGCAGCGCGTGCACGGCGCGTTCGTCGCCGACGAGGAAGTGCACCGGATCGTCGAGTACCTGAAGCAGTTCGGCGAGCCGCAGTACGAGGAAGGGATTCTCGACGGCCCGGCCGCCGACGGCGCGACGCAGGACCTGTTCGGCGATGCGCCGGATGCGGAAGCCGATCCGCTGTACGACGAAGCCGTCGCGTTCGTCGTGCGCACGCGGCGCGCGTCGATCTCGTCGGTGCAGCGGCAGTTGCGCATCGGCTACAACCGCGCGGCACGCCTCGTCGAGCAGATGGAAGCGGCCGGCCTCGTGTCGGCGATGGGCATCAACGGCAGCCGCGAGGTGCTCGTGCCGGCCGCGGCCGACTGACGCTAGCGGCCCGCCGGCCGCGCGATTCATCGATACGGGCGCGCCGCGCAACCGGCCGCCCGCAACATAGGCGCTGCCTCGGCAGCGCCTTTTTCATTTACTGCACCGGCACCAGCTTGAAATCGACCGGCTTGCCGACCGCGACCTTCTGCGGATTCGCGCCGAGCTGCCCCGTTTCGACATCGCGACTGAACACGTAGAACGTGTCGCTGTCCTGGTTGCCGACGATCAGCCACTTGCCGGTCGGATCGATCAGGAACTCGCGCGGCGTCTTGCCGAGGCTCGACTGGCGGCCGACGTGCTTGAGCCGGCCGTCCGCCTTGTTCACCGCGTAGATCACGAGGTCGTTCGCGTCGCCGCGGTTGCTCACGTACAGGAAGCGCCCGTCCGGCGACAGGTGGATCGCGCCGCCGCCGACCTTGCCCTTGAAGCCCGGCGCCGTCATCGGCACCGTCTCGATCGGCGTCAGCTTGCCGTCGTGATAGCCGAACACCTCGACCGACGCGTTGAGTTCGCTCGTCACGTACGCGAACCGGCCGTCGGCGCCGAACACCATGTGACGCGGGCCCGAGCCGGCCTTCACCGGCGTGTAGCGCGTGTCGGTCGGGCTGATCAGCCCGCGACTGCCGTCCACCGTGTAGCGGTAACCGTAGATCTTGTCCGCGCCGAGATCCTGCACGAACAGGTAGCGGCCATCCGGCGAAAACACCGTCGAATGCACGTGCGCGCCGTCCTGGCGGCCCTTCACCGGCCCGGTACCTTCGTGGTGGACGGTCAGCACGGCCTGCCCGACCGCGCCGTCGTCGCGCAGCGGGAACACCGCGAAGCTGCCGCCCGGATCGGCCGCGACCGAGTAGTTGGCCGTCACGAGATACTTGCCGTCCGGCGACAGCGCGAGATAGCAAGGATCGTTCCCTTCCGACGATACGCGGTCGATGAAGCTCAGCGCGCCCGTCTTCGCGTCGAAGCGAAATGCGCTGACGCCGCCGCGCTGCGTCGCCGGCCCGTCGTCGCCGGGCAGTTCGTTGACGGCGTAGACGGTGCGACCGTCGCGGCTCGGCAACAGATACGACGGATTCACGGTCTTCGCCGACGACACCGGCGCGACGCTGCCGGTCTTGGTATCGAAGCGGTAAACGTAGATCCCGTCGCTGCCGCCGCCCGTATAGGTGCCGACGAGCAGGTTGTAGACGCCGTCGGCCGGGGCGGACGATTGCTGCGCGAATGCGTGGGTCGCGGACAGGGAAAGCACGATCGCGAAACCTTTCATCCAGTGAGCGAGCCTAAGCGGGAACCCTCGTGTCGAAGCGCGTGCGTCACGCTCGCGTAAACGGTTGGGCATTGAATCCTCCTTGCGTCGAGTCGCTTCAAGTGTTGAGATAGGACGAAACGCCGGCCGTCATGCGCTCCGCCGCCCGGCCGAGTATACGGGGCGCGGCGCCCGGGCGTGAAGTCCGGGCCGCCGACGTCCGCATTGTGAACTCGAATACCCAAGGAACGCCTGCCCATGCCTGCCCTGATCGAAGACTACGCCCTCGTCGGCGACGGCCACACGGCCGCGCTGATCGCAAAAGACGGCTCCGTCGACTGGCTGTGCTGGCCCCGCTTCGATTCGGGCGCCTGCTTCGCGGCGCTGCTCGGCACGCCCGAGCACGGCCGCTGGCTGCTTGCTCCGGCCGCCGACGCCGCGATCACGCACACGACCCGCCGCTATCGCGGCGACACGCTGATTCTCGAAACCGATTACGAAAGCGCCGACGGCGCCGTCACCGTGATCGACTTCATGCCGCCCGGCAACGGCTGGTCCGAACTGGTGCGGATCGTCGTCGGCCGCCACGGCACGATGAAGATGCGCATGGAGCTCGTGTTGCGCTTCGACTACGGTTTCTCGATTCCGTGGGTCACGCAACTGACCCGCGAGGACGGCATGAAGGCCATCGCCGGCCCCGATACCGTCGTGCTGCGCACGCCGGTGCCGCTCACCGGCAAGAACCTCCATACGCTCGCGGAATTCACGGTGAGCGCCGACGAGCGCGTGCCGTTCTCGCTCGGCTACGCGGCATCGCACATGCGGCTGCCGCCGGCGCGCGACCCGCTGTCGATGCTCGCGCGCACCGAGAACTACTGGCTCGAATGGTCGGGACGCTGCCAGGTGCAGGGCCGCTACGCGGCCGCCGTGCGCCGCTCGCTGATCACGCTGAAGGCGCTCGCGTACGAACCGACCGGCGGCATCGTCGCCGCGCCGACCACGTCGCTGCCGGAAAAGATCGGCGGCAGCCGCAACTGGGACTACCGCTATTGCTGGCTGCGCGACGCGACGATCACGCTGCTCGCGCTGATGCGCGGCGGCTACTACGACGAGGCGCGCGCGTGGCGCACGTGGCTCGGCCGCGTGATGGCCGGCTCGCCCGAGCAGATCCAGATCATGTACGGGATCGCCGGCGAGCGCCGGCTGCCGGAAATGGAGCTCGACTGGCTGCCCGGCTACCAGGATTCGAAGCCGGTGCGCGTCGGCAACGGCGCCGCGAACCAGCTCCAGCTCGACGTGTTCGGCGAGGTGATGGCCGCGCTGCACCTCGCGCGCGTGGGCGGCCTGCAGGCCGACGATACGGTCTGGTCCGTGCAGTGCGCGCTGCTCGACCACCTCGAGAAGATCTGGGAGGAGCCCGACGAAGGCATCTGGGAAACGCGCGGCGGCCGCCGTCATTTCACGTTCTCGAAGGTGATGGCGTGGGTCGCGTTCGACCGAGCGATCAAGTCGGCGGAAATGTTCCGGCTGCCCGGCTCGCTCGACCGCTGGCGCGCGCTGCGCGAGCGGATCCATGCGGACGTCTGCGCCAACGCGTGGCACGAAGGCAAGCAGGCGTTCGCGCAGAGCTACGGCAGCGACGAGCTCGACGCGAGCGTGCTGCTGCTGCCGCAGCTCGGCTTCCTGCCGCCCGAAGACCCGCGCATCGTCGGCACGGTCGACGCGATCGAACGGGAATTGCTGCACGACGGGCTCGTGATGCGCTACCGCACGACCGAATACGACGACGGCCTGCCGCCGGGCGAGGGCACGTTTCTCGCGTGCAGCTTCTGGCTGGTCGACAGCTACGCGCTGCTCGGCCGGATCGACGACGCGCATCGGCTCTTCAGCCGCCTGCTCGCGCTGTCGAACGACCTGGGGCTGCTCGCGGAGGAATACGACCCGGTGGCCGGGCGGCTCGTCGGCAATTTCCCGCAGGCGTTCTCGCACGTGGCGCTCGTGCATACCGCGATGAACCTGATGCACCACGAAGACGCGATGGCGCGCGCGGCCGGCCAGCCCGCGCCGGCCGTGGCGACCGGGCGCTGAGCGGCGCCGCGCGCCGTTGTTCATAGATCGTCAAATCGCAAAATTTTGATGAAAAAACCGGGAAATGTTGCATTGCACAACCGATCGTTGTCCGATATGATCGACGAGATTGTCCGGCTGCAATGCAACGTGGCCGGCCGCCGACCCACACGGCACGCCGCGACGCCCCACGCCGCCCTTGCGCACCGTCCCCCCACGCGGGAGTAGCCTGCATGCTTTACCAACTGCACGAATTCCAGCGGGCGATGCTCAGCCCGCTCACGGCCTGGGCCCAGGCCGCCTCGAAGTCGTTCGCGAATCCGTCCAGCCCGTTCTCGCTGATTCCCGGCGCACCGCGAATGGCGGCCGCCTATGAGTTGATGTATCGGCTCGGCAAGGATTACGAAAAGCCGGAATTCAACATCCATCAGATCGTCAAGGACGGCCACAACATTCCGATCGTCGAGCAGACGATCGTCGAGAAGCCGTTCTGCCGGCTGCTGCGCTTCAAGCGCTATTCGGACGATGCCGACGCCGTCACGCAACTGAAGGACGAGCCGGTCGTGCTGGTCTGCGCGCCGCTGTCGGGCCACCACTCGACGCTGCTGCGCGACACGGTGCGCACGCTGCTGCAGGATCACAAGGTCTACATCACCGACTGGATCGACGCGCGGATGGTGCCGATCGAGACGGGCCCGTTCCATCTGCACGACTACATCGCGTACATCCAGGAATTCATCCGTCACATCGGCGCGCGCAACCTGCACGTGATCTCGGTATGCCAGCCGACGGTGCCGGTGCTCGCGGCGATTTCGCTGATGGCGAGCCGCGGCGAGGACACGCCGCTCACGATGACGATGATGGGCGGCCCGATCGACGCGCGCCGCAGCCCGACTTCCGTGAACTCGCTCGCGACGCAGCACTCGACCGCGTGGTTCGAAAACAACGTGATCCACACGGTGCCCGCGAACTATCCGGGCGAGGGCCGCCAGGTGTATCCGGGCTTCCTGCAGCACACGGGCTTCGTCGCGATGAACCCGGAGCGGCACGCGCAATCGCACTGGGATTTCTACCAGAGCCTGCTGCGCGGCGACGAGGACGATGCCGAAGCGCACCGCCGCTTCTACGACGAGTACAACGCGGTGCTCGACATGGCCGCCGAGTATTACCTCGAGACGATCCGCGTCGTGTTCCAGGAATTCCGGCTCGCGGAAGGCACGTGGGACGTCGAAGGCGAGCGCGTGCGTCCGCAGGACATCAAGCACACCGCGCTGATGACGATCGAGGGCGAACTCGACGACATCTCGGGCAGCGGCCAGACGCACGTCGCGCACGAGCTGTGCACCGGCATCCCGCAAGACGATCGCCGCAGCCTGACCGCCGAGAAGTGCGGCCACTACGGGATCTTCTCGGGCCGCCGCTGGCGCACGATCATTTATCCGCAACTGCGCGACTTCATCCGCGAGCATGCGCCGGAACCGAAGAACGGCGCGACGAAGCTGCCCGTCGATGCCCAGGATGCGACCACGATCGGCGTCGTGCCGGCCGCCAAGCCCCAGCCGGAAACGACGGCGCGGGTCACCGCCGCGAAACGCGCACGCGCGAAGGCGCCGGCCGTGACGGTCGCGCCCGCCAGGACGCCCGCCGCGAAGGCCGCGCCCGCCGCGAAACGCACGGCTGGCACCCCGCGCGCAAAAACCGTGCGGGCCCGCAAGGCCGCCTGACGCCTGACGCGCCGCGCTCCGACGCAAAAACGCCGCCGTGGCCTGCGCCCGGCGGCGTTTTTTTATCCGGCCGCGGCCGCGAGCGGGCGGCTCGTCGGCTCGTCCGTTGGTCGCGTCAGCGCCGCAGCAGATACGCGAGCAGCACCTCGGTGTTCATCCGGACCATCTCGGCGCGCTCGTCGGTGTCGGTGAAGTCCTGGCCGAGCGTCGCGGCGAGCGTGAAGCGGTTCGACACGATGTAGTAGCCGAGCCCCGACAGCGTCACGTAGAAGCGCAGCGGATCGACGTCGCCGCGGAACAGCCCGGCCTTCTGGCCGCGCATCAGCACGTTGCCGAGCTTCGCGACGATCGGCGACATCATCTCGCGGATCCGCGTCGACTTGTGCAGATAGCGCGCTTCGTGCAGGTTCTCGTTGTTGATGAGCCTGAGCAGCTCCGGATGGTCGCGGTAGTAGTCCCAAACGAAATGCGCGAGCCGCGTGACGGCTTCGACCGGCGCGACGCCGTCGAGATCCAGCACGCGCTCGGCCTCGGTCAGCGCGGAGAACGCGTGTTCGAGCACCGCCGTGAAGAGCTGCTCCTTGCTGCCGAAGTAGTAATAGAGCATGCGCTCGTTCGTTTCGGCCCGGCGCGCGATCTGATCGACGCGCGCGCCGAACAGCCCTCCATTCGCGAACTCTTCGGCTGCCGCCATCAGGATGCGGCGGCGCGTACCTTCAGGATCTCTTTTGATTTTCGGCTGATTCATGGTGGCGTTTTGCTATGTGAGCCGCTTGATCCGGACCGGCACCCCCACCGCCTCGGCGCCGGCCGCCCTGGAACGGGCGCGCCGCGGACGGCCGCCCTCCTGCTGAGCCCCTGCAAAAAAGCGGTTCGATTATGCGCATAGACGGCGTCCAGCGCAATGCGGGAAATCGGCGATAATCGAGCTTTGGCAAACCTTTCCGGCCGCACCCGACGCGGCCGAGAGCCATTCGGCGCTGCCGCGCCCGCCGTTACCGTGACCGACTCCAAAACACTCGCGGATCGCATCGAAGATCTGCTTCCCCAGACGCAATGCACGAAGTGCGGCTATGACGGCTGCCGTCCGTACGCCGAGGCGATCGCCGCCGGCGACGCGAACTACAACCAGTGCCCGCCCGGCGGCGCCGAAGGCATCGCGCGTCTCGCGAGCCTGCTCGGCAAGCCGGTGATTCCGCTGAACCCCGTCAACGGCAGCGAGCATCCGCGCGCGGTCGCGTTCATCGACGAAAACCTGTGCATCGGCTGCACGCTGTGCATGCAGGCGTGCCCGGTCGATGCGATCGTCGGCGCGCCGAAGCAGATGCACACGATCGTCGCGTCGCTGTGCACGGGCTGCGACCTGTGCGTGCCGCCGTGCCCGGTCGACTGCATCGCGATGCTGCCGGTGACCGGCGATCGCACGGGCTGGGATGCGTGGTCGCAGGAACAGGCGGACGCCGCGCGCGAACGCCACGACCTGCGGCTCGCGCGCCAGCGCCGCGAGCGCGAGGCCGCCGAAGCGCGCGCCGCTGCCCGCCGCGCGGCCAGCGCCGCAAAGCCGGCCGCGGAACCCGCCGCCGCGCGGCCGGATGCGCCGGCCGCCGCGCCGGCCGCCGACGACGCCGAAGCGAAGAAACGCGCGATCATCGCCGCCGCGCTCGAACGCGCGCGCAAGAAGAAGGAAGAACTGTCCGGGCAAGGCGCCGGGCCGAAGAACACCGAAGGCGTGAGCGCGGCCGTCCAGGCGCAGATCGACGCGGCCGAGGCCCGTCGCAAGCGGCTCGCCGAGCAGCAAGCGCAGCGCGACGCAGAGGCGGCATCGGGCAGCCGCGGCAACGACGACGACAACGACGCAGGTAACGACGATCCGGACAGCCCGTCCGCGCCGCCCGACCAGAACGCTCCATGAACGCCAGCAAACGACGCGCGATCTACGAAACGCTGCAGAGCCTCAATCCGCATCCGACCACCGAGCTCGAATACTCGACGCCGTTCGAACTGCTGATCGCCGTGATGCTGTCCGCGCAGGCGACCGACGTGTCGGTCAACAAGGCGATGCGGAAAATGTTTCCGGTCGCGAACACGCCGCGACAAATCGTCGCACTTGGCGAGGAAGGCGTCACCGAGTACATCAAGACGATCGGCCTCTATCGCACCAAGGCAAAGAACGTGGTCGCGACGTGCCGGATCCTGCTCGAGCGCTACGACGGCGAGGTGCCGGCCGATCGCGAAGCGCTCGAAGGCCTGCCGGGCGTCGGCCGCAAGACCGCGAACGTCGTGCTGAACACCGCGTTCGGCCAGCCGACGATCGCGGTCGACACGCATATCTTCCGCGTCGCGAATCGCACCGGGCTCGCGCCGGGCAAGGACGTGCGGGCCGTCGAGGCCGCCCTCGAAAAGTTCACGCCGAAGGAATTCCTGCAGGATGCGCATCACTGGCTGATCCTGCACGGGCGCTACGTGTGCAAGGCGCGGCGGCCCGAATGCTGGCACTGCGCGATCGAACCGCTGTGCGAATTCCGGCCGAAGACGCCGCCGCCCAACGAATAAGCGCACGCCGCGCAGGCGGGGCTCCGTACACGCCATCGCGACGCCCGCGCCCTTTCCCGGCTAGGCGTTGGACGTCGCCGTCGCGTCGTCGGCGGCCGCGCCGCCCGCGCGCACGAGCGCCAGCACGGCCGCCAGAATCGCGACGCCGCCCGCCCACTGCAGCGGCGACAACGCCTCCCCGAACAGCAGTGCCGCGAGCGCGACCGTCACGACCGGTTCGAGCGTCGACAGCATCGACGTGCGCGCGGCCCCGAGCCGCTCGAGCCCCGAGAAGAACGCGAGCATGGCCGCGACCGTCGATACGAGCGCGATCGCGAGCATCGACGCCCAGCCGCCGGCCGTCGCAGGCCAGCGCGGCGGCGCGCCGAACGCCGCCGTGCGCACGACGGCGATCGCGACGAGCGTCGCGGTGGCCGACAGGCAGATGATCGCGGTGGTCGCGAGCGGATCGACGCCGCGCGTCGCCTTGGTGCCGCCGACGATGTACAGCGAGTAGATCACCGCGGCCGCTAGCGCGAGCGCGATCCCGAGCGGCTCGCCGTGCCCGCCGCCGACCATCAGCGCCGAACCCGCGACGCACAACACCAGCGCGACGGCCTTCGCCCGCGTCAGGCGCTCGCCGAGCCACCACGCGGCCAGCAGCGTGACGAACGCCGGATACAGGTACAGCAGCAGCGCGACGAGGCTCGCCTGCGCGTGCTGCAGCGCGCTGAAATAGCAGAACGACTGCCCGACGTAGCCGAACGCGCCCATCGCCACCAGCGGCGCGAGCGTTCGCCCCCGTGGCCATGCGACGCGGCGGTGCCGCGCGATCGCGGCGAGCACCGCGCCGCCGATCGCGAAGCGCACGATCAGCAATCCGAGCACGTCGACGCCGGCCGCATACGCGTAGCGGCCGAAAATCGCCATCGCGCCGAACGCGGCGGCGGACAACGCGACATAGAGCGCGCCCTGCAGGGCGGCAGACGAGGAGCGGGCGGTGGCGGCCATGACGGAACGGATGAGAACGGCGCGGTGAAGGGAATCGTCGGAGTTTAGCGGCGCGACGGCGGCAAGCCTAGGGTCCGTTCACGCTTACCCGTTTCTCCGATCCGGTACGGAGCGGCCGCAACTGGCTGCGGATTCAACCGGCCATCGCCGCGCACCCGCACCGCCACGCAGTTCGCCCCTACCGCGTGCCGCCTCACCGCCAGGCCGTCTTCAGCGCCGCACGCCGCTCCGGCGTACAATGCGCGATGCGGCATGACGCCGCCCGAATCACGACGTTTCCCCACCATGTTCAATCCAAGCCGCGACGAAGTGCGTCGCTTTTTCACCGAGACCTGGCGCAAGCAGCGCGCGGGCGAAATCCTGACGCCGCTGGAAGCGATCGCAGCCGACTGGATCGTCGAGCATCCCGAATACCACGACGAACTGGCCGACGCCGACGGCGCGGCCGCGCGCGACTACACGCCCGAGGAAGGCCGCACGAACCCGTTCCTGCACCTGTCGATGCACCTCGCGATCAGCGAGCAGTTGTCGATCGACCAGCCGCCCGGCATCCGCGCCGCGCACGACAAGCTGGCCGCGAAGCTCGACTCGACCCACGACGCGCAGCACGCGATCATGGAATGCCTCGGCGAGACGATCTGGGAAGCGCAGCGCACGAACACGCCGCCCGATACCGACGCGTACCTGCAGCGCATCCTGCGCCGCGCGTCGCGCGACTGAGCGTGCGGGCCGGCACATCGACCCGCGCCGGCCCGCGGACAAAAAAATACCCCGCCGAGGCGGGGCATCCTTGCTGCGCGAGCCCGCAAGGGCCGTCGCGCTTACTTCTTGAACACGAGGTCGGTTTCCTTCAGCGACTCGATGTAGGACGCGATGTCCTTCATGTCGCTGACCGACAGGTTCTGTACCTGCGCCTGCATGATCGCGTTGTTGCGACCGAGCAGCGGGTTCGTCAGCCCCATCTGGTACTGGCGCATCGCCCACACGAGGTAGTCGGCGTGCTGGCCGGCGAGGCGCGGGTACTCCGCGTTGATCGGCTTGTTCAGCTGCGCGCCGTGGCAGGCCGCGCAGTTGTGCGATTCGACCAGTTCCTTGCCCTTCGAGATGTCCGCGGCGTGCGCGGTACCGATCGCGAGGCCGGCCGCCAGTGCCACCGCCGCCGTCTTGAATGCGTTGTTCATGAATGCTCCTGTCCCGCCGGAGAGATCGGCGGCGCGCGCTTTACTTGTAGGGGTTGTCCTTCGTGTCGGCCTTCTGGGCGGCGTAGTACGCCGACAGATCCGCGATGTCCTGATCGGTCAGCGAACCGGCGACCGCGTTCATCGACGGGAAGTGACGATCCTTCTTGCGGTAGGCCTTCAGCGCGTTCTCGAGGTATTGCTGGTTCTGGCCGCCGAGGACAGGCACCCGGTAGACCTCCGGGTACGCCGCGCGGTAGTCCTGGATGCCGTGACAACCGATGCACATGGCGGCCTTGCTCGCCCCGTCCTTCGGGTTGCCGACCACACCGGCCGCCTGCGCGCTGCCCGCGAGCGCCACGAGCGCTGCGACAACGACGTGTTTGCCGACGAATTTGTTCATAGCTCTTGTAACCTAGCTTGAGGGGAAACTGGCGCCTAAGCGGCAACGGCCCGCGCCGTTTTGCTTATCGGATCGCCACGCAGGCCAAAAAAAACGGCCAGATTGTACCGCGCCGGCGGGGAATGCGTCCACCAGGCGCCCCGGTCCGCCTCGCCACAGCCCCGCTACGATACGCGGGCGCGGCCCAACCGCACAGCCCTTCTGACTTATACTGGGTTTTTTTCCCGAGAAAGATGAGCGCCGCCATGCGTTTCGAAGGGTCCTCGCACTACGTCGCCACCGACGATCTGAAGCTCGCGGTCAATGCCGCGCTGACGCTGCAACGCCCGCTGCTGATCAAGGGCGAGCCCGGCACCGGCAAGACCATGCTCGCCGAGGAAGTGGCCGCCGCGCTCGACATGCCGCTGCTGCAGTGGCACATCAAGTCGACCACGAAAGCGCAGCAGGGCCTGTACGAATACGACGCCGTGTCGCGGCTGCGCGACTCGCAGCTCGGCGACGAGCGCGTGAAGGACATCGCGAACTACATCGTCAAGGGCGTGCTGTGGCAGGCGTTCGACGCCGAGCACCCGAGCGTGCTGCTGATCGACGAGATCGACAAGGCCGACATCGAATTCCCGAACGACCTGCTGCGCGAGCTCGACCGGATGGAGTTCCACGTGTACGAGACGCGCGAGACGGTCCGCGCGAAGCACCGCCCGCTCGTCATCATCACGTCGAACAATGAAAAGGAGCTGCCCGACGCGTTCCTGCGCCGCTGCTTCTTCCACTACATCCAGTTCCCGGACCCGGCGACGATGCAGAAGATCGTCGCGGTGCACTTCCCCGACATCCGCGAGGAGTTGCTGCGCGCGGCGCTCGAGAGTTTCTTCGAGTTGCGCGGCGTGTCGGGCCTGAAGAAGAAGCCGTCCACATCCGAACTGCTCGACTGGCTGAAGCTGCTGCTCGCCGAGAACATCCCGGCCGACGCGCTGCGCGGCGCGGACGCGAAGCAGATCGTGCCGCCGCTCGCGGGCGCGCTGCTGAAGAACGAGCAGGATCTGAGCCTGCTCGAACGGCTCGTCTACATGAACCGGCACAACCGGTAATCCTCCCTCACCCGCGAAGGCCCGGCCATGCTGCTCAATTTCTTCTACGCGCTGCGCGCAGCCAAGCTGCCCGTCTCGGTGAAGGAATACCTGACGCTGCTCGAATCGCTGAAGGCCGGGCTGATCTCGCCGTCGATCGATGCGTTCTACTTCCTCGCGCGGATGACGCTCGTCAAGGACGAGCAGTACTTCGACAAGTTCGACCAGGCGTTCGGCGCGTATTTCCACGGCGTGTCCACGCTGCCGTCCGAGGCGTTCGACATCCCGCTCGACTGGCTCGAGAAGCGCCTCGAGCGCGAGCTGTCGCCGGAGGAGAAGGCGCAGATCGACGCGATGGGCGGGCTCGACAAGCTGATGGAGCGCTTGAAGGCGCTGCTCGACGAGCAGAAGGAACGCCACGAAGGCGGCAACAAATGGATCGGCACGGGCGGCACGTCGCCGTTCGGGCACGGCGGCTACAACCCGGAAGGCGTGCGCATCGGCGGCCCGTCGAACGGCAACCGCACCGCGGTGAAGGTGTGGGAAGCGCGCGCGTACCGCGACTACGACGATTCGGTCGAGATCGGCACGCGCAACATCAAGGTCGCGCTGCGCCGGCTGCGCCGTTTCGCGCGCGAAGGCGCGGCCGAGGAGCTCGACCTGCCCGGCACGATCCGCAGCACGGCCGCGAACGCCGGCTGGCTCGATCTGCGGATGGTGCCCGAGCGCCACAACAACGTGAAGGTGCTGATGCTGCTCGACGTCGGCGGCTCGATGGACGACCACATCAAGCGCACCGAAGAGCTGTTCTCGGCCACGAAGGCCGAATTCAAGCACCTCGAATTCTTCTACTTCCACAACTGCGTGTACGACCACCTGTGGAAGAACAACCGCCGTCGCCACTCGGAACGCACCGCGACGTGGGACGTGCTGCACAAGTTCACGCCCGACTACAAGCTGATCTTCGTCGGCGACGCGACGATGAGCCCGTACGAAGTGCTGCAGCCCGGCGGCTCGGTCGAATACAACAATCCGGAAGCCGGCGCCGTGTGGCTGCGCCGCCTCGCCGACCAGTTCCCCCATCATGCATGGCTGAACCCCGAGCCCGAGCGGCTATGGGAGTACCGCCAGTCGGTCGCGGTCATCCGCGACCTGCTCGGCCAGCGCATGTATCCGCTCACGCTCGCCGGCCTCGAAACCGCGATGCGCGCACTCAGCAAGTAACGACCCCACCCGCAGATACACCGGCCGCGTCCGAGCGGCCGCCCCGGAGATAGCATGAACCCTTCGCCCACCGCGAGCGCCGGCCGCGCCCGCGGCCGCCGCTTTTTCGCCGATACGTCCGTCTCCGCGCTCGTCGCCGGCTTCGTCGCGATGATGACCGGCTACACGAGCTCGCTCGTGCTGATGTTCCAGGCCGGCCGCGCCGCCCACCTCACCGATGCGCAGATCTCGTCCTGGATCTGGGCGCTGTCGATCGGCATGGCGCTGACGACCATCGGCCTGTCGCTGCGCTTTCGCGCACCCGTCGTCGTCGCATGGTCGACGCCCGGCGCCGCGCTCTTGATCGCGTCGCTGCCGGGCGTGCCCTACCCCGAGGCGATCGGCGCGTTCGTCGTATGCGCGCTGCTGCTGACGGCCGTCGGCGTCAGCGGGCTGTTCGACACGCTGATGAAGCGCATTCCGGCCGGCATCGCGGCCGCGCTGCTCGCGGGCATCCTGTTCGAGATCGGCATCGAGATCTTCCGCGCCGCGCAATTCCAGACCGCGCTCGTGCTCGCGATGTTCTTCACCTATCTGATCGTGAAGCGGCTCGCGCCGCGCTATGCGATCGTCACGACGCTGATCGTCGGCACGGCGGCGGCCGGCGGCCTCGGCCTGCTCGACTTCAGCCATTTCCGCATCGCGCTCGCGCAGCCCGTCTTCACGATGCCCGCGTTCTCGATCGCGTCGATCGTCAGCATCGGCATTCCGCTGTTCGTCGTCGCGATGGCGTCGCAGAACGTGCCGGGCATCGCGGTGTTGCGCGCGGACGGCTATCCGACGCCGTCGTCGCCGCTGATCGCGACGACCGGCCTCGCGTCACTGCTGCTCGCGCCGTTCGGCTCGCACGGCGTGAATCTCGCGGCGATCACGGCCGCGATCTGCACCGGCCCCGAAGCGCACGAGGATCATGCGAAGCGCTACACGGCCGCCGTGTGGTGCGGCACGTTCTACCTGGTCGCCGGCATCTTCGGCGCCACGATCGCCGCGCTGTTCGCGGCGCTGCCGAAGGCGCTCGTGGTGTCGGTCGCGGCGCTCGCGCTGTTCGGCTCGATCATGAGCGGGCTCGCGAACGCGATGCAGGACGTGAAGCAGCGCGAAGCGGCGCTCGTCACGTTCATGGTCACCGCGTCGGGCCTCACGCTGCTGTCGATCGGCTCGGCGTTCTGGGGGCTCGTCGCGGGCGTCGTCACGCAGGTGATCCTGAACGCGCGGCGCCCCGCGTGACGCGGCTCGCCGCCCGCCGCGGCGCGCGCCCGACACGCCAAAACGTGCCCGACACGAATCGGGCCTAAAATGATGGATCGGAAGCGGCGCCCGGCGCCGCTTCGCTTCGCCGCCGCGCTCGCGCGCGGCCCGTGAGAACCCGGCGCCCCGCGCTCTTCTTCCGAATCGCCATGACTACCGCACTCGACCAGCTGAAGCAGTACACGACCGTCGTCGCCGACACGGGCGACTTCCAGCAGCTTGCGCAATACAAGCCGCAGGACGCGACCACGAACCCGTCGCTGATCCTGAAGGCCGTCCAGAAGGATGCGTACAAGCCGATCCTCGAGAAAACCGTCCGCGATCATCGCAACGAAAGCACCGATTTCATCATCGACCGCCTGCTGATCGCATTCGGCACCGAAATCCTGAAACTGATCCCCGGCCGCGTGTCGACCGAGGTCGACGCACGCCTGTCGTTCGACACGCAGCGCTCGATCGACAAGGGCCGCGAGCTCATCAAGCTGTACGAAGCCGCCGGCGTCGGCCGCGAGCGCATCCTGATCAAGCTCGCGTCGACGTGGGAAGGCATCCGCGCGGCCGAGGTGCTGCAGAAGGAAGGGATCAAGTGCAACATGACCCTGCTTTTCTCGCTCGTGCAGGCCGCCGCGTGCGCGGAAGCCGGCGCGCAACTGATTTCGCCGTTCGTCGGCCGCATCTACGACTGGTACAAGAAGCAGGCCGGCGCGGAATGGAATGAAGCGCGGGATGGCGGCGCGAACGATCCGGGCGTGCAATCGGTGCGCCGCATCTATACGTACTACAAGACGTTCGGCTACAAGACCGAAGTGATGGGCGCGAGCTTCCGCACGACGAGCCAGATCACCGAGCTTGCCGGCTGCGACCTGCTGACGATCAGTCCCGATTTGCTGCAGAAGCTGCAGGAGAGCAACGAGACGGTCGCACGCAAGCTGTCGCCGGAAACGCTGCAGGACAAGCCGGCCGAGCGCGTCGCGATCGACGAGGCGTCGTTCCGCTTCCAGCTGAACGACGAAGCGATGGCGACCGAAAAGCTCGCCGAAGGCATCCGCGTATTCGCCGCCGACGCAATGAAGCTCGAGAAGCTGATCGACGCGCTGCGCTGAGCCGCGTCGCGCGTCAGTTGCTGTCAGCACGACTGGCGGTAGCCGTCGGCACGCGCGCTGCAAACGGCCGCGAACGTGATGTTCGCGGCCGTTTTTATTTTTCATTCCATCGTCAAGCGCGCGCACTACAATCCACGTCACGGGTGCGGCGGCCGCCTCCCGATGTGCCCCTTTCCCAGTCAGTCTTGCACGACGCCAAGCCAGCGCCGACGCGCCGGCACGGCTCATCCCAGGAGACAACGATGCAAGTTCAACCGTACCTGACGTTCTACGGTCGTGCCGACGAAGCCCTTCAGTTCTACGAAAAGGCACTCGGCGCGAAAACGATGTTCAAGATGCACTTCAAGGACGCACCGCCGAATCCCGATTACCCGATGTCGCCGGAAATGAGCGACAAGGTGATGCACGCGAGCTTCACGATCGGCGACTCGATGATCATGTGCTCGGACGGCGATTGCAGCCAGCCTGCCGGCGCCGCGCACGCCGGCTATTCGCTGTCGCTGAACCCGGCGACGGTCGACGAAGGCCAGAAGCTGTTCAATGCGCTCGCCGACGGCGGCGAAGTGACGATGCCGTTCGGCAAGACGTTCTGGGCGCTCGGCTTCGGGATGGCGAAGGACCGTTTCGGCGTGCACTGGATGGTCAACGTCGAGGATCTGTCGCAGCGCGAGGATCTCGCGAAACGCGCGCAGGGCTGACGCAAATGAAACGCCCGCCACCTTGCGGTGGCGGGCGTTTTCGTTGCTGCCCGGCGCGTGCGCGGCACGCCGCCGCGCACGGCCCGTCTCAACCCTCGACGACGTCGAGATAATCCTCCGGCCGCGTGCGATCCTCCGCATGCGCCATGCCCATCACGCGCACCAGCACGCTCACCGCCACCGACACCACCAGGTTCACGACCAGCGACCACACGGCCGCATAGCCGGGGATCGCGAGGCCGAACAGGTGGATCGTGAAGATCGAAGTGGCCAGCTTCAGCGAGATCGCCATCCACGTACCGCAGACGATGCCGGCCGCCCAGCCGGCCAGCAAGCCGCGATGGTCGAGCACGCGCGTGTACAGGCCGAGCACGATCGCCGGCAGCGTCTGGATGATCCAGATCCCGCCGAGCAGTTGCAACTGGATCGCGTAGGTCAGCGGCAACCCGAGGATGAACGCCACCGCGCCGACCTTCACGATCAGCGACACGAGCTTCGCGACGTGCGTCTCCTGGTCGTGCGACATGTTGCGGTTCACGAATTCGCGGTGGATATTGCGCGTGTACAGGTTCGCGGCCGCGATCGACATGATCGCCGCCGGCACCAGCGCGCCGATGCCGATCGCCGCGAACGCGACGCCGACGAACCACGACGGGAAGTACTCGAGGAACAGCGCGGGCACCGCGAAGTTCGGGCCGAACGCCTTGAAGTACGGCGCGTACTGCGGCATGTCCTTCACGCCGGAGGCGAGCGCCATGTAGCCGAGCAGCGCCAGCAGGCCGAGCACGAACGAGTACGCGGGCAGCATCGCCATGTTGCGGCGGATCGAGTTGCCCGACGACGACGACAGGATCGCCGTGACCGAGTGCGGATACAGGAACAGCGCGAGCGCCGAGCCGATCGCGAGCGTCGCATACGCGCTGTAGCCGTTCAGGCTCGCCGCGTCGGGTGCCTTCAGCAGCAGCTTCGCGGGCGGCACCGCGGCGAAGATGTGCCCGAAGCCGCCGAGCTTCGCGGGGATCACGATGACCGCGGCGGCGATCGTGATGTAGATCAGCACGTCCTTCACGATCGCGATCATCGCGGGGGCGCGCAGCCCCGACGTGTACGTGTAGGCGGCGAGGATCGCGAACGCGATGATCAGCGGGAGGTCGCCGACGAAGCCGGTCGTGTCGAAACCGAGCGCGCCGATCACCACCTCGATGCCGACGAGCTGCAGCGCGATGTACGGCATCGTCGCGAGGATGCCCGTCACCGCGATCGCGAGTGCGAGCATCCGGCTGCCGTAGCGCGCGTTGACGAAATCGGCGGCCGTGACGTAGCCGTGCCGCTTCGCGATGCTCCACAGCTTCGGGAACACGACGAACGCGAACGGATAGATCAGGATCGTGTACGGCAGCGCGAAGAAGCCCATCGCGCCGGCGCCGAACACGAGCGCGGGCACCGCGACGAACGTGTAGGCCGTGTAGAGATCGCCGCCGAGCAGGAACCACGTGACGACCGTGCCGAAGCGGCGTCCGCCGAGGCCCCATTCGTCGAGATGGGCAAGATCGCCGCGCCGCCAGTTCGCGGCCAGGAAACCGATGATCGTGACGCCGATGAACAGCAGGACGAAGACGAAGGTCGCGCCGAGATTCATTGCGCACCTCCTTGCGTGCCGCTCGCCTTCCACGCGTTCTTGGTCTTGAAATACACGAACGCGGTAATCACCGCGCTGATGAAGACCCAAAGCAACTGGTACCAGTAGAAAAACGGAAAACCGAACCATTGCGGTTCGATCTTGCTGTACGACGGCACCCAGACCATCGCGATCAGCGGCAGTACCAGCAGCCAGAGCCAGCGCTTGGCGGTCCGGTTGGCGTCGGCATCGTGAGCCATGACGTCTCCTCTTCTATCCCGGTTATCGATCTTGTTGAGCGGGTACGGCAGCGAGAGGAGCAGCAAAACGGGTAGGCTGCGGCGCCCCTGGCTTCGCGCCAGTATAGGAGCCGCGAGCACGCGGTCAAGCAGGGGCGAACCCGAGGTGATCCGCCCCTTGTCGCGGGTTGCACCGGCCTGTCGCCGATGCATCCGGCGTCAGATCGCGAACGCCGCGTCGCGCGCGCCGGTCGTTGCTTTCAAAGCTTTCACCCACTTGCGCGCGGGCAGCTTCAGCGTGTCCTCGATCAGCTTCGCGCGGGCGTCGAGCTGCGCGAACGGCACGTCGAGCGCGGGGCCCGAAAACGCGATCGCGATCCGGTTGCCGTCGTGCACTTCGGGCAGCGCGATCACGCGGTGATCGAACGCCGCGTTCAGGTGCTTCATGTTGCGCACGAAGCTCGGATGATCGCCGAACAGGTTGATCGTCGCGATGCCGGCATCGGCGAGGCAGCCGCGCACCGCGCGGTAGAACGCGACACTGTCGAGCACGGGGCCGCGCGCGGTCGCGTCGTACAGGTCGATCTGAATCGCGCCGGTCGTGCCGCGGTTGGCCGGATCGTTGACGAAATCCCACGCGTCGGCTTCGTGCACGGCGAGGCGCGCGTCGTCCGGCGGCAGCGCGAACATCGTGCGCGCGGCGACGATCACGGCCGGGTTCAGCTCGACGGCCTCGACCTTCGCGTGCGGCAGGAATCGATGCGAGAACTTGGTCAGCGCGCCGGTGCCGAGGCCGAGCTGGACGATCCGCTCGGGCGTTTCGAGGAACAGCAGCCACGCCATCATCTGCTGCGCGTATTCGAGCTCGATATGCAGCGGCTTCGAGATCCGCATCGCGCCCTGCACCCATTCGGTGCCGAAATGCAGGAAACGCACGCCGCCCTCTTCGGAGAACGTGACGGGCGCGAAGCGCGGCTTGCGCGGCGCTTCGAGCACCGGCACGTCGTCGTGTTCGTCGATGTCCGGGCGGCGCTTCACGCGCGGCGGCTGGAGCTTTTCGGAGCCGTTGTAGGCGGACGCCTTGCGTTGCTTGAACGCGCGCGCCTCGGCGGACGCGCGCTTGATCAGTCGGGTCATGATGATTGAATCTCGCTGGGGTGACGCTGGATGAGCGGACGAGAGGATAGCATTGGTGGGAGGACGAACGGTCGGAGCCCGCCCGGCCGTTGTGCGCCCGCGATCCATTCGCACGCCGTGAGCGGCGTGCACGATAATGCAAGGCAACCACACGGAAGGAAGCTCGCTGACGGAGCTGGCCGCTTTTGCGAAGCGATGCGCTATCGTCAGCGCCACGCCGGCTCACGGGACCATCCTCGCCACAACCGGCAGACGATGAGGGGACACCATGAGGTCGAACGACAGGAATATCTGGTTTCCGGCGAAACGCTACGGATGGGGATGGGGTTTGCCAGTGGCATGGCAGGGCTGGGTCGTACTGCTGCTGTTCGCGATCGGAATTGTCGCGAGCGCGTCGCTGCTGCCGCCGCAACGCTCGCCGGTTGCGTTCGGCGCGTGCATCGTGGTGCTGGTCGCACTACTGACCGCGGTGTGCTGGATCAAGGGCGAGAAACCGCGGTGGCGATGGGGCAAGGACGATTGAGCGCCGCGGACGGCCGACATCGGCATCAAGCACGAATCGCCCGAGCCAAAATCCGGCTCGATCGTGCTAATTTTTGGCTCGATCGTGCTAACATCGCAACCTATGACCAAGCTCGGCGACGCCCTTTTCTCCAACGCACAGCAACCCATTCTGGCCTGCCTGTTTGGGCGGCCCGAACAGTGGTTTCACGTCAAGGAGTTGATTCGGCTGACGAATCTGGGCAGCGCCAGCGTCCAGCGCGAATTGAATCGCCTCGAAAAAGGCGGGCTCATCGAAACCCGACGCATCGCCAATCTCAAACAGGTACGGGCCTTCGCAGGCAGCCCCATTTTCAGCGAGCTGCGGCTCATCGTGCTCAAAACTTTCGGGGTCGTCGAGGTACTCCGCGAAGCGCTGTCATCGCTGGCTTCAGAGATAAAACTCGCCTTTGTGTACGGCTCGGTTGCCCAAGGCAGCGACCACGCAGGCAGTGATGTCGACATTATGTTGGTCAGTGAGACCCTCAGCTATGGACAAATCATGGCCGCACTCGAGCCGGCTGAACGGCAGCTCGGCCGGGCGATCCAGATTACCCAGTACATTCCCGGCGAGTTTCTCGAACGGAAGCGCAACAATCATCCATTTCTTGCGGAAGTGCTGCGCCAGCCGAAGCTTATGGTTATAGGAATCGAGGATGACATCGAACAGATTGGATAACCTCGTACGCATTGGAAAACTAAAACCTTTCCCGGCGAACCGCAGCGAATTCGAGCATCTGCTTGGCCTCGCTCGAACCTTGCTCGACACCGTCACAAGCAGTAGCGCAATGGCAACGGAAAGCCAGTTCATTCTCGCCTACGACGCTGCTCACGCCGCATCACGCGCCGCGTTGCGGGCTCATGGATATCGGAGTGACGACAGATACCTGGTTTTTCAGTGCCTCGAACACACGATCGGATGGCCAACCGAAAAGTGGCGCGTGCTCGATACCTGCCATCGGCGGCGTAACGCGGCCGGATACGAGGGCAACATAGATCTCCCAGCGAGTTTGACGGCCGAGTTGGTCGGGCTTACGACCGAGCTCGTTGAAACCGTATCTCGACTCAAACATCTGCTACCGCCCACCTGATACTGCTTCACCGAATACTCGAAATCCGGCGAGTCTCGGAAGCGCAGTCCGCGCCATATCACCTGCTTCTGTTCAAACGAAAGCATCGAATTTGCTGGACTTGACGAGCGGCAATGGTCCACGTCGACCTGCGGTTTCCCCGTGCCGTTTCTGCGGGAATCGATCATTCCGTTCGGTGCGTCGGAATATGTCGCGCTGTTCGAGACCGACGACCATCGGACGGTGACGAGCCTTGCGGTGCGCGATCAGCAGGAAAGCGATTGCTATGGAAGCCGGCTGGAAAGAATCTCGCGCCAACACGCCAGCTTCTGCTCGAACGACAGCATCGCATTCGCCGGGCTCGACGAAGGCAGCACGAGCGTTTCGTACCCGGCCTGGCCGATCACGTCGGCGAATCGCCCTGCCGTCTTGCCGTTGAAGCACACGCGCTTCAGCAACGGCGCATGCTCGCGCAGCGAATCGAAGTCGTTCGGCTTTGCGTTCCGGATCGCCGAATCGAGACTGCCCTGCCGGTGGCACGCATCGAGGACGTCCCAGATGCCGATGCCGTGCGACAGCACGCGCTCGAGCCGCGCGTCGTACGGCAGTTCATGCAGCGTCGGCTCGCCGAGCACCGCGCCGAGCAGTCGCCAGAACTGGTTGCGCGGATGCGCGTAGTACTGCGCGGCGTCGAGCGACGCCTCGCCCGGAAAGCTGCCGAGAATCATCGTGTGCGTATTCGGCGCGACGACCGGCGGAAAGCCTTGCAACATCACGCGCTTCCGTGCGGCCCGACCGATCGCGGCCCATCGCCGTACGCATCGAGATGGCGCCACAGCGCCGGCAGCATGCACTCGGTGACCATCAGCGGCTTGCCGTGACGCTGGAACACGGAGCGCCGCGCGGCAAACGCATGCGGCGCACGCGCGCCCTGCAATGCATGGCTCGCGAGCGCATACAGCGGATGACCGGCGATCACGCGCCGGCTCACGAGCGCCGAGCGCTCGACCTGCGGATCGCTGTACAGCAGCTCCGCGAGCGGCCGCGTACGCAGCCGCCGCATCGCCTGCCACACGCCCTTGCTGGCCGCGAGCGGCGCAATGCTGTGCGCGGCGACGTACGGCGTGCCGTCGACCGACAGGATCACCTCGCGCACCCACATCGGCGCGCGCGGCGAACTGGCGAGTGCATCCGGCTCGTCGAACCACGCACGGTCGACGGCCTCGCGCGTCACGCGCACGTTCACGCGGCCGAGCCGCGCGAGATGCGCGGTCAGCGATCCGCCGCGCGTCAGCCAGTCGCGCTGGTCGAGCGTGCAGCCAGGCCGCGGCGTCTCGCGCCAGCCGGCCCGAGCGCCGTCGAATCGCATGCGCACGTTCACGCGGCGCGCGACAGCAGCAGCGCGTTGGTCCGCTTCACGAAGCTCGCCGGATCGTCGAGCATGCCGCCTTCGGCCAAGAGCGCCTGATCGAACAGCAGATGGCACCAGTCGCCGAAATCGGCGCTGTCGGCATTCAGCTGCTTCACGAGCGCATGCTCCGGATTGATCTCGAGGATCGGCTGCATCGCAGGCGCGTTCTGGCCGGCGGCCTTCAGCATCCGCTGCAGGTAGCCGCTCATGTCGTTGTCGTCCGCGACGAGGCACGACGGCGAATCGGTCAGACGGAACGTGACGCGCACTTCCTTCACCTTGTCGCCGAGCGCTTCCTTCATCTTCTCGACGACCGGCTTGATCGCCTCGCCGGCCTGCTCCTGCGCCTTCTTCTCCTCGTCGTTCAGCTCGCCGAGATCGAGATCGCCGCGGGCCACGCTCGCGAGCGGCTTGCCGTCGAATTCGTGCAGGAACGACAGCATCCATTCGTCGACGCGGTCGGTCAGCAGCAGCACCTCGACGCCCTTCTTGCGGAACACTTCCAGATGCGGGCTGTTCTTCGCGGCCTGCCACGTATCGGCGGTCACGTAGTAGATCTTGCTCTGCTCGGGCTTCATGCGCGACACGTAGTCGGCGAGCGACACGTCCTGCGCGTCGGTGTCGCCGTGCGTCGACGCGAAGCGCAGCAGCTTCGCGA
The DNA here is from genome assembly GCF_902833095.1 of Burkholderia sp. BCC1208. NCBI lineage: Bacteria > Pseudomonadati > Pseudomonadota > Betaproteobacteria > Burkholderiales > Burkholderiaceae > Burkholderia > Burkholderia sp. BCC1208. Next base: position 184,580 of record NZ_CADFDY010000013.1, on the reverse strand, counting down.
TGCGTTCGCGGTTCGCGTGGTCCTCGCCGAGGCCTTCCTTCAGCACCTGGCCGAACGCGCCCCAGAACGTCTTGTACTTCTCCTTGCCGGCATCCTCTTCCGCGTTCGCGAGTTCCTCGAGCATGGACAGCGCGCGCTTGGTCACGCCTTCGCGGATCGCCTTCACGTCACGGCTTTCCTGCAGGATCTCGCGCGACACGTTCAGCGGCAGGTCGGCCGAATCGACCACGCCCTTCACGAAGCGCAGGTATTGCGGCAGCAACTGCTCGGCGTCGTCCATGATGAACACGCGCTTCACGTACAGCTTCAAGCCGCCGCGATAGTCGCGGTTCCACAGGTCGAACGGCGCGTGCGCCGGCACGAACAGCAGCTGCGTGTATTCGCTGCGGCCCTCGACGCGGTTGTGGGTCCACGTGAGCGGATCCTGATGATCGTGCGCGATGTGCTGGTAGAACTGCGTGTACTGCTCGTCGGTGACGTCGCTCTTCGAACGCGTCCACAGCGCGCTCGCCTGGTTGACGGTCTCGTCCTCGTCCTTCAGGACCATCTCGCCCTTTTCCTGATCCCACTCTTCCTTCTGCATCAGGATCGGCAGCGCGATGTGGTCGGAGTACTTCTGGACGATCGACTTCAGGCGGTGCGACGACAGCAGGTCGTCCTCGCCTTCGCGCAGGTGCAGCGTGATCGTCGTGCCGCGCTGCGCGCGCTCGATCGCGTCGATCGTGAAATCGCCCTCGCCGGCGCTTTCCCAACGCACGGCTTCGCTCGCCGGCAGGCCCGCGCGGCGCGTTTCGACGGTGATCCTGTCCGCGACGATGAAGCCCGAGTAGAAGCCCACGCCGAACTGGCCGATCAGCGCCGCGTCCTTCTGCTGGTCGCCGGACAGCTTCGTGAAGAATTCCTTGGTGCCCGAACGCGCGATCGTGCCGAGGTTCGCGATCGCCTCGTCGCGGCTCATGCCGATGCCGTTGTCGTCGATCGTGATCGTGCGCGCGGCCTTGTCGTAGCCGATGCGGATGCGCAGGTTCGGATCGTTCTCGTACAGCGCGTTGTCCGCGAGCCCTTCGAAACGCAGCTTGTCGGCTGCGTCGGACGCATTCGACACCAGTTCGCGCAGGAAGATTTCCTTGTTGCTGTAGAGCGAATGGATCATCAGGTGGAGGAGTTGCTTGACCTCTGCCTGAAAGCTCATCGTTTCATGTGCCATGGATATTGTTTCCTCTTACTTGAACTGAAAAGGGGTAACGCCGGCGCCCGGCGCGCGATGCCGGCGGCCCCACGAAGGACGACCGCCTGGCGCCGGCGGTTTGCGCGCCTATCTGGGGACGGCACGCGGCATTTCAAGAGCCCGCCGCGCCGCGTCAGGACGCGCGCCGCGCCGCCGAGTCGATATAGCGCGCCAGCAGCCCCGGCAGCGCCGGATCGCCGCAGTTCGCGACGTTGAAGCGCATCCACGTGGACGGCGACTGCTGCGGCGAGAACAGGCTGCCCGGCGTCAGCAGGAAGCCGGCTTCGTGCGCGACCGCCGCGAGCGCGTCCGAATCGACGCCCGTGTCGGCCCACAGGAACATCCCCGCCGCCGGCATCGTGAAGAGCCCGAGCCCCGTGCGCTCGAGCATCCGAGCGGTCTTGTCGCGCACGCCGTCGAGCCGCGCGCGCAGCCGCTCGACGTGGCGCCGGTAATGCCCTTCGGTCAGGATCTTGTACAGCACGCGTTCGTTGAGCTCGGGCGTCGTCATCCCGACCAGCATCTTCTGGTCGGTGACCGCCTTCGCGATCTCCGGCGCGCAGGCCACGTACCCGACCCGCAAGTTCGCCGCGAGCGTCTTCGAATAGCTGCCGAGATAGATCACGCGCTTCAACTGGTCGAGGCTCGCGAGGCGCGTGGCCGGATAGCTGGGCGGACACAGATCGCCGTACACGTCGTCCTCGACCACGAGGAAATCGTAGGCCTCCGCGAGCTTCAGGATCCGGAACGCCTGCGCGGCCGACAGCGACGTGCCGGTCGGGTTCTGCAGCACCGAGTTGATCACGAGCATCTTCGGCCGCCACATCTGCACCAGGGTTTCGAGCGCGTCGAGATCGGGGCCGTCGGGCGTATACGGCATCCCGACGAGTTGTGCGCCCTGCGCCGCGAAACGGCCGAACATCTGGAACCACGCGGGATCGCCGACGATCACCGCATCGCCCGGCCGCATGTAGATCCGCGAAATCAGGTCGATGGCCTGCGTGATGCCGGAAACCAGCACGATCTGTTCGGGCTTCGCGCCGATCTCGACTTCGGCGAGGCGCGTCTGCAGTTGCTGGCGCAGCGGCAGGAAGCCCTGCGCGGTGCCGAAGCCGAGCATCTGCGCGCCCGACTGGCGCCCGAGCGCGCGCAGCGCCCCGGTGATCAGCTCGCCGTCGAGCCAGCGGCCCGGCAGGTAGCCAAGGCCCGGCCCCTTCTCCGGGCTGACGGTGTGCAGCATGTTGCGCAGCAGCCAGACGACGTCGATCGTGTTGTGCACGGGCGCGGCCTCGGCCACGCGCGCGACGCTGTCGGCCGGCTGCGGCCCGGCGCCCGTGCGCTCGCGCACGTAGAAGCCGGAGCCGCGCCGCGAGTCGAGGTAGCCCTGCGCAACGAGGCGCTCGTAGGCCTCGACGACGGTGAAGCGCGACACGCTCTTGTCGAGCGCGAGCTTGCGGATCGACGGCATGCGCATGCCGGGACGGAACACGCGTTCGTCGATGCGCCGCCGCGCCCACTGGACCAGCTGGTCGACGAGCGTGAGCGTGGCCGTGTCGTGCGGCGCGGGAATCTGGGCGAGTGGGACGGTGGACATGGGCGGCAGCTCCAACTGTACCGAAGGCTATCGCGCCGATTGTACCGTTACTGTGCCGGTAGCGACGATTACAGTTGACCGGAATGGCGATCGTGCGGCCGCCGTTCGCGCCCCGCCGCACCAGGCGCTGGGGCGCCGGCCCGTATTACGGCTCGTACCGCGGCCGGTCCGGCCGCCGCCCGGCTCGTCGCCCGCCTACCATGACACTTTCGTTTCCCGACCCACGTTCATGCCTGCTCGCTCCCTGACACTCGACCATCTCGTGATTGCCGCGCGCACCCTCGACGAAGGCGTGCGCCATGTCGCCGACGCACTTGGCATCGAACCGGCCGGCGGCGGCCGCCACCCGCTGATGCGGACCCACAATGCGCTGTTCGGCGCGTGGGGCGGGCTCTACCTCGAAGTGATCGCGATCGATCCCGATGCGGCCGCGCCGGACGACGGGGCGAAGCCGCCGCGCGCGCGGCTGTTCGGCCTCGACGATCCGGCGATCCACGCGCGGCTCGCGCAGGGCCCGTTTCTCGCGCACTGGGTCGCGCGCGTCGACCGCCCGCGCCAGCTTGCGCTGTGGCAGCGCCAGTATCCGGCTCGTATCGCGCCCGTCGTCGCGATGCAACGCGGCGACCTGAGCTGGGGCCTCACGGTGCCCGACGACGGCAGCTTCCCCGCCTGGCAAGACGCAGGCGACGGCCTCGTGCCGTCGCTGATCCAGTGGGACAGCCCACGCCATCCGGCCGAATCGCTGCCCGGCGACGGCATCGCGCTGAAAGCGCTCAAGGGCACCCACCCGCGCGCGGATACGATCCGCGAGCAGCTCGACTGGCTCGGCGCCGCTCACCTGCTCGACGTCGAACCGACCGACGGTCCGCCGGCGCTCGTCGCCGAATTCGACACGCCGCAGGGCCCGCGCACGCTGCGCTGAACGCCCGCCCGATCACGACCACCCTGCAAGACGGAGACACCCACGACATGAATTCGCGCGAAACCCGGGGCATGCTGCTCGGCCTCATCGGCGTGATGATTTTCAGCCTGACGCTGCCGATGACGCGGATCGTCGTATCCGAACTCAACCCGCTGCTCAACGGGCTCGGCCGCGCGCTCGCCGCCGCCGTGCCGGCAGCCCTGCTGCTGTGGTGGCGCCGCGAGGCGCTGCCGACGCGCGCGCAACTGAAAAGCCTCGCGATCACGTCGGCCGGCGTGATCATCGCGTATCCGGTGTTCTCGGCCTGGGCGATGAAATCGGTGCCGGCGTCGCACGGCGCGGTGGTCAACGGGTTGCAGCCGTTGTTCGTCGCGCTGTATGCGGCATGGCTGTCGCACGAACGGCCGTCGAAGGCGTTCTGGGTCAGCGCGGTGGCCGGCAGCGCGCTCGTGATCGCGTTCGCGCTGCGCGACGGCGGCGGCACCGTGCAGGCCGGCGACGCGCTGATGCTCGTCGCGGTCGGCATCGGCGCGCTCGGCTATGCGGAAGGCGCGCGCCTCGCGCGCCAGATCGGCGGCTGGCAGGTGATCTGCTGGGCGCTCGTCGTGTCGGCGCCGTTCCTCGTGCTGCCGGTCGGCTGGCTCGCGTGGATGCAGCACGCCGCGCATCCGGGCCCGCTCGCGCTGCGCACGTGGCTCGCGTTCGGCTACGTGACCCTCTTTTCGCAATTCATCGGCTTTTTCGCGTGGTATGCGGGACTCGCGATGGGCGGCACCGCGCGCGTCGGCCAGGTGCAACTGCTGCAGATTTTCTTCACGATCGCCTTTTCCGCGCTGCTGTTCGGCGAAACGGTCACGTCGTCGACGTGGCTGTTCGCGGCCGCCGTGATCGCGACCGTGGTACTCGGGCGCCGCTCGGCGGTCGCCACGACCGCGCAACCGGCTCGCGCCGGCTGAACAGGTGCGCCATAATGACCGTTTTGCCTGATCGGTTTTGCCCACCCAGCCGCGAAGGCTCGATCGCACTCGCGTTCGCCCACCCGGCAGCGTCGAAGCGATCCGCCCGAACGACCTTTCTTGACTGACCACGATATCCGAACGAGGAGACTATGAATCCGAGCGACCTGCACCCGCCGCACTGGCAGCTTTCCGAACGCGCCCGCAAGCTGACGAGCTCTGCGATCCGCGAGATCCTGAAGGTCACGGAGCGCCCCGAGGTCATCTCGTTCGCCGGCGGCCTGCCCGCCCCCGCGACGTTCCCGGCGGAACGCATGCGCGCCGCCGCCGACCGCGTGCTGCGCGATGCGCCGGCCGCCGCGCTCCAGTACAGCGCGACCGAAGGCTACCTGCCGCTGCGCGAGTGGATCGCCGAACGCTACGGCGTGCGCGTGTCGCAGGTGCTGATCACGACCGGCTCGCAGCAGGCACTCGACCTGCTCGGCAAGGCGCTGATCGACCCGAACAGCCCGATCCTCGTCGAAACGCCGACCTACCTCGGCGCGCTGCAATCGTTCTCGCTGTACGAGCCGCGCTACGTGCAGGTGCCCACCGACGAGCAGGGCCTGCTGCCGGAAGGTCTCACGCCCGAACTCACGCAAGGCGCGCGCCTGCTGTACGCGCAGCCGAACTTCCAGAACCCGACCGGCCGCCGCCTGCCCGTCGAGCGCCGCCGCGCGCTCGCCGCGTTCGCGCAGTCGAGCCCGTTCCCGGTGCTGGAAGACGATCCGTACGGCGCGCTGAACTACCAGGGCGAGCCGCTGCCGACGATGCTGTCGATGGCGCCCGACCACGTCGTGCACCTCGGCACGTTCTCGAAGGTGCTCGCGCCGGGCCTGCGGATCGGCTACATCATCGCGCCCGAGGAACTCCACTTCAAGCTCGTGCAGGCCAAGCAGGCCACCGACCTGCACACGCCGACGATCACGCAGCGCATCGCGCACGAAGTGATCAAGGACGGCTTCCTCGACGAGCACATCCCGACGATCCGCGAGCTGTACAGCGCGCAGTGCGACGCGATGCTCGGCGCGCTCACGCGCCACATGCCGGAAGGCGTCACCTGGAACCGCCCGGAAGGCGGGATGTTCATCTGGGTAAACCTGCCCGCGCAGATCGACAGCATGAAGCTGCTCGCCGCGGCCGTCGACAACCACGTCGCCTTCGTGCCGGGCGCGCCGTTCTTCGCGGAGAACGCGCAGCAGAACACGCTGCGCCTGTCGTTCGTGACGGTGCCGCCCGAGAAGATCGAGGAAGGCGTCGCGCGTCTCGGCAAGCTGCTGCGCGAGCGCCTCTGATCCCCTTTTTCCCTGTCACGACTCTCTACGAGGAATCGAACGCATGGCTAACGTCTACGACAAACTGAAGTCGCTCGGCATCGAGCTCCCGAACGCCGGCGCACCGGCTGCCGCCTACGTGATGAGCGCGCAAAGCGGCAACACGGTCTACCTGTCGGGCCACATCGCGAAGAAGGACGGCAAGGTCTGGGTCGGCAAGCTCGGTGCGGATCTGCAAACGGAAGACGGCAAGGCGGCCGCCCGCTCGATCGCGATCGACCTGCTCGCGACGCTGCACGCGCACACCGGCGACCTGAACAAGGTCACGCGCATCGTCAAGCTGATGAGCCTCGTCAACTCGACGCTCGACTTCACCGAACAGCACGTCGTGACGAACGGCGCATCGGAGCTGATCGCCGAAGTGTTCGGCGACGCGGGCAAGCATGCGCGCTCGGCGTTCGGCGTCGCGCAGATCCCGCTCGGCGCGTGCGTCGAGATCGAACTGATCGCCGAAGTCGCGTAACGGGGCACATCGCGATGCCTGGCCGTCTCGTTCGTTTCAAGCAGGTCGACGTGTTCACGTCGGTGCCGTTCAAGGGCAATCCGCTTGCCGTGGTGTTCGACGCCGATGCGCTCGGCGACGACGCCATGCTCGAGATCGCCCGCTGGACGAACCTGTCGGAAACGACGTTCCTCTGCACGCCGACCGATCCGCAAGCCGACTATCGCGTGCGGATCTTCACGACGGGCGGCGAACTGCCGTTCGCCGGCCACCCGACGCTCGGCACCGCGCATGCGTTCCTGGAAAGCGGCGCGCGGCCGCGCACGCCGGGCCGGCTGATCCAGCAGTGCGGGGTCGGCCGGGTCGCGCTGCGCGAGCAGGCCGGCGGCTGGGCGTTCGCCGCGCCGCCGGCGCGCGTCACGCCGCTCGACCGTTCGGACTACGCGGTACTGGCCGCCGCGCTGCGCAGCGACGCGCTCGACCTGGACGCCGAGCCGTGCGCGGTGGACAACGGCGCGCCGTGGCTCGTCGTGCGGCTGAAGTCGGCCGACGCGTGCATCGGCCTGTCGCCCGATCCGGCCGCGCTCGCGGCGCTTACCCACCGCTACGGCGTGCACGGCGTGGCCGCCTACGCGCCGCACGCCGAAGGCGGCCCCGCGACGTTCGAGATTCGCTGCCTGATGACGGGCGACAAGTTCGGCACCCCCGGCGAGGATCCCGTCACCGGCAGCGCGAACGCCGCGCTCGCCGGGTTGCTGACGCGCCAGGATCGCCGCCCCGGCCCGTCGTACACGGCCCGCCAGGGCACGGCGATCGGCCGCGACGGCCGCATTTTCGTCAGCTACGACGAAGACGGCACGACCTGGATCGGCGGCCACGTCGTCACGGTCGTCGACGGCACGTTCCGGTCGCCCGCCTGACATTTCGCGATGTGCGATGGCGCCGGCTCGTCCGGCGCCCTACGCTTTGCCCAACTATCGCAAAAACGTTCCAGCCAGTAATATCGGGCCTAATCCGTTGTTTCGGAGGTCTGTCCATGGTTGCGCGTCCCGCGAACGAACAGACGTCGGGACAATCCGAACCATAGCCGGCCATCCAGACGGATGGCGCACGCGAGCAGGACGCCGCCCTCTTCGATGAGCTCCGCCCGGTCCAACCACACGCCGCCGAACCGGCCGCTGCGCGCGCCGCGCAAATCGCGCCGGCGTGCGCTGTTTGCCATCCCGCTGCTCGGGATGCTGGCGCTCGCGCTGCTGTGGGCCGTGATCATCGCGCGTCTGTCCGTTGAAAAGGACAGCGCCTACAAGGAAGCGGCGGCCTCCGCGGCGATCCTGTCGTCCGCGCTCGAGCAGCATACGGTCAAGGCGATCCACCAGGTCGACCAGATCACCCGCTTCGTCAAGTTCGAATTCGAGAAATCGCCGGCGCGCTTCAATCTCGCGAGCGCCGTCGAGAAAGGCGTCGTGCCGAGCGACACGCTGATCCAGGTGTCGCTCGTCAACGCGAAGGGCATCCTGTTCGCGAACACCGCCGAGCTCCATCCGCAGCCGATCAACCTCTCCGACCGCGAGCACTTCAAGGTTCACCTCGCGCACAACGACGACCGCCTCTTCATCAGCAAGCCCGTGCTCGGCCGCGTGTCGAGCCACTGGACGCTGCAGATGACGCGGCGCCTGAACAACCCGGACGGCAGCTTCGCGGGCATCGTCGTGGTGTCGGAAGACCCGAGCTACTTCACGAACGATTTCTACAACAACGCGGCCATCGGCAAGGAAGGCGTGATCTCGGTCGTATCCGACACGGGCGCGGTGCTCGCACGGCGCACGGGTTCGGTGAGCAACGCTCCGGGCGCGTTTTCGGCCTCGGGCGTCTACCCGATCGCGGAGCGCGTGACGGGCACGATCATCGATCCGATCGACGGCGTGACGCGCATCGTGTCGTACCGCCACCTCGACGGCTACCCGCTCGCGGTGATGGTCGGGCTGTCGCAGACGGAGGAGTTCGCGGACTACTACCACACGCGCAACGTCTACCTGCTGATGACGAGCTTCATCACGCTCGCGATGCTCGCGTTCTTCGGCGTCGCGACGGGGCTGATCGGCAAGCTGCTCGGCCGCGAGCGCGAAATGACGCAGCTCGCCGAATACGACCTGCTCACCGGCCTCGCGAACCGCTATGCGACGCTGCGCGGGCTGCGCAACGACGTGTCGATGCCCGCGAGCCTGTCGCGGCTCGGCCTGCTGTTCATCGATCTCGACAACTTCAAGACCGTCAACGACACGCTCGGCCACAACGCCGGCGACATCGTGCTGCAGATGACCGCGTCGCGCCTGGCCGATGCGGTCGACGACGAAGGCTCGCTCGCGCGCATCGGCGGCGACGAGTTCGTGGTCGTGATGAAGGGCGACGACGTCGAGCGGCGCGCGGTGCGGCTCGCGGAAGCGATCATCCGGATGTTCAGCGAGCCGTTCGACGTACGCGGCAGTTCGTTCGTGCTGCATGCGAGCATCGGCATCGCGCTGCACACCGTCGCGAACGAAAGCGAGATCGACCTGCTGAAAAAGGCCGACCTCGCGATGTACAGCGCGAAGGACGCCGGCAAGAACTGCTACCAGTTCTATGCGCCGCATCTGTCGCACCGCGCCGACCACCTGATGCGCTGGGAACAGCAATTGCGCGTCGCGCTCGCCGAGGGGCAGCTGTTCCTCGCGTACCAGCCGAAGATCGACCTCACGCACCGCACCATCACCGGCTTCGAGGCGCTCGCGCGCTGGGATCATCCCGAACACGGCGTCATCTCCGCGAACGAATTCATTTCGATCGCCGAATCGACCGGCCTGATCGTGCCGATCGGCGACTTCGTGATCCGCACCGCGTGCGAGCAGATCGCGCACTGGCGCGACGAAGGCCACGACACGCTGACGCTCGCGGTCAACATCTCGCCCGTGCAGTTCTGGCGCGGCGACCTGATCGAGACGATTTCTCAGGCGCTGCAGGACACCGGCATCGACGCGAACCGGCTCGAGCTCGAGATCACCGAAACCGCGATGATGGAATATCCGGAACTCGTATCCGAGAAGATCGTCGCGCTGAAAAAGCTCGGCATCCGGATCGCGCTCGACGATTTCGGCACCGGCTATTCGTCGCTGTCCTACCTGCACCGCTTCTCCGTCGACACGCTGAAGGTCGACCGCTCGTTCGTGCAGGCGATTCCGACCGATCGCAGCGTGTGCGTGATGGTGTCGTCGATCGTGCATCTCGCGCGCTCGCTCGGGTTGACCGTCGTCGTCGAAGGCACGGAGACCGAGGAGCAGATCACGTGGCTGTCCGCACTCGGCGAAATCGAGGCGCAGGGCTTCCTGTTCTCGCGCCCGGTGCCGGCCGATGCGATTCCCGCGCTGATCGCACGCTTCGGCGTGCGCGGCGATCATCCGAACGTCGTCGCGCATCGCGCGACCGGCAGCACGGGCGCCTGAGCGCCGCGCCGCTGCCGCCGTGGCGCGCGTTGCGCGCTGCCGCAATTGTTCCGTTTTCCGATCCTATCGCTTAGTTCATTAACTAGCGTTTTCGCGCATGGCAGTGTCATGACGCGCGGCGGACAATCGGGAGGGCCTACGTGTCGGCGGGCCGCCGGCATGACCATACGCGAGAGATCCGGCCCCGCGCCAACCACACGATCATGACCACCGTCGAAGTCGAAGCGACCGCTCGTGTCGAAGAGGCACCGGCATCCCTATGGGCCTTGTTCAAGGTCGTCGCCGGTATTTCGGCCGTCTCGTGGGGCGGGCTTTCGATGATGGCGCAACTCGAACGCCATTACGTGGAGCGGCTGCAGCGCATCGAGCCGCACGTCTTCGGCGATCTCGTCGCGCTCGCGTGGCTCGTACCGGGCCCCGTCGGCTGCAATGTCGCCGTGCAGGTCGGCCAGGTGCTGCATGGCCGGGCGGGCGCATGGGTCGCCGGCATGGCGAGCGTGCTGCCGTTCTCGATCCTGATGACGCTGTTCGCGATCTTCTATCAGACGCCGCTCGTGCGCTCGCTTGCGGCGCCGATGCTGATCAATCACTTCGGGATGGTGCTCGCCGCGTTGATCGGCGTCACGTGGGTCAAGCAGTTGCGCTCGCTCGCGCGCACGCGGCTCGAACAGTCGATCGCCGCGCTATCGACGATTCTGCTCGCTTTCGCGCATAGTCCGGCCGCTTTCGTCGGGATTCTGTTCGCCGCATTTGCAGCGGGCTGGCTGACGGGGCCGTCGCAACGCGACGCGGTCGATTTCACGCTGTCGAAACGCGACCGCGGCCTGCTCGTGCTGCTCGGCGTGCTCGTCCTGCTGTTCGCGGTGCCGCTGCCCGGCGATTACCAGGACGAGTTACTGTGGCCGCGCCTCGCGGGCGCCGGCATGACGCTGTTCGGCGGCGGCTTCTCCGCGCTGCCGGTGCTCAAGACGCTGTTCGTCTCGCCGGCAACCGGCATCTCCGATCACGACTTCACGCTGGCGTTCGCGCTGTCGCCGGTCGCGCCGGGGCCGTTGCTGAATGTGGTGCCGTTTCTCGGCTACCTGACCGACGGCTGGGTCGGCGCGCTGCTCGCCACCGCCGCGCTGTTCATCCCGTCGGGATGCCTCGTCGTGTTCGCGCAGAACCACCTGTTCCGGCTCAAGCGCCATTCGCGCTTCGAGCACGGGATGCGCCTGCTGCGCGCGGCGACGACGGGCTTTCTCGTGGTCGCCGTCGTGAAGATCCTGCATCGCGAGCCGGCCGACCCGATTTACTGGCTGACGGGCGCCTTCGCGACGCTGTGCTTCACGCGCTTCAAGGTGCCCGTCTATGCCGTGTACGGCGCGGTCGCCGTTGCATGCAGCGTGTGGCTGTGGGCCGCCGCGCGTTGACGGGCGGCGGCCTTCCCTGCGAGGCCTGGCGTACCCGGCTCCGTCAACCGGCCTGCACCGCGAGCCGGCGCGCCATCCAGCGGGCGCGCAGCGCGTCGTATGCGAGGTTGAAGCAGAACGTGTAAGGCAGGAAGAACAGCACGATGCCGAGGTCGAGCAGCAGCGCCTCGACGAGGCTCACGTTCAGCCACCACGCGGCAACCGGCACCACCATCGCGACGAGCCCGAGCTCGAACGTCACCGCATGCGCGACCCGCATGCCGAGCGTGCGCGTCAACCCGGCCCGCCGCTCGAAGCGGTCGAACAGCGTGTTGAAGGTCATGTTCCACGCCATCGCGATCAGCGACACCATCACCGTCAGCACACCGACGTGCGACACCGGCATGTCGAGCAGCCACGCGCCGATCGGCGCGCACAACGCGATCGCCACCAGTTCGAACGTCAGCGCGTGCAGCAGGCGTTCCGTCACCGTTTTATTCGTCTGTTTCATGATGCTCTCCAATGCATGACTTGATCCATGTCGGTCATTCTGATCGGTGAGACCGCGTGAATCCAGTTTGGTATCATCGGTTTTACCGATATGACGCCGCCAGGAGCATTGCATGCATCACGCCCCGGAAGCCCTGCTCGCATTCGCCGAAGCGGCGCTGCTCGGCTCGTTTACGGCCGCCGCACGCAAGCTCGGCAAGCGTCAGTCGACCGTGTCGGAGGCGATCGCGAACCTCGAAATCGATCTCGGCGTGCAGTTGTTCGATCGCTCGACGCGCACGCCGACGCTCACCGATGCCGGGCGCGCACTGCTGCCGCAGGTGCAGCGCGCGCTCGAAGCCAGCGCGGCGATCGACCGCACGGCCGCCCGGCTCGCGCACGGCGAGGAAGCGCGGCTCACGCTCGTCGTGTCCGATACGTACCAGTCGAAGCGCTACGAAGAGACGTTGATGGCGCTCGAACGGCGCTTTCCGGCACTCGAGCTCGAATGCCAGATCGCCGAGCACGACGATGTGCTCGACCTGATCCAGCAAGGCCGTGCGCAACTCGGGCTGATGGCCGCGCGCGCGACCTACCCGGCCGATATCGGCGCGGCGACGGTGGCGGAGGAATCGGAGATCGGACTGTTCGTCGGCCGCACGCACGCGCTCGCCGAATACGGTGACGCCGAGGTGCCGCACGCGGCGCTGCGCGACGTGCGCGAACTGCGCCTCAATACGTACGTGAAGACCGAAGGCCGCGGCACCGACGACCGGATCGTCGTCGGCACGCAGCACTGGCTGGCGCCGAGCTACCTGATGCTGCTGGAGATGGCCGTACTGGGGTTCGGCTGGGCGGAACTGCCGCGCTGGATGGTCGAGCACTTCGCACGCGACCGCCTGTGCGAGCTGCGCTCGCGCGGCTGGCCGCGCCGCGTACGGGTGGATGCGGTCTGGTCGCGCAACCGGCCGCTCGGGCCGGCCGGTTCATGGCTGCTCGACGCGATGCTGGCCGCGTAGCGGCGCGTGCCGCCGCGCTTCGGCCTGTGGCCGAGAGCTGGCGCCGGCCCGTCAGAAACCGCGCGACAGCACGGCCGCGCCGATCGTGACGACGCCGAGCACGAGGTTCACGACGACGAGCATGCGCACCGCGTTCACCGCGCGCGCGCCGTCCGGCCAGTTCTGCGCTTGCACCGCACGGCGAATGCGCGGGAACAGCGCGAAGCGGATGTGCCCGAAGATCAGCATCATCACGACGCCGAGCCCGGCCATCGCATGCAGCGACCAGGTCGCGTGCGCCCCGCCGAAGCTCATCAGCAGGAACCCGCCGGACAGCAGGATCACGATCACGGCCCCGGACACCCAGTTGAAGAAGCGACCGAACACGCCTTCGATCAGCGGCAACCGGAGCTGCGGCGACAGGTCGGACAGCGCCGGGCGCAGGCAGAAGTTCGCGAAGACCATCCCGCCCACCCACACGGCGACGGCCAGCAGGTGAAGAAACAGCGCGACGGCAACGGCATGGGACATGGGGACGATCCTGTGATGAGTGGGGTGCAGCGAACGGCCGCGTCGCACGCGGCATCAAGCGACGTTCGACCCGCCAGCCGCGTCGCGGTTCAGGCCCTCGGCGCGATTTCACATTATTTTGCAAGTTCCGCGTGTCAACGCCACGCTTGCTTACCCGAATCCCGCGCCGGAAAGAAAAAGCCGCACGCCCGCCGAAGCGGACGTGCGGCCTTCGATCGCGGCTGAACCGTGCGACCGCGCAGCGTCAGCCGAGCAGCGGCCGCAGCTCGTTGACGACCTTGAGCTTCGTCTCCGGCGCGCGGCCCTTGCGTGCGCGCTTGCCGATGTGCGGCGCGAGCCCGGCATACGACAGCGTGTCGTCCTGCGCCTTGCCGCCGCGGCCGGTGCCGATCAGCACGACGCCCGCCGGATCGATCGCCAGCGCCTGCACGAGCGTTTCCTTGTCGTCGAGCGCCATCAGGATCACGCCGCGTCCGCCGCCGGACAGCGTCTTCATCTCGTCCATCCCGAACACGAGCAAGCGCCCGCCGCTCGACAGACACGCGACCTGCGTCGCATTCGGCAGCACCGGCATCGGCGCGAGCGGCACCGCGCCCGCATCGATGGTCATGAACGACTTGCCGGCCTTCACGCGGCTCACCATGTCGCCGACCTTCGCGAGGAAGCCGAAGCCGTTGCTCGACGCGAGCAGCAGTTGCTGGTCGGCCGGCGCCGCGTAGTAGTGCATCAGGTGCGAGCCCGATTCGAGCTCGATCAGCGACGTGACCGGCACGCCGTCGCCGCGCCCGCCCGGCAGCACCGACACGTCGACCGAATACACGCGGCCGCTGCTGCCCCACGCGATCAGGCGATCCGGCGTGCGGCACTGGAATGCCGCGTACAGGTGGTCGCCCGCCTTGAACGTGAAGCCGGCCGGGTCGAGCCCGTGGCCCTTCAGCGCACGCACCCAGCCCTTCTGCGATACGACCACCGTCACCGGCTCGTCGACCACCTTCGCCTCGAACGTCGCGCGCTTTTCCTGCTGGATCAGCGTGCGGCGATCGTCGCCGTACTGCTTCGCATCGGCCTCGATCTCCTTGATCATCAGCCGCTTCATCGCGCTTTCGTTCGCGAGCAGCTCCTCGAGCTTCGCCTTCTCGTCGCGCAGCGTCTCGAGTTCCTTCTCGATCTTGATCTTCTCGAGCCGCGCCAATTGACGCAGGCGGATTTCGAGGATGTCCTCGGCCTGCCGCTCGCTGAGGCCGAACGCGCTCATCAGTGCGGCCTTCGGCTCGTCCGACTCGCGGATGATGCGGATCACCTCGTCGATGTTCAGGAAGACGATCATCCGCCCTTCGAGGATGTGGATGCGGTCGTCGACCTTGCCGAGACGGTGGCGCGTGCGTCGCGTCATCGTCAGCTGGCGGAACTTCACCCATTCGTCGAGAATCGTCAGCAGGCCCTTCTGGCCCGGCCGGCCGTCGGCGCCGATCATCACGAGGTTCAGCGTCGCGTTCGATTCGAGGCTCGTGTACGCGAGCAGCGTGTTCACGAATTCCGTCTGGTCGATCGTGCGCGACTTCGGCTCGAACACGAGCCGCACCGCCGCTTCCTTGCCCGACTCGTCGCGCACCGCGTCGAGCAGGTCGAGCATCGCCTTCTTCGTGTTGAGCTGCTCGGGCGTCAGCGTCTTCTTGCCGAGCTTGAGCTTCGGGTTGGTCAGTTCCTCGATTTCCTCGAGCACCTTCTGGCCCGACGTGCTCGGCGGCAGCTCGGTCACGACGAGCTGCCACTGGCCGCGCGCGAGATCCTCGATCTTCCACTTCGCACGCACCTTCAGGCTGCCGCGGCCCGTTTCGTACGCCGCCGAGATTTCGGTGTCGCTCGAGATGATCTGGCCGCCGCCGGGGAAATCCGGTCCGGGAATCAGGTTCATCAGCTCCGCGTGCGTGAGCTTCGGATTGCGGATCAGCGCGACCGCCGCGGCCGCGACCTCGCGCAGGTTGTGCGACGGGATTTCGGTGGCCAGGCCGACCGCGATGCCCGACGCGCCGTTCAGCAGCACGAACGGCATGCGGCTCGGCAGCGTCTTCGGCTCCTCGAACGAGCCGTCGTAGTTCGGCATGAAGTCGACCGTGCCCTGGTCGATCTCGTCGAGCAGCAGCTTCGCGATCGGCGTGAGGCGCGCTTCCGTGTAACGCATCGCCGCCGCGCCGTCGCCGTCGCGCGAGCCGAAGTTGCCCTGCCCGTCGATCAGCGGATAGCGCAGCGAGAAATTCTGTGCGAGACGCACGAGCGCGTCGTACGCCGACTGGTCGCCGTGCGGATGGTATTTACCGAGCACGTCGCCGACCACGCGCGCCGACTTCACCGGCTTCGCGTCGGGCCCGAGGCCCATTTCGTTCATCGCGAACAGGATCCGGCGCTGCACCGGCTTCTGGCCGTCGCACACGTCGGGCAGCGCGCGGCTTTTCACGACGCTGACCGCGTAGCTGAGATACGCCTGTTCCGCGTAGTTGCCGAGCGTCAACGCGTCGCTCTCGGGCGCGTCGGGGCTGGCAAAGAGATCGGAAGTATTGTCGTCCATCTGAATTCCGTATTCGTAAGTGGCGTGAGGCCGGGCCGGGCGTCATGCCCGGCCGCGCGGAAGCGGCGGTGCAGTGTTCGATGTCAAGCGGTGCTGATGCGCCAGCGGATTCGCGTTCGTGGCAAGAAGCAAACCGCAGCGATGCCAGACGCATCGCGAGGATTTGCGACGCCGCCACGGGCGCGAAGGCGCAGCGCATCAGTGCCGATTGGCGTCGAACACTGCACTAAATGTCCGCTTCGACGTCGTTGCCCTTTTCCTCGAGCCAGCCGCGCCGCGCGGCTGCCTCGCCCTTGCCCATCAGCATCGTCATCCGCGCGACGGTCGCGTCGTAGTCGAGCTCGCCAAGCTTCACCGGCATCAGGCGGCGCGTGTCGGGATTCATCGTCGTGTCCCACAGCTGCTCGGCGCTCATTTCGCCGAGGCCCTTGAAGCGGCTGATGCTCCACTGCGTGTCGCGCACGCCGTCCTTGCGCAGCTTGTCGAGCGTCGCCTCGAGTTCGCCGTCGTCGAGCGCATAGAGCTTCTGCGCGGGCTTCTTGCCGCGCGCGGGCGCGTCGACGCGGAACAGCGGCGGGCGCGCCACATAGACATGGCCGCGCTCGATCAATTGCGGGAAATGCTTGAAGAACAGCGTGAGCAGCAGCACCTGGATGTGCGAGCCGTCGACGTCCGCGTCCGACAGGATGCAGATCTTGCCGTAGCGCAGATTCGACAGGTCGACGGTGTCGTCCGGGCTGTGCGGATCGACGCCGATCGCGACCGAGATGTCGTGCACCTCGTTGTTCGCGAACAGGCGGTCGCGCTCGGTTTCCCACGTGTTCAGCACCTTGCCGCGCAGCGGCAGGATCGCCTGGTATTCCTTGTCGCGGCCCATCTTCGCGGAGCCGCCCGCCGAGTCGCCCTCGACGAGGAACAGTTCGTTGCGCGCGATATCTTCCGTCTCGCAGTCGGTCAGCTTGCCGGGCAGCACCGCGACGCCCGAGCTCTTGCGCTTCTCGACCTTCTGGCCCGCGCGCGTACGCGCCTGCGCCTGCTTGATCACGAGTTCCGCGAGCTTCTTGCCGTGCTCGACGTGCTGGTTCAGCCACAGTTCGAGCGCCGGACGCGAGAACGACGACACGAGCTTCACCGCATCGCGGCTGTTCAGCCGTTCCTTGATCTGCCCCTGGAACTGCGGATCGAGCACCTTCGCGGACAGCACGAACGACACGCGCGCGAACACGTCTTCCGCGAGCAGCTTCACGCCCTTCGGCTGCAGGTTGTGCAGTTCGACGAAGCTCTTCACCGCCTGATAGAGACCGTCGCGCAGGCCCGACTCGTGCGTGCCGCCGGCCGGCGTGGGGATCAGGTTCACGTACGACTCGCGCACGAGCGAGCCTTCCTCGCTCCATGCGACGACCCACGACGCGCCTTCGCCCTCGGCGAAGGTTTCGTCGATCGAACGCGAATCGGCGAAACGCTCGCCTTCGAACAGCGGGATCAGCAGCTCGCTGCCGTTCATTTCGTCGAGCAGGTAGCCGCGCAGGCCGTCTTCGTACTTCCACGTCTGGCGCTCGCCCGTTTTCTCGTTGACGAACACGACCTCGACGCCCGGCAGCAGCACGGCCTTCGAGCGCAGCAGGCGCTGCAGCTCGCCGAGCGGCAGGTTCGGCGAATCGAAGTACTTCGGATTCGGCCACACCTGCACGCGCGTGCCGGATTTCTTCTCGCCTCGGCCTGCGCCTTGCGTCGCGAGCGGCTTCACGACGTCGCCGTCGGCGAAGCCGAGCTCGGCGATCTTGCCGTCGCGCCAGACCGTCACGTCGAGACGCGTCGCAAGTGCGTTCGTCACCGACACGCCGACCCCGTGCAGGCCGCCCGAGAACGTATAGGCGCCGCCCGCGGCCTTGTCGAACTTGCCGCCCGCATGCAGGCGCGTGAACACGATCTCGACGACCGGCACGCCTTCTTCGGGGTGCATGCCGAACGGGATGCCGCGGCCGTCGTCGTCGACCGACACCGACTGGTCGGCGTGCAGCGTGACCGTGATCTGCTTGCCGTAACCGCCGAGCGCCTCGTCGGACGCGTTGTCGATGACTTCCTGGATGATGTGCAGCGGATTTTCGGTACGGGTGTACATGCCGGGCCGCTGCTTGACCGGCTCGAGACCCTTGAGCACCTTGATCGATGCTTCGCTATAGGCCGCGCTGGGTTTCTTCGTTGACATAGGCGCTGAATTTCGTCATTCATCGGGACGTTGTCCACACCTCGTGTGGATAACGTCGTGGACAAAACGTTGAGTTCTGTAAAAAAGCGAATCGAAACAACGGTGTGCTTGGACTGCTCCGAAAGCGGGCGCGCGGCGTGCGCGGCGCGCCCCTGAACGCGCGGTATTTTACTGGTTCCGCGTGACGCGCCAATCGCGGGATCGGCGCGCGCCGCACGCGTCACGCCGGCTTGCGCTTCGCCTCGAGCGTTTCCCACCGTTCGAGCGCGGCGAGCAGTTCGTCGTCGATCGCCGCGAACCGCTCGGTCAGGCGCGTGCCTTCCTGCGGATCCTTCGCGAAAATCGAGCCGTCGTCGAGCTGCGCATTGATCGTCTTCTGCTCCGCTTCGAGCGCGGCGATCTTCTCCGGCAGCGAATCGAGTTCGCGCTGCTCGTTGAACGACAGCTTCACCGTGCGCTGCGCGTTGCGGCCCGCCGCGCTCTTCGCCGGCTCGTCCTTCGCGGGCGCCGCTTCCTTGACCGTGCGCTTCGCCGCCTCCTGCTGCGCGAGCTGCTCAGAGCGTTCGCTCTGGATCTGCCAGTCGGTGAAGCCGCCGACGTATTCGCGCCACTTGCCGTCGCCCTCGGCCGCGATCACCGACGTCACGACGTTGTCGAGGAACGCGCGATCGTGGCTGACGAGCAGCACCGTGCCGTCGTAGTCGGCCAGCAGCTCTTCGAGCAGTTCGAGCGTCGGGATATCGAGATCGTTGGTCGGTTCGTCGAGCACCAGCACGTTGGCCGGCCGCGCGAACAGGCGCGCGAGCAGCAGCCGGTTGCGCTCGCCGCCCGACAGCGACTTCACCGGCGAACGCGCGCGTTCCGGTGCGAACAGGAAATCGCCGAGATAGCTCATCACGTGCTTGCGCACGCCGCCGATCTCGACCCATTCGCTGCCGGGGCTGATCGTATCCGCGAGGCTCTTCTCCTGGTCGAGCTGCGCGCGCATCTGGTCGAAATACGCGACCTGCAGGTTCGTGCCGGTGCGCACCGTGCCTTCGTCTGGCTTCAGGTCGCCGAGGATCAGCTTCAGCAGCGTGGTCTTGCCGGCGCCGTTCGGGCCGACGAAGCCGATCTTGTCGCCGCGCATGACCGTCGTCGAGAAACGGTCGACCACCGTGCGGCCGCCGTAACGCTTCGTCACGTCGGTCAGCTCCGCGACGATCTTGCCGGACTTCTCGCCCTGCGCGACGTCGAGCTTCACGTTGCCCTGCGCATTGCGGCGCTCGGCATGCTCGTTGCGCATTTGCACGAGCCGCGCGATGCGGCCGACGCTGCGCGTACGGCGCGCTTCGACGCCCTTGCGGATCCACACCTCTTCCTGCGCGAGCAGCTTGTCGAATTTCTCGTTCTCCACGCGCTCGACTTCGAGCTGCTGCGCCTTGCGCGTCTGGTACGCGGAGAAATTGCCCGGATACGACAGCAGCCGGCCGCGATCGAGCTCGACGATGCGCGTCGCGACGCGATCGAGGAACGCGCGATCGTGGGTGATGAACAGCAGCCCCGCGCGCTGCGCGACGAGCAGCTCCTCGAGCCAGCGGATGCCGTCGAAGTCGAGGTGGTTGGTCGGTTCGTCGAGCAGCAGCACGTCGGGTTGCAGCACCAGCGCGCGCGCCAGCGCGACGCGCTTCTGCATCCCGCCCGACAGTGCGTCGACGCTGGCGTCGCCGTCTTGCAGGCCGATCTGCGCGAGCGTCATCGATACGCGCGTGCGCCAGTTCCACGCGTCGTGGGTGTCCAGCGACGACTGCAGTGCGTTCATCCGCGCGAGCAGCGCATCGTGCTCGGCGCCTTCCGGTATCTCCGCGAGACGGTGTGCGATCGAATCGTATTCTTCGAGCAGTTCGCGCGTGTGCGCCAGCCCCGACGCGACCGCGTCGAATACCGTCGCGCCCGGCTCGAATTCGGGCTCCTGCGGCACGTAGACGGTCACCAGCTCCTGCTGGCGCGTGATCAGCCCGTCGTCGGCCTTCGCGAGGCCGGCCACGATCTTCAGCAGCGACGACTTGCCCGCGCCGTTGCGGCCGATCAGGCCGACGCGCTCGCCGGCTTCCAGCGAGAAATCCGCGTGATCGAGCAACGCGACGTGACCGAACGCGAGCTGCGCGCCGGTAATGGAATAGAGCGACATGGGGAGACGGCGAAGAGAGGAATCGGAAGCGCCCATTGTACCGGTCGCGGAGGCCGGTATCGGCTCGGCCGGATGGACGAACGCCGCAGGTCGCGCTTGAAGCGCATCGGCGCGGTGCCGTGAGCGGGTTGCGGCCGGTTTCCGGTACGGATGCCGGCCGCGGTTTGCGTACCCGCGAAAACGGCCGAATGCCGGCCGGATGCCAGAGCCGGCCGATCGGCAGATCCCGCGCGCGGCGCATCCGCCTGCGCGGGATGCACGGTTATTTCACGTTGACCGTGATCGTCGAGCTCATTTCGGGGCCGTACGAACGGTGCGCACCGTCACCGAGCTGCAGCGTCAGCGTGTGCTGGCCGGGCGGCAGCTTCACGTCGGTTTCGGTCTGGGCCTTGCCGAAATGCAGCGAACGGTCGGTCGCCGGGATCACATCGCCCTTCGGCACCGGCTTGCCGTCGATCAGCAGATGATGGTGACCGGTATCCGGGGTCATGTCGCCGGCCGGCTTGAGCGCCATGCCGTCGAGACCGAACTTCACGTGCACGGGGCTCGACACCGTCGCGCCGTCCTGCGGCTCGACGAAGAACACACGCGCTTCGGCGCGCGCGAGTGTCGACACGGCCAGCGCCGCGACACAGACTGCACCCGCGATCCACTTTCTGTTGAGCATCGTTACCTCCTTCAGATTGACAGGCTCACGAAGCATACACTGCATGCGCGGCCGACGCGTCGGCGTCGAAGCGTTACGGTCGGATAGATGCCCAAGGCGAGCGTCTTCTGCTTGCCAAGGAAGCGGTAAGACGAGCGCCGGTACTTCGCGGCGCTCGGTTGGACGAGCAAGAACATCCCGCCACCGTCCGTGAGTTTGTACCGTGCCGCGCTGGCCTTCGCGTTCCGTACCTGTACGTCAGTGAGAGGCATTGTTGGTATCTGCCGATACCAACACTTTCTCCGGCTGTCACTGAGCAACCTTGGGTAACGATGTGAGGAGAGCGTCGCCAGACGGGCCTGAACGGGGCGATGTCTTGTGAATCTTGGGGATGGTTTGGAGCTTGACTGGTCCCCCCGACAGGAATCGAACCTGTATCTAGCGCTTAGGAGGCGCTTGTTCTATCCATTGAACTACGGGGAGGGCCATGTCCGCAGTCGCGTAAAAAACGCGAACCGGACGGCGGCATGGACAGCGCGCAGAGTATAGCAAACGCGCGGCGCGTCGGCGGGGCGGAATGCACACCGACGTGCGTGTCAATTAATCAACCGCGATCGGAACGGAAAATCAGAAATCGACGACGACGAAATCGTCCTTACCCACGTCGCACAGCGGGCAGCGCCAGTCGGCGGGAATGTCGGCGAAACGGGTGCCGGCCGCGATGCCTTCGTCGGGCAGTCCTTCAGCTTCGTTGTAGACCCACCCGCAAATCAGGCAGACCCAGCTCTGGTATTCGGTTACTTCGCTCATGTTGCGCTCGGGATAATGAAATTCGGCGATACCGTCCGCAGCCTCGCCGGCGGACGAAAGGCGCAATGGTACCGGAATTTCGCCGAACACCTGCGCAACGTCGTTTTAAACGTACGCATCGCGAACAACGCGACAGCACGGAAGAAGCGCGACGAGGCCGGCGAGCAGACCGCGGCTGACATCAATCCGGGCAGAAGGACGCGAAACGGGCTGCCGAAATCGCGGCGGCGACCGGTCAATATCATCCACGCCATTTGCCCACCTTCCCTTGCTGCGACTCCGGATGCGGGGGCCTCACTCGTGCTAGCGTTAGCCGCAGTGCCGCATGTTTCAACCTAGCGGCCGACGAATGGAGATACTGCAACCGCCCACATTCCAAGAAGAACCAGACACTCGATGGCGAACATTACTTGGTCGTATGTATTGCGAAGCGCTGATCGCATCGCATAAACGACGTAAATCAATGTAAAGAGCGGGGTGACGACCCACGTGGCAGCGGTCAACAAAACGAAGCCCGTTGTGCCGGCTGTAAAAATTCCGCTATGAAATCCGCCGACCTCGACATAGCAGTATGCAAAGCCGATCCACGGAATCCACAATCCGATGAAGGTAGCGATAGCGAGCGTGATCGCACCTGATGAAGGCCCAGATTCAGCGCTCTCGATGTCTTGTGATTCGTTCATAGTGTCGTTCCTCTCAGGAACGGACTCTACACCGCCACCGCACCAAACGCGGAGAACAGATCAACAAATCTCAGGAACGCTCACCATCTACTTGTCCAACCTAGAAATATGAATTCTGTCAGGGGGATCAGCCAAGCTCCAAACTTCCCCCAAGATTCAAGCCCCCGCTCAAGCCACGACCACCGTAAACTCGACCCCCGACTCAAAATCCAGCGTCGTGGTCGAAAACCGCGGATCCTCGTCGAGGTAATGCTTGTACGGTCGGACGGCGTCTTCGGCCGTGTACATGTTGTCAGCCAGCACGACCGATCCCGGCCGCAGCAGGCGCTCGATCTGCTTGAACAGCTTCAGATAGGCGTCAGCCCATACGTCGATAAACACCATGTCGACGGTCCCGTCCAGTTCGGCAACCGTCTCGAACACATCGCCCTCCCGCAAGTCGACATAGGCGTCCAGCCCTGCTGTTTCGACGTGAGCCCGCAAACGCGCGCATTTGAGCGCATCACGTTCGGTCGCGATGACCACGCCACGGCCCAACATACGCAGCGCGTCGGCGAAATACAGAGTCGACACGCCACAGGAACTGCCAAGTTCAAGAATTCTGCCCGACCGTTGCGACAACACGGTGTTGCGCAAGAATCGTCCCGTTTCCGCCGACACGGCCAACGATAGCGCACCGCTTTCCGACGATTCGAAATCGTCGCTGAAGAGGCCGAACGTTTCGAGAAAGCGCCCTCGCAGCCGGGGTGCGAGCGCTTCGTATTCGTCGACGAGCGTCGGAAACGCCGCATTCGGCCCCTGGAACTGCGCGCGGGCCCGGGCGATGATTTCGCTCCGGCTTTCTTCATGAAGCCGTTGCAGAAGAACGTCGATGGTTGAAGCCAAGTGCATTCCTTGACGAGATTGATCACATGAACGGCGTATCCAGCGGCTGCCATCCGCCCGACTGCCGCGATACCGCTCCATCATCTGCGAGCACGGCCGACGCTACGCCCTTCTGGCGAGCGTGATCGCGCGTTCGGGACACGCCGTCACGCAAAGCCCGCATGATCGGCAGGCTTGCGCATTCGGCGTGTAGGCGACTTTCATTCCATGCACGCGCAGTTTCAAGCGATGCATCAGACCGAGGTCGACGTAATCGGCCTGATCGATGCGCCGCACCTCGAACACGTTTTCCGGGCAAACGGTGACGCAATCCCCCTTGCCTTCGCAACGTTTCAGATCGACGACCGGCGCAATCACACCCGCCTTCTGTTTGCAGTCGTCCGATGATTTTTCGCGCATGTTCACTCCTCCGTGCGCCGGGTGCCGCGCGATCGCCATGCGGCCCGGAACTGCTCGCGCTCTTCGGGCGTCATGGCTTCCCACTTGCGCCAGTGGCGCCGGCCGTGCCAGCCGCGGTGTCCGCGAAATCCACCGAACAGGATGCGGCTCAACACGAGGAGGCCCAGCGCATGGGCGAAGTCGATCGTCCGGGCGCCGACGAATAGCGCCGGAACCACCCAGTTCCACAGCATCATGACGACCCATCCGAGCACGCCTATGGCGACCACCACGAGCAGCGCCTTGCCCGCACATCTGATTCGAAAATTCATCCGTCGACTCCTCTAGCTATCCAGTTCGTCATAAATGGGTTGCAGCCGAGCACGCAGATGCAAGACCGCGTAGCGTTTGCGCGCAAGCAGCGTATTGAGCGTGACGCCGCTTTGCGCGGCCATCTCCTTGAAGGACAGCCCCTCCAGTTCGTGTGCGATAAAAACCTCGCGCTGATTCGCCGGCAACTCGTCGAGCGCATCCTGCAACGCCTTGAGCAACAGCGTGCGAGCGTAGAGCGCTTCAGGGCCGGCATCGTGCGCCGGTAACGCGAGATCCAGCCGATATTCGCTGTCCGCTTCGTCGTCGGCATCGACCAGATCGGTCAGCGGCTGCTCCTTCCTTTTGCGAAAACGATCGATGATGCGGTTGCGCGCGGCACGGAACAGCCACGCACTCGCCTGTTCGATCGGCGCGGGAAGTCGATAAGCCTGGACGAATTCGTGGAGCACATCCTGCAGAACGTCCTCGGCATCGTCCGGGTCGCGTATCCGGCGCCGAATGAAGTTCCCTAGCCTCGTTCGTTCACGCATCACCGTCGCAGTGATGTCGCGGTCTGGGTCGGTCATCGTTTGCGAAGTGGGTGGCGGTTCCATGCGTCTGAAGACGTTTCAGGCCCGCGAATATTGTGGCGAGTATGAAAAATTTCCGGCCGTACGCGTCGGCTTCACTGCGTCGCAGCCGTTTCAAGGAACAGGCCCGATATGTCATCGGACCGTCTTCGCACGAATCGTTTGACTCTGCGCACCGACCCAAGTACACTTCGCGCCGCGGGGTGGAGCAGTCTGGCAGCTCGTCGGGCTCATAACCCGAAGGTCGTAGGTTCAAATCCTACCCCCGCAACCAAATGCCGAAGCCCGCTTTGCGAAAGCAAGCGGGCTTTTTGCTGTTGGACGGTCCGGGAATGTTGATTGCGCGCGCAGATAGCACACGAATGATGTGTGCAATCGAGCATTCGCCACGATATGCAACACGCGAGCGCACCTCGTCCGTTCGCCGCAGAGATGCGCCGAACGTTGCGTAGAATTCCGAACCTTCTTCGGTTCAGCACACGGACTTCACCCATGCTTCGGACGATCGCGGCGCTCGCCGCGCTTTCAGCGATGATCGGCACGGCCAACGCCGCCGACACCGGCACGGCCTCCGCCAAACAGCGCTACGTCAGCCCGGGCATCGCCAACGTAACTGCCTCGGCAGCCCCGCGTGCGGATAATACTTCCCCCGACGCCCGCTGCCGGGAACTGGCCGCCGGCATCGACGCGGTCACGCACTCGCCCGATCGCGGCCAGAAGGTCGTGCGCGGGATGGGCCCGGACGGCAAGCCGCGCAACGAACTGCGGGCCTACGACAAACGGGCCGACCTGGAAGCCGAGCACCAGCGGCTCGGCTGCTGATAACGCCTCCCACCGATACCCGGCCCGCTCACGCCCGGCATCGGCCTTTACGCATTCGCCCCGCCGTCGATCGTCAAGCCGGTCCCGTTGATCGATCGTCCTTCCGGCCCGACGACGAACGCCACGAGCGCGGCCACGTCGTCGGCCTTGCCGTATTCCTGAATCGCCATTCGCGAACGTTGCGCATCGGCATGTTCGCCGTCGGCCGGGTTCATATCGGTATCGGTCGACCCCGGATGCACGATGTTGACCGTGATGCCGCGCGAGCCGAGATCACGCGCGAGCCCTTGCGTCCAGCCGATCAACGCAGCCTTGCTCGCCGCATAGAGGCTCATCCCGGCATCGGGCACGCGCGTCGCGAGGCAACTGCCGGTCGACACGATGCGCCCGCCCTCCCCGAGATGACGCGCCGCCGCCTGCGATGCGACGATCACCGCACGCACGTTCACGTTCAGCGTCGCGTCGATATCGTCGAGCGTGAGGTCGTCCAGCGCGCCGGCCCGGAAAATCCCTGCGTTGTTGACGAGAACGTCGAGGCCGCCGAACGCCTCCGCGGCACGATCGACCGCGTCGCGCACGGCAACCGGATCGGCGCTGTCGGCCTGGATCGCAATGGCGCGACGGCCCAGCGCTTCGATGCCGGCGACGACGGCCTGCGCCCGCTCGGCCGATTTTTCATACGTGATCGCCACGTCGGCGCCATCGGCCGCCAGCCGCTTTGCGATCGCCGCGCCGATGCCGCGGCTACCGCCCGTGATGAGTGCACGCTTGCCCTGAAGTCGGTTCATGTCGGTTCCTTTCCTCATTTATGTAACAACCAACACAGAATGTGACAAGTTGCGTCGCACAGTCAATTGATTTATTGTGTCGATCGATACAGATATCAACGAAGGGACGGACGCAATGGCTGAACGAGGCCGACCGAGAAGCTTCGACAAGGAAGCGGCGCTGGATCGCGCGATGGAGGTGTTCTGGCGTCTCGGCTACGAAGGGGCGTCGATGACGGATCTGACGGCCGCGATGGGCATCGCGTCGCCGAGCCTGTATGCGGCCTTCGGCAGCAAGGAAGCGTTGTTCCGGCAAGCCCTCGATCATTACCGCACAACCGAGGGACGGGAAATCTGGGGGGGTGTCGAACGGGCGGCCAGCGCGTACGACGCCGTGCGGAACTACCTGATGGAGACCGCACGCGTGTTCACGCGGCGCTCGAAGCCGGCCGGCTGCCTGATCGTGTTGTCGGCGCTGCATCCGGCCGAACGTTCCGACATGGTCCGGCAAACGTTGATCGCGATGCGCGAGGGCACGGTCGATGCGCTGCGGGAGCGGCTCGCGCAAGGCGTCGCGACCGGCGAAATATCGGCGCACGCGAACCTCGATGCGATCGCGCGCTACTACGTGACGGTTCAGCAGGGCATGTCGATCCAGGCGCGCGACGGCGCGAGCCGCCGCGATCTGGAGGCCGTCGCGCAGGCCGCGCTGGCCGCATGGCCGGCGCTCGTCGGCACGCGCAGCGCGGCCGGTGTGTAGCGGCAGGACGCCGCCGGGAGATTACTGCTTCGCGGCTTGCTGCACGTCCTTCGACGCATGCCACACGCGATAGCGTACGTCGAAGCCATCCGGTACATACACGACGAGCGGCAGGCGGCTGTTGTAGCGCAGCAGCTGACCGTCGCCGCGCACCTGCACGAACCGTTGCTGCGGCGCCTGGCCCGGGCACGCCATCAGCGTCGACGCCGGCCCCTTCACGTCGGTGAGCCGGTAATACGTGTAGCCCCAGCCCTTCACGTCCTCGGCGGTCAGCTCGCCGCCGAACCACTGCTGATTGCAGTCGGTCTGCAGCGTCTTGCCGATCATCAGCTCGACGCGCGCATCGCCCTCGTTCTCGAGCGCGGGCAGCGCGATCACGGCGCGCTGCTGACCGGCTTCGGCCTGCGGAAACATCTTGATCGACTCGGCGGGCACGGCGGGCGCGGATGCCGGCGCGGCCACGCATGCGGCGGCCGTCGTCACGCAGAAGGCGGCCAGCGCGGCCCGGATCGCAAATTTCATCGATGTGCTCCTGAAAAACAAATGAGCCCCGGATGCTAACACTTTCGTCGCAAGACCTTACGAGGCTGTAATTTGGCGACACAATTGCAAACAGCCGGCAATCCGCGGGCGCGGTACTTATAGCGTAACCAACGGAGAACATCATGCTGAAGCTCATTGCTGCCGCCGGCGTCGCCACCCTGCTGGCCGGCTGCGTCGTCGCCCCGGACGCCGGATACGGCTACGGGCAGCCCTACTATTCCGATCCCGGCTATGCGTATGCCCCGTCTCCCGTGTACGGGACGGTCAACATCTGGGGCGGTGGCGGCGGACGCGACTGGGATCGCGGCCGGCGCGACTACCATCGCTGGGACGGCGATCGCGGCAACCGCGGCAACGGCTGGGGGCGCGGCGGCGGACGCCGCGGCGACTGGAACGAAGGCGGCGGTGGCGGCCGCGGCGACGGCGGCGGTCATCGCCACTGACACCCAATTGCAACCGTTTGTATCCACGCACGGGCCGCCGATAGCCGGCGGCGCATCACACCGGCGAACGGACGGCCACGCCCAAGACAAAGGCCCTCGCATCGAGCGAGGGCCTTTCGTCGTCCGGCCCGGCGAAGCGATCGATCGTCGGCGGGTGCGCGGCCGTCCGGCCCGAACCCGCTCGCGCGCCGCCGCTTACCAGCCGGCCGGTTGCGCGTAGCCGCCCTGCTGCACCGGCGCCCCACACACGTACGCACGCTGGTAGCGGTCGTAGCAATAGTTCGGGCCGTCGTCCTGGTACTGCGCCTGCTGATAGGTCGGGTAGGCAGGCTGCTGGTACGCGGGCGCCTGATAGTAGGTCGGCGGCTGATAGGCCGGCGCCTGGTACGCGGGTGCCTGATAGGCGACGGGCGGATTCATCGCCGACGTCACGATCGCGCCCAGCACCGCGCCGCCGATCAATGCGCCGATGACGGCGCCGCCGTCGCGGCCATGCGCGGACGCCGGGCCCGCGACCGCGAGCGAACCGGCAAGGACACATACTGCGGCAATCTTTTTCATGATGGACTCCCACGCGAAGTGGTACTGGATGCGATGCATTGTGGCGGCACGCGACCGTAATAGATGCAGCAAGTGGTAACGCGCGATTACCGGTATCGCACCCATCGAAACGCGTCGTCGCCGTGCTACGATTTTCGGCATACAGGAGACGCCGTCATGCAGCCCGAAACCGCCCGCCGTTTCGATACCGAATTCGCACCGCGCATCGCGCAGGCGATCGCCGCGTTCTTCGCCGAGCACGTGCAAGCCGATGTCGTCCCCTATGGCGGGCACGGGCACCCGACGCGCGTGCGGATCCGCAGCGCGCCGCACGAGCACGTGAGCGGCTTCGTGCATCCGCTGAATCTCGAACTGACGTGGGACACCGACGAGATCGAGCGGCTGATGGAACCGGACGGCCCGCAGCGCTTCGAGCACTATCTGGCCGCGCTGCCGAGAAAGCTGGGCGCGTGGCAGGCCGCGCGCGACATCGATCTCGCGTCGCGCACGCAGGCCGACCCGCTCGTGCGGCTCGGCGGTCTGGATTTCGAAGGCTGAATGCGCGCGCCGGCCGGCCACCGCGCGGCGCGGCGTCGCGCGATGCGGGCCGGTGATACACTCGACCGGCCCCGTTCCGGTGCAGCCGCGCCGGCCGGGCCGTTCATCGCCGCCGCCTCCCTTGCACGTGGTTGCGCACGCAACCGGCAAGCGGGCGCGCGGACAACCACGCTCTCGCTCCCGTCATGAACGCCGATACCGGCCTGCCGCTTCCGCAACGCTACTGGGCGATCGTCTGCGTCGCCCTGGGCATCACGCTCGCCGTGCTCGACGGCGCCATCGCGAACGTCGCATTGCCGACCATCGCGCGCGACCTGCACGCGTCCGACGCCGCGTCGATCTGGATCGTCAACGCGTACCAGCTCGCGGTCACGATCACGCTACTGCCGCTCGCGTCGCTTGGCGAACGCATCGGCTATCGCCGCATCTACATCGCCGGGCTCGCGCTGTTCACCGCCGCGTCGCTCGGCTGCGCGCTCGCCGGCTCGCTGCCGATGCTGGCCGTGATGCGCGTGATCCAGGGGTTCGGCGCGGCCGGCATCATGAGCGTCAACGCGGCGCTCGTGCGGATGATCTACCCGTCGTCGATGCTCGGGCGCGGGCTGTCGATCAATGCGATGGTGGTCGCGCTGTCGTCGGCGATCGGGCCGACGGTCGCATCGGCGATCCTGTCGTTCGCATCGTGGCCGTGGCTCTTCGCGGTCAACGTACCGATCGGCATCGCGGCCGTGCTCGGCAGCCTGCGCGCGCTGCCGGCCAACCCGCTGCACGATGCGCCGTACGACTTCGCGAGCGCGCTGATGAACGCGTGCGTGTTCGGCCTGCTGATCACGGCCGTCGACGGGCTCGGTCACGGCGAGGGTCATGCGTACGTCGCGGCCGAACTGGCCATCGCATTCGTGGTCGGCTACTTCTTCGTGAAGCGTCAGTTGTCGCAGCCGGCGCCGCTCCTGCCGGTCGACCTGATGCGCATCCCGATGTTCGCGCTGTCGGTCTATACGTCGACGGCGTCGTTCACGTCGCAGATGCTCGCGTTCGTCGCGCTGCCGTTCTGGCTGCAGAATTCGCTCGGTTTCTCGCAGGTCGAGACAGGCCTCTACATGACGCCGTGGCCGCTCGTGATCGTGTTCGCCGCGCCGCTCGCGGGCGTGCTGTCGGACCGCTATTCGGCCGGCGTTCTCGGCGGGATCGGGCTTGCACTGTTTGCGGCCGGGCTGCTGTCGCTCGCGACGATCGGCGCGCACCCGGGCACGGTCGACATCGTCTGGCGGATGGCGCTGTGCGGCGCAGGTTTCGGGCTGTTCCAGTCGCCGAACAACCGCGCGATGCTGTCGTCGGCGCCGCGCGAGCGCAGCGGCGGCGCCGGCGGCATGCTGAGCACCGCACGCCTGACGGGCCAGACGCTCGGCGCTGCACTCGTCGCGCTGATTTTCGGGCTCGTGCCCGACCGCGGGCCGACGATCGCACTCTATGTCGCCACGGGGTTCGCGGCAGTGGCCGCGGTCGTCAGCCTGCTGCGCATCGCGTCGCCGCGACCGGACACGGCGGCCTGACATCCCTCGCGCGCCGCACGCGCGGCGGGCGTCAGGCGGCGTCGAGCGTATCCATCACGAAGCGCACGCGCGCCTTCACGCTCACGCGCGGCAACTCGATCAGCCGATAGCCATACGACGTATAGCATTCGACCATCGCGTCATGGGTCCGCACCGCTTCCGCGAAATCCTGCCGGCGCTCGCTGTCCTGCGCATAGATGTCGGGCCACGGCGGCGCGATGAACACGCGCCGGTGATAGCGGAAACGCCGCGCCGCGGCTTCCGCGTGCGCGGGTACGGCCAACCCGGCCAGCATCAGATAGCCGATCACGTCGGGCACGCCGCGGTCGAAGAACACGGGCCCGCGCGCCTGCCGCGCGAGATGGTGGGACCGCATCTCCCAGCTCAGCATCAGCTCGGCGAACGCCGCGGGGTCGCGCCACGGCAGCGCAGGACCGTCGACCGCCATCTGGTCGCGGATCACGCCGCGCCCGGCTTCCTGCGAGCGCGCGAACCCGGCGCGCTCGAGCGCATCGAGCAACGTGCTCTTGCCCGAACCCGGGCCGCCCGTCACGACGAAAAAGCGGCCGCTCGTGTCGTCGGCCACTTCTTCGTCGCGACCGGCGGCGGCCGGCGCGGCGGCGCCCGGCGCGAACTCACGCATGCGCGACCCGCCGGCCCGCGCGCTGCGTGACCGACGCCGCCGCCGCGACACTGCGCAAGTCGGCGACGAACGTATCGCGCCAGACCGACAGGTCGTTCTCGCGCAGCCGCGCGAGGTTCTCCTTGTGACGCGCCTGCCGCTCCGCGAGCGGCATCGACAGCGCGCGTTCGAGCGCCTCGGCCATCTGCGACAGGTCGTACGGATTGACGAGGAGCGCGCCGGTGAGCTCGGCCGCCGCGCCCGCGAACTCCGACAGCACGAGCACGCCCGGATCGGCCGGATCCTGCGACGCGACGTATTCCTTCGCGACGAGATTCATCCCGTCGCGCAGCGGCGTCACGTAGCCGACCTGCGACATCCGGAAGAACGCCATCAGCAGGTTGCGCTCGTACTTGCGGTTCAGGTACTGGATCGGCGTCCAGTCGAGCTGCGAGAAGCGGCCGTTGATGCGGCCGGCCTCGCCTTCGAGCGTTTCGCGGATGTGCTGATAGGTCTGCACGTCGGAACGCGTCGGCGGCGCGATCTGCAGGAGCGACACGCGCCCCTGCCAGCCCGGCGCATTCGCGAGCATCCGCTCGAACGACTGGAAGCGCTCGACGAGCCCCTTCGAATAGTCGAGACGGTCGACGCTCATCACCAGCTTGCGGTCGCCCAGTGCCTCGCGCAGCATCTTCACCGGCTTGCGCGTGCCGTACTGGACGGCCGCCTGCGCGATCGCGTCGGGATGCACGCCGATCGGATAGGCGGCGACCTTCACGACGCGGCCATGCGCGTGCAGCATCCCGTCGTCGCTCGCCGCGCCGATGCCGCGCCGCTCGATGTAGTCGGTGAAGGCCTGCTTGTCGGCCTCGGTCTGGAACCCCGCGACGTCGTATGCGCACATGAACTTCACGAGTTCCTCGTGCGGCGGCACGAGGCGCAGCATGTCGGGCGACGGAAACGGGATGTGCAGGAAGAAGCCGATCGGGTTCTTCACGCCGAGCTCGCGCAGGCAGTGCGCGAACGGCAGCAGATGGTAGTCGTGCACCCAGATCAGGTCGTCGGGACGCAGCAGCGCGGCGAGTTGCTTCGCGAGCATCGCGTTCACGCGCAGGTAACCGGCGTACTCCTGCCGATCGAAGCGCGCGAGATCGCCGCGGTAATGGAACACCGGCCACAGCGTCGCGTTCGAGAAGCCGCGGTAGTACTGGTCGTAGTCGCGCCGGGTCAGCCCGACCGTCGCGTAGGTCACGTTGCCGTCCCGCTGGATCGCGGGCTCGGCATCCGGCGCACCGACGATCTCGCCGTTCCAGCCGAACCAGACGCCGCCCGTTTCCTTCAGCGCGTCCATCACGCCGACGGCCAGGCCGCCCGCGCTCGGGCGCGTATCCTCGCCGGCGGCGACACGATTCGATACCACGATCAATCTGCTCATGCGACTTCCCCTCCTCGATTCGATTGGCCGGCGCGCGACGCGCGCCGAAGCAGGCGCGGCGGCCCGAAGGCGGCCGCGCGGCGATTCAGTTCCGAGAATTGCAATGAAATACGGCGGTGGAATGCGGCGACGACCGTATCAGGCGTCCTGCTCCTGCCCGAGGTCGCGTTGATAGTCGAGCCCTTCCGGGCGAGCACCACCCTGGTTGTGATCGCCGTCCAACGGCGTCTCGTCCGGCGCGCCCGCGGGCGGTGCCGATGGCGCGTCGGTCTGCGGACGCGGGCGGTCTTCCGGATGGCCGGCCGCCGCGTCAGACGGCCGGTGTGACAACCGTTTTGAACGGCGCATGGCTGGGTGTCTCATATGCGGCGCGGCTCGAGGCCGTCGTAGAAACATTCCATAACAAAACAGTCTAGGTCGCTTCCTCGCGGACGAAGGTAACAATTACCTTCAATTTGTAACGTTTCGACCCCTCGTCGATCATCTATCCGACAATAACGCCGCCCGCGTGCACGCGGCCTGCCGCGCGGCGATTTGTCAAAGCTTTGCAGTTTTCCCATGACAATTGCGAAACAATGACGCGGCATCAGGGCGTGCACGCGTTGCCGCTCACCCAGACAGGACTGCACTCAGGGATGAACATTCGTTTCGAATCGCCGCGCCGGGCCACGCCGGCGCGCGTCGTGCTGGCCGTGATCGCCACGGCCGCATTGCTGTCCGGCTGCAATTCGTTGTACAGCGAAGGCGCGACAGCCGGCGCCGGTATCGCGGGCGCCGCGATCGCCTCCAAGGTCACCAACAACGCCGCCGTCGCGACGGGCATCGGCCTCGGCGCCGTCGCCGGCGCGCGGGCTGGCGTCCAGTACTCGCAACGCGTCGCGCACCGCTACACGCAGGAGCAGATCGCGAAGGCGGCCGGCCCGCTCGACGTCGGCGGCGTCGCGCCGTGGTCGACGCACCATTCGTTCCCGATCGAGGACGACGAGCAGGGCCGCGTGACGGTCAGCCGAATGATCAGCGTCGGTCCGCTCGACTGCAAGGAAATCGTGTTCGCGGTCGACACGCCGGCGAAGGCCGACAAGGCCGCGCAATCGGCGTTCTACGTCGCCACCCTCTGCCGCGACGGGCCCACATGGAAATGGGCGTCGGCCGAACCGGCGACCGAACGCTGGGGCGCGCTGCAATGAGCGTCGC
Organism: Burkholderia sp. BCC1208; assembly: GCF_902833095.1. Classification (NCBI taxonomy): domain Bacteria; kingdom Pseudomonadati; phylum Pseudomonadota; class Betaproteobacteria; order Burkholderiales; family Burkholderiaceae; genus Burkholderia; species Burkholderia sp. BCC1208. Next base: position 150,694 of record NZ_CADFDY010000013.1, on the reverse strand, counting down.
GATCCGTATCGCGGCGATCGGCGCGCTGTGCGCGGCGACGCTCGCGCTGTCGGGCTGCGGGTCGGTCGGCGCGGCGAGCGGCGCGCTGGCCGGCGCGGCGACGGGCCTCGTCACCGCGAACCCGGCGGTCGGCGTCGGCGTCGGGATTGCCGTGCAGGCCGCGACCGACGAAGCCGTCAACCGCACGATGAAGCAGCTCCATCAGAACCAGCAGGACGCGATCGCGAAGACGGCCGGCACTCTCGCCGTCGGCGAAGTGAAGCCGTGGAAGGTGAAGAACACGCTGCCGCTGGAAAACGGCGAAGGCGAGGTGCGCGTCACGCGCGCGTACTCGTCGGCGCTCGCGCTGTGCAAGGAATTCGCGTTCTCGGTGAAGGACGGCGACAAGGCCGACTGGTACTTCGCGAATGCGTGCCAGCAAGGCACGCACTGGAAGTGGGCGTCGGCGGAACCAGCCGTCGATCGGTGGGGGAATTTGCAGTAACGGGGCGATGCGCGGCGCGTGATGTTCGGCGCACGCGAATACCGGGCCGCACGGCCCGGCCCGGCGCGATCAGGACTCGACGTCCTCGAGGCTGAAAATCTCGGTCTGGTCGTTGTACGAGAAGATCTCGCCGTACCGCCCCCAGTCGATCACCGCGTCGAGCGTTTCCTCGGCCGCGCCGTCCGACAGGAAATCCTCCAGCTCCTGCTCGAAGCGCACGCGCGGCGCACGGTGGCCCGGACGCTCGTTCAGCACCTTCTTGATCCGCGCGGCGAGCGGCACGTGCTTCAGCAGGTGATCGGCGAACATCAGCTTGCGCTCCTGCGTGCCGAATTCCGCGAACACGCGCCCCGGCGGCGTCAGGAACACGTCGCCTTCGCGCACGTCCGCGAAGCCGAGGTACTGCAGCACTTCCGCGATCGGGAACAGGTCGTCGACCTCGAGGTGCAGCGTGCGCGCGATTTCCGGCATGTCCGCGCGGCCATGGTACGGCGCCATCGCGAGCGTCTCGATCAGGCCGGCCATCAGGTTGGTCGACACCTGCGGCAGCCAGCTTCCGAGCTCGAGCCCCTTCTTCGTCGCCTCGCCGGTCTGACGCGCGGTCATCTTCGCGTAGATGTCGTCGACCAGCTTGCGGAACGCCGGATCGAGACGATTGCGCGGGTGCTTGAACGGCACCTTGATCTCGGCGATCACGCGGCCCGGGTTCGACGACAGCACGAGGATCCGGTCGCACATGAACACCGCTTCCTCGATGTTGTGCGTGACGATCAGCACCGACTTGATCGGCATGCGGCCCTGCGTCCACAGATCGAGCAGGTCGGTACGCAGCGTTTCGGCGGTCAGCACGTCGAGCGCGGAGAACGGCTCGTCCATCAGCAGGATGGTCGGATCGACGACGAGCGCGCGCGCAAAGCCGACGCGCTGACGCATCCCGCCCGACAGCTCGCGCGGATACGCGTTCTCGAAGCCGTCGAGACCGATCAGGTCGATCGCGGCCAGCGCACGCTCGCGCCGCTCGCGCGCGCCGACGCCGAGCGCCTCCAGCCCGGCTTCCACGTTCTGCAGCACGGTGAGCCACGGAAATAGCGCGAAGGTCTGAAACACCATCGCGACGCCCTCGGCCGGGCCGCGCAGCGGCTGGCCGAGGTACGTCACTTCGCCGCCGGTCGGCTCGATCAGCCCGGCGATGATGCGCAGCAGCGTCGACTTGCCCGAGCCCGACCGGCCGAGCAGCCCGACGATCTCGCCTTCGCGCAGCGACAGGTTCGCGTCGTCGAGCACGAGCAGCTCGCCCTGGGTCTTGTTGAAGCCGCGGCAGACGTGATCGACGCGCAGGATCTCTTCACCGAGCCGGGGCGGCTGCAGCGGCTGGGACGTCTGGACGGGGGCGTTTACAGCATTCGGATTGTGCATCGCGTTTCGCTCTCAATCGGTCTCAGTCGAGCCGCAGCTTCGCTTCGGCAAAGGCATACAGCGGGCGCCACAGCAGGCGGTTGAACAGGGTGACGAACAGGGACATCACGGCGATGCCCAGGATGATCTTCGGAAAATCGCCGTCGGCGGTGGTCTGCGCGATGTAGGCGCCGAGGCCGTGCGCCTCGATCCTGGTGTTGCCCCACTGCACGGCTTCCGACACGATGCTCGCGTTCCACGCGCCGCCCGATGCGGTGATCGCACCCGTCACGTAGTACGGGAAGATGCCGGGCAGGATCGCCTGACGCCACCACTGCCAGCCGCGGATGCGGAAGTTGGTCGCCGCTTCGCGATAGTCGTTCGGGTAGGACGTTGCGCCGGCGATCACGTTGAACAGGATATACCACTGCGTGCCGAGCACGATCAGCGGCGACAGCCAGATGTCCGCGTTCAGGTGGAAGCGCGCGATCACGATCACGAATACCGGGAACAGCAGGTTCGCCGGGAACGCGGCGAGAAACTGCGCGAGCGGCTGCAGCTTTTCGGCCAGCTTCGGGCGCAACCCGACCCACACGCCGATCGGCACCCAGATCACGGAGGCGATCGAGATCAGCACGACCACGCGCAGCAGCGTGATGAGCCCGAGCACGAGCACGTGGCCGACCTCGGGCATCGTCACGCCGGTCGCGACGAAGCTGACGACGCGCCATACGATATAGGCCGTGCCGATCAGCAAGAGCCCCGCCCACGCGATGTCGACCGTGCGCGACGCCTTCTTCTCGACTTTCGGCAGCGCGAAGCGCATCGCACCCGACAGCGGCAGGCGCAGCGGGATCCGCGCGGCCTTCGCGAAGAGCCAGCCGGCCGGCACGAGCAGCTGATGGATCAGCCGCGTGCGGCGCACGAGGTCGAGCAGCCACGATTGCGGCGCATCGCCCGACGCGGTGTTCTCCATCCGGAACTTGTCGGCCCACGCGATGAGCGGGCGGAACAGCAACTGGTCATACGCGAGGATCACGACCGTCATCGTCAGAATCACCCAGCCGATCGCGCCGAAGTTCTTGTCCGAGATCGCCTGCGCGAGATACGCGCCGATGCCCGGCAGCGTGATCGTCTGGTTGCCGACGGTGATCGCCTCCGACGCGACGACGAAGAACCAGCCGCCCGACATCGACATCATCATGTTCCAGATCAGGCCCGGCATCGAGAACGGCACCTCGAGCTTCCAGAAGCGCTGCCAGGACGTCAGGTGGAAGCCGCGCGACACTTCGTCCAGGTCGCGCGGCACCGTGCGCAGCGACTGGTAGAAGCTGAACGTCATGTTCCACGCCTGGCTCGTGAAGATCGCGAAGATCGCGGCCAGCTCGGCGCCGAGCACGCGGCTCGGGAACAGCGCGAGGAAGAACGTGACCGTAAACGAGATGAAGCCGAGCACCGGCACCGACTGCAGGATGTCGAGGATCGGGATCAGCACCATGCCCGCGCGGCGGCTCTTGGCCGCGAGCGTGCCGTAGACGAGCGTGAACGTGAGCGACGCGACCATCGCGGCGAGCATCCGCAGCGTGGTGCGCAGCGCGTATTCGGGCAGGTTCGACGGATCGAGCGAGATCTTCTGCGTCTGCAGCACGCCGATCGGCGCCATCGTTTCGTGAAAGCCGACCACCGCCATCGCGATCAGGCAGATGATCAGCGGAAATGCGATGAAATCCCACCGGTTCGGCAGCACGCGCCACGCGGATGCGTTGGCGATCCGGTTCGGATTGAAGAATCCGACGTTCATCAGGCGCCCTCCCCGGTAAGGCCGAACGAAGCCGGCAGTCGATGTTGATTCATGGCAAAGCGCACGGGCGCGGTAATTCGATTGGCTGGCGATTTCGCGCACGCGCGGCGCGGGCGCATGCGCTGCCGCGGCCGGCCCAGCCGGGCCGCGACGGCACGACACTACACCAACCTGTATTTCAGGTACAACCGTCCCCGGACGGCGCGGGCAGCGCATGGATCGTGCCCGGCGCGTGGGCGGATGGCGGGCGCGCGGTACGGAACAGCCCGGCCGCAGTCCCGCGGCCGGCACGCAGGCCCGAATTATGCCGTGATCCGGCCCGGCCGGGAACCCGCCATCCGCACGCGGGCACAAACCGTGTCCGGCATCAGCAGCCGGACACGGCGAAGCAGGTATGATCGGGGCTAGCCCCCGGATCCGTTTCGGCCGTGCCGCGGCAATGCGCACGCGGCATCTGCGTCGACAGGCCCCGGGGATCGACCGACGAGCGGGAGGAAGGGAATGGCAGGAAACTTGGTGATCGTCTGCCGCGATCAGGATGCCGACGCGTTCTATGAACTCATGCAGGAGTACGGGTCGTTCCAGACGCGGCTGTCGTCCACGGCGTGGTACCTGAACATGAACGTCGTGCCGGAATCGCTGCAGGAGGAAATCCTGGAGCGTCTTGGCCGGTATACGACCGTCTATATCTTCGAGGCCACCACGGTGACCTACAACACGATCGACAGCAACGCGGCCGAGACGCTCGGCACGCTGTTCGGCGAGTGACGCCGCGCGGCGCCCGCCCGGCCGGGCAGGCGCCGCAGCCGCTCAAGCGGCCTGTGCGTGAGGCTCGTCCTTCGGCACGGCCTCGAACGGGAACGTCATCGATACACGCAAGCCGCCTTCGGGGCGATTGCCGATGTCGCACGCGCCCCCCAGCCTGAGCACGAGCCGCTCGACGATCGCGAGCCCGAGCCCGCTGTGGCCGTTCCCGCCGCGCGCGGGATCGAGCCGCACGAACGGCCGCGTGGCGGCCGCGAGGTCGCGCGGCGCGATGCCGCCGCCGCTGTCGCTGACCGACAGCACGTAGCCGGTCGGCGTGCGCGCCGTCTCGATGAGCACGGGCGGTGCGCCATACGCATGCGCGTTGTCCAGCAGGTTCGACAGGATCCGGTCGAGCGTCGCCGTCGGCAGCCGGAAGCCGGGATCGGCCTCCAGCCGCGTCTGGACCGTCGGCGCGTTCGGCGCGACCGCACGATAGCTGCGCGCGATCCGCTCGCACGCGTGGTCGACCGGCACCGGCTCGCTGCGATCGGCCCCGCCATGTGCAAACACCAGGAACTGGTCGACGATGTGCGACATCGAGTCGACGTCGCGCACGACGCCGTCGCGCAGCCGTGCGTCGTCCATCATTTCCGCCCGCAGGCGCATCCGGGCGAGCGGCGTGCGCAAGTCGTGCGCGACGCCTGCCAGCATCACCGCGCGATCGCTCTCGGCCTGCGACACCTGCTCCACCATCTGGTTGAAGCCGTGCGTGAGCTGGCGCAGCTCGCGCGGCCCGCGTTCGCGCAGCGGCGGCACCGGCTGCCCGCGGCCGAAACGCGCGACCGCGCGCGCGAGCGAACGCAGCGGCTGCTGCAACTGCCAGGCCGCGAACAGCGCGGCGATCACGCCGGCCGAGAAGATCGTGCCGAGCCACAGCAGCATCCGGTCGAGCGAGCGCGGCGGCCGCAGCGGCTGCACGGGCACCACGATCCAGTTGCGATCGGCCGGCTCCTTCACCCACAGCACCGGCGGATGGCCGGGCGTGCCGATCTCGACCTGCGTGCCGGGCGGCATGCGCTCGCTCACGTCGTCGCGGAACCGCTTCAGCGGCGGCGGCAGCCCGGAATCGCCGCCCTTCGGCACATCGGCACTGTCCGGCGACACGAGCCGCACGCGCGACGGCAGCGGCTGGTCGGGCGTGCGCGCCACGTGCTGGCGCACCGCGTCGACGAGGAACGCGGCCTCCTCGACCGCATAACGCGTCTGCATCTGGTTGCGCTCGAGCCGCATCGCGAAGAACCACGCGAAGTGCGACAGGAGCAGGACGCCGACGACGAGCAGCGCCAGCCGCCCGAACAGCGAATCAATGGGTTTGCGCATGGGCCTCGCCGTCGGGCACGAACACGTAGCCGCGCCCGCGGACCGTCTGGATGAAGCGCGGCGTCGACGGATCCGTTTCGAGGATGCGGCGCAGGCGCCACACCTGGACGTCGATGCCGCGGTCGGTGCCGTCGTACTCGGGCCCGTGCAGCAGCTCGAGCAGTCGCTCGCGCGTGAGCGTGCGCAGCGCGTGGTTGACGAAGATCTTCAGCAGCGCGAATTCGCTGCTCGACAGCGTGGCCGGCTTGCCGTCGACCGACAGCGTGCGCGCCTGGAAGTCGAGCAGGAAGCGGCCGAACGCGAACGGCTCGCGCTGCTCGGGCGCGGCCGCCGACGGCGTCGCGCGGCGGCGCCGCAGCACGGCCTGCACGCGCGCGAGCAGCTCGCGCGGGTTGAACGGCTTGCCGAGGTAGTCGTCCGCGCCGAGCTCGAGCCCGACGATGCGGTCGACGTCGTCGGCCCGCGCGGTCAGCATGATCACGGGGATGTCGTCGCCGGCCGCGCGCAACTGGCGCAGCGCGGTCAGGCCGTCCACGCCCGGCATCATCAGGTCCAGCACGATCAGGTCGGGCCGTTCGCGCTCGAGGCGTTTCTCGAGCGTCGCCGCGTCGTGCAGCACGGACACTTCCATCCCCTGGCGCACGAGGTAGTCGCGCAGCAGGTCTCGGAGTTCTTGGTCGTCGTCGACGATGAGGATCTGGGTAGTCATGGCTTGAAGTTTACCGCGCGAGGGTGGAGTCGAAGAACGAAACAATGGGACGAAAGGGTTACTGCGGGTTACCGCGCAAGGGAACTGTAATGCACGGTAACCGGGCCGCCGCCCCGCGTAACACCCGCCGGGGCCCGTATCGCTAACCTGCGTCTTACCGGATGCGGTAACCGGCTTTCCCGGCACCGCATCGCCGGACCCTTTGGATACAAGGAGTTTCTGAAATGTATAAGAAGACTTCCCGCGTGGCCATCGCGGCCGCCACCGTGCTCGCTCTCGCATTCGGCACCGCGCATGCCGCGCAGCCCAACGACATGCCGCCGCCGGGCGGCCCCGGCATGCAGCGGATGCACGACGGGCACGAAGGCGGCCCGTTCGGCGCGATCATGAAACTGCACGACCAGTTGAAGCTCAACGCGTCGCAGGAACAGCAATGGCAGGCGGCCGTCAACACGATGAAGCAGAACCGTGACGCGATGCGCAAGAGCCACGAGCAGATGCGCGAGCAGTTCAAGGCGCAGCAGAATCAGCCGATCCTCGACCTGAGCGCGATGCATTCGACCCGCCAGCAGGCGGAGGCGCAGAACGCGCAACTGCGCGAGCAGACGTCCGCCGCGTGGCTCACGTTCTACAACGGGCTGAACGACCAGCAGAAGACGATGGTCAGCACGGCGCTCAAGCAGCAGTTCGCGAAGATGGAGCAGCGCCACGAGAAGATGAAGGAGCGCTGGGAGCAACATCGCGCGGCCGCCAAGGGCGCGTCGGCGCCGGCGCAGTAAGCCGGCGGGCCGCTCCCGCGGCGGCGCCGAAGGGGGACGCAAGCACCGCCTGCGTCCCCCTTTTTGTTTCAGGCGACGTCGAACAGCAGCACCTCCGCCGTGCGGCCGCGCGCGAACGCCACCGCGTCCACGCCGCCGATCCGCGCGCCGTCGCCGGCAGCCAGCGCGCGGCCGTTGACGTCGACGTCGCCGCGCGCCACGTGCACGTAGATGCTGCGCCCGGCCGGCACGTCGAACGCGATCGTCTCGTCGCCGTCGATCAGCCCCGCGAAGATGCGGGCGTCCGCCCGCATCGACAGCGCGCCGTCGCCGCCGTCGGGCGCCGCGACGAGCCTCAGCCGGCCGCGCTTCTCGTCGTCGGCGAAACGCCGTTGCTCGTAGCCGGGCCGCCCGCCCGGCTCGGCCGGCTGCAGCCAGATCTGCAACAGGTGCAGCGGCCGATCGCGCGACGCGTTGGTTACGCTGTGCACGAGCCCCGTGCCGGCGCTCATCCGCTGGATGCCGCCGGCCCGGACGATCGCGCCGCTGCCGAGGCTGTCGCGGTGCGCGAGCGCGCCATCCAGCACGTAAGTCACGATCTCCACGTCGCGGCGCGGCAGCATCCCGAACCCGCGCGTCGGCGCGATCAGGTCCTCGCTCAGCACGTACAGCCCGCCGACGGGCGGACGCACCGGCGCGTGCGCATGCGCGGCGCGGCAGGCAGACGAAAAACTGTGACTCGATTCAAGCCAGCCGTGGTGCGTGTGGCAGCGGTCTTCGGCGCGCAGGATCTGAAACATGGGGTGGACGCTCAGGACGCGGATGGTCTGTTCGGGTTTACCTCCACTGTAGAGGGCGCTCGCACGCGCCACAATCCGCCGCCCGCGCACCGCATCGTTGCATCCGCGCGATCAATTGCCAAAATATTCATTGCGACTACAACGATTACCGCAACAGCCGAATCGAGGAATCGGTCGACCGTGCCGGATTGCCGTTTTCCGGATATCGCGTTCGGGTAAAATACCGCCCTTTTGGCGTTCGCCCTTCCGGCGGCCGCCAACGCCAGAGCGCCGATCGGCGATTTTTGGCCGTCTAGAATACGCCGCGGCGCCCGGTCCGACCGGCCGCGAGCGCCCCCGGAAAGTCTGCAACAGAAGGATGGAAATGAAGAAGGCCGCCCTGTGCGCCGCCCTCGCCCTCGTGGCGGGCAGCGCCTTCGCGAAGGAGTGGAAGACCGTGCGGATCGGTGTCGACGCCAGCTACCCGCCGTTCGAGTCGACCGCGCCGAGCGGCGAGATCGTCGGTTTCGACGTGGATCTCACCAAGGAAATCTGCAAGCGGATCAACGTGAAATGCGTGTGGGTCGCGCAGGATCTCGACGGGATCATTCCGGCGCTGAAGGCGAAGAAATACGACGTCATCGTGTCGTCGCTGACCGTCACGGACAAGCGCCGCGAGCAGATCGACTTCTCCGACAAGGTGTACGACGCGCCCGCGCGGATGATCGCGAAGACCGGCTCGCCGCTGCTGCCGACGGTCGCGTCGCTGAAAGGCAAGCGCGTTGGCGTCGAGCAGGGCTCGACGCAGGAAACCTACGCGAAGGCGTACTGGGAACCGCAGGGCGTGACGATCGTTCCTTACCAGAACCAGGACCAGGTCTATACCGATCTCGGCTCGGGCCGCCTCGACGCGACGCTGCAGGACGAGCTGCAGGCCGACTACGGCTTCCTGCGCACGCCGCGCGGCAAGGGCTTCGCGTTCGCCGGGCCGGAAGTGAAGGATCCGAAGACGATCGGCGACGGCACCGCGATCGGCCTGCGCAAGGAAGATACGGACCTGAAGCTCAAGATCAACCGCGCGCTGGCCGACATGCACAAGGACGGCACGTACGACCGGCTGTCGCACAAGTACTTCTCGTTCAGCGTCTATTCGGCGCCGGCCCGCTGAACGCCGACAAGAAGAAGCAGCGGATGCGGGGGCGGCCCCGCGTCCGGGCAGTACAGGCAGTCAACCACGCGCCGCCCGCTCCCTTGCCCGCCGCTCGCGCGACGGGCGGGCCCGGCACCGTTGCCGGGGCGGACGGTCATGATACGCACGGGGCGTTCCGCGCAGCTTGGCGGACGCGTCTTTCGCGGCGCACTGCGTGCGCCCTCAGGGACCACACCAGGGACCCCATATGTTTCTACAAGGCTACGGCCCGCTGATCCTCGCCGGCACCTGGCAAACCGTCAAACTGGCGGTGCTTTCGCTTGCGCTGTCGTTCCTGCTGGGGCTGCTCGGCGCCGGCGCGAAACTGTCACGCAATCGCGTGACGAACGGCGTCGGCACCGTCTATACGACGCTGATCCGCGGCGTACCCGACCTCGTGCTGATGCTGCTGCTGTTCTACAGCCTGCAGATCTGGCTGAACATGGCGACCGACGCGCTCGGCTGGGACCAGATCGACATCGACCCGTTCCTCGCCGGCGTGCTCGTGCTCGGCTTCATCTACGGCGCGTACTTCACCGAGACGTTCCGTGGCGCGTTCCTGTCGGTGCCGCGCGGCCAGCTCGAGGCCGGCAGCGCCTACGGGATGACGAACTGGCAGGTGTTCACGCGCATCATGTTCCCGCAGATGATGCGCTTCGCGCTGCCGGGTATCGGCAACAACTGGCAGGTGCTCGTGAAGTCGACCGCGCTCGTGTCGATCATCGGCCTGGCCGACGTCGTGAAGGCGTCGCAGGACGCCGGCAAGGGCACGCTGCGGTTCTTCTTCTTCACGCTGATCGCGGGAGCGGTCTACCTCGCCATCACGACGATCTCGAACTTCGTGCTGATGTGGCTCGAAAAGCGTTACTCGACCGGTGTCCGCAAGGCTGACCTATGATCGAACTCATCCAAGAATACTGGCGCAACTATCTCTACACCGACGGCTATCGCATCACCGGTGTCGCGATCACGCTGTGGCTGCTGGTCGTGTCGATCGGCCTCGGCTTCTGCCTGTCGGTGCCGCTCGCCGTGGCGCGCGTGTCGAAGAGGAAGTGGCTGTCGAGCGCCGTGTGGCTGTACACGTACGTGTTTCGCGGCACGCCGCTCTACGTGCAACTGCTGCTCTGCTACACGGGCCTCTACAGCCTGCAGGCCGTGCGCGGCACGCCGATGCTCGATGCGTTCTTCCGCGACGGGATGCACTGCACGCTGCTCGCGTTCACGCTGAACACCTGCGCGTACACCACCGAGATCTTCGCGGGTGCGATCAAGGCGACGTCGTACGGCGAGATCGAAGCCGCGCGCGCATACGGGATGACGCCGTTCACGATGTATCGCCGCGTGATCCTGCCCTCGGCGCTGCGCCGCGCGTTGCCGCTGTACAGCAACGAAGTGATCCTGATGCTTCACGCGACGACGGTGGCCTTCACCGCGACCGTGCCGGACATCCTGAAGATCGCCCGCGACGTGAACTCGGCGACCTACATGTCGTTCCACGCGTTCGGCATCGCCGCCCTGCTCTACCTCGCGATCTCGTTCACGCTCGTGTGGCTGTTCCGCCAGGCCGAGCGCCGCTGGCTCGCCTATCTGCGCCCGCAAGGCAAGTAAGTTTCCGCAGGAATACTGATGAATTCCCAGACTCAAAAGCTTTTCGTCGACGATCTCCACAAGCGGTACGGCGACAACGAGGTGCTCAAGGGCGTGTCGCTGAAGGCGAACTCGGGCGACGTGATCAGCGTGATCGGCTCGTCCGGTTCCGGCAAGAGCACGATGCTGCGCTGTATCAACTTCCTCGAGCAGCCGAACGCGGGCCGCATCTTCGTCGACGGCGAGGAAGTGCGCACCGCGCTCGACAAGACGGGCGCGCTGCGCGCGGCCGATTCGAAGCAGCTTCAGCGCGTACGCACCAAGCTGTCGATGGTGTTCCAGCACTTCAACCTCTGGTCGCACATGAACGTGATCGAGAACGTGATGGAAGCGCCGGTGAACGTGCTCGGCATCCCGAAGAAGGAAGCCGAGGACCGTGCGCGCGAATACCTCGAGAAGGTCGGCCTCGCGCCGCGCGTCGAGAAGCAGTATCCGTCGCATCTGTCCGGCGGCCAGCAGCAGCGCGTGGCGATCGCGCGTGCGCTCGCGATGCATCCGGACGTGATGCTGTTCGACGAACCGACCTCCGCGCTCGACCCGGAACTCGTCGGCGAAGTGCTGAAGGTGATGCAGAAGCTGGCCGAGGAAGGCCGCACGATGATCGTCGTCACGCACGAGATGGGCTTCGCGCGCAACGTGTCGAATCACGTGATGTTCCTGCACCAGGGCCGCGTCGAGGAAGAAGGCGTGCCGGCCGAGGTGTTCGCGAACCCGAAGAGCGAACGCCTGCGCGGCTTCCTGTCGGGTAGCCTCAAGTAACGCGCGTCACCCGCCATACCCGCCACGCTCGAACGGGCGCCCCGCGGTTCGCCGCGCGGCGCCCGTCTTGCGTTTACGCGGCGCTCACCGGCGCGCCGTCGGCGAACGCGCGCAGTTCGTCGCCCGCCAGCCGGTAACGCACCCATTCGCTCTGCGGCGCCGCGCCGACGCTCTCGTAGAAGCGGATCGCCGGCTCGTTCCAGTCGAGCACGCTCCATTCGAAACGTCCGCAGCCCGACTCGACCGCGATGCGCGCGAGCGCCTTCAGCAGCCGCAGCCCCGCGCCCGCGCCGCGAAAACGCGGCGACACGTACAGATCCTCGAGATACAGCCCCTGCCGCGCGAGCCACGTCGAATACGAGAAGAAATACACGGCGAAGCCGGCCGGCTCGCCGTCGATCTCGCACATCAGCGCACGCGCCGGCGAGCCTTCGCCGAACAGGCTGCGCTCGAGCGATTCGGGCGTCGCGACGACTTCGTGCTCGGCCTTCTCGTAGACGGCCAGTTCGGTGATGAAGCGCAGGATCAGCGGCACGTCGGCGACGGTGGCGCAACGGATATCGATTTGCACGGTGGGGAGCCCTCCTTCGGCCCGGACGGAAAAATGGAATACGGCGCCCCCGCGCGCACTTGGCGCGGGTCGGATCGACATGCTACGTTCACGGCGCAACTGCAGAAAGTGCAGTTTTTTCATCCAGACCTGAACATGATGCATCCCGACCTGCGCCGCCTCGACCTGAACCTGCTGCTCGTATTCGACGCGTTGTACCGCCAGCGGTCGGTCGCGGCGGCCGCGCATGAACTCGCGCTGAGCCCGTCGGCGTTGAGCCACGCGCTCGCCCGCCTGCGAGACGCGATCGGCGATGCGCTGTTCGTGCGCCTCGGCAACGAGATGCAGCCGACCGTACGCGCCGACGACATCGCCACGTGGGCCGGTGACTCGCTCGACGCGATGTCGAAGGGGCTCGCCCGCGCGCGCCGCTTCGATCCCGCACAAAGCGACCGTACGTTCGTGTTCGCGGCGACCGACTACACGGCGTTCGCGGTGCTGCCGGCGTTCCTGGCGCGCATTCAACACGTGGCGCCGCACCTGCGGATCCGCGTCGTCCATTCGGACCGCAAGATTTCCGTCGATGCGCTCGCGGCCGGCCGCATCGACTTCGCCCTCGGCTACCACGAAGAATCGGCGGCCGACGCGCCCGGCATCGAGGATTTCGACTGGTTCTCCGACGACTATGTCGTGATCGCGAGCGCCACGCATCCGGACATCCGCCGGCGGCTGACGCTCGACCAGTATCTGGCGGCCCGCCACGTGGTCGTCACGCCGTGGAATGAGTCGCGCGGCGTCGTCGACCACGTGCTCGACCGGCTCGGCCTTGCGCGGCATGTGGCCGTGCAGTTGCCGACCGTGCTGGCCGCGCCGTTCGTGATCGCCGAATCGGCTCTCGTGATGACCGTGCCGAACCGCGCCGCGCAGGCGCTGCGGCACGCGGCGCCGATCCGCATCTTCCCCGCGCCGTTCGAGATCCCGCGCTACACGGTGAAGGTCTACTCGCATGCGAAGCACGCGCGCACCGATGCGCATCGCTGGATTCGCGCCCAGTTGCTCGACGCACGACCGAGCCCGGACTAAGCGCGGCGCGTTGCAGGACGGGCGTTTCAGGCGTCGATCGGCGATGGCGGCAATCGCCCGAATCATTACGAAATACTTACCAATTTTGCAACTTTCGCGCCTACGCCGGCGCCCCGGCAACGTCAATAGTGGCAATCCTTGACCCATGCCCATGGAATCCATGTCTCCCTTGCGGGACAAGGGTTTTCCGGTAATCGAGAACCCTTGGGCACCGTGTTGCATGGCAAATTGGCGACAGCGGTTAGTCAAACAACGATTTCCGTCGCCACAAAATTGTATTTTTGCTAAATTAGTAACCAAAGTAGCAAAACGAAGTTCGTGAAATGTAGTTTAGCTTCACGACACTACAAGGAGACCCGCAGGCCGACCCGGCTGCGCGGGACCGCTCAACGGTATTTCCGTCTGCTTGCCCGCGTGCCGCGCTTACCGGCCCTGCACGAGGTCTCCCTGGTTATCCCGCTTTTGCCCGGTGCGTGCCGCGCCGGGCATCTCGTGCAGTTCTGGGTTGACTTTTTGACAGGGTATGGAGGAGACGATGAAGAAAGCTTTGGTCGCGGCCGCGCTGATGGCTGCTGGGGTGGTGACGGCGCACGCGCAGAGCAGCGTCACGCTGTATGGCCGCCTGGATGCAGGCATCGAGTACATGAACGGCCTCCAAAACGGCCACCAAGTGCGCGCGGAAAGCGGCGACTGGGGCACGAGCCTGTGGGGCTTGAAGGGTAGCGAGGACATCGGCGGCGGCAACAAGATCCTGTTCCACCTCGAAGGCGCGTTCAACACGATGACGGGCGGCTTCAGCGGCTCGATCTGGGATCGTTTCGCGACCGTCGGTATCTCCAACGACCGCTACGGTACGCTGCTGTTGGGTCGCGAACTCGCGATCGCCAACGGCGTGTGGGACTTCGACCCGTTCGGCCAGTCGTCCTGGTCGACGGCCTCGCTGGTGCGCGGCCGTAACTGGAACAAGACCAGCAACAACGTGTCGTACCAGTCGCCGTCGCTCTATGGTCTCGACTTCTACGGCCAGTTCTCCTTCTCGAACTCGACCAGCTTCAACGGCAACACGACGGCCGGCCAACCGGGCCGTGCAATGGGCGGTCAGGTCACCTACACGAACTCGCTGTTCCAGTTGCGCGGCATCTACGACGAAACGCGCGACAGCAACGGCCGCTTCTCGGACGTGTTCAACTACTCGCGCGAATACTTCGCGGGCGTGAACGTGTTCCTCGGCCAGTTCAAGGTTCAGGCGGCCTACCAGGCATCGCGCGCCGACGGCAGCGGTGGCCCGGCAGTGAACGCCGGCGTGACGGGTACGCAGCAGGTGTGGGGCGGCGTGACGTGGCAAGCCACGCCGGCAGCGGCGCTGATCGCAGCCGTGTATCACGTGAACGCGAACCACGGCGGCGGCAACGCGAACATCTACACGGTCGGCGGTTCGTACAACATCTCGAAGCGCACGCTGTTCGACCTGCAGGTCGCGACGGTGCGCAACAGCTCGTCGGCCAACTTCGGCCTGAACGCGAACGGCGCCGGTACGGCCGTGTCGACGGGCAACCCGCATCAGGGCGGCAGCCAGACCGGCGTCTACGCCGGCATCCAGCACCTGTTCTGATCGGGCGCCGTCAAACAACGATTCGACAACACTTTCCACGCTGCTGCGAGAGGCGCGTATCGGTGCGGTACCCAAACGGGTATCCGCACCGTTTTTTCTTGGCGGGCCGGGTTCGTGCGACCCGTGGCCCGATCGGCGGACGCGGCCGAAGCGGCCGCGATTGATCGAATGGCGCGGACGCGGCGCTCAGACGGCCGCTTCGTTCTCTTCGCCGGTGCGAATGCGGATCACGCGCTCGACGTCGGACACGAAGATCTTGCCGTCGCCGATCTTGCCGGTGCGCGCCGCACCGATCACCGCGTCGATCACCTGATCGACCTGCGCTTCCGCGACGACCACCTCGATCTTCATCTTCGGCAGGAAGTCGACGACGTATTCGGCGCCGCGATACAGCTCGGTATGGCCCTTCTGGCGGCCGAAGCCCTTCACTTCCGTCACGGTCAGGCCCGTGAGACCCACTTCGGCGAGCGCTTCGCGGACTTCGTCCAGCTTGAACGGCTTGATGATGGCAGTGATGCGTTTCATGGTGGTTGTCCCCCAATGCTCGTTTGGATGAAAAATCGCGATCCCGATTGTAAGCCGGCGAGCCGCATCCGGCCCAGCACCGCTCAATCGAGCCGTTCGGTAAAGCACGACGTGATCGGGTAGCGCCAGTCGCGCCCGAATGCGCGATGCGTGACGCGGATGCCGATCGGCGCCTGGCGGCGCTTGTATTCGTTGATCTTGATGAGCCGCGTCACGCGCTCGACGTCGGCCCGCGCGTAGCCGGCCTCGACGATCTCGGCGAGCGGCCGGTCTTCTTCCATGTACATCCGCATGATCGCGTCGAGCACGTCGTACGGCGGCAGGCTGTCCTGGTCGGTCTGGTTCTCGCGCAGCTCGGCCGACGGCGCGCGCGTCAGGATCCGTTCGGGAATCACGTCTCGCGGCCCGTAGTCGGCCGTTTCGTTGCGATAGCGGCACAGCCGGTACACGAGCGTCTTCGCGATGTCCTTGATCACCGCGAAACCGCCAGCCATGTCGCCGTACAGCGTGCAGTAGCCGACCGCCATCTCGCTCTTGTTGCCGGTCGTCAGCACGATCGAACCGAACTTGTTCGACAGCGCCATCAGCAGCGTGCCGCGGATGCGCGCCTGGATGTTCTCCTCCGTCGCGTCTTCCGCGCGGCCCGCGAATTCGCCCGCGAGCGCGGCGCGGAATGCATCGAACATCGGCGCGATCGCGATCTCGTCGTAGCGTACGCCGACGCGCCGCGCCATCTCCGCCGCATCGGTGGTCGAGATGTCGGCCGTGAAGCGCGACGGCATCATCACCGCGCGCACGCGCTCAGGCCCGAGCGCATCGCACGCGACGGCCAGCACCAGCGCCGAATCGACGCCGCCCGACAGCCCGATCAGCACGCCGGGAAAGCCGTTCTTGCCGATGTAGTCGCGCACGCCGGTCACGAGCGCGCGGTACACCTGCGCGTGAGTCGACAGCTCGGGCGCGATCGCGCCGGGCAGCGGCCGCGGGCCGTCGAATTCGACGATCGCGTGCCCTTCGTCGAACTGCGGCATCTTCGCGGCGAGCGCGCCCTGCGCGTCGAGCACGAAGGAACCGCCGTCGAACACGAGTTCGTCCTGGCCGCCGACGAGGTTCACGTACACCATCGGCAGCCCGGTCTCGCGAATCCGCGCGCGCAGGATGTCGATGCGCACCGCTTCCTTGTTCATGTGATACGGCGAGCCGTTCGGGATCAGCAGTACCTGCGCGCCGGCCGCCTTCGCGATCTGCGCGGCCGACGCATGCCACGCGTCCTCGCAGATGATCACGCCGTATTTCACGCCGTTCAGCTCGAACACGAGCGGCTCGGTGTCGGTCGCGAAATAGCGCTTCTCGTCGAACACCTCGGCGTTCGGCAGATCCTGCTTGCGGTAGGTGCCGACGATCTCGCCGCCGACGATCAGCGACGCCGCGTTGAAGGTGTCGGTGGGCGGCACGCCGCGCTCGATCGGGCGGTTTGCATTACCATCGACGGCTGACGCGCTGTCCGCACCGCTGCCCGCACCCCTGCCCGGCCCCCTGCCCGGACCGCGCAACGGATGGCCGACCAGCACCGCGAGCCCGTCGAACGCCTTCAGCGCGTCGGCGAGCGCATCGAGTGCGGCGGCCGCCGCCGCGTAGAACGCGGGCCGCAGCAACAGGTCTTCGGGCGGATAGCCGGACAGCGCGAGTTCGGGTGCGACCATCAGTTGCGCACCATCGTTGTGCGCGGCACGCGCGGCGGCGACGATACGCGCGACGTTGCCGGCGAAATCGCCGACGGTGACGTTGATCTGGGCGAGAGCGAGTCGGGTCTTCATGGCGGGATCGGCGCAACCCGGCGGCGCGCCTTGAACGGCTGACGAAATCGATCCGGGCGCGGGCCACGGCGGCCCGCACCCGGCAACATCCAACGGTACGGATTCACGCTTGAAACACGAACGCATCGATTATCGCACGGGCATCCTGTCGTCCCCCGCCGAGGTGCCGGCCGACGAATGGAACGCGCTGCTCGCGCGCGACGCGCAGCCCACGCCGTTCCTGCGCCACGAATTCCTCGACGCACTGCACGTCGCGCGCTGCGCGGTGGACGACACCGGCTGGTCGCCGCACTTCGTCACGCTGACCGACGCGCGCACCGGCCGCCTCGCGGCCGCCGCCCCCGTCTACGCGAAACAGCATTCGTACGGCGAATACGTGTTCGACTGGGCGTGGGCCGACGCGTACCAGCGCAACGACCTGCCCTATTACCCGAAGCTGCTGTGCGCGGTGCCGTTCACGCCGGTGCAGGGCACGCGCCTCCTCGCGGCCGACGACGACGCACGCCGCCGGCTCGCGGCCACGCTGCTCGCGTTCGCCGAGCAGAGCGACGTGTCGTCACTGCACGTGCTGTTCCCGACCGGCGACGAAGCGCGGCTCCTCGAATCGATGGGGATGATGCTGCGCGAAGGCGTGCAGTTCCACTGGATCAACGACGGCTACCGCCACTTCGACGATTTCCTCGGCACGCTCGAACAGAAGAAGCGCAAGAACATCCGCGCGGAGCGGCGCAAGGTGCACGATGCGGGCGTGACCTTCCGGCGGCTCACCGGCGATCGGATCACCGACGCCGACTGGCGCTTCTTCTCGCGCTGCTATCGGCAGACTTACCGCGAGCACTATTCGAGCCCGTACCTGAACCTCGACTTCTTCCGCACGATCGGCGCGACGATGCCCGAGAACCTGCTGCTCGTGATCGCGGAAGCCGACGGCCGGCCGATCGCGAGCGCGCTCGCCGTTTACCGGCGCGGCGAGCACGGCGGCGGCACGCTGTACGGCCGCTACTGGGGGGCGATCGAGCACGTGCCCTGCCTGCATTTCGAAACGGCCTACTACCAGTTGCTCGAATTCTGCATCGAAGCCGGGCTCGACACGTTCGAGGGCGGCGCGCAGGGCGAGCACAAGCTCGCGCGCGGTTTTCTGCCGACGGTCACGCACTCCGCGCACTGGCTCGCGCATCCGGCTTTTTCCGATGCGGTCGCGCGCTTTCTCGAACGCGAGACCGAGCATATCCACGCGTACGTCGACGAACTGCGCGAGCACGATCCTTTTCGGCGCGACGCCGGCTAGCGGCATCCCGCGCACCGGCATGCGGCGAAGCCATGCATGGGCTCGCCGCATGCCGCACGGCCGCCGCCGGTTCAGTGCGCGGCGAGCGTCACCGTCTGCGACAGCGCCTGCGGGTCGCGCGACGACGCGGCCGCCGACAGCCCGTAGCTGCCCGCGCCGATCCGCCATGCGTGCGCGCTCGCATCCCACACCGCGAAGCGCTGCGCCGGCACCGCGACGCTGACCGTGCGCGCCTCGCCCGGCTGCAGCGCGACCTTGGTCCAGCCGACGAGCCGCTTCGGCGGCTCGCCGAGCGACGCGGGCAGCGCCGCGTAGATCTGCACCGTATGCGTACCGGCGCGCGCACCGGTATTCGTCACCGTCACGCCGACCGTCACGTTGCCCGCGGCGTCAGCCTGCGCGGACATCGCCGACAACGCATACGTCGTGTACGACAGCCCGTAGCCGAACGGGAACAGCGGCTCGATCGCCTTGGCGTCGAACCAGCGATAGCCGTACGCGAGCCCTTCCGCATAAACGTTCCGCAGGTTCGACGGATCGATCGTCGGCTGCGGCAGGTCGGCCTCCTGCTTCGGGAACGTCAGCGGCAGCCGGCCCGACGGATTCGCATCGCCGAACAGCAGGTCGGCGATCGCCTGGCCGCCTTGCGCGCCCGGATACCACGCGTCCAGCACGCCATGCACGTTCGCGAGCCACGGCATCAACACCGGGCTGCCGTTCTCGAGCACGACGATCACGCGCTTGGCCTTCGCGGCGACCGCGGCGATCAGCGCGTTCTGGTCGTATTGCTGGTTGTACGGGTCCGCCTTCGCATCGGGCAGCGACAGGCTCGCGAGGTCGAGCCCTTCCGTCTGCCACTGCGTGGCGAACACGATCGCGACATCGGCCTGTGCGGCCGCGCTCGCCGCGGCATTCGCGTCGGTCCCGTCGAGATAGCTGACCGACGCGTTCGGCGCCTTCGCGCGAATCGCCGCGAGCGGCGCGGACTTGTACCAGGTCGCGCACCCGCCGAACAGCATATTGGCCGGTTGCTGGCAGGACGTCACCGCGTTGCCGTCGATCGCCGGCACCGCACCCGAGCCGCCGCCCGACAGCACGCCCGCGTCCGCGTGGCCGCCGATCACGACGACCGACTTGAGCGTGCCGGCGGCGAGCGGCAGCACCGGCTGCGTGTCGCCCGGCGCGGCCGCGTTCTTCAGCAGTACCGCCGCTTGCCGTGCGATCGCGAGCGCGTCGGCGTTGCCGGCGACTTCGTCGATCGCGCCGCCCGGCTTCGGCGGCGCGTCCATCACGCCGATGCGGATCAGCGTGCGCAGCTTGCGCTGCACCATGTCGTTCAGCCGAGCGACCGACACGCTGCCGGCCTGCAGCGCCGCGCGCAGCTTCGAATTGAAGTACGAGCCGAGCGGCGCGTTGCCGTCGTCGGCCGCGCCCGGCTGTTCCTCGTCGAGCCCGGCCTGCACGGCCGCGACCGTCGAGTGCGTCGCGCCCCAGTCGGACTGCACGACGCCCTTGAAACCCCACTCGTTCTTCAGCACCGTCGTCAGCAGATACGGGTTCTCGCACGCATACACCCCGTTCAGCTTGTTGTACGAGCACATCACGTTGCCCGGCTGGCCGCCCTTCACGCCGATCTCGAACGCGAGCAGTTCTGCCTCGCGCATGGTCCGCTCGTCGACGACCGAATCGACCGTCATCCGGTTGGTTTCCTGGTCGTTGAACGCGAAATGCTTGATTGTCGCGATCACCTTCTGCGCCTGCGTGGCCTGCGTGCGCGCGGCGCTCAGCGTGCCCGCGAGCACCGGGTCCTCGCCCATGTATTCGAAGGTGCGGCCGTTGCGCGGCTCGCGCGCGAGGTTCACGCCCCCGCCGAGACCTTCCGCGAAGCCGAGCGCACGCAATTCGAGCGCGATGCGCGTGCCGTAGGTGCCCGCGAGCGCCGGGTCCCACGTCGCCGCGAGTGCGACCGGCGCGGGCAGCGCGGTCACGCGTGCATTCTTCACGTTCACGCCGCCCGCCGAATCGGCGCTGCTGACCGCCGGAATGCCGAGCCGGGGCACGCCCGGGATGTAGCTTGCGCCGTTCAGCGCGTCGGGCGGAAACGGGCCACCCAGGCTGAGCGCGGGCATGCCGGTGCCATGCACGAGCTGCAGCTTCTCGTCGGTCGTCAGTTGCCCGACGAGCGCGGCCGCGCGCTGGTCGGCGGCCGCGTCGGGGTCGGCCGGCGCATGGATGTCGTCGCCGCCGCACGACGCAAGCAGCACCGTGAGCGCACATGCGGACGCAATCGTCGAACACCGGAACAGCGAAGTTTTCATTGATCCTCCAGAATCGTTCTGTTGTACTTGTCGCCTCACTCCAGCGTCCAAGTCTAAGAATCGACCGGTCACCACGCTTGACCGGCAGGAGCATGCGTTGACCTCTCGCAGCGGGGACAAACCCGAACGGCATGACGACAGGGAGACAGACATGGAGTTGCAACAGAAATCGGTATCCGTCCGGATCTACCGCTGGCTGTGCGAAGACGCGCGTGCGAACGGCATCGATCCCGCACCGCTTTACGCGACGCTCGGCATCGGGCCAGCCGAGCTCGCCGACGACACGCGCCGCATCGCGGGCGACCGGCACGTGGCCGCGATGCAACTGACGAGCGGCTGGCCGCTGTCATGGCATCGCCCGCCGCCGCAGGTCGTGCCGTGGCTCGTGCCGTTTCCCGAACTCGCGGGTATCACGTGCAATGCGGCGACGCTGCGCGACGCGCTGCACGGCTACCTGCACTACCGCGAGCTGATCGGCAACGTCGACTGGGTGTTCGCGCACGAGAACGGCGACGCGATCGCGCTCGAGTACGTGAACGAAGGAGACGGCCGGCACGCGGGCAGCGCGTTCGCGAATCTCGCGATCCTCGTGGCGCTCGCGCGCCTGTACGATCCGCACGTGCGCATCGACGACGCCGCATTCGCCGGCCGCGCGTTCGCGCCCGTTGCCGCGCTGCGCGACATGCTCGGCGCGCCGGTGTCGTTCGATGCCCCGCACAACCGCATCGTGCTGCGCTCCGCGCACGTCGACACGCCGTTCGAGTGCTACAACGCACCGCTCGCCGCCATCCAGCGTCATGCGGCCGACGCCGCACGCGAACGCGTGCGCGCACGTTCGACGTTCGGCTCGTCGGTGGAGCAATGCGTGCGCGACTGGCTGCGCACCGCCGACGACACCGACGTGCCGACCGATACGCTGATGCAGCACGTATGCACGCGCTTCGCGATGTCGCGCTGGACGCTGCGCCGGCGCCTGCATCGCGAAGCGGTCGGTTTCCATGCGCTCGTCGCGCAGGCGCGGCTCGGCGAGGCGCGCGACCTGCTGCTCAATACGCAGTTGCCGATCGGCGAGATCGGCGTGCGCGTCGGCTTCCGTTCGACGAGTGCGTTCACGCGCTTCTTCACGCGCGAACTCGGCGCGGCGCCCAGCCGCTTTCGCGACGGGCACGGCGACCGGCGGCGTTGACGCCCGTTTTTTCTGAGACACTGGCGGCTTCGCATCCCGCCGCCCTGCCATGTCCTGGTTTCTGTATCTGATCGAATGCACCGACGACAGCGTCTACACGGGCATCACGACCGATGTCGCCGCGCGCTTCGACGAGCACGCGTCCGGCAAGGGCGCGCGCTACACGCGCTCGCGCAAGCCGCGCGCGGTGCTCGCGTCGTTTCCGCTGCCCGACCGGTCGAGCGCGTCGCGCGCCGAATACTGGGTGAAGCGGCTCACGCCCGCGAAAAAGCGCGAGCTGGCAGCCGGCATACGGACACTGGAATCGGTGTTGCCGGTGGCGGTCACGCTCGACGAAAGTGGCGACACGGCGGGGACGAAAGCGATGGCGCGTGGGCGGAAGAAGGGGAAGACAGAGAACGTCGACGATGCGGCGAAGACGGCTGCAACGGAACAGGCCGCCGGGAAAAAGGCGAAGACCAGGAAACTTGCCGGATCCGCAACGGCCGCGAAGCCTGCAAAGACGGCAAAGCCTGCGAAGGGCAAACAAGCGTCGAAGTCGACGAAGACAAATAAAGCCGCGCCGGACGCGAAACGTACAAAAACCGACGGCGATGCAGCGGCAGCCGCAAAAAAGACGTCGTCGCGTGGCACGCCGGTAAAGAAAACCGGCTCGCCCTCCTCCGCGTCGCCAAAAAGGAAGGCACCGGCCGCCACAGCGGCCGCGAACGTACGCGAAGACGCCGCTTCCGCATCGGCCCGCCGCCGTCCGGCGGCCACGAAAGCCGCCGGGGCGATCGCTCCGTCCGTTGCCCCGCCCCGCGCGAAGCGCGCGAAGAAAGCACCGGCCGCCCCGCTGCCGCCCGCTTCCCCGCCCGCTCGCCGGAAAACCGTGCGCGCAAAACAAAACCGCGCGGCCTCCTGAGGAGACCCGCGCGGTTGGCGTTCCGTACGAGCCGGCCGTCGGCCGGCACGCCGCTTACTTCTTGTAGTTCGCGGCGCCGTCGGTAATTTCCTTGTGCGCGGCTTCGATGCCGGCCCAGCCTTCGACCTTCACCCACTTGCCCTTCTCGAGCGCCTTGTATTGCTCGAAGAAGTGCTTGATCTGGTCCTTCAGGTACTCGGGCACGTCGTCGATCGTCTTCAGGTTCGCCGTCATCGGGCAGATCTTGTCGTGCGGCACCGCGACCAGCTTCGCGTCGACGCCCGACTCGTCCGTCATCTGCAGCATGCCGAGCACGCGCGAACGCACGAGCGAGCCGGCCAGCAGCGGGAACGGCGTGATCACCAGCACGTCGACCGGATCGCCGTCGCCCGACAGCGTCTGCGGGATGTAGCCGTAGTTCACCGGGTAGCGCATGCCCGTGCCGATGAAGCGGTCGACGACGAGAAGGCCCAGTTCCTTGTCCGCCTCGTACTTCACCGGATCGCTTTGCGCGGGAATCTCGATGATCACGTTGAAATCTTGCGGCAGGTCCTTGCCGGCCGGAACATGATTGAAGCTCATGAGCACTCTCTGTAGGTCGATGGGAATTCGGGACAGGGCGCCTCGGCCGATGCACCGCCGCGGGCGTCCCCCAAAAAAGGAATGCGCCATTATAGCCAATCGACCGGTGGCGTCCGGATGACGATCGGCGCGATAATCGTTCCGGATGTCCGGCCGTCGAACCGGCGGCCGCGTTGCACGTCGACTACGAAGCACGGGATCCGGGCAAGCGCCAAAGCGTCAGTTTGGGTCGACCGCGATGCATGGGACCCAACCAAGCGCCAAAGCGCCAACTTGGGTCGACCGTGATGCATGGGACCCAACCAAGCGCTAAAGCGCCAACTTGGGTCGACCGCGATGCATGGGACCCAAGTAAGCGCTAAAGCGCTAACTTGGGTCGACAGGAGCAAGCATGGAAGAGGCGAAGCACTTCATCGCGGGCGAATGGACGTTGCCCGCGCAACTGGAAACCATCGCGGTCGTCGATCCGTCCGACGGCCAGCCGTTCGCGACGATCGCGCGCGGCACCGCGCCCGACATCGAACGCGCGGTCGCCGCGGCCCGCGACGCGTTCGCGGGCCCGTGGGGCGCCACGAGCGCCGCCGAACGCGGCCGCGTGCTGATGCGGCTGTCGGCGCGCGTGGCCGACCATCTCGAGGAACTCGCCGCGATCGAGGCGCGCGACACCGGCAAGCCGCTGAAGCAGGCGCGCGCCGACGCGGCCGCGCTCGCGCGCTACTTCGAGTTCTACGCGGGCGCCGCCGACAAGCTGCACGGCGAAACCCTCCCCTATCAGGCCGGCTACACGGTGCTGACGGTGCGCGAGCCGCACGGCGTCACGGGCCATATCGTGCCGTGGAACTACCCGATGCAGATCTTCGGGCGCAGCGTCGGCGCGGCGCTCGCGGCCGGCAACGCCTGCGTGGTCAAGCCGGCCGAGGACGCGTGCCTGTCCCTGCTGCGCGTGGCCGAGCTGGCCGCCGAGGCCGGGCTGCCGGCCGGCGCGCTCAACATCGTCACCGGCTACGGCCATGAAGCGGGCGCCGCGCTCGCCCGCCATCCGGGCATCGACCACATCTCGTTTACGGGTTCGCCGGCCACCGGCAAGCTGGTCACGCAAATGGCGGCCGAGAACCACGTGCCGGTCACGCTCGAGCTCGGCGGCAAGTCGCCCCAAATCGTGTTCGCCGATGCCGATCTCGAAGCGGCCCTACCCGTACTCGTGTCCGCGATCGTGCAGAACGGCGGGCAGACCTGCTCGGCCGGTAGCCGCGTGCTGATCGAGCGCGCGGTGTACGAGCCGCTCATCGAGCGCCTCGCCACCGCGTTCAACGGGCTGCGCGTCGGCCCGAGCCGCGCCGATCTCGACTGCGGCCCGCTGATCAACGCGAAGCAGCAGCAACGCGTGTGGGATTTCCTGTCCGACGCGCAGCACGACGGCATTCCGATGGCCGCGCACGGGCAGGTCGTCGCGGATGCGCCCGAAAGCGGCTTCTACCAGGCGCCGGCGCTGTTGCGCGACGTACCGCCGTCGCATCGGCTCGCCCAGGAGGAAGTATTCGGCCCCGTGCTCGCGGCGATGCGTTTCGTCGACGAGGACGAAGCCGTCGCGCTCGCGAACGGCACGCCGTACGGCCTCGTCGCGGGCATCTGGACGCGCGACGGCGCACGCCAGATGCGGCTTGCGCGGCGCCTGCGCGCGGGCCAGGTGTTCATCAACAACTATGGCGCGGGCGGCGGCGTCGAGTTGCCGTTCGGCGGCGTCGGCCATTCGGGCCACGGCCGCGAGAAAGGCTTCGAGGCGCTTTACGGCTTCACCGCGCTGAAGACGATCGCGATCCGGCACGGCTGAACGCACGGCACGCAGCACGCGACAGGCGGCCGGCAGCGCCCGACCGCCTGTCGACGCACGACGACTCTCATGACCAGCACAGGAGACACACCATGCGGTTGAGCGGCAAGACGGCCATCGTCACGGGCGGCGGCTCGGGGTTCGGCGAAGGCATCGCGAAGACGTATGCGCGCGAAGGCGCGAACGTCGTCGTCAACGACCTGAACGGCGCGGCGGCCGAGCGCGTCGCGAGCGAGATCGCGCTCGCGGGCGGCAAGGCGATCGCGGTGGCCGGCGACGTATCGAAAGAGGACGACTGGCGCGCGCTGCTGCAGGCGGCGCTCGACGATTTCCATTCGGTGCAGATCGTCGTGAACAACGCCGGCACCACGCACCGCAACAAGCCCGTGCTCGACGTGACGGAAGCCGAATTCGACCGCGTGTACGCGGTCAACATGAAGAGCCTGTTCTGGTGCGTGCAGACCTTCGTGCCGTACTTCCGCGCCCAGGGCGGCGGCGTGTTCGTGAACGTCGCGTCGACGGCCGGCGTGCGCCCGCGCCCGGGCCTCGTCTGGTACAACAGCACGAAAGGCGCGATGATCACCGCGAGCAAGTCGCTCGCGGCCGAGCTCGGCGCCGACCGCATCCGCGTGAACTGCATCAACCCCGTACTCGGCGAAACCGCGCTGATGACCGAGTTCATGGGCTGCGAGGACACCCCGGAAAATCGCCGCCGCTTCCTCGCGACGATCCCGCTCGGCCGCTTCTCGACGCCGCAGGACATCGCGAACGCCGCGCTGTACCTTGCGTCCGACGAAGCCGAATTCATCACCGGCGTCTGCCTCGAAGTCGACGGCGGGCGCTGCATCTAGCCGTACCAGGCGGCACGATTACTCCGTCTTGCTTCGCACGAAACCGGCTCGGACGCGCCGCTGCGTCCGAGCCGGCCAACTACAACGACAGTGGCGCACGGGATCCAGGTAACCGCTCGAGCGCCAACTTTGATCGACAGGAGACAACATGGCTACATCGACGCAGTCGCTGCCGGGCTCGTCCGGCGCATTCGAGGAAGCAACCTACCGCAAGGTGTCGTGGCGGCTCGTGCCGCTCCTGCTGCTGTGCTACGTGGTCGCGTATCTCGACCGCGTGAACGTCGGGTTCGCGAAGCTGCAGATGGCGAGCGACCTGAACCTGAGCGATACCGTGTACGGGCTCGGCGCCGGGATCTTCTTCTTCGGCTATTTCCTGTTCGAGGTGCCGAGCAACATCATCCTGCACCGGGTGGGCGCCCGCGTGTGGATCGCCCGCATCATGGCGACGTGGGGCGTGATCTCGATCCTGACGATGTTCGTCACGACGCCCGCGATGTTCTACGTGATGCGCTTCCTGCTCGGCGTCGCCGAAGCGGGCTTCTTCCCCGGCGTGATCCTTTACCTCACCTACTGGTATCCCGCGCACCGGCGCGGCCGGATGACGACGTTCTTCATGACGGCCGTCGCGCTGTCCGGCGTGATCGGCGGCCCGATCTCGGGCTTCATCCTGAAGGCGTTCGACGGCGTGAGCGGCTGGCACGGCTGGCAATGGCTGTTCCTGCTCGAAGGCATTCCGTCGGTGCTCGCCGGCGTGCTCGTGTTCTTCGCGCTCGACGAGCGGATCGCGAAGGCGACGTGGCTGACCGATGAGGAAAAGGCGCTGCTCGCGCGCAACGTCGACGCAGAGGAAGCCACCAAGGAAGACCTGTCGCTCGGCGCGGTGATGTCGAGCCCGCGCGTGTGGCTGATGGCGCTGATCTATTTCTCGTTCGTGATGGGGCTCTACGGTGTCGGCTTCTGGCTGCCGACGATCATCAAGGCGACGGGCGTGACCGACACGTTCATGATCGGCCTGCTGTCGGCGATTCCCTATGCGGCCGCGGTGGTCGCGATGATCCTGATCGCGCGCAGCGCGGACAAGCACCGCGAACGCCGCTGGCACCTCGCGATTCCGGCCGCAATCGGCGCGCTCGGCCTCGTGCTGTCGGTGATCTGGGCGCACCAGACGTCACTCGCGATGCTCGGCCTCACGCTCGCGACGATCGGCATCCTGACGACGCTGCCGCTGTTCTGGAGCCTGCCGACCGCGTTCCTCGGCGGCACGGCCGCCGCGGCCGGCATCGCGATGATCAACTCGATCGGCAACCTCGCCGGCTTCCTGAGCCCGTACCTGATGGGCTGGCTCAAGCAGGTGACGGGCGCCAACGATTCGGGCATGTACATGCTGGCCGGGTTTCTCGTGCTCGGCGGGCTGCTTGCGCTGTCGGTGCCAAAGCGGCTCGTCGACAAGTGATGCGGGGTGCGTAAAAGCGCACCGGCACGCCGAACAGCCGAACCCGCCGGCCGACGGCCGGCCCACGAAACGCCCCGACGCCCGGCATTGCCCGGCCGCCGGGGCGTTTTCGACTTCGGACGGGCAACACCCGCACCGGCCGAGTGCTCCGCCGCCCGGATGACGGCACCCTGCGTCCGGACTGCCTCGCCCCGGACGAAAAAAAGCCCCGAAGGCCGATCGGCGTTCGGGGCTTTTACCGCGGCACGCGTCAGACCACGGTGATCGCGAGCGCGCTTTCGCGGTAGTGCTTCGCGGCCTTGTCGGTTTCGCCGAGATGCTCGAACAGACGGGCGAGCGCACGATGCGCACGCACCTTCAGCGCCTCGTTGTCGGCCAGCTTCAGCGCCGATTCGAGGAACGACTGCGCCTTGCCCCACAGCTGCTGCTGCTGGCAGAGGCGGCCGAGTGCGAACAGCAGGTCGGCATCTTCCGGATGATCCTTCTTCCAGCCTTCGGCCTTCTGAATCAGCGGCAGCGCATCGGCGCCCGCCGTGTCCGGATAACGACGCAGCAGGCGCGCATCCCAGTTGTGCGCGAGCGCGTCCTCGACGATGCGGCGCGCTTCGTTGCGGCGCTCGAGCGGCACGAGCAGCTCGGCCGCGAGATCGGCCAGACGCGGCGACTGGCGCTCGACCGGCGACAGCGACTGCCACACTTCGAGCAGCGCGTCCGGGTCGTGCCGGCGTTCGCGCAGCAGGTTTTCCGCTGCCTGCTGCCGCAGCCGCACGGCCGCGGCCGGATGCAGCGCCTCGCGCTTTTCGAGCGCCTTCGCGAGCTTCAGCACCTCGGCCCAGTTCTTCAGTTGCTGCTGCGCCCGCAACGCGACCTGCTGCGCGTGGATGCGCTTGCCGCCGGCCTGCATGTCAGCCAGCGCGGCGAGCGCACCGTCGGCATCGCGGGCGTCCGCGCGCATGTCGGCCGCGGCGAGCAGCCGTGCATCCTGCCATTCGGGCGCATCGACCTTCGACAGCCAGTCGTCGCGGCGCGTGTACTCGTGCATCCGGTGCGCGGCGGTGGCCGCGACGAGACTCGCGGCGCCCAGGTTCGCGTCGACCGACAGCGCTTCGCGCGCAGCCTTTTCAGCACGCGAGAAGCGGCCCGCGTACAGGTTCGCGATCGCATCGCGCAGCGACGCCTGGGCCTTCTCGTTGCGCGAACGCGCGCGATATGCGGCGACCCGCTGCGGCATGCGCCAGATGTTGCGCACGATGCGCAGCAGCGCATACACGACGATGAACAGCACGACGATGGCGATCACGAACAGGTTCAGCGACACGTCGATCCGGTACGGCGGATAGACGAGCAGCACCTGCCCCGCGTCGAAACGGCCGACGGTGGCGAGCGCGGCGGCGATCGCGAACAGGACCGCGAGCCAGACGATTCCTCGAAGCGTCATCGTTACCCCCGGCTCTTGAACTGCTGAACGGCGTTCAGGCTCGTGTTCAGGTTCGGCACCGCGACCGTCAGCGATGCGCCGTCAACCTGCTTGAGCAGATCCTCGACGGTCTGCGTGTCCTTCGACGCCTGATCGAAATACTTGCCGAGCGACGCCTGGGCGGCGTGCAGGTCGGCCTTCATCGCACTGTCGTTGCGCGCGAGCAGCGACAGCCGCGCGGTGAGCAGGCGCAGCTTCACGTTCTCGCGCACGAAGTAGCCCTGGTCGGGCGACGCGAGCATCGCGTCCGCGTTGTCGATCCGGCGCACCTGCACGAGGCCCTTCAATTGCTGGCCGAGACCGGCCGAGAAGTCGTGCCACCACACCTTCCAGCGCGGCTCGCCGGCGACGACCGACGATGCGGCGTCGGCCGGCGCGGCCTTCGGCGCCGCGTGCGGCACGATCGCCTCGCCCGACAGCGGCAGCGCGTCGATCTTGCCGATCGCGTCGTCGAGCTTGATCGCGAGGCCGGTGAGATCGGCTGCCGGCGCGGCCTTCAGTTTCTCGATGTCCTGCGCGAGCGCCTTGCGCACCGTGACGGCCTGCGCGCTCTGCGACGTCGCGAGACGCGCGTCGGCGTTCTGCAGCGCGATCAGCGCGAGCTGCGTGTTGCCGGTCAGTTGAAGCTGCTGGCTCGCGCTCGACAGCATCTGGTCGACTTCCTCGAGCATCCACGCATCGCGGTTGCGCGACAGGTCCTGGTATTGCTGCTGCAGCGCCTGCTGCGCGCTCTGCGCATCGGCGAGCTTGCCGTCGAGCTGCGCGAGCTGCGTGTCGACCTGGTGCGTGCCGGCGAGCGCCTGCTCGGTCTTCATCCGCGTTTCGGCCGCTTGCGCGTCGAGCGCCTTCTGGCGCGCGACGAACGAGCCGTCGAGCCGATCGATCTTGCGGTTCAGCGCGTAGCCGCCGACACCCGCCGCGCAGCCGAGCACGACGACGACGAACCACAGCACCGCGCTGCCGCCGCGGCGCGCACGCGGCTCGGGTGCGAGATAAGGGGGGCTGGACGGCGGCGCAGATGCAGCGGCCGGCTGGGAAGCGACGCTTTTGGAATCGTTGGTATCTGTCATGCGTTTAGTCACCGGTGCGGCTGTCGCCGGTTGGACGGCCTCGTCGGCCATCGTTCGAAACGCGCGGACGATGCGCTCATCGCCCGCGCCGGTCAGCGTAATCCTATCAAAACCCAATGCGCGCGCGGTCTGCTCGATCCGAGGGTGCGGCGTCACGAGCGGCGCATGCTTCAGCGCGTCGATCTCGGCGTCGTTCAGATGGGCCTGCGCGAGCTCGTGCAGGTTGCGCACACCTTCCGAACTCGTGACCAGCCATGCGTGCGGCTGGCCGTCGAGCAGCACGTGCACGCGCTCCCACGCGCCGACGCGCGGCTCCGGCACGACGCGCCGGTAGGCGGCAACGAGCGTGACGTCCGCGCCGGCCTCGCGCAGGCGCTCGGCGAGCCATTCGCGCCCGCCGTCGCCGCGCACGATCAGCACGCGCTTGCCCGCCAGCGCCTGCGCGTCGCCGAACGCGGCCTCGATGCTCGCGAACAGGCTTTCCGAATCGTAATGGGGCACGCCGCCGTCGGCCGGCGCCTGCGGTGCGATCACGCGATGCGCGGGCGCCGCGATGCCGTGACGCTCCAGCGCCGCGACGCTGCCGGGCCCGACCACGCCGACGGGCAGCGCGTTCGGCCAGATCGCACCGTACCGCGCGAGCGCACGGTCGATCGCGTTCGGCGACACGAAAATCACCAGCGCGTAGTCGGCCAGCGCGGCGAACGCGGCGTCGAGCGGCGCCGGATCGTCGACCGGCGCGATGTCGATCAGCGGGAATTCGAGCACGTCGCAACCGGCATCGGCCAGTTGCGACGCAAGCGCGTCGGACTGGCCGTCCGGACGCGTCAGGACAGCGGTGAACGCGCGCGCGCCGCCCGCCATCAGGCGTCGCCCTTGCCCGCGGCCTGCGAGCTCGCGAGCAGCGCGTGGACGATGTCGAGCGCGCCTTGCGCCTCGAGGTCGTCGGACACCGCGCGGCCGAGCGCGAGCGCATCGGCGACGGTCATGGCCGCACCGCACGCCTCGGCCGTCAGCACGCGCTTGCCGTCGGTGGTCGACACCCGGCCCGTCAGGTACAGCTCGCCCGCACGCCACACCGCGTGCGCGGCGAGCGGCACCTCGCAACTGCCGCCGAGCGCGCGCGACACCATCCGCTCGGCCTCGACCGCGAGCGCGGTCTGCCGGTCATGCAGCGGCGCGAGCCACGCGGCGATGTCGCCGCGGTGCGCGGCGATCTCGATGCCGAGCGCGCCCTGGCCGGCCGCGGGCGGGCTGGCCTCGACGTCGAGCAGCGCGCGGATCCGCGCTTCGAGGCCGAGGCGTTTCAGGCCCGCCGCCGCAAGGATGATCGCCACGTAGTCGCCGCGGTCGAGTTTCGCGAGACGCGTGTCGAGGTTGCCGCGCAGCGGCAGGACCTCGAGCTGCGGATAACGCGAACGCAGCATCGCTTCGCGACGCAGGCTCGACGTGCCGACGACGGCGCCGGCCGGCAGCGCGTCGAGCGACGCGTAGTCGTTCGACACGAATGCATCGCGCGGATCCTCGCGCTCCATGATCGCGGCGAGCGAAAAGCCGTCGGGCAGCGCCATCGGCACGTCCTTCAGCGAATGCACCGCGAGATCGGCGCGGCCGTCGGCCAGCGCGCTCTCCAGTTCCTTCACGAACAGGCCCTTGCCGCCGACCTTCGACAGCGTGCGATCGAGAATCTGATCGCCGCGCGTCGTCATCCCGAGGATTTTCACGTCACAAGCTGGATATAATTTGCGCAGCGCATCACGCACATGTTCGGCTTGCCACATCGCCAGACGGCTCTCGCGCGAAGCAATCGTCAACGTCGCGGGCGGCCGTGCCTGTTGCGGCCCGGCCGCGGGGGTCTCGGAATTCATTGCTGGAACATCGAAGGACGGGATTGAAGACCGAACAATGGTAGCACGCACGCCCCGGCCGCCCGAGCCCGGAGCCTGCGCCCGGCCTGCTTCCGTGCGGGTCGCGGCGCCGTTGTGCGGATGTGTCGCACGTAGCTGGTTGCTTGACCGCAGTTCCCGCAGTTTCCGCAGTTCCTTTTGACTCGAGCTTTCCCAAGGAAACCCATCGTGAAGTCTTCCGGATCGGCGCGTACGGCGCGCCGCAATGCTGCCTTGCCCTCCCCCGACGCCCCCACGGGCACGCTCGCCACCGCCGCGAACGGCCGTGCGAAAACGGCAAAGAAACCCACGGCAACGAAACCGAAAGACCCGATACGTCAGACAAAACGCGCGATGCAGGCCGCCGGCCCCGCCGCCCGCCAGGCCGTCGCGCCGAAGGCCGGCACCCGCACGCGCGACGACAAGGACCGCCCGCTGTTCGAGGACATCCGCTTCCTCGGCCGCCTGCTCGGCGACGTCGTGCGCGAACAGGAAGGCGATACCGTATTCGACGTGGTCGAGGCGATCCGTCAGACCGCGGTCAAGTTCCGCCGCGAGGACGACAGCGAAGCCGCGCAGACGCTCGAGAAGAAGCTGCGCAAGCTGACGCCGGAGCAGACGGTGAGCGTCGTGCGCGCGTTCAGCTACTTCTCGCACCTCGCGAACATCGCGGAAGACCGCCACCACAACCGCCGCCGCCGCATCCACGCGCTGGCGGGCTCCGCGCCGCAGCCCGGCACGGTCGCGTACGCGCTCGACCAGCTGAAAACCACCGGCAACGCGTCGAAGCGCCTGCTGCAACGCTTCTTCGACGATGCGCTGATCGTGCCGGTGCTGACCGCGCACCCGACCGAAGTGCAGCGCAAGAGCATCCTCGACGCGCAGCACGACATCGCGCGCCTGCTCGCCGAGCGCGATCAGGAACTGACCGCGCGCGAGCGCCAGTACAACGAAGCGATGCTGCGCGCGCGCGTGACCGCGCTGTGGCAGACGCGCATGCTGCGCGACTCGCGCCTGACGGTCGGCGACGAAATCGAGAACGCGCTGTCGTACTACCGCGCGACGTTCCTCGACGAGCTTCCCGCGCTGTACGGCGACATCGAGGCCGCGCTCGCCGAGCACGGCCTGTCGGCCCGCGTGCCCGCGTTCTTCCAGATGGGCAGCTGGATCGGCGGCGATCGCGACGGCAACCCGAACGTGACCGCGCCGACGCTCGACGAGGCGATCAACCGCCAGGCCGCGGTGATTCTCGAACACTATCTGGAACAGGTGCACAAGCTCGGCGCCGAGCTGTCGGTGTCGAACCTGCTGGTCGGCGCGAACGATGCGGTGAAGGCGCTCGCGGCAGCATCGCCCGACCAGTCGCCGCACCGCGTCGACGAACCGTATCGCCGCGCGCTGATCGGCATCTACACGCGGCTCGCCGCGAGCGCGCGCGTGCGCGTCGGCGAAGGCACGGTACCCGTGCGCAGCGCGGGCCGCGGCGCGCCGCCGGTGCGCGCGATTCCGTACGAGGATTCCGAAGCGTTCGTCGCCGATCTGAAGGTGCTGACCGCGTCGCTCGACGAACACCACGGCACGTCGCTCGCCGCGCCGCGCCTCGCGCCGCTCGTGCGCGCGGCCGAAGTGTTCGGCTTCCATCTGGCGAGCATCGACCTGCGCCAGAGTTCCGACATCCACGAGGCGGTGGTCGCCGAGCTGTTCGCGCGCGCGGGCGTCGAGGCCGACTATGCGGCGCTCGCCGAGGAAGACAAGCTGCGCGTGCTGCTCGCCGCGCTCGCCGATCCGCGCCCGCTGCGTTCGCCGTACCTCGAATACTCGGCGCTCGCGCAAAGCGAGCTCGGCGTGTTCGAGAAGGCGCGCGAGGTCCGCGCGCAATTCGGTGCGCGTGCGGTGCGCAACTACATCATTTCGCACACGGAAACCGTCAGCGACCTCGTCGAAGTATTGCTGCTGCAGAAGGAGACGGGTCTGCTCGAAGGCACGCTCGGCGTGCAGGGCAGCAACGCGCGCAACAGCCTGATGGTAATTCCGCTGTTCGAGACGATCCCCGACCTGCGCGACGCGTCGCGCATCATGCGCGAATACTTCGCGTTGCCGGGCATCGACGCTTTGATCGCGCACCAGGGCGCCGAACAGGAAGTGATGCTCGGCTACTCCGACAGCAACAAGGACGGCGGCTTCCTCACGTCGAACTGGGAGCTGTATCGCGCGGAACTCGCGCTCGTCGACCTGTTCCGCGAGCGCAAGATCACGCTGCGACTGTTCCATGGCCGCGGCGGCACGGTCGGCCGCGGGGGCGGCCCGACCTACCAGGCGATCCTGTCGCAGCCGCCGGGCACCGTGAACGGCCAGATCCGCCTGACCGAACAGGGCGAGGTGATCGCGAGCAAGTTCTCGAACCCGTCGATCGGCCGGCGCAACCTCGAGACGGTCGTCGCCGCGACGCTCGAGGCGTCGCTGCTGCCGCAGTCGAACGCACCGGCGCAGTTGCCCGCGTTCGAAGGCGCGATGCAGACGCT
Source organism: Burkholderia sp. BCC1208 (assembly GCF_902833095.1). NCBI lineage: Bacteria > Pseudomonadati > Pseudomonadota > Betaproteobacteria > Burkholderiales > Burkholderiaceae > Burkholderia > Burkholderia sp. BCC1208. The sequence continues at coordinate 116,091 of NZ_CADFDY010000013.1, read as the reverse complement.
GTCGGACTCGGCGATGGCCGCGTATCGCGCGCTCGTCTACGAAACCCCGGGCTTCACCGACTACTTCTTCGCGTCGACGCCGATCACCGAGATCGCCGAGCTGAACATCGGCAGCCGCCCGGCGTCGCGCAAGCTGCAGGATCCGAAGCAGCGCAAGATCGAGGACCTGCGCGCGATTCCGTGGGGCTTCTCGTGGGGTCAGTGCCGATTGCTGCTGACCGGCTGGTACGGCTTCGGCAGCGCGGTGAGCGCGTATCTCGACGGCGCGTCCGACGACGCCGAACGCGCGAAACGCGTCACGCTGCTGAAGAAGATGAACAAGACCTGGCCGTTCTTCGCGAACCTGCTGTCGAACATGGACATGGTGCTCGCGAAGACCGATCTCGCGGTCGCGTCGCGCTATGCGCAACTCGTGCCCGACCGCAAGCTGCGCAAGCACGTGTTCGAGCGGATCGTCGCGGAATGGGAGCGCACGTCGCAGGCGCTCGCTGAAATCACCGGGCACGAAGGCCGCCTCGCGACCAACCCGCTGCTCGCGCGCTCGATCAAGAACCGCTTCCCGTATCTCGATCCGCTGAATCACCTGCAGGTCGAGCTGATCAAGCGTCACCGCGCGGGCGACACGAACGCGCGGCTGCGCCGCGGGATTCACCTGACGATCAACGGGATCGCGGCCGGCCTGCGCAACACCGGCTGACCGCGGGCCGCGCGGGCGCCGGGCCTGTTCGGCGCCGGCCGGGATAACGAAAGCCGCGATACGCGCCCATGCGTATCGCGGCTTTTTTCATGCGGCCGCAACCGGCGCAGCGCGCGCCGCACGCTCAGTGCGCGTCGATCAGCAACGCATCGTGCTCGAACGAACCGTCGGGCTGCACCGCGTAATAGCCGCGCACCTCGTCCGGCGCATGCGCCCACAGCGCGCGAATGCCGGCGACGCTGTCGGCCGGCGTGCGGATGCGCGCGACCCACGTGTCGAAATCGATCGGCAGCCGCCAGCGGCTGTGCACCTGCGCGTCGAAGCCGGCTGCGCGGAACATCGCGAGCCATTCGTCCGCGCGGTAGTCGCGCACGTGCGACGCGTCGCGCAGCACTTCCGCGGCCTGCAGGTACGTATCGAGGAGCGGATGGTCGTTGCCGGCGATGTCGATCATCAGCACGCGCCCACCCGGCTTCAGCACGCGGCGCACCTCGGCGAGAGCCGCGCGCATGTCGTGCCAGTGGTGCGCGCTCATCCGGCTCACGACCCAGTCGAACGTCGCGGCGTCGAACGGCAGCCGCTCGGCGGGGCCCTGCCGCGTGCGGATGTTCGCGAGCCCGCGCTCGCGTGCGGCCGCGTCGACGGTCGCGAGCATCGGGGCGGCGAGATCGTACGCGACCACGTCGCGCACGTGCGGCGCGACCGCGAAACTCGCGTGGCCGGCGCCGCAACCGAGGTCGAGCACCGCCGCATCGGGCGTCGCACGCACCGCGTCGGCGAGCGTCTGCAGGTCGGCGCCCGTCGCATGAACCGTGCTCGTCAGATAGGCGGCGGCCGTCGTGCCGAATGCGTCGGCGACCTGGTCGTGGTGTTTCATCGTTCGCTCCTTTCCGTGATGCAGTCGGTCAAACCCACGCTTGAGCGCGCGATCCGGCCCCGTGCAACGTTTTGTGGGACGCGCGCTGCCCTGCCGACGCGCGAGCCGCTACAATAGGCCCGCATGTGTACCAGTACAAGTTAAGCAGTTATTCTGGTATTCGATCCACCCGTCTGATCGTTGCCGCGTCTTCGTATCCACTTCGCCGTTTCCGCATGAACCAGCCGTCCTCCGCCCCCGTCCCGCCGCTCGACGCCTCGCCCGCTCGCGCGCTCGGCGAATTCATCCGCGCCCATCGCGAGCGACTGTCGCCGCAGGCCGTCGGCCTGCCGCCCGGCCCGCGCCGCCGCACGCCGGGGCTGCGGCGCGAGGAAGTCGCGCAACTGTGCGGCGTCAGCCCGACCTGGTACACGTGGATCGAACAGGGCCGGCCCGTATCGGCCTCGGCCGACGCGCTGGCCCGGATCGCCGTCGCGCTGCAACTGTCGAAGGCCGAGCGCGCGTACCTGTTCGAGCTGGCCGCGCAGCGCGACCCGGCCGAGCCCGACGTCGCGGGCGGCGACCTGCCGCCGACGCTCGCCGCGACCGTCGCGGCGATCGCGACGCCCGCCTACGTGCTCGACCGCCAATGGAACGCGCTCGCGTGGAATGCGCCGGCCGCCGCGCTCTTTTCCGGCTGGCTCGACGGCGAGCACGACCGCAACCTGCTGCGCTTCACGTTCATGTCGCCGGCCGCCCGCACGCTGATCGTCGACTGGGAAACCCGCGCGCGGCGGCTCGCGGCCGAATTCCGCGCCGATGCGATCCGCCACCTGACCGATGCGCCGACGCGCGCGCTGATCGACGCGCTGACGGCCGGCAGCGACGCGTTCGCGCAGTACTGGGCATCCCAGGACGTGTTCGAGCGCGAAGGCGGGCTGCGCGAATTCGACCACCCGGCCGACGGCCGCCTCGTGTACCAGCAGATCACGCTGAAGCCCGCGCATCGGGAAGATCTGAAGCTCGTCGTGCTGGTGCGCGACTGAGCATCGGCCGCGCCCGCAAAGGCGGGCGGGCCGGCCCGCGAATGTTAGAATCGCGGGATTCCCTCGGCGGCGCACGCCGCCCAACACCCCTTCGAAGAATCGCCATGACGTCCCAACTGCACAAAAAGGGCGAGGCCTGGTCGGCCCGCTTCTCGGAACCGATGTCGGAGCTGGTCAAGCGCTACACGTCGTCGGTGTTTTTCGACAAGCGCCTCGCGCTCGTCGACATCGCCGGCTCGCTCGCGCACGCGAACATGCTCGCCGCGCAGAAGATCATCAGCGCCGACGACCTGGCCGCGATCGAACGCGGGATGGCGCAGATCAAGGGCGAGATCGAGCGCGGCGAATTCGAATGGCAGCTCGACCTGGAAGACGTCCACCTGAACATCGAGGCGCGCCTGACCGCGCTGATCGGCGATGCCGGCAAGCGCCTGCACACGGGCCGCTCGCGCAACGATCAGGTCGCGACCGACATCCGCCTGTGGCTGCGCGGCGAGATCGACCGCATCGGCGGCCTGCTGAACGACCTGCGCGGCGCGCTGATCGACCTCGCGGAACAGAACGCCGACACGATCATGCCGGGCTTCACGCACCTGCAGGTCGCGCAGCCGGTCACGTTCGGCCACCACCTGCTCGCGTACGTCGAGATGTTCACGCGCGACGCGGAACGCATGCGCGACTGCCGCACCCGCGTGAACCGCCTGCCGCTCGGCGCGGCCGCGCTCGCGGGCACGAGCTACCCGATCGACCGTCACGCGGTCGCGAAGACGCTCGGCTTCGACGGCATCTGCGCGAACTCGCTCGACGCGGTGTCCGATCGCGACTTCGCGATCGAATTCACCGCGGCGTCCGCGCTCGTGATGACGCACGTGTCGCGCTTCTCCGAAGAGCTCGTGCTGTGGATGAGCCCGCGCGTCGGCTTCATCGACATCGCCGACCGCTTCTGCACCGGCAGTTCGATCATGCCGCAGAAGAAGAACCCGGACGTGCCCGAGCTCGCGCGCGGCAAGACCGGCCGCGTGAACGGCCACCTGATGGCGCTCCTCACGCTGATGAAGGGTCAGCCGCTCGCGTACAACAAGGACAACCAGGAAGACAAGGAACCGCTGTTCGACACGGTCGACACCGTCGCCGACACGCTGCGGATCTTCGCCGAGATGGTCGCCGGCATCACCGTGAAGCCGGACGCGATGCGCGCGGCCGCGCTGCAGGGCTTCTCGACCGCCACCGATCTCGCCGACTACCTCGTGAAGCGCGGCCTGCCGTTCCGCGACGCGCACGAAGCCGTCGCGCACGCGGTGAAGATCTGCGACGACCGCGGCATCGACCTCGCCGACCTGACGCTCGACGAGATGAAGCAGGAACTGCCGAACGTCGCGCACCTGATCGGCGACGACGTGTTCGGCTACCTGACGCTCGAAGGGTCGGTCGCGAGCCGCAACCATCCGGGCGGCACCGCGCCCGACCAGGTGCGTGAGGCCGTCAAGGCTGCCCGCGCCGCGCTGGGCAAGTAACGCCTGCAGTCCCGGACGGACGCCTTCGGCGTCCGTTTTTCATTCGGGCGGCCGGCGCGCCGCCCATCGCTTTCCCCGCTTCACGGATGCCCCGATGACCTTTTCCGCCGCGCTCTTCGACATGGACGGCCTGCTCGTCGATTCCGAACGGACCATCATGAACACGTGGATCGACGTGTCGAACGCGCACGGCGTCGTGCTGACCGAGATCGATTATCTGCAGATCGTCGGCCGCTCGTTCGCCGAAGGCCAGGTGATCCTCGCGCGACTGATCGGCCACCCCGACACGTTCGACGCGGTGCGCATCCGCGTGCGCGAGCAACTCGCCGCACCCGAACCCCATCCGAAGTTTCCGCTGAAGTCGGGCGCGCTCGCGCTGCTCGAAACGCTCGCGCAGGCCGGCATTCCGTGCGCGGTCGCGTCGTCGTCCGCGCGCGACGTGATCCGCGCGCGGCTCGACGCAGTGGGCGTGCTGCCGTTCTTCCGCGCGATCGCGGGCGGCGACGAAGTCGCGCGCGGCAAGCCCGACCCGGCCGTCTACCGGCTCGCGGCCGAGCGCCTCGGCGTGCCGGCCCACGCGTGCGTCGCGTTCGAGGACAGCGACTTCGGCGCGCAGTCGGCCGCCGGCGCGGGCGCCGCGGTCGTCACCGTGCCCGATCTGAAGGCACCGACGCCCGACATCGTCGCGCTGAGCCTGCACGTGCTCGCGTCGCTCGACGATGCGGTCGCGCTCGTGCCGTCGTGGTTCGGCCGGCTGGACACGCAGCAGCCCGCGTAAGCGGCGCACGCGAGCCGCCAATGCAAACGGGCACCCGAGGGTGCCCGTTTTGCGTTGCCGCGCCGGATCACTGGCATCGCGGCGGTTCCTACCCGTTGCCGGCAGTCTCCGACAACCGCTTCATCGTCGCGATGCGCGCACCGATCAGATCGACGCGGCCGTCCTCGCCGACGAGCGGCGCCGTCGCATCGCGGAACGCCACCCACGCGCGCTGCGCGCGCACGAGCGTCGCGGCCGAATGCGCGGGCATCTTGCGGCGCAGCTTCTGGTAATAGCGGTTCAGGTCGAACAGCGCATGTTCGCACGCGGCGTCCTGCGCGCACGGCCGCACGCGGCGGATCGCAGGATCGCGCGGCACGTTCGCCGGCTTGGCGCCGGCCGGCACCGCCGCACCCGCACCGCCCTGCGCACCGCTCGTCGCCGCGACCGGCACGGCGGCGGGCGGCGGTGCATAGCGATCGGCCGCCCCGCGCAGCGCCAGCGCGCGATCGCGCACCGGCTGCAGCTGCATGTCGGCGCTCGACATCGCATACGCGGTGCCGCGCGTCGTGTCGTACACGGCCTGCAGCAGATGCACTTCGTCCTTGCGCCACGTGAGCCAGCGGCGCTGGCTGTCCTGCCAGCCGCGCTTCGCGTCGGCCGGCGCATCCTTCAACAGGCGCTGGTACGCGCCGTCCATCACTGCCTGCCACTGCTGCTGCGCTTCGCCCATGCACTGGATCTGGCCGGCCGGCGACGACCGGTCGCGCCGCGCGAGACATTGCCGCATCGCGACGTCGATCGGGTCGGCCGCCGCGACTTCCGCATGAACGACACCCGCGCCTGCGAGCCCGGTCAATCCTGCCGCCCAGACGACGAGCGCGGCCAGCGCCGCACGCATCGTCCGGAATCGTCCGTGCGTCGCCATCAGTCGCGCACGCAGTCGACGAAGTACTCGACGCGGCCGTTCACCTCTTCCGCGACCAGGCCGTGGATGTCGGTGTGGAAGCCCGGGAAACGCTCGTTGAAGTCGCGCGCGAACCGCAGGTAGTTCACGATCGTCTTGTTGAAGCGTTCGCCCGGGATCAGCAGCGGAATGCCCGGCGGGTACGGCGTGAGCAGGATGCTCGTCACGCGGCCTTCGAGCTCGTCGAGCGGCACGCGGTCGATCTTGCGGTGCGCGAGCTTCGCGAACGCGTCCGACGGCTTCATCGCCGGCTCCATGTCCGACAGGTACATCTCCGTCGTCAGGCGGGCGATGTCGTTCGCGCGGTACACGTCGTGGATCTGCGTGCACAGGTCGCGCAGGCCGACGCGCTCGTAGCGTGGATGCTGCGCGACAAATTCCGGCAGCACGCGCCAGAGCGGCTGGTTATTGTCGTAGTCGTCCTTGAACTGCTGCAGCTCGGTCACCATCGAGTTCCAGCGGCCCTTCGTGATGCCGATCGTGAACATGATGAAGAACGAGTACAGGCCGGTCTTCTCGACGATGATCCCGTGTTCGGCCAGATACTTCGTGACGATCGCGGCCGGAATGCCGGTCTCGCCGAACTCGCCGTCGACGTCGAGCCCCGGCGTGATGATCGTCGCCTTGATCGGGTCGAGCATGTTGAAGCCTTCCGCGAGCGGGCCGAAGCCGTGCCAGTGGTCGTTCGGCTTCAGCATCCAGTCCTCGCGCGAACCGATGCCTTCCTCGGACAGGTTGTCCGGGCCCCACACGCTGAAGAACCAGTCGTCGCCGTATTCGGCGTCGACCTTGCGCATCGCGCGGCGGAAGTCGATCGCCTCGGCGATCGATTCCTCGACGAGCGCGGTGCCGCCCGGCGGCTCCATCATCGCGGCCGCGACGTCGCACGACGCGATGATCGCGTACTGCGGGCTCGTCGACGTGTGCATCAGGTACGCCTCGTTGAAGCGGTGCTTGTCGAACGTGCGGTTCTCCGAATCCTGCACGACGATCTGCGATGCCTGCGAGATGCCGGCGAGCAGCTTGTGCGTCGAGTGCGTCGCGAACACGAGCGCGCCCGTGCGCGGACGGCCGTCGCCGATCGCGTGCATGTCGCGGTAGAAATCGTGGAACGTCGCGTGCGGCAGCCACGCTTCGTCGAAGTGCAGCGTGTCGAGCAGGTCGCCGAGCAGGTCCTTGATCATCTCGACGTTGTAGACCACGCCGTCGTACGTGCTCTGCGTGATCGTCAGGATCCGCGGCTTCATGTCCGGGTTCTCGCGCAGCGCCTCGCGCGCGAACGGGTTCGCCTCGATCTTCTTGCGGATGTTCTCCGGCTTGAATTCGTCGCGCGGGATCGGGCCGATGATGCCGAAATGGTTGCGCGTCGGCGTGAGGAACACGGGGATCGCGCCCGTCATCGTGATCGCGTGCAGGATCGACTTGTGGCAGTTGCGGTCGACCAGCACGATGTCGCCCGGCGCGACCGTCGCGTGCCAGACGATCTTGTTCGACGTCGACGTGCCGTTGGTCACGAAGAACAGGTGATCGGCGCTGAAGATGCGCGCCGCGTTGCGCTCGGACGCGGCGACCGGGCCCGTGTGATCGAGCAGCTGGCCGAGTTCGTCCACCGCGTTGCAGACGTCCGCGCGCAACATGTTCTCGCCGAAGAACTGGTGGAACATCTGGCCGAGCGGGTTCTTCAGGAACGCGACGCCGCCCGAGTGACCCGGGCAGTGCCACGAGTACGAACCTTCGTCCGCGTACTTGACGAGTTCCTTGAAGAACGGCGGCGCGAGCGAATCGAGATAGACCTTCGCTTCGCGGATGATGTGGCGCGCGACGAACTCCGGCGTGTCCTCGAACATGTGGATGAAGCCGTGCAGTTCGCGCAGGATGTCGTTCGGCAGATGCCGCGACGTGCGCGTCTCGCCGTACAGGAAGATCGGGATGTCCGCGTTGCGGCGACGCACTTCGGTGACGAACGCGCGCAGCTCGATGATCGCGGTGGCCAGCTCGGGCAGCTCGCCGTCCGCGCCGGTTTCGCCGAGCATGAGTTCGTCGTCGTCGATCGACAGGATGAAGCACGACGCGCGGCTCGATTGCTGCGCGAACGACGTCAGATCGCCGTAGCTCGTGAGGCCGAGGACTTCGACGCCCTCCTTCTCGATCGCTTCGGCCAACGCCCGGATGCCGGAGCCCGAGATGTTCTCGGAGCGGAAATCTTCGTCGATGATGACGACGGGGAAACGAAACTTCATGGGCGATTCTCCAAAAAGAACGACCGCGGCGCGTCACGCGCAGCGGTCACCCGGAAACTGGTGAGACGTTATGCAACCAGATCAGGTTTTCGGCAGCGTGACACCGCGCTGACCCTGATACTTGCCGCCGCGATCGGCGTACGACACGTCGCACACCTCGTCGCTCTCGAAGAACAAGACCTGCGCGACGCCTTCGTTCGCGTAGATCTTCGCGGGCAGCGGCGTGGTATTCGAGAATTCCAGCGTGACGTAGCCTTCCCACTCGGGTTCGAACGGCGTCACGTTGACGATGATCCCGCAGCGCGCGTAGGTCGACTTGCCGAGGCAGACCGTCAGCACGGTGCGCGGGATGCGGAAATATTCGACGGTGCGGGCCAGCGCGAACGAATTCGGCGGGATGATGCACACGTCGCCCTTGAAATCGACAAACGAACCCTCGTCGAAGTTCTTCGGATCGACGATCGTCGAGTTGATGTTCGTGAAGATCTTGAATTCGTCCGCGCAACGGATGTCGTAGCCGTAGCTCGACGTGCCGTAGCTGACGATCCTGCGACCGTCCTCGGACTCGCGGACCTGACCGGGCACGAACGGCTCGATCATCTTGTGCTCTTCGGCCATGCGCCGAATCCATTTGTCGGACTTGATGCTCATATCGGGGCGCCTGGATACGCTGCGTGACGGTAGGTGTTAAGCAAAGGCCGCCGGTTCGAGACGGCGGCCGGGAAAGGCGCACATTTTACGCGATCATCGTCCCGGGCACGCGGCGGCCGTCAACGGATCACGCCGCAGGCCAGCGCGGGCCCCGCGCCATGCTGCGGAAACGCCGGATCGCTCGCGTCGCGGTGCACCAGCGCCGCGCGGCTCAGCGCCGAGCGCACGCCGTCGAGGGCCAGATCGGGCGCGACGATGAAACCGGCCGCGACGCCGTTCGAATCCGCATGGATGTTGCCGAGATCGCCGGCGACGCGCGCGCCCGCGCGCAGCCGGTCGGCGGCCGGCGCGAACACCTGGCCGGCGCTCGAGCCGTCGCCCGCGTTGCAGTCGCCGCGTTCGTGCACCTGCAGCGCGTGGTCGCTGTTCGGCGGCAGGCCGACCAGGTTGTAGGTGACCTGCACGCCGTCGGGGCGCTCGACGAACGTGACCGCGCCGCGCGCCTGCGAGCCGACCGTCGGCTGCAGTTGCGCGTCGGCCCGTTTTTCGTGCGACGAGGAAAAGGCGGTACAGCCGGCCAGCAGGCCCAGCGCGGTGGCGGCCAGCAGCGCGCGCCGCGCGCGGCCGGCGCGCACGCCGTGATGTCGTTGTTTCATTCGATCCTCATGCCGGCTGGCGGCCATTCGAGACGACGGCCGCGCCGGGCGGGTAAAGGGACCCGGGAAAAGTCGCCATGATACCGCGCCTCGCGGCGCCGTAAGCAGCGTGAGGCCCCGCCCCGCAAGGGTTTTACGTATTTTGAACAACGATCGACGGGAACTTCGACGTCATGTCGCGCGATCGCTCGGCAATCGCCAGCGCGACGCCGCGCGCGATATCGCGGTAACGACGCGCCAGCGCGCCGTCCGGCTCGGCCGCGACGGTCGGCGTGCCGCTGTCGGCGCGCTCGCGGATCGCGATGTCGAGCGGCAGGCTGCCGAGCACGGTCACGTCGTAATCCTTCGCCATCCGCTCCGCGCCGCCCGCGCCGAAGATGTGCTCCTCGTGGCCGCAGTTCGAGCAGATGTGGATGCTCATGTTCTCGACGATGCCGAGGATCGGAATCCCGACCTTCTCGAACATCTTCAGCCCCTTCTTCGCGTCGAGCAGCGCGATGTCCTGCGGCGTCGTGACGATCACCGCGCCGGTGACGGGCACGCGCTGCGCGAGCGTGAGCTGGATGTCGCCCGTACCGGGCGGCATGTCGACGATCAGGTAGTCGAGCTCGCGCCAGTTGGTCTGGCGCAGCAGCTGCTCGAGTGCGGACGTCGCCATCGGGCCGCGCCACACCATCGGGTTGTCTTCCTCGATCAGGAAGCCGATCGAGTTCGCCTGCAGCCCGTGGCCGACGAGCGGGTTCATCGACTGGTTGTCCGGCGACTCGGGGCGCTGGCCGTGGATGCCGAGCATCGTCGGCAGCGACGGGCCGTAGATGTCGGCGTCGAGAATGCCGACCGACGCGCCTTCCGCGGCGAGCGCGAGCGCGAGGTTCACGGCCGTCGTGCTCTTGCCGACGCCGCCCTTGCCCGATGCGACCGCGACGATGTTCTTCACATTCGGCAACAACTTCACGCCGCGCTGCACCGTATGCGCGACGATCTCCTGCGACACGGCGACGCGCGCGTCGCGCACGCCCGGCACGGCCTGCAGCGCCGCGACGACGCGCGCGCGCACGTCGTCGTGCTGGCTGCGCGCCGGATAACCGAGCACCACGTCGAGCGCCACGACATCGCCGTCGATCGCGACGTTGCGCACGCCCTTGTTCGCCGCGTACGGGCGGCCGGTATTGGGGTCGACGACTGCCGCCAGTGCGGCGTCGACTTGTGCCCGGTCAATGCTCATCGAAACTCCGTGAAAACGTTTTTCTCGCGCGCAAACGTCAAAAAATATCAAATTACGCTGCGAAAGTCGGGAAAAGTGAAAGAATCTGTTGCACGCCATTGCGCGAACGCGCGACCCGGCGCACTCTTCGCGTGCGGCATGCTATAGGGCCAAATCGGCCACTTACCGCCTATATTGTAGAGGCTGACGCGCCGCGCTGTCCGAACAGCCACGCTGACGGACAGGGCATGCGACCGCCTCGGCGGCTGCCGCGAGCGCAGGCCGGCCTTCCTTTTTCGGACGGCCCGCGCAGGAAGCCGTAACTGTTGTTTGTCGTCGTTGTCGACTCGTTCAACCAAGAGAGGAATCCAACATGAACATGAAAATCGCGACTCGCCTGTCCGTCTTCGCACTCGCCGGCGCGCTGCTGGCAGGCTGCGCCACGCAGCAGGGCAACAATGCGGCCGTCGGCACCGGCACGGGTGCGGCGCTGGGCGCAGGCATCGGCGCACTGGCCGGCGGCGGCAAGGGCGCGGCGATCGGCGCGGGCGTCGGCGCACTGGTCGGCGGCGTGACGGGTTACAACTGGCAAGCGATCAAGAACAAGCTCGCGCCGTCGGCAGCGCAGACGGGCACGCAGGTCACCGAACAGCCGGACGGCTCGCTGAAGCTGAACGTGCCGAGCTCGGTCACGTTCGCGACGAACCAGTACGCGATCACGCCGGCGTTCACGCCGCTGCTGAACGACCTGGCGACGACGCTGAACCAGAACCCGCAAGTGACGGCGTCGATCGTCGGCTACACGGACAGCACGGGCTCGGCGCAGCTGAACCAGACGCTGTCGCAGAACCGCGCGCAAAGCGTCGTGAACGCGCTCGTGCAGCGCGGCGTGAACGGCGGTCGTCTGTCGGCGCAAGGCATGGGCGCATCGAACCCGATCGCCGACAACGCGACCGAAGCCGGTCGCGCGCAAAACCGCCGCGTCGAGATCTATCTGCGCGCACCGCAACAGCATCAGTAAGCGCGACCACGAGAGGAAACGTGCGGGCGCCCTGCCCGCACAGCCCCGCCTGACAAGGCTTTCGGCGGGGTCGGTAACAAATCGAAAAAATTTTCGAACTTCTGTCGCAGGCCGTGGTCAGTATTTACGGTACGTGGCTGGTGTTGCCGGCGCGTCACCATTCTCCTCTTGTCGTTGTTGCTCCGGGGCCGTATCCGCCCCGGTTTTTTTTGCCTGCGAAATTCGTGCTGCAACGCAGCACAATGCTGTCGGGCATGCCGCATGAGCGGCTCTGCCCCGTCTGCCGCCCGGTCCGCGGCGCGTGCCCGCCGCGCCGGCCCGCGCCCCTGCTAGAATCGCGGTTTCCCGTCGTTTTCTGCTGTCCTTTTCCAGACCCTATGTCCGCATCCGACCTCACTTCCGTGCAGGCTGCGGCGCCGCAAGGCGGCCGCCAGATCCTCGTTACGTCCGCACTGCCCTATGCCAACGGGCAGATCCACATCGGCCACCTGGTCGAGTACATCCAGACCGACATCTGGGTGCGGGCGCTGCGAATGCACGGCCACGAGGTCTACTACATCGGCGCCGACGATACGCACGGCACGCCGATCATGCTGCGCGCTGAGAAGGAAGGCCTGACGCCGAAGCAGCTGATCGACCGCGTGTGGACCGAGCACAAGCGCGACTTCGACAGCTTCGGCGTGTCGTTCGACAACTTCTACTCGACCGATTCGGAAGAAAACCGCGTGCTGAGCGAGAAGATCTATCTCGCGCTGCAGGAAGCCGGCCTGATCGCCGAACGCGAAATCGAGCAGGCCTACGATCCAGTCAAGGAAATGTTCCTGCCGGACCGCTTCATCAAGGGCGAGTGCCCGAAGTGTCACGCGAAGGACCAGTACGGCGACAACTGCGAAGTGTGCGGCTCGACCTACCTGCCGACCGAACTGCTGAACCCGTATTCGGTCGTGTCGGGCGCGACGCCGGTGCGCAAGATCTCGAAGCACTACTTCTTCCGCCTGTCCGATCCGCGCTGCGAATCGTTCCTGCGCGAATGGGTGAGCGGCCTCGCGCAGCCCGAAGCGACCAACAAGATGCGCGAATGGCTCGGCGACGCCGGCGAGGCCAAGCTCGCCGACTGGGACATCTCGCGCGACGCGCCGTACTTCGGCTTCGAGATCCCGGGCGCGCCCGGCAAGTATTTCTACGTGTGGCTCGACGCGCCGGTCGGCTACTACGCGAGCTTCAAGAACCTGTGCGACCGCAACGGCATCGATTTCGATGCGTGGATCCGCCCGGGCTCGAAGACCGAGCAGTACCACTTCATCGGCAAGGACATCCTGTACTTCCACACGCTGTTCTGGCCCGCGATGCTCGAGTTCTCGGGCCACCGCACGCCGACCAACGTGTTCGCGCACGGCTTCCTGACGGTCGACGGCGCGAAGATGTCGAAATCGCGCGGCACGTTCATCACCGCGCAGAGCTACATCGACACGGGTCTGAACCCCGAGTGGCTGCGCTACTACTTCGCCGCGAAGCTGAACGCGACGATGGAAGACATCGACCTGAACCTCGACGACTTCCAGGCGCGCGTGAACAGCGATCTCGTCGGCAAGTACGTGAACATTGCGAGTCGCGCGGCAGGCTTCCTGATCAAGCGTTTCGACGGCCGCGTGCAGGACAGCGCGATGAATCATCCGCTCGTCGCGAAGCTGCGCGATGCGATCGCGCAGATCGCCGCGAGCTACGAAGCACGCGAATACGGCCGCGCGCTGCGCCATACGATGGAGCTCGCGGACGAAGTGAACGCGTACGTCGACGGCGCGAAGCCATGGGATCTCGCGAAGGATCCGGCCAATGCGGTCGCGCTGCACGAAACCTGCAGCGTGAGCCTCGAAGCCTTCCGCCTGCTGTCGCTCGCGCTGAAGCCGGTGATGCCGCGCGTGGCCGAAGCGGTCGAGGCGTTCTTCGGGATCGCGCCGCTCGCGTGGGCCGATGCCGCGAAGCCGCTGTCGTCGGCACAGCCGATCAAGGCGTATCAGCACCTGATGACGCGCGTCGATGCGAAGCAGATCGAAGCGCTGCTCGCCGCGAACCGCGATTCGCTGCAGGCCGAAGCAACGGGTGCGGCCGCCGCGAGCGCGAACGCCGCGAAGGATGCGAAGAGCAATGCCAAGGCGAACGCGAAGCCGGCCGTCGCGAACGGCGCCGACGACGCACCGATCTCGATCGACGATTTCGCGAAGATCGACCTGCGCATCGCGAAGATCGTCGCGTGCCAGGCCGTCGAAGGCTCGGACAAGCTGCTGCAGCTCACGCTCGACGTCGGCGAGGAAAAGACCCGCAACGTGTTCTCGGGCATCAAGTCCGCGTACCAGCCGGAGCAGCTCGTCGGCAAGCTGACGGTGATGGTCGCGAACCTCGCGCCGCGCAAGATGAAGTTCGGCCTGTCCGAAGGGATGGTGCTCGCCGCGTCGGCCACCGACGAGAAGGCGGAACCGGGCCTCTATATCCTCGAACCGCACAGCGGCGCGAAGCCCGGCATGCGCGTGAAGTAAGCGGCGCGCTGCCTGAGCAACAACCCCGCACGTCGGTAGCGTGCGGGTTTTTTTTTGCCTGCGCCACGCCGTTGCCGATGCTGACCTTGTTAGCGCCAATGACATCTACCAACGCTGCTTTCCGTTTGCAACGGCCTGCGAGATTACCCCGACGCCAACGCAAAAATCCGTCAAAACCATACATGTCCCATGGATTCAATGCTCCGGGATGAGTAACTTTTCACACGAGAGCCCTTGAGCAGCAGATAGGTGCCTTCGATTTCTCAATAATCCGACGGGAGAAGTAAGATGGCGCAGGATATTTTCTTGAAGCTCACGGGTATCGAGGGCGAGTCGACCGATCGCAGTCATTCGAATGAAATCGAGGTACTTACGTGGACCTGGTCGGTAAGCCAGCAATCCAATATGCACATGGGAAGCGGTGGTGGTGCAGGCAGATGCACCGTTGACGATCTAACGTTCGAGCACTATATCGATCGCGCCACACCGAATCTGATTCAGTATTGCTTGATAGGCAGGCCCCTCGACAGGGCTGTGCTGGTGATGCGCAAAGCTGGCGGCAAACCACTCGAATACCTGAAGATCACGATGGAGGACGTGCTCATTACCGGAGTCAAGCCGGTTAGCAACCCCAACATGCGGGTCCCGCGCTAAGAAGTTCGATTGTCTTTCTCGCGTGTGAAGCAAGAATACGTGATTCAGAACGCTCAGGGCGGTAGCGTCGGAACAGTGGGCATGGGTTACGACATTAAAGCCAACAAGACCATCTGACAACGGGACATATCATGCTGTTCATTTCAAAACAAGGCCATGTCGATGCTGAGCGCATCCAGGTCAAGATATTCTCGGAAATTGAGCGAGGCCCGATGAACAAGATCAATGGAATCGTTGTTCATCAAACAGACGGTCCAACAGCAGAAAGCACCTTTAATAGCTACAGGAAAAAAGGTGCCAATGGCGCACATTTCCTAATCGACAAAGACGGAACAATCCATCAAACAGCTTCACTACTCAAAAGAACCAATCATGTTGGTAAACTCAAATCTCGCTGCATCATTACACATGAATGCCCTGCCGCGGAATTGAAGATAGCATCCGGAATAGAACACAAATATACAAAGCTATCGATTCACGAGCACAAAAAAACATGGCCGAATCGCTATCCATCGAACAACGACTCGATTGGCATTGAATTAGTTGGAGAATCACATGACAAAGACAAGCCCGGCACTAACCGGAAGGAGAAGATTTACGAAGATGTTACAGGGAAGCAAAATTCATCTCTTCGATGGCTAATCAAAGAATTAACAGAGACTCTTTATATTTCACCCCAGGAAATTTATCGCCACCCCCAGCTATCCTATAAAACACCGACAGAAGCAGCCACCGCAAGATGGTAAATTCCCGGCCGACCAGACTCTTGCTCGCACTTGTTTTTATAACATTACAAACAACAACCCAAGCAAGAACCGTAAAAAAAGCGACGATCGATGAAACGGGATTAAATCTTGACACCCAGGACTCCAATTTGATGGAAGGGTGCAAGAAATTTAAGCCAACGATCAACCAAGTGAGACATTATTTCGAAAAGGCATATCCTGTCGAGAGCTACACGATTACGACAGAACGCTACTCCCCCTGCTACACCACCGGGACAATTACATTCAGCGACAACAGCTCAGGCAAATTTCAACTATATTCAGGAGGAACTTCGACATTATTTTGGTCAAGAGGCGGATCAGTCAACTTGCTATATAAAAGAAATAAGTGGCACGATCCCTTTGCTTGCAACTATGGCCTTGGCGACGAGCAAGAATGCTGAACCAGACTCTTGAGGCCCCCGTGCCCCCGACGTGCAGAAGGCCAGGGGCCATCCCCGGTGCCCTGTCATGCCTCCTCCCTCACCGCTGCCCGAACCACCGATCGAAGCGCCGCGTGTAATTCAGGTCGACGCCCTGGAACGTGCCGCCGTACGCGGACACCGACCAGAAGCGCGTCAGGTTGATCGTCGCCTTGAACGCGTTGCTCGCCGATTGAAGCCCCTGCTCGAAGCCGAGCACGAACCGCTCGTTGATCGCCTTCGACACCAGCACGACCTGCGAATCGGTCAGGCCGACTTCGCTGCGGCCGACCGAGACCTCGTCGAGGCCGAAGGTCTGCGCGACGCGCTTGCCGGTCACGCTGCCGAGCAGCCCGAGTGCCGCCGTCATCGCCCCCTGCTGGCCGACGTTGTTGCCCTGGTCCGTGCCGTGCCCGAACAGCAGCCACGACAGCTTTTCGTTGTCCGTGACGTTCGGCTCCGACACGAGCTTGACCGTCGCCGACTGGATCGTGCCCGTCACCTGCACGCCGGCCTCGACCTCCTGGTTGCGCCGCATCGCGAGGATGTTGACGCCCGGGTTCGACACGGGGCCGTTGAACGTGAAGAAGCCGTTCTCGACCGCGAGCTTGCGGCCGAACGTCGTGTACGTCGAGCCTTCGGTCACGCGCACGTTGCCGACCGCGCGCAACGGCACGCCCGGCGCGCTCATCACGGTGATCGTGCCGCGCAGCCCGAGATCCGCGCCGTGGCCCTTGAAGCGGAAGTTGTTGCCGAGGCCGACGTCGATGTTCGCGCGCGGCGCCAGCGACGGCGCCGGTTTGTTCTCGACCGGCTTCGGCTTCGCGACCGCGGTGCCGGTCGGCGTCTCGCCGCGCACCGTGCCGTCCGGCCGCACGATCACGACGTCGTCGGACAGGTGCGGCGCCGATTGCTCGGGCAGGTCGAACAGCGCACGGTCGACCACGAACTTGCCGTCGATCGACAGCGCGCCGCGCGGCCCGTCGTTCGCGACGGTGGCCTTGCCCGACAGCGACAGCTTGCGGTCCGGCGCCGCGAACAGTTCGAGCTTGTCCGCGACGATGCTGGCGGTCAGGTCGGGCGCCTCGCCGTCCAGGCGCACGCGGCCGAGCGCGCGCAGCGTGCCGTCGCCGCCGTGAAATTCGACCTGCTCGAATTCGACGAGGTTGTCCGACAGCTTCACGCGCACGATGCCGTCCTTCAGTTGCACGCCCTGATCGATGAGCGTCGCGGACAGGTCGTCGCCCGTCAGCGTTCCCGACAGGTTCGGTTTCACCGGCGTGCCGGAGACCGTCAGCTTCAGCGCCGCGCGCCCGCCGAGCAGGTAGCTCGGCCCGAACAGGTTGCCGGTGGTCTTCAGCGTGGGGATGTCGGCGTCGATGCGGCCCGACAGCGGACCGTCGTCGACGATGCCGAACACGCCGTCGCGCAGCGCGAACGGCACCGCGACGTTCGCGTCGAGCGTGCCGATCCGGCTCGCCTTCGCGAGCGCCGTCACATTGAGCCGGTTGCCGGGCGCGAAGCTCGCGCGTGCGGACAGATCGGTCAGGCCGAGCGATGCGATGCCGCGCCCGGTCTCGATCGTCACGTCGCCGCCGCGGCGCTTCACCTGCACGTACCCCGTCGCGTTCGCACCGAGCGAGAAATCCCAATCGGCATCGAGCACGACGTCGGTCCGCACCGGCGGCCGCTGGCCGGTCAGCGCCTGGCGAACCTCGAGGAAACGCGCGACCGATGCGCCGGTCACGGCGCCCGCCGAGCGCATCTGGCCGCGATCGAACACGAACGATTTCAGGTCGATCGACGCGCCTTCGAGCGTGAGCCGCGTCGCGCCGAGCGTCACGCGCCCGGCGCCGGCCGATATCGTCAGCGGCGCCTGCAGCGCGAGCGCCGGCGTGCCGCGATTCGCAAGCCGCGTGACGGTGCCGTTCCAGCTCATGCCGTCGCGGTTCTCGACCACGCCGCCGTTCGCCGCGAGCGTCAGGTCGATCACGCGGCCGCCGGCATTCCCGAGCGCCGATGCGTCGAGCGTGTGCTTCGCGCGCGTGCCGTCGAGGTTCGCGCGCAACGACTTCAGCTTGAACGAGCCGAGCGCGACGTCGGCCGCGTCGGTCGTGAACACGAGCGCGCCGTGCGCGCCGTCGCGGATGTCCGCGCGGCCCTGCGCCGAGCCGATCCGGTTCGAACCGACGACGACGTGCTCGGCCTTGTAGCTGGCCGTCACGTTCGGATGCGCGAAGCTGCCGGTCAGGTCGCCCTGCGCCTGCACGAGCCCTTCGACGCCGAAGCCGAGCCGGTCGAGCTGCGGCGCGTCGACGACGAAGCGCAGCCGGTCGCCGGGCGCGCCGAAGCTGCCGCGCAGGTCGACGTGATTGCCGGCAATCGACAGGTTCGCGTTGCTCGGCAGGATCCGCGAGCCGGCGAGCTGCACGACGCCGGCGCCGGTCAGCGGCACGCCGTCGTACAGGCTGTCGCCAAGCTTGAAGGTCGCCTTCGTCGAGACCTGCGGCGCGAACGCGCCCGATGCCGTCAGCGTGCCCGACACGCGCGTCTCGCCGCGCTTGGCCGGCGCCTTGACCGCCTTCGCAGGCGCCTTGCCGCCGCCCGCCTTCGGTGCGCTCATCGCGGCGAGCAGCAGCGGATCGAACGCCGTCAGCGTCGCCTTCGCGTCGTAGCTCGAATGCGCGTCGTGGCGGAACACGCCGGTCAGGTCGATGCGCCCCTTGCCGGCCGTCACGCGCGTGTCGGTCAGCACGGTCTGCTTCTGCGTCAGCGCGACCTTGGCGCGCGCGCCGAGCGCGAGCTTGGGGTCATTCAGGTCGAAATCGACGGTCGTCACGTCGCGCGCGAGCGTGACGCCAAGCGGGCCGCCGAGGCGCATCGGCCGCAGCTCGGCGACGAACGCGTTCAGGTCGAGGTTCGCGACCTTCAGGTCGAAGCGGCCCTTGCCGCCCGCGAGCGTGCCGCCGCCGGTCACGCTGCCGTCGCGGATCAGCTTCAGCGCGAGGCCGTCGATCCGTTGCGCGTGCGCGTCGAGATGCACGTTCGCGTGCGCGTCGATCAACGGCAGCAGATGGTCGCCGAGCGTGCCCGGCTTCGCGTTGACGATCGACACCGGGCCCGTCACCGCGAACCCCTTCGCCGGCGCCGAACCGGCCGGCGCGCTCACCGGCGCGAGTTCCGCGCGCACCGCGAGATCGGCCGCCGGGGCGCCGGGCGACAGCGCCTGCGGGTTCACGTGATCGAACGCGAGCGACGCGCGCGTGAGCGGCACGGCGCCGAACGGCGCGGCCTCGACGTGTGCGCGCCCGTTCAGCTTCATCCCGCTCGCATCGACCTCGGCGACGAGCGCCTCGAGCGAGCCCGACACGCGGGCCCGCGCATCGACCGCTTCGTCGGACAGCTTGCCTGCATAGGTGGCTTCGCCCGTCAGCGCGAACGGCTTCACGCCGTCGAGCTTCGCCCGCGCGGTCAGCGCGCCGTACGGCGTATCGACGCCGTCGAGCACGAGTTCATGGTGCCGGCCGTCGCTGCGGCCGTTCAGCGCGAGATGGTCGAGCTGCGTCGTCGATGCGCCTTCGTGAATGGCGAGGCGGTCGACGCGCAGGTCGTCGATCCGCACCTGCAGCGGCAGGCTCAGGTCCTGCGGCGTCGTACCGGGCGTCGACGGCCCCGGCGCGATCCGCACGTCGATCGTGCCGGCACGCAGATAGGCGACGGACAGCCGCCACGGCGCGCGCGTCAGTGCCCAGCGGCCGTCGAGCCGGTCGATGCGAACTTCGGTGCCGGTGCCGTCGGGGCTGGTCCATGCGAACCCGCGCAAGCGCACGCCGGTCGCGAGCGAGCCCCCCTCGAGCGTGCCCGCGAGCCGCGTGCCGAGCACCTTGCCGGCCGCCTGCCACGCGAGCCGCGTCCCGCGTTCGGTCGTCACCGCGCCCAGCACGAGCCCCGCCGCCAGCACGACGAGCAGCACGACCGTCGCGAGCGTCCACGCGACGACCCGCCACGCGCGGCCGCGGCGCGGCCCGCGCGGCGGCGTGTCGGGCGCGCCGTCGGGCGAATCCGGATCGTGAGGCGGCGGCGTGTCGTTCGGGTCCTTCGTCATGCGGTTCGTCGTGGATAGGACGGCAGGTTCAGAAAGCGATGCCGAGCGTCAAATACGGGCGCACGCTGTGATTGCGCAAGCCGTACGCGACGTCGACGTTGATCGGGCCGACCGGGCTGCGCCAGCGCGCACCGACACCCACGCCCGGGTAAAACACGCGCTCGCCCCATGCATCGGTCGCGGTACCGATGTCGAAGAACGTCGCGGCGCCCCAGTCGCGGTTGAACCAGTGCTGGTATTCGGCGGTGCCCGTCACCAGGTACTTGGTCGGCAGGACGGAGCCGTCGACGCTGTTGCCGATGCTCTGGTAGCCGTAGCCGCGCACCGAATTCGAGCCGCCCGCGCGGAACAGCAGCGACGCCGGCACGCCGGTCGAGCTGCCGCTCGTAAACACGCCGCCGAGCTCCGCGCGGAACACGAACAGGTCGCGCTTGCCGATCGGCAGGTACTGCTGCCCGCGCGCGTAGCCGCGGACGAAGGTTTCGTCGGCCAGCGCGCCCTTGACCGCGAAGCCGGCCTCCGCATGAATCAGGTTGCCCGAGCGCGGAAACAGCGGATCGTCGACGTTGCGGCGGGTCCACGCCCACTGCGGCACGAGCGCGCGGCTCGTGGTCGGCCCCGCGCCGTTCTGGTCGAGTCGGTCCTGGTAGTACATCAGCGAATACGAATAGTCGATGAACTGGCCGGTGCGCGCGCGCTGCACGCCGACCCGCGCGCTGTAGATGCGCGTGTCGGACACGTTGGTGTTCGTATACGACGCGAGCACGCTGTTGGTCCAGCCCTTCTCGCCGGGCGGCATCGACAGCTGGACCTGCCCGTACTGCTGGATCTGGTCGAGCCGGCCCGACACGGTCAGCGGCCATGCGGCGCCGAAGGTGTCGAGATACGTATAGGAACCCTGCACGTGCGGACCGGTATCGGTGGCGAAGCCGACGCCGCCGCGAATGTTGTTGTACGGGAACTCGCTGACCTTCACGTGCACGGGCGTGCGCTCGGGCTTCGACGTATCGTCGCCGACGTCGATCGCGACGCTCGCGTAGTACGGCGTGTTCTGCAACTGCCGCTGCAATTCGTTGATCCGCCGCACGTCGTAGATCTCGCCTTCCGACAGCGGATTGACGTTCGTGACGATCTTTTCCGGATAACGGCGCACGCCGTCGACGTCGACCTTGCCGATCGTAAACGTCGGGCCGCTGTCGAACGTGACCGCGAGCGTCGCACGCTGCGTGCGCGGATCGATGCGCGCCTCGGACGACACGATCTTCGCGCCGAGATAGCGGCGCGACTGCAGTTGCCGCAGCGCCGCACCCTTCGCGTCGTCCCAGTCGGACTGCGTGAACGGGTCGCCCGGCTTCATCGAGAACGCGAAACGGGTGGCGGTCTCCTGCTTCGGCTCCTCGGTTTCGACGGGCCCCTTGAACGTCAGGTCGACCGTCGACACGATGGTCTGCTTCCCCGGATCGACCGCGATGCGCACGTCGCGCTTGCCGTCGCGGGTGCGCACGTCGGTACGCACGACCGGCGAGAAATAGCCGGCCGTCGCGGCCAGGTCGCGGACCTGCTGCGGCGTGGCGGTCACGAGGAAGTCGAATTGATCGTCGCTGATGTCGTCGCGCTTGGCGAAGCGGGCGATATCGAGATGGGTCTTGAGGAGCTTGCGGATCGAGCGCGGCGCGTCGATGTCGACGTCGTACTTCGCGTGGGCCGGCAGCGCGAAGCACGCGGCCAGGCAACCCGCGAGGGCCGCCCGCGCGACGCGGGCCGCGGCGCCGGCGCGATCGCGGGCCGCGCGCGAGCCCGCGTCATGCGCCATGTGTGCTTGCTGGTTCGACTGCCCCGCCAAATATGACCTCGCCGTCCTGGATCGTTACGGTTTCGTGGAAAACCCTGTATTTGACCACAGGGCGCGGGCGTCGCAGCCAAACGATTGTGAAAGAATGCCAGCGCCCGACAGGGCCGCCGCCCCATGCCCGCCGGCACCGCCAGCGGATTCGACGCGCGATTGGCGCCGGCTGTTCCCCGCGATGCGGTAAAATCCCGCCATCGCGAATCCGGCGCATCGTGCGCCGCCCGAAACGGAAGATCCAGCCATGCCGTACCAGTCCGACGTCACGCAGTTCCTGAACCAGCTCAAGCAGCAGAAGCCGACGCTCGAGGAAGAGCAGCGCAAGGGCCGTTCCCTGCTGTGGGACAAGCAGCCGATCGATCTCGAAGAGCGCGCCGAGCAGCAGGAATCGCGCGTGAAGCAAACGTCGTACGTCTACTACCAGAACTTCTGACGACGTGAGCGCCGCCGACGAGGCCAGCGCCGCCCGGCAGGACGACGCGATCGCCGCGCCCGCGGGCGCCGATTCGACGCCCGACACGGTCGACGGTGTCGCGGCGTTCGCTCGCCTGTACGGCGAGCCGCTCTTCAAGCTGCCGCAGGATCTCTACATCCCGCCCGATGCGCTCGAAATCTTTCTCGAGACCTTCGAAGGCCCGCTCGACCTGCTGCTCTACCTGATCCGCAAGCAGAACTTCAACGTGCTCGACATCCCGATGGCGCAGGTCACCGCGCAATATCTGGGCTACGTCGACCAGATCCGCACGTCGAATCTCGAGCTGGCGGCCGAGTACCTGCTGATGGCCGCGATGCTGATCGAAATCAAGTCGCGGATGCTGCTGCCGGTCAAGAAGGCCGACACGGGCGAGGAGGCCGAGGATCCGCGTGCCGAACTCGTGCGCCGGCTGCTCGAGTACGAGCAGATGAAGCTCGCCGCGCAGCGGCTCGACCAGTTGCCGCAGCTCGGCCGCGATTTCCTGCGCGCCGAGGTGTATATCGAGCAAAGCGTCACGCCGCGCTTTCCCGACGTGAATTCGGACGATCTGCGCGCCGCGTGGGCCGACGTGCTCAAGCGCGCGAAGCTCGTCCAGCACCACAAGATCTCCCGCGAGGAGCTGTCGGTGCGCGAACACATGAGCCTGATCCTGCGCCGGCTGCAGAACGCGCGCTTCATGGAGTTCGCCGACCTGTTCGACACGTCGCGCGGCGTGCCGGTCGTCGTCGTGAACTTCATCGCGATGCTCGAACTCGCGCGCGAATCGCTGCTCGAGATCACGCAGGCCGAGCCGTTCGCACCGATCTACGTGCGCCTCGCGTACCTGCCCGCGTAAGAGCCGCCCCCGCCGCTTCCCGCTCCCCGGTTCGTTCGGACACTCACCGCTTCGCCGCGGCCGATGGCCGTCCGGCGGGTGTCCGGCACGCGTCAATAAAAAGTGAACGATCGTTCTTTTATCGATGCGTGCCGCGGCCAAATCCTCTACAATCCGCCGACGCCCGATGCGCCGCCCGCGCGCCGGCGTTCTCCGCTTCGACCCCGACGCCGCTGTTGCGGCGTCAACGCGCGCCTGCGCGAGGAACCCGCTACCCGATCATGAAAGTCATCAGCTCGATCCAGGAACTGCGCGACCAGCTGCGCGGACAGAACCGCACGGCGTTCGTGCCGACGATGGGCAACCTGCACGAAGGGCACCTGTCGCTGATGCGCCTCGCGCGCCAGCACGGCGACCCGGTCGTGGCGAGCATCTTCGTCAACCGGCTGCAATTCGGCCCGAACGAGGATTTCGACAAGTATCCGCGCACGCTCCAGGACGATATCGAGAAGCTGCAGCAGGAAAACGTGTACGTGCTGTTCGCGCCGACCGAGCGCGACATGTACCCCGAACCGCAGGAATACCGCGTGCTGCCGCCGGACGATCTCGGCGGGATTCTCGAAGGCGAATTCCGGCCCGGCTTCTTCACCGGCGTGTGCACGGTCGTGTCGAAGCTGATGGCCTGCGTGCAGCCGCGCGTCGCCGTGTTCGGCAAGAAGGACTACCAGCAGCTGATGATCGTGCGCCGGATGTGCCAGCAGCTCGCGCTGCCGGTCGACATCATCGCGGCCGAAACCGTGCGCGACGAGGACGGCCTCGCGCTGTCGTCGCGCAACCGCTACCTGTCGGTCGACGAGCGCAAGGAAGCGCCGGAGCTCGCGAAGACGCTGCAGCGCGTGCGCGACGGCGTGCTCGCCGGCGAGCACGATCTCGGCAAGCTCGAACAGCAGGCCCGCACGCACCTGGCTGATCGCGGCTGGGCGCCCGACTACCTGTCGATCCGCCGCCGCGCGAACCTGATCGCACCGAGCGCCGCCGAGCTCGAAGCCGGCGAGCCGCTCGTCGTGCTCGCCGCCGCGAAGCTCGGCGCGACGCGCCTCATCGACAACCTCGAAATCTGACGGGCGGCCCGCCCGCGCCTCTCACGACGCATCACGGAGACACCATGCAGCGCCACATGCTCAAATCGAAGATCCACCGTGCGGCGGTCACGCACTGCGAACTGCACTACGAAGGTTCGTGCGCGATCGACGAAGACCTGCTCGAAGCGGCGGGCCTGATCGAAAACGAACGGATCGACATCTGGAACATCAACAACGGCGAACGCTTCTCGACGTACGCGATCAAGGGCGAGCGCGGCAGCGGGATGATCTCGCTGAACGGCTCGGCCGCGCGCCGCGCACAGCTCGGCGACCTCGTGATCATCGCGGCGTTCGCGATGGTCGACGAAGCCGAACTGCAGGCCGGCTGGAAGCCGAAGCTCGTGTTCATCGACGACGGCAACAAGATCAAGGGCCACCGGGACCACGTCCCGACGCAGAACTGGACGTAAGCTGAGCGGCACGGCCGCGTGCCGTGGCGCACGGGCCGCCGCGCGGCACTCCCGCTCGCGACCGAAGGCACGGACGCCGTTCGCCACGGAATCCGTGCCTTTCTCTTTGCGTGTCACGCCGGGCCCGGGCGGCCGGGCGCTCAGGACGTCTTGGCGGCCTTGTCGGCCTTCGGCACGCGGCGCTCGGCCCATTCGACGATCGGCCGCCACTGTTCGAGATCCTTCTCGACCCGGCTTTTCGCGACATCCCACAGCGTCAGGCCGTGCGCGGCGATCTGCACGTAGTTCTGCGTGTCGCGCACGTAGCCGAGCACCGGCAGGCCGAGCCCTTCGACGAACCGGTGCAGCTGATCGGACGAGCGCGTGCGCGCATCGACCCGCATCCCGACGATCCCGACCTCGACGCTGCCCTTGCGCACGGCCTTCTCGCCGGCGAGGCGCTCCAGAAACTGCTGGGTCGCGAGAATATCGAACATCGACGGCTGCAGCGGCACGATCACCTTGTCGGCCAGTTGCAGCGCGACGTTGAGCCGCGTGCCGTGCAGGCCCGCCGGCGTATCGATCACCGCATATTCGAGGCCGCGCGGCGGCTTCGACGGCGCGTCCGGATCGAGATCCCACGCCTCGATCGCCGGCAGGCCCGCCGGCCGCAGGTCCAGCCACGCATGCGCGGACTGCTGCCGATCCAGGTCGGCCAGCGCGACCCACGCGCCCTGCGCCGCGAAATAGCCGGCTAGATTGGTGGACAGCG
The DNA here is from genome assembly GCF_902833095.1 of Burkholderia sp. BCC1208. Lineage (NCBI taxonomy): Bacteria > Pseudomonadati > Pseudomonadota > Betaproteobacteria > Burkholderiales > Burkholderiaceae > Burkholderia > Burkholderia sp. BCC1208. The sequence goes on along the minus strand of NZ_CADFDY010000013.1, from coordinate 90,565 downwards.
TGCTCTTGCCCACGCCGCCCTTCGGATTCGCCACCACGATGACCGTCATGAATTCCCCCGAAAATGCCGCGCGGCGCCGGCCGCATGGCAGGCGCCGCTCGATTGCGGATACAGGGAGCGATGATATCGGCAAAGGGGTGTCACCGGAACCGGTCGCGGCGAACCGCGGGCCGCTTTCGTGCGCTTCCTTCCCCTTTCCTTCACATTACGCGCGCTGGGCCGTGCCCTCCCGCGCGCCGATCGCGAGCGCGCCGCCGCCCAGCAGGGCCTGTACGGCCAGCGTGACGGCCCAGAACGCCGGATATTCCCAGCCGCCGTGCGGCGACGAGAAGCTCCAGCCGTTCGGCAGATGCGCGGCGAGCGCGCCGAGCATGAACGGCAGCAGCACCAGCGCGGCGATACGCACGCGGAACCCCGCGAGCAGCGCCAGGCCGCCCGCCAGCTCGACGAACGTGGTCAGATACGCGAGCCACGACGGCAGGCCGATCGACGCGAAGAACTGCGCGGTGCCGGGCAGCGTGAAGACGAATATTTTCTGCGCGACGTGCGCGAGGTACAGCACGCCGAGGGCGACGCGCAGCAGCGTCGCGGCGAAATCATTCAGGCGGTTGGGGTTCATGACGGATTCCTTCGGGAGTGGACGGGGAATGGACGCACTCTATTCGAATCGATTCGACCGATAAACACGCCACGTCGATTAAATTGATTCCATTCAGGAACGAATAGAAGCAAAAAAAGGGCATGACCAATCATGCCCCGCATCCAGTTCAGTAACCGCTCTTGCCTTGCGTTGCGTCACCGCCGGACTGCGCGCCGCCCGGCGCAGACGAATCGCAGGCATACGCCGCCGCCGCGCCCAGCAGCGCCGCAAGCAGCATGCTCCACCACCATCGAGCCCTCATCGTCGCTCTCCTTCGGGCGGACCCCCGCCCTCCTCCGTTGTACGCGATCGGGCGAAAAAAGCGAGGGCGGACCGGCTCGCCGTCAACGAAACTCGGCGTACAGCGCGTCGAGGTCGAGATGCTCGGCGAACGTGTCGGCCAGCCGCTCGAGCGACGCCTCGCGCAGCGCCGGGTAGTCGATGCGGGCCGCCCCGTCGAGCCCCGCCCACGCGAGCAGCGCCGCGCATGCGTCGGGCGCGTCGAACAGCCCGTGCACATAGGTCGCGAGAATCTGGCCGTCGGCCGACATCGCGCCGTCGGGACGCACGCCATCCCGCGCGGCATCGGCATCCAGCGTCAGCGCGGGCGTCGCGAGCGCCGGCCCGCGCGTGTCGCCCATGTGGATCTCGTAGCCGCGTACGGCCGCGTCACCCGGCAGCGCGAGTTGCCCGGTCACGTTCTTCAGCGTCTTGTCGGGTTGCAGCGTCGTGTCGAAATCGAGCAGCCCGAACCCCGGCACGCTGCCGGGCGCGCCTTCGAGGCCGAGCGGATCGTCGAGCGTGCGGCCGAGCATCTGCATGCCGCCGCAGATGCCGATCACCTTGCCGCCGTAGCGCAGATGGCGCCGGATCAGCGCTTCCCAGCCCGCGTCGCGCAGCCACGCGAGGTCGCGCTGCACGCTCTTCGAACCGGGCAGGATCAGCAGGTCGGCGTCGGGCACGGGGCCGCTCTTCCAGTACGTGAATTCGACCTGAGGATGCGCGCGCAGCGGGTCGAAATCGGTGTGGTTGCTGATGCGCGGCAGCGCGGGCACGACGACGCGCAACACGCCGGCCTCGCCCCGCGCGGCGGCGCTGCGCGCCTGTGCGGGCAACATGTCCTCCGCGTCGAGCAGCAGCCCGTGCAGGTACGGCAGCACGCCGAACACCGGCTTGCCCGTCCGGGCACGCAGCCAGTCGAGCCCCGGTTCGAGCAGCTCGAGATCGCCGCGGAAGCGGTTGATCACGAAGCCGCGCACGCGCGCGCGCTCGCTGTCCGACAGGCATGCGAGCGTGCCGACCAGGTGCGCGAACACGCCGCCGCGATCGATGTCGGCGACGAGCACGACCGGGCAGTCGACGCGCTCCGCAAACCCCATGTTCGCGATGTCGCCGTCGCGCAGGTTGATCTCGGCCGGGCTGCCGGCGCCTTCGACGATCACCGTGTCGTACCCGGCGCGCAGGCGCGCATACGACTCGAGTACCGCCTCGAACGCGACCGGCTTGTAGTCGTGATACGCCCGCGCGTCGAGATTCATGCGCGCCTTGCCATGAATGATCACCTGCGCGCCGCGGTCGCTCGTCGGCTTCAGCAGCACCGGATTGAAATCCGTATGCGGCGCGACGCCGGCGGCCAGCGCCTGCAACGCCTGTGCGCGGCCGATCTCGCCGCCGTCGACCGTCACCGCGCTGTTGAGCGCCATGTTCTGCGGCTTGAATGGCGCCACGCGCGCGCCGCCGCGGCGCGCGAGGCGGCATAGGCCCGCGACGAGCGTGCTCTTGCCCGCGTCGGACGTCGTGCCCTGGATCATCAGCGTGCCGCGCGGCCGCGGCTCGGGTGCATTCATCGTGTCAAAGGTCGTCGCGAAGCAAAGGCGGCATTATCGCCCGCGGCGGGTCGCCCGCACCGTTACAATCACGCGATGATTCCGCACGACCTCACCTTCGTCCTCGGCGGCGCGCGCTCGGGCAAGAGCGCGCATGCCGAGCGGCTCGCCGCCGACAGCGGCCGCCCCGTCACCTACATCGCGACCGCGACCGCCGCCGATGCCGAATTCGCTCAGCGCATCGCGCATCATCGCGCGCGCCGGCCGGCCGACTGGGGGTTCGCCGACGCGCCCGTCGATCTCGCGGGCACGCTCACGCGGCTCGACGATCCGCACGCCTGCCTGCTCGTCGACTGCCTGACGCTGTGGCTCACGAACCTGCTGTGCCCCGCCGACGGCGAACCGCTCGACGACGCGCGGTACGCGGCGCACGTCGAACGGCTCGAGCACGCGTTGCGCGGCGCGCGCGCGAAGGTGATCGTCGTCAGCAACGAGATCGGGCTCGGCGTCGTGCCGCTCGGGTCGGTCACGCGCCGCTACGTCGACGAGCTCGGGCGCCTGAACCAGCGCATCGCCGCGCTTGCGACGCGCGTCACGCTGCTGGTTGCCGGGCTGCCGCTCGACCTCAAGGCGGGCACGCAGCCATGCTGATGCTGTCGTTGCCCGTCGTCGCGATGCTCGCGGTCGCGGCCGCGCTCGTCGACCGCGCAATCGGCGAGCCGGCCGGCTGGCATCCGCTCGTCGCGTTCGGCCGCGTCGCCGCGCGCATCGAAGCCGCGCTGAACACGGGCCGGCGCGGCCGCGTGGTCGGCGTCGCCGCGTGGCTCGCGGCGGTCGTGCCGCCGGTGGCCGTCGCGGCCTGGCTCGTCTGCGTGCTGCCGTGGCCGTTCGCGGCTGCGCTGCACGTCGCGCTGCTGTGGTTCGCGCTCGGCGCGAAGAGCCTCGCCGACCACGTCGCGCCGATCGCCGCCGCGCTGCTGCGGCGCGACCTCGACGCGGCGCGCGCGCTGACCGCGCGCATCGTGTCGCGCGACACCAGCAGCGCGGACGAAGGTGCGCTGTCGCGCGCCGCCGTCGAATCGGCGCTCGAGAACGGCAACGATGCAATCTTCGGCGCGCTCTTCTGGTTCGTCGTCGCGGGCGGTCCCGGCGCGTTGCTGTTCCGGCTCGCGAACACGCTCGACGCGATGTGGGGCTATCGCACGCCACGCTTCCTGACCTTCGGCTGGGCTGCCGCACGCATCGACGACGCGCTGAACTGGATTCCCGCGCGCCTCACCGCCGCGAGCTACGCGCTGCTCGGCGACACGGCCGCCGCGTGGCGCTGCTGGCGCACGCAGGCGCGCCACTGGGACAGCCCGAACGCGGGCCCCGTCATGGCCGCGGGCGCCGGCAGCCTGAACGTGCAGCTCGGCGGCCCGGCCGTCTATCACGGCGAGATCGAGGATCGCCCGGCGCTCGGCACCGGCGCCACGGCCACGGCCGTCCACGTCGTCGCCGCGCTGTCGCTCGTCACGCGCACGCTCGCCTTGTGGCTCGCGCTGCTGGTCGCGAGCGGCGCACTCGTCATGGCCACCCATCATGTCTGACTCATCCATCGCGCACGGCGGCAACCTGCATGAAGCCGCCCGCCGCCACGGCATTCCGTACGACGCGTGGCTCGATCTGTCGACCGGCATCAATCCGGCGGGCTTTCCGGTGCCGCCCGTCCCGGCCGACGCATGGCGCCGGCTGCCCGACGACGGCGACGGCCTCGCGGCCCGCGCCGCGCAGTACTACCACGCGCCCGATGCCGCGCACGTGCTGCCGGTCGCCGGCAGCCAGGCCGCGATCCGCGCGTTGCCCGGCTTGCTGCCGGCCGGCGACGCCGGCGTCGCGGCGCTCGCGTACGGCGAATACGCGCCCGCGTTCGCGCGCCACGGCCATCGCGTCGTCGCGCTTGACATCCGCGCCGACACGCTGCCCGCGACGCTGCGCCACGTCATCGTCGGGAATCCGAACAATCCGACCGCCGAATTCGTGCCGACCGGGCGCCTGCTCGGCTGGCATGCGCAACTGGCGGCACGCGGCGGCACGCTGATCGTCGACGAAGCGTTCGCCGATACGGGCGCCACGCCATCGCTCGCGCCGCGGGTCGATCATCCGGGGCTCGTCGTGCTGCGCTCGGTCGGCAAGTTCTTCGGGCTCGCCGGGATCCGCGCGGGCTTCGTGCTCGCGTGCCCCGACCAAATCGTCGCGTTGCGCGACAGGCTCGGCGCGTGGACGGTGAGCGGCCCCGCACGCCACGTCGTCGCCGCGGCGTTCGCCGATCGCGCGTGGCAAGCGGCCGCCCGCGAGCGGCTCGCGGCCGACGGCGAACGACTGGCCGCGCTGCTGCGCACGCACGGCTTCGCGGTTCGCGCGACGCCGCTCTTCAGCTGGACCGACGACCCGCGCGCCGCGGCGCTGCATGCGGCGCTCGCGACGCGCGGCATCTGGACGCGGCACTTCCCGATGCCGTCGAGCGTGCGCGTCGGCCTGCCGGGCAGCGAAGCCGAATGGCGGCGCCTCGGCGACGCGCTCGCGCATTGCGTGCCGCTGCTGCCGCGGGCCGCCGCATGAGTCCGCCCATGTTCCGCCGGCTCGCGCCGGCCGCGCTGCTGGCGGCGCTCGCTCGCGCGCCGCTCGTCCACGCCGACGTCACGACGCGCGACGACGCCGGCAATACGGTCACGCTGCCCGCGCCCGCGCAGCGGGTGATCAGCCTCGCGCCGCACGCGACCGAACTCGTCTACGCGGCCGGCGGTGGCGCGAAGCTCGTCGGCACCGTCACGTACAGCGACTACCCGGCCGCCGCGCAAGCGGTGCCGCGCGTCGGCGACAACAAGGCGCTCGATCTCGAACGAATCGCCGCGCTGAAGCCCGACCTGATCGTCGTCTGGCGGCACGGCAACGCCGAGCGGCAGACCGATGCGCTGCGCGCGCTGCACATCCCGCTGTTCTTCAGCGAGCCGAAGCATCTCGACGACGTGTCGTCGTCGCTGCGCCGGCTCGGCATGCTGCTCGGCACGCAACCGATCGCCGATGCCGCCGCGGCTGCCTTCACACGGGACCTCGCGACACTACGCGCACGCTACGCGGCACGCCCGCCCGTCACGCTGTTCTTCCAGGTGTGGGACCGCCCGCTGACGACGCTCAACGGCACGCACCTGATCGACGAAGTATTCGAACTCTGCGGCGGCCGCAACGTGTTCGCGTCGCTCAAGCCGCTCGCGCCGACCGTGACCGACGAGGCCGTGCTCGCGGCGAATCCGGAAGCGATCGTGACGACGAGTGCCGGCGCGACCCGTTCGAACGAACCGCTGCCGAGCCTCGCGCGCTGGCGCGCGTGGCCCGCGCTGACGGCCGTGGCGCGCCACAACCTGTTCGCGATCGACGGCGATCTGCTGACGCGGCCGTCGCCGCGGATCGTGCAGGGCGCGGCCGCGCTGTGCGAGGATCTGGATGCCGCGCGTGCGCGGCGGCCGGCGCGCTGATTTCCGGCGGCCGGCGCGTTCGTCGCGCACCGACGCCGGATGCGTCCGGCGCTCGAGACGGACCGATCGTGCGCAGCGTCGTCGTTCACCTGCGGACGCACGTACGCCTATGCATCCCAGTGCACGACTTCCCATGTTTGCGCGCCGTCGTGCGTGCGCAGCCAGACGGCCCCGCCCGTCGGCACGGGCCGCGACAGCAGCGTGTCGAGCGGCATGCGCAACACATGCGACGCGAATGCGCGGATCACGCCCGCATGCGTGACGACCCATTGCGAGCCGTCGAGCTCCGCAAGCGTATCGGCCTGCCGCGCCACGCGTTCGACGAATCGCGCCACGCTTTCTCCGCCGTGCGCGCATGCATGCATCAGGTCGGCCGCCCACGCATCGAGTGCCGCGCGGTCGATATCGTCCCAGCGCTGCATTTCCCACGCGCCGAAATCCATTTCCTGCCAGTCGGCATCGCGCCGCAGCGGCACGTCGAATGCCCGCGCGAGCCGTTCGGCAATCGACGCGCAACGCGTGAGCGGGCTCGTCCAGACCCGTTCGGGCATCGGTGCGCCCAGTGTCGACACATGCGCACGCACGGCCTGCGCGCCGCCCTCGGCCGAATCGGCGAGCGGCACGTTGCTGCGCCCATAGCAGATGCCGGGCTCGATGCCGACGGCCGGATGGCGGATCAGGACGATGTCCATCCGAGCACCACGAGATAGATCGCCAGTTCGCCCAGTTGCTGCGCGAAACCGAGACAGTCGCCGGTATAACCGCCGATCCGCTTCACGAAATAGCGGGCCAGCCCCGCGCGCACCAGGACGAGCGCCACGCATGCGGCAACGCCCATGCGCCAGTCGGGCCAGAACAGCCACGGCAGTCCGAACACCGCCGCGACGCACGCGGCACGTGCGCTCATCCGTTGCGCGACCGGCTTCGCCTTGCCTTCGGGCCGCACGTAGTCGAGCGACATCAGCAGGCTCACGGCCATCGTGCGGCTCGCCGCGTGCGCGGCGATCATCGTCCATGCGGCGCGCAACGGCAGCATCGACGTCAGCGCCTGCCATTTCAGCCCGAGCGCGATCACGAGCGCGACCGCGCCGAACGTGCCGATCCGCGAATCGTGCATGATGCGCAGCACGTCGTCGCGCGTGTAACCGCCGCCGAACGCATCGCAACTGTCGGCAAGGCCGTCTTCGTGGAATGCGCCGGTCGCGAGCAACGTCGCGGCCATCGACAGCCCGACCGCGATCGACGCGGGCAGCGCGCGCAGCGCAACGAGATAGACCAGCGCGCCCCATGCGCCCACGCATGCGCCGACGAGCGGGAAATAACGCGCGGCCTGGTCAAGGTCGCCGGCCGCGTAGCCGATCGAGCGCGGCATGGGCACGCGCGTGAAATAGCCGAGCGCGACGAAGAAGTAGCGCAGTTCGGCCCGCATGCCGCGCGTGCGCTCAGGCGTCACGATTGTCGACGCCGGCGGATTCGAAGCTCGCCATCTCGCCGAGGAACGCGGCCGCGGCGCGCACGAGCGGCAGCGCGAGCGCGGCGCCCGTGCCTTCGCCGAGCCGCAGATCGAGCGCGAGCAGCGGCTTCGCACCGAAATGCTCGAGCATGCGCCGGTGGCCGGCCTCGTGCGACGTATGCGAGAACACGCAGTAGTCGCGCACGCCGGGCGCGATGCGCTCGGCGACGAGCAGCGCGGCGGTCGCGATGAAGCCGTCGACCAAGATCGTCATCCGCTCGCTCGCGGCCGCGAGGTACGCGCCCGTCATCATCGCGATCTCGAAGCCGCCGAACGTCGCGAGCACGTCGAGCGGCGCAAGCGCATGCGAGTGCTTGACGAGCGCGCGGCCGAGCACCGCGCGCTTGTGCGCGAGGCCCTGGTCGTCGAGCCCCGTGCCGCGGCCGACGCAGGCATCGATCGGCACGTCGAGCAGGCGGCTCATCAGGCAGGCGGCCGACGACGTGTTCGCGATCCCCATCTCGCCGAAGCCGATCACGTTCGTGCCGAGCGACGCGTGCAGGCGGACGCGCGCCGCGCCGGCCTCGAGCGCCGTCATCGCTTCTTCACGCGTCATCGCGGGTTCCGCCGCGAAGTTGCGCGTGCCGCGCGCGACCGGCAGCGACACCAGCCGGTCCGACAGCGGCAGCGGCGACGCGACGCCCGCATCGACGATCTCGAGCGTGCTCTGCGCGACGCCCGAGAACGCGTTGATCGCCGCACCGCCGGCCAGGAAGTTCGCGACCATCTGCGCCGTCACCGCCTGCGGATAAGGACTGACGCCTTCGGCCGCGATGCCGTGGTCGCCCGCGAACACGATCGTCACGGGACGCTGCACGACCGGCCGCTCGGTGCGCTGGATCAGGCCGAGCTGCAGCGCGAGCGCCTCGAGCTGGCCGAGGCTGCCGGGCGGCTTGGTCTTGTGGTCGATCACATGTTGCAGGCGCGTGCGCAGCGCGTCGTCGAGCGGCGCGATCGCGGGCGGGAAATGGGTCGGAGTCGTCATCGAGGAGCCGTGTCGTGCGCGCGGCATGCGCCGCGCATCGGAAAAATCGGAACAGGAAGGGTCATTGTCGCGCAGGCCATGCCGGCAGCAACGCATCGCGGCCGTTCTCGCGGATCAGCACGAGCGGATAGCCGAACGCGTCGCTCGCGCGCTCGGGCGTCAGCACGTCGTGCACGGGGCCGGCCCACGCATGGCCGCGACCGTCGAGCAACAGCGCATGCGTCGCGAAACGCCGCGCGAGGTTCAGGTCGTGACACGAAAACATCACCGCGCGCGGGCCTGCCGCGAGCCAGGCGGCCAGCGCGGTCAGGCAGTCGATCTGGTGATGCAGGTCCAGATGCGCGAGCGGTTCGTCGAGCAGCATCAGCGGCGCATCCTGGCACAGCGTCGCGGCCAGCGCGACCCGCTGCCGCTCGCCGCCCGACAGCGACATCACGTCGCGCGACGCGAGCGCGGTCAGGTCGAACGTCGCGAGCGCATCGCGCGCCGCTGCGCGATCGCCGTCGCGCTCCCAGCCCCAGCCGCCGAGATACGGAAAGCGGTTCAGCAGCACTGTGTCGAACACGGTCGCGCTGAACGCATCGTGCAATTGCTGCGGCATCAGCGCGCGACGCTGCGCGAGTTGCTCGGGGCGCCACGCGGCAAGCGGCCGACCGTCGATCTCGACGTATCCGCCGACGGGCGGCTGCAATCCCGCGAGCGTGGCGAGCAGCGTCGTCTTGCCCGCGCCGTTCGGTCCGGCGACGCACCAGATCTCGCCGGGGCGGAACCCCTGCGTGAAGCGGTCGAGCAACGTGCGGGCGCCGGCCTTCAGCGTCAGGTCCACGGCCGTACAGGACATGTCGCCGGCAGCGGCGTGCGGTGCGGTGGTGCCCGTCATCACATCGGCCTCCTCAGCAACATCCACAGGAACACCGGCACGCCGATCAACGCGGTCATCACGCCCACCGGCAATTGCGCGGGCGCGATCGCGGTGCGCGCGAGCAGGTCGGCCGCCATCACGCCGCCGCCGCCCGCCAGCATCGCGGCCGGCAGCAGCATCCGCTGGTCGTTGCCGAACGCGAGCCGCAACGCATGCGGCACGACGAGCCCGACGAAGCCGATCGTGCCGGCCGTCGTCACGGCGGCCGCGGCAGCCAGCGACGCGACGAGATAGATCCGCACGCGCAGGCGCGCGACCGGCACGCCGAGCGCGAGCGCGGTCGCGTCGCCGCGCAGCAGCACGTTCAGTTGCGGCGCGGCCGGCAGCGCGACGCATGCGCTCAGCAACAGCGCGCCCCACGCGAACCACGGCGCCGTCGCGCCGTTCAGGTCGCCCGTCAGCCAGAAGATGATGCCGCGCAGCCGCGCGTCGGGCGCGAGCGACAGCAACAGCGTGACGAGCGCGCCCCACCCCGCCGCGATCACGACGCCCGTGAGCAGCAGCCGCGGCGATGCGTCGCGCGATTCGCCGCGCCACAGCTCGCGCCTCGCGAGACCGAGCACGAGCGCGACCGATACGAGCGAACCGGCGAACGCCGACGCGTCGACGAGCCACCATGCGCCGCCCGCGATCATCGCGACGAGCGCGAAGCCGGCCGCGCCGCCGGACACGCCCAGTACGTACGGCTCCGCGAGCGGATTGCGCAGCAGCACCTGCAACAACGCGCCGGCGAGCGCGAGCAGTGCGCCGCACGCGAAACCCGCGAGCGAGCGCGGCAGGCGCAGCGTCCGGACGATATCGGCAAACAGGGTATCGCCGCCGTGCGGCACGAGCGACGCGAGCGCCTGCCACGGCGACATCGGCACGCTGCCGATCGACAGCGACGCGACGAACAGCAGCGCGACCACAGCGGCCAGCGCGGCCCAGATCGCGACGGCGCGCGCGGCGCTCATGCCGCGCACGGCCGCGCGCACGACGCGCGGCACATCCGCTTGCGGGAGTCGGCCGGGCGCGACAGCGGCGCAGGGCGGACGATTGGGGTCGGCATCGAAGAACGTTCCGTGAAACATTGCGCGCCCCGCTTCCCCGCAGGCCGCGCGTCATGGAGCCCGTGCGGGCTCCCCGTCTCGGCCGGTATCCGGGCTGGCGGCGGTCCGGCTCGCCTTCCCGCGCCATGACGCGCAGTGGCCCGCGCCCGCATGCGACCTGCACGCGAAACGCGCCCGAGCCGGCCTGCGTCACGCGACGCGGCCGCTTACCGTTGCGGGGGCAGCGCAGGTTGGCGCGCTCCTGGAGCCCGCACCCTGCTTCCCGTTTAACCGCGCGTCCTGCGCGCGAGCACCGAGGCGGCGCCAGTTTAGGAGCCGGTCGCGCGAGCGTCAAGGAAGCGTCCGGACCCGCGCGGGACGCGCTTATTCGCGGCAAGAAGCAGGGGTGTTACGACTGGAAACGTTACAGATGTCGGATTGCGCGTTATTCCGCGCTAAAATGCTGGGTCTTTAGAGGACGCAGCAAATGCTCAACGAACTCGAAACCCTGTCTCAAAATATTGGCCGTCTGATTTCGCTGAACAAGCGCTATCACTCGGAACGGCTCGCGCTCGAGGAGCAGGTCGCGCAATTGCGCGCGGAAGCGGACACGGTCCGCGCGGAACTCGCGCAACTGCGCGACGAACGCAATGCGCTCGCGGCCGAGCGCGACACGTTGTCGGCGAAAATCGACGACGCCCAGGTGAAACTGAACGCGATTCTCGAAAAGCTGCCGCGCTCGAAGAGCGCGGAGCAAGCCGACAACCAGCTCGACCTGCTGGATGCGCAGGCGCGCGCGGATGGCGATGACGCGGCCAGCCACGGAGAACATGCATGAGCACCAAGCAGATCGAAGTCTCGATTCTCGGTCAGCCCTATCGGCTCGCCTGTTCGGCCGAGACCGAAGCGGCGCTGCTCGAAGCGGTCGCGCGCGTCGACGCCGAAATGTCGAAAATCCGCTCGAACAGTTCGGTGCGCGGCACCGATCGCATCGCGGTGATGGCGGCGCTGTCGCTTGCATCGGAATTGCTGCGGCTGCAAACGAGCGTGCGGCATGGTGAAGCATTTCCGGCGGAGGAAATCCGTCGTACAATGCACCAGATGAACGAACAGCTCGGCGCGGTGCTCGCACAGCACGAGACGCAGTAACGTTTCAAACGGTGCGTCGATTTCCCTTGATCTCGACGGTCAACGGTGGTCAAATTGGCGCATCGAATCACAGTTCAGTCAGCTTCCCTGCCTGGTTCGCCAAGGTCATATATTCCTTGAACCAATGCCATGTGCACGGTTGCGGAAATTTGTAGCACGGGCGCGCGCGTCACACTGTCTGATGTACCCGAAGTGCTGCTAACTGCGACCAACTCTGAACCTCAGGTTCAGGATGCCGGCCTAGCGGCCAAGGTGGGGGCCTATCCAACGGCATCGGGCAAGTCCCGGTGCCGTTTTCTTTTGTGGCAGCCTTTTCTGCGTCGATCACGACCATGCAATACTGGCTGATGAAGTCCGAACCGGACGAAGCAAGCATCGACGATCTCGCCCACGCACCGCAGCGCTCGCTGCCGTGGACCGGCGTACGCAACTATCAGGCGCGCAATTTCATGCGCGACACGATGAAGATCGGCGACGGCGTGCTGTTCTATCACTCGAGCTGCCCCGAGCCGGGCATCGCCGGCCTCGCCGAAGTATCGTCGACGCCCTACCCCGATCCCACGCAGTTCGATCCGAAAAGCCCCTATTACGACCCGAAATCGACGCAGGAAGCGCCGCGCTGGCTGCTCGTCGACGTGCGCTTCGTGAAGAAGTCGCCGCTCGTGCCGCTCGCCGCGCTGCGCGAGCACGACGAGCTCGCCGACATGCGCGTGCTCGCGCGCGGCAACCGGCTGTCGATCACGCCCGTCACGCGTGCGGAATGGCGATTCATCACCGAAAAGTTGATGAAGTAGACGCGCGTCAAAGGTCAAATCCGGTCAGGACGCGCTGCCGTAACGGAACTCGCGGCACTTTCGCGCAGCCTAAGCAACCGCTGTCGGCCGATCGGGCCGGCTGTCGTTTTTTCGTCGCGCGGTACGCCCGCGTCGCGCACGCGTGACCCGCGTGCGCGCCCTCGCACAAGGAGTCCAACAATGACCAAGAAAACCGCACTCGCGCTGTCGCTCGCCCTCGCCGCCGCCGTTCCCGTCGCGCTGACGCTCGCGTCGCCCGCCGCGCACGCCCAGGCGGCGAACCCGCACTTTCCGGAGCCGGCGGGCGTGCTGTCGCTTTCGTCGCAGGCCAGTGCCGACGTGCCGCAGGACATCATCCACATCACGCTGTTCTACGAGCAGCAGGCCAAGGATCCGGGCAGCCTCACCGCGCAGTTGAACCAGCGCGCGGACGCGGCCCTGTCGCAGGCGAAGGGCGTGTCGGGCGTCACCGCGCACACGGGCGCGTTCTCCGTGTATCCGAGCACCGATCGCGACGGGAAGATCTCCGCATGGCGCGGGCGCACCGAGGTCGCGCTCGAATCGCGCGATTTCGCCGCGGCGTCGAAGCTGGCAGGCCAGTTGTCGAACCTGATGCAGGTCGCGAACGTCGAGTTCTCGCTGTCGCCGGAAGCGCAGCGCACGGCCGAGCAGAAGCTCACGACCGACGCGATCAAGTCGTTCCGCGCCCGCGCGGACGAAGCCGCGAAGGCGTTCGGCTACAGCAGCTACACGATCCGCGACGTGAACGTCGGCAGCGGCCGCAACGTGCAGCCGTACACGCGCATGATGGCGATGGCCGCGGCGCCGATGGACAGCGCGAAGATGAGCGCGCCGATCGCGGTCGAAGGCGGCAAGGCCACCGTGTCGGTCACCGTCAACGGCTCGGTGCAGATGAAGTAACGCGCATCGCGCGGCTGTCGGAAACGAAAAACGCCGGCCCGAGGGCCGGCGTTTTTCATGCGCGTCCGGGTAGCCGATGCACGCGTCGATCACGCGTACATCGATACCCCGTCATGCAGTCGCATTCGCGTTCGCCGCGCGGCGGCGATACGCCCAGACCATCAGCGCGATACCCGCGAGAATCATCGGCAGCGACAACCACTGTCCCATCGACAGGCCGAGGGCGAGCAGCCCGAGGAAGTCGTCCGGCTCGCGCGCGAACTCGACCGTGAAACGTGCGAGGCCATAACCGATCAGGAACAGCGCGGATATCGCGCCCATCGGCCGCGGCTTGCGCGCGAACAAGAACAGCACGAAGAACAGCGCGATCCCCTCGAGCGCGATTTCATAGAGCTGCGAAGGATGGCGCGGCAGCATCTGGTATTGCATGAACACGTCGGCGAGATGCCACTTCTCGACGAGCTCCGGATGTTTCGGCAACCATGCCGCATCGTCGCGCATCGCGCCCGGGAACAGCATCGCCCAAGGCGACGTCGGGTCGGTCACGCGGCCCCACAGCTCTCCGTTGATGAAGTTGCCGAGGCGCCCGGCCGCAAGCCCCGTCGGCACCATCGGCGCGACGAAATCGGTGACCTGGAGCCAGTGCCGCTTGCGCTGCCACGCGAACAGCATCATCGCGAGCGTCACGCCGAGGAAGCCGCCGTGAAACGACATGCCGCCTTCCCACACCTTGAACACGTCGAGCGGATGCGAGAAGTAGAAATCGGCCTTGTAGAACAGCACGTAGCCGAGCCGGCCGCCGAGCACGGTGCCGAGCACGCCGTAGAACATCATGTCGTCGATGTCCTTCGCGGTCCAGCCCTGCGCCGCGACATGCGGCAGCTTCAGGCGGATCCGGCCGACGACGATCGCCGCGATGAAGCCGACGAGATACATGAGGCCGTACCAGCGCACGGCCAGCGGCCCGAGATGGATCGCAACGGGGTCGAAATTCGGGTGAATGATCATGGATTAGCGAAGAAGTTTTCGAATACGGTACGGCCGTCGCACGCGCGCAGCACCGCGCGTTGGACGGCGCCGGCACGCCATCGTTCACGTCACGCGGCAAGACCCTGCGCGCGCACGACGTCGATGAACCCGGCGAGCACGGGGCTCACGTCGCCGGTGCGCCACACGAGGCCCGTCTCGACGACCGGCGCATGGCCGGCCAGCGGCCGGTAGACCACGCCGGTGCGCCGCAGGTTACGCAGCGATTGCGGCACCAGTGCGACGCCCATGCCGGCCGACACGAGGCTGACGATCGTCTGCATCTGGATGGCCTCCTGGCCGATGCGCGGGGTTTCCCCCGCCGCGCCGTAGCAGCCCGTAATGATGTCATAAAAGCCGGGCGCCAAACGACGCGGAAAGATCACGAGCGGCAACGCGGCGACGTCGGCAAGCTGCACGGGCTCATCCTCGGGCGCGTCGGAGGCCGTACTCGGCATCGCGACCACCAGCGGCTCGCGCACGACGGGCAGGTACGACAACCCGGCCGCGTGACGCGGCGGCACGGGCGGAATGACGAGCCCGGCGTCGATGCGCCCGGCGACGAGTTCGTCGATCTGCACGTCGCTCGTCGCTTCCACCAGTTGCAGCCGCACCTGCGGATAGCGCGCGCCGAAGGCACGCAGCAACGACGGCAACAGCCCGTAATCGGCGGTCGACACGAACGCGAGCGACAACGAACCGGCCTCGCCGCGCGCGAGCCGCCGCGCCAGCGGCGGCAGCGCATCGGCCGACGCCAGCAGCCGGCGCACGTCGGGCAGCAGCGCCGCGCCGACCGCCGTGAGCGCCACCGAGCGCTTGGTGCGCACGAACAGCGCGACGCCCAGCGCGTCCTCGAGCGCGCGGATCGCCTGCGACAGCGGCGGCTGCGTCATCGACAGGCGCTCGGCCGCACGGCCGAAATGGCGCTCGTCGGCGACGGTCACGAAATAGCGCCACTGGCGCAGGTCGGGGATCAGATCGGCCATGTTCGACTCATTCGCAAAACGACTTAATAGGCGACAAATAATATATTGGACATCCCAATCGGGAAACTCCATGCTTGTTCGACCCGAACCGGCGCGCCCTCCCGAGCGACGCCCACACAACGATGGAGTCCCCCATGTCGTACAACCGTCGCTCGAAGCACATCACGCAAGGCGTGGCCCGTTCGCCGAACCGCTCGATGTATTACGCCCTCGGCTACCAGAAGGACGATTTCGACAAGCCGATGGTCGGCATCGCGAACGGCCATTCGACGATCACGCCGTGCAATTCCGGTTTGCAGCGCCTGTCGGACGCAGCCGTCGACGCCGTCAAGGCGGCCGGCGCGAACCCGCAGATCTTCGGCACGCCGACGATTTCGGACGGCATGTCGATGGGCACCGAAGGGATGAAGTACTCGCTCGTGTCGCGCGAAGTGATCGCCGACTGCATCGAGACCTGCGTGCAGGGCCAGTGGATGGACGGCGTGGTGGTGGTCGGCGGCTGCGACAAGAACATGCCCGGCGGCATGATCGCGCTCGCGCGCCTGAACGTGCCGGGCATCTATGTCTACGGCGGCACGATCCGCCCCGGCAACTGGAAGGGCCGCGACCTGACGATCGTGTCGTCGTTCGAAGCCGTCGGCGAATTCACCGCGGGCCGGATGTCGCAGGAGGACTTCGAAGGCGTCGAAAAAAACGCGTGCCCGACGTCCGGTTCGTGCGGCGGCATGTACACCGCGAACACGATGAGTTCATCGTTCGAGGCGCTCGGCATGTCGCTGCTGTATTCGTCGACGATGGCGAACCCCGATCAGGAGAAGGTCAATTCGGCCGCCGAATCGGCGCGGGTGCTGGTCGAGGCCGTGAAGCGCGACCTCAAACCGCGCGACATCATCACGAAGGCATCGATCGAGAACGCGGTGTCGGTGATCATGGCCACCGGCGGCTCGACCAATGCGGTGCTGCACTATCTCGCGATCGCGCACGCGGCCGAGGTCGACTGGACGATCGACGACTTCGAGCGCATCCGCAAGCGCGTACCGGTGATCTGCGACCTGAAGCCGTCGGGAAAGTACGTCGCGACCGACCTGCACCGGGCCGGCGGGATTCCGCAGGTGCTGAAGATCCTGCTCGATGCGGGGCTGCTGCACGGCGACTGCATGACGATCACCGGCCGCACGATCGCCGACGAGTTGAAGGACGTACCGAGCGTGCCGCGCGCGGATCAGGACGTGATCTTCCCGATCGACCGCGCGCTGTACAAGGAAGGCCATCTCGCGATCCTGAAGGGCAATCTCGCGGAAGACGGCGCGGTCGCGAAGATCACCGGCCTGAAGAACCCGGTGATCACGGGCCCGGCGCGCGTGTTCGACGACGAGCAGAGCGCGATGGATGCGATCCTCGGCGACCGGATCCGCGCGGGCGACATCCTCGTGCTGCGCTACCTCGGCCCGCAGGGCGGCCCCGGCATGCCGGAAATGCTCGCACCGACGTCCGCGATCATCGGCAAGGGGCTCGGCGAATCGGTCGGCTTCATCACGGACGGCCGCTTCTCGGGCGGCACCTGGGGCATGGTGGTCGGCCACGTCGCGCCGGAGGCGTTCGTCGGCGGCACGATCGCACTGGTGCAGGAAGGCGATTCGATCACGATCGACGCGCACCGGCTGCTGCTGCAACTGAACGTCGACGATGCGGAACTCGCGCGCCGCCGCGCTGCGTGGCAGCAGCCGGCGCCCCGCTATACGCGCGGCGTGCTCGCCAAATTCGCGGCGCTCGCCCGGCCGGCGAACCTGGGGGCGGTCACGGGTTGATGCACAGGCGCCACGGCATGCGGCCCCGATAATCGGGCCGCCCGGGGGGAACGCGCAAAACGTGCTTCCCCTTTGCTTCTATAATGCGCGGACCATGAAGCCGGCCGTCCCCGCCGGCGGAGAACCGCATGAAACAGACGATATCGCGCGTGCTGCTCGCCATGCTGCTGACCGGCAGCGCGGCGGCGGCGCATGCTGACCAGGCCGACGGGCTCGCGCTGGCGCAGCGCAAGAATTGCATGGCCTGCCATGCGATCGGCAAGCCGCTGATGGGTCCGTCGTTCCGCGACATCGCCGGCAAGTACGCGACGCGCGGCGACGGCGCCGATTACCTGGCGCAATCGATCGTGAAAGGCAGCGTCGGCGTATGGGGCAGCGTGCCGATGCCCGCCAATACGCAACTGACGAGCACCGAGGCCCACACGCTCGCTCAGTGGGTGCTGTCGGTACGCTGAAGCGGATACCCGCGCGGCGTACCCGCATTGGGTGCAGGACGTCGCAAGAGGACGGGCCGGCCCGACCAACCAGCGCGCCTCCCCGGCGGGCTTAGCAGGCGCTTACCGAACCTGCACCCTCTTTTTCGCCACCGCGAACGATTGCGCGTTCAGCCGGAATGGCCGGCGCGACGACGGGCGATCTCTTCATCGACCGCATCGCGCACCCAGTCCATCACTTCGGTTTCCAGCGCGAGTGCGACTTCGCGCGTGACCTGGCCGACCAGCCAGGCCGAATGCTCGTGCAGCGCATCGCGACAACGCGCTTCGATGGCCTCGCGCCCTGCCCCGGTCAGATAGTTCGTCAGGCGATTGCGAAGCCGTTCGGCGATGTGCTGCGCATCTTCCGGTGTCAGCGCGACTGCGGCCTGCGCATCCGGCTGCGGCGCTGCGCTCGGCAGGGCCGCCTCCGGCATCGCCGGCTCGGGCACGTATGCGGCCGCCTCGCGCGCCATCGCGGCGAACGTGTGCGGCGGCGTGTCGTCATCGACCAGCGACGAGCGCAGCGGCGCCGTCATCGCCGCCGCGTCTTCGGCGACCACGTGCTCCGCGGCGCCGGGCTCGGCCGGCGCATCGGTCTCACCCGCGGCGGTTGCCGTTGCCGCATCGCCCGGCAGCTCCACGGTCGGCACGTGCGGTGTCGGCACGGGTTCGACCATGACGGAATCGGGGTCGGCTTCGGTTTTATCGGATTCAGCCGGCGCGGCACCGGCGGCGGCCGGCGTGATCACGTCGGTGAGCACCGGAATCGCCGCGTCATCGTGCGGCCGGGGGGCGGCGGACGCGGGCGAGCGCGCCGGCGCCGGCTTGCCCGGCACCAGCACGTCGGTCAGCGTCGGGATCGAGGATGAATCGGCTTCTGTCACGGGAACACTCCGTCGACGGTTGCGGCTAGCCGCCCTGCTTGTAGTTGTTCAGCGCATAGCCGCGGTCACGGTAGAACCGGTAGCGCTCGCGGCCCGCGGCCAGCTCGTCCGGCACGTTGCCGACCACTTCGAGCAGGCGCTCGAAGCGGGCGAACTGCGCGGGCACGGTCGCGCCGAGGTTCAGCAGCACGTGATGATGCGGCACGCGGTCGAGATCGGCGGCCAGCACGATCGGCGTGCCGGCGGCGTGCTCGCTGTCGACGCCGCAATGCGGGATGAAATCGAGCGGCGAGAACGTCCAGAGCCGCTCGTCGAGCGCGCGCAGGCGCGCGGGCTCGGCGAGCACGACGACCGGCTGCCCGGCCTGATAGGCCTTGCGCAGCAGCCGGCACGCGTACGCGAGCGAATCGCCGACGTTCGAGTGGAAATCGATTCGCGTCATTGCCCGCGCACCCGCAGCGTCGTCAGCCCCGCCATCACTGGCCGGCGCGGTCGATCAGGAACTGCGCGAGCAACGGCACCGGACGGCCCGTCGCGCCCTTCGCGGCGCCGCCCTTCCATGCGGTGCCCGCGATGTCGAGGTGAGCCCACGGATAGCTCTCGGTGAAGCGCGACAGGAAGCACGCGGCCGTCACGGCGCCGGCCGGACGCCCGCCGATGTTCGCGAGATCCGCGAAATTCGACTTCAGCTGATCCTGGTACTCGTCGTCGAGCGGCATGCGCCATGCCGGGTCGCTCGCCTCGCGCGACGCGTCGAGCAGTTCGCCCGCGAGCGCGTCGTTCGTCGAGAACAGCCCGCTGTTGTGGCCGCCCAGCGCGATCACGCATGCGCCCGTCAACGTCGCGACGTCGATCACGGCGGCCGGCTTGAAGCGCTCGGCATACGTGAGTGCGTCGCACAGGATCAGGCGGCCTTCGGCGTCGGTGTTCAGCACCTCGATCGTCAGCCCCTTCATGCTGGTGACGATGTCGCCCGGCTTCGTCGCGTTGCCGCCCGGCATGTTCTCGCAGGTCGGCACGATCGCGACGACGTTGATCTTCAGGCCCATCTCGGCCACCGCACGGATCGTGCCGAGCACCGAGCCCGCGCCGCACATGTCGTACTTCATCTCGTCCATGGCTTCGCCCGGCTTCAGCGAGATGCCGCCCGTATCGAACGTGATGCCCTTGCCGACCAGCACGACCGGCGCGGCCTTCGCGGCGGCGCCCTGGTAGTGCAGCACGATGAATTGCGGCGGCTCGACCGACGCGCGCGCGACCGACAGGAACGACCCCATCTTCAGCGCCTGGATCTGCTTGAGCCCGAGGACTTCGGCCTTCAGGCCCCAATCCTTCGCGATCTTCTTCGCGGTGTTGCCGAGATAGGTCGGCGTGCAGACGTTACCGGGCAGGTTGCCGAGATCGCGGGTGAGATCCATCCCGTTCGCGAGCGCGACGGCCTGCTTGACCGCGACCTTCGCGGCCTTTTCGTCCGCCGGGTCGACGCTGAACACGACGCGCTTGAGCGTGTGCGACGCCGGTTCCGGCTTGCTCTTCATCTGCGTGAAGCGGTAGGTCTCGTTGCGCAGCGCGAGGATCGCGGCGCGCACGCCCCAGTCGGAGCTGCGCTCGTCGACCGGCAGTTGCGCGAGCGAGAACGTGACCTGGACGACCTTGGTCGCCAGCAGCGCGCGCCAGGCGGCCGTCACGGCGTCGTTGTAGGCTTTCTGATTGAAAGCATCCTGCTTGCCGAGCCCGACGAGCAGCACGCGCGACGCGCCGATGCCCGACACTTCGTGCAGGAACAGCGTCTTGCCGCGCTTGCCGTCCATGTCGCCGGCCTTCACGACGCGCGAGATCAGCCCCTTGGTGGCCGTGTCGATGTCGAGCGCCGCGCCCGACAGGGTTTGCGCCTCGAAGATGCCGAGCACGATGCAGTCGGACTTCCCGGTCAGGAACCCCTTGGCCTCGCCTTTGCTCCAATCACAGCCTTTTATGCTAAAGTCCATCGCGCTTGTCCTCGGATAAAATCTGGGCTAAGGATGAAAGCCGCAATTATCCGCTATTTTTCCCGTGGCGGCGCGAGCGCTCCACCACGCGTGCGCAGCCTCCCGCCCTCTTCTCATCAAGAATGATCTTCGAACGCTCCCTCCAGCGCGAGCTTGCGTATACGGCTGGTGCCGTGTTCATGGTGCTGCTCACGATCATGCTCACGACGATGATGATTCGCATCGTCGGCTACGCCGCGTCCGGCGAAATCGATCCGCGGGACGTACTCGTGCTGATCGGCCTCACCGTGATCGGCTACCTCGCCGTGATGCTCGTCGTCACGCTGTTCGTGTCGATCCTGTTCGTGCTGACCCGGTGGTACCGGGACTCCGAAATGGTGGTGTGGCTCGCATCGGGCGTGAGCCTCACGCGCCTCATCAAGCCGATCGGCGTGTTCGCCGCGCCGATCATCCTGCTGATCACGTTCTTCGCGTTCGTCGGCTGGCCGTGGTCGAACCAGCAGAGCAAGATGATCCGCGCGCGCTTCCAGCAGCGCGACGAAATCTCGCTGCTCGCGCCGGGCCAGTTCCGCGAATCGGCCGCGAACCATCGCGTGTTCTTCATCGAGAAGATGACGCCCGACCAGAGCAAGGTCCAGAACGTATTCGTCACGTCGACGGAAAACGGCAAGCTCAACGTGGTCGTGTCGCAGACGGGCCATACGGAAACCTCGAAGGACGGCGATCGTTTCGTCGTCCTCGAAGACGGCCGCCGCTACGACGGCACGCCCGGCCAGCCGAACTTCAAGATCATGGAGTTCGAGCGCTACGGCGTGAAGATCACCAGCAAGCCGGTCGTCAACGTCCAGACCACCAACAGCACGCCCACGCCCGACCTGCTGCGCAACCCTACGCGCGACAATCTCGCGGAATTCGCGTGGCGCGCGGGGCTGCCGCTGATCGCGCTGAACCTGATGGTGCTCGGCATCCCGCTCGCGTACCAGAACCCGCGCCGCAGCCGCACGATCAACCTCGTGATGGCCGTGCTGATCTACCTCACGTATTCGAACCTGCTGAACGTCGTGCAGGCGCAGATCGAGCAGGGCAAGATGTCGTTCGGCGTCGGTCTCGTCGGCTTGCACGTGCTCGTCGCGGCGATCGTCGCGTTCATTTTCTGGTTGCGCGTGCGCAATCGTCCGTTGTTGACACGCGCGCTGTTCGGCCGCTCGGGAGCATGATCGATGCGGCTCTATGAAAAGTACTTCGCGCGGCAGATCTACGTCACGTTCATCTTCATCCTGTTCGCGTTCTCCGGTCTGTTCTTCTTCTTCGACCTGATCAGCGAGCTGAACTCGGTCGGGCACGGCAACTACAAGTTCGGCTACGCGGTGCTGCGCGTCGCGCTGCAGACGCCGTCGCGCTTCTACGAGATCATCCCGGTCGCCGCGCTGATCAGCGCGATCTACGTGTTCGCGCAGATGGCCGCGAACTCGGAATTCACGATCTTCCGCGTGTCTGGCCTCGCGACCAACCAGGCGCTGCGTTCGCTGCTGAAGATCGGCGTGCCGCTCGTGATCGTCACCTACCTGATCGGCGAATTCGTCGGCCCGTACGCCGACCAGTTGTCCGAACGCGTGCGGCTGCAGGCGCTCGGCGCATCGGTGTCGTCGAACTTCCAGTCGGGCGTGTGGGTGAAGGACACGCTCGCGGCCCGCGAGAACGGCGAGCAGGTCACGCGCTTCGTGAACGTCGGCAGCCTGTCGCCCGACTCGACGATCAGCAACGTGCGCATCTACGAATTCGACTCGAAATTCCAGCTGCAGAACGTGCGGATCGCGCAAACCGGCCGCTACGAGCCGCCCGGCCACTGGCTGCTGACGGGCGTCACCGAGACGGAGCTGACGCCGATCAAGCCGATCAGCGGCCAGCCGGCCGACGCGCTGAACCCCGTGTTCCGGTCGCAGCAGGTATCGCTGCCCGAATACCGGCTGCGTTCGGACCTGACGCCGCAGATCCTGTCGGTGCTGCTCGTGTCGCCGGAGCGCATGTCGATCGTCAACCTGTTCCGCTACATCCAGCACTTGAAGGAAAACCAGCAGGACACGCAGCGCTACGACATCGCGCTGTGGCGCAAGCTGCTGTATCCGTTCGCCGTATTCGTGATGCTCGTGCTGTCGCTGCCGTTCGCGTACCTGCACACGCGGGCGGGCGTGGTCGGCGTGAAGGTGTTCGGCGGGATCATGCTCGGCATGAGTTTCCAGCTGCTCAACACGCTGTTCTCGCACATCGGCACGCTGAACACGTGGCCCGCGCCGCTCACCGCGGCGACGCCGGGCCTCATCTATCTCGCGCTCGGCCTGTTCGCGCTCAAGTGGGTCGACCGGCACTGAGCGCCGCGTCGCGACGGAGGCTTCGACATGCATTCGCACGGTATCGTCCTGTTCGGCCACGGCGCCCGCGACCCGCGCTGGGCCGAGCCGTTCGAGCGGCTCGCCGCGCGGCTGCGCGGCGCCGGCTCCCCTGCCGCGCAGGTGTCGCTCGCGTTCCTCGAACTGATGACGCCGTCGCTCGCTGAGGCCGTCGCCGCGCAAGTCGCGGCCGGCTGCGCCCGCATCACCGTGGTGCCCGTGTTCTTCGGCCAGGGCGGCCATGTCCGCCGCGACCTGCCGCAGCTCGTCGACGCATGCCGCGCCGCACATCCGGGCGTCGAGATCCGCTGCGCGACGGCCGTTGGCGAAGACGACGGCGTGCTCGACGCGGTCGCGCGCTATTGTGTCGACCAGCTCGGCGACGACGCGTAGCGGCCGACGCATTCGCCGCCCCCAACGCAAAAGCGCCGGCATCTGCCGGCGCTTTTTTCGTTTGGGACCGCGCTCGAGCCGCGCTCAGGCGGCATTGCGCATCGGATCGCCCGCCTGTGCCTGCCGCGTGCGTTCGGCGAATGCATCGCCGATCATCAGCAGGCTCGGTTCCGCGGGATCGAGCCACGCCTGCGCGTCGCCGGCCGCCATCCGCGCGAGCGTCAGCGTCAGCGTGCGTTCGCGTGCGGTGCTGCATGCCTCGACGATCGCCACCGGCGTCGTCGGCGCACGGCCGGCGTCGATCAATTCCTGCGCGATGCCGGGCGCGCTGTCGCGGCCCATGTAGTAGACGATCGAATCGGCGCGTGCGGCCTCGCGGATCTCGTCGCTGCCCGGTGCGCGGCTGTGCGTCGCGAACGCGACGCTGCGCGACACGCCGCGCAACGTGAGCGAACGCTTCAGCGTCGCCGCGCCGGCCAGCGCCGCGGTGATGCCCGGCACGACCTCGTAGTCGATGCCGGCCGCGTCGAGCGCGCGCATTTCCTCTTCGGCGCGGCCGAACAGCATCGGATCGCCGCCCTTCAGCCGCACCACGCACGCATGCTCGCGCGCCGCGTCGACGATCTGCTTGTTGATGAAATGCTGCGCGGTCGAGCGCTGCCCGCAACGCTTGCCGACCGCGATTTTCCGCGCGTTCGGCGCATAGTCGAGCATCGCGGGCTCGACGAGCGCGTCGTGCAGCACGACGTCGGCCTGCTCGAGCAGCCGCATGCCGCGCACCGTAATGAGGTCCGCCGCGCCCGGCCCCGCTCCGATCAGATATACCTTGCCCATGTTTGTCGCTTCGCTAGGGTCCTGCCGCGGCGGCCGGTTCGCCGCCGCGCGGATTGACGATTACGCCGAGAACGCGCGGATCATGCCTGCGGCGACCGTGTGATGCGTCGCCTCGTCGATCAGCACGAACGCGCCCGTACCGGGGTGCGCATCGTACGTGTCGCAGACGATCGGCTTCTGCAGCGTCAGCGCCACGCGGCCGATGTCGTTCATCTTCAGTTCCTGACGGTCGGTCGCGTGCGACAGCGTATGCACGTCGAGCACCTGCTTGACCGAGCCGATCTTCGCGAACACCGTGCTGGTGGTCTGCTTCAGCAGGTACTTGCGCTGCTGCGACAGCGGCGTCTCGTCGAACCAGCACAAGTCGGCCTCGAGCTTCTTGGCCGGCTCGACCGGCTCGGCGGTCGTGACGAACATGTCGCCGCGCGACACGTCGACATCTTCCGCGAGACGGAGCGTCACCGTCTGGCCCGCCAACGCGTGCGCGACGGACGCGGTACCGCCCGGCACCGGCGCGACGATCTCCGCAACCGTCGCGGTGCGGTTCGACGGCAGCACGACGATCGCGTCGCCGACCTTCACTTCGCCCGACTCGATCCGGCCCATGTAGCCGCGGAAATCGTCGGCCGAGCTGCCGTCCTGGCGCGCGACCCACTGCACCGGGAAGCGCAGCGCGTCATGCGCCTGCGTCTCGACCGGCAGCGACTCGAGCACGTCGAGGAGCGGTTCGCCCGCGTACCACGGCATGCGCTCGCTCGCGCCGACGATGTTGTCGCCCTTCAGCGCCGACACTGGCACGAAGCGCACGTCGGTCAGGCCGAGCTGCTTCGCGAGCGCGACGTACGCGTCGCGGATCTCGTTGAAACGCGCCTCGCTGTAGTCGACGAGGTCCATCTTGTTGATCGCGACGATCACGTGCTGCAGCCCGAGCAGCTTGACGATCGCGCTGTGGCGCTTGGTCTGCGGCAGCAGGTCCGCGATGCCGTTCTCGATCGTCACGCGCGTCGCGTCGATCAGGATGATCGACGCGTGCGCGGTCGACGCGCCCGTCACCATGTTGCGCGTGTACTGCTCGTGGCCCGGCGTGTCGGCGATGATGAACTTGCGCTTCGCGGTCGCGAAATAGCGATACGCGACGTCGATCGTGATGCCCTGCTCGCGCTCGGCTTCCAGCCCGTCCGTCAGCAGCGCGAGATCCAGCTCGTCGCCGACCGTGCGCTTGTTCTTCGCGCGCGACAGCGCGGACAGCTGGTCGGACAGCACGGCCTTGCTGTCGTACAGCAGGCGGCCGATCAGCGTGCTCTTGCCGTCGTCGACGCTGCCCGCGGTGATGAAGCGCAGCACGCCGAGGTCTTCGTGATTTTCGATGATGCTCATGATGTGAATGTCCTCGTGTGCTTCAGAAATAACCTTGCTTCTTGCGCTGTTCCATCGCCGCTTCGGACGCCTGGTCGTCCATTCGGGTCGCGCCGCGCTCGGTGATCTCGGTCACCGCCGTTTCGGCGATGATCTTCTCGACGTCGTCCGCGTCGCTCTCGACCGGGCACGTGCAGCTGATGTCGCCGACCGTGCGGAAGCGCACCTGCGCAAGCTCGCTTGTCTCGCCGTCACGCATCGGCGTGAGCGGCGTGACCGGCACGAGCAGCCCGTTGCGGCGCACGATCTCGCGCTGGTGCGCGTAGTAGATCGACGGCAGTTCGAGGTTCTCGCGCGCGATGTACTGCCACACGTCGAGCTCGGTCCAGTTCGAGATCGGGAACACGCGCAGATGCTCGCCCTTGTGCAGGCGGGCGTTGTACAGGCTCCACAGTTCCGGGCGCTGCGCCTTCGGGTCCCATTGGCCGAATTCGTCGCGGAACGAGAAGATGCGCTCCTTCGCGCGCGCCTTCTCTTCGTCGCGGCGCGCGCCGCCGATCAGCGCCGTGTAACCGTGCTGCTCGATCGTTTCCAGCAGCGTGACGGCCTGCGCGGCGTTACGCGAATCGGTTTCGCGGCGCAGGACGACCGTGCCGCGCTTGATCGAATCCTCGACGTGGCCGACCACCAGCTCGGCGCCGAGTTCTTGCGCACGGCGGTCGCGGAAGTCGATCACTTCCTCGTAGTTGTGGCCCGTGTCGATATGCACGAGCGGGAACGGCAGCGTCGTCTTGCGGTTCGCGCCGAGGCCGAACGCCTTCAGTGCCAGATGCAGCACGACGACCGAATCCTTGCCGCCCGAGAACAACAGCGCCGGCTTGCTGCATTCGGCAACGAGTTCGCGCAGGATGTGGATCGACTCGGCTTCGAGCCAGTCGAGGTGGCCCATGCGGCTGTCGGCGCCGGTGGGCGGGGCAAAGGCGGATTGCTCGAGCGTCGTGCTCATGATTTCAGTCCTTCTCTTCCGGGTTCGTGCCGCCCGCTGTCGCAGGCGGCGCAATATTCAGTTTCTTGTCTGCTTTCAGTGCGCGGCGCCGGTTTCGGCATTCGCGGGAATCGGCGTGATCGTCGTGATGTGCAGCCCGCATTCCTTCGTGTCGCGCGATTCCCACCACCAGCGGCCCGCGCGGCTGTCCTCGCCGGGACGGATCGCGCGCGTGCACGGCTCGCAGCCGATGCTCGGGTAGCCGCGCGCATGCAGCGGGTTGACCGGCACGTCGAACGCGTTAAGGTACGCCCACACGTCGGCTTCCGTCCAGTCGGCGAGCGGGTTGTACTTCGCGATCCCGCGCGCTTCGTCCTGTTCTTCCTCGTGCAGCTCCGCACGCGTGACCGACTGCTCGCGGCGCTGGCCCGTCACCCACGCGCCGACGTCCGACAGCGCGCGGTTCAGCGGCTCGACCTTGCGGATGTGGCAGCACGACTTGCGCAGCTCGATGCTCTCGTAGAACGCGTTCAGGCCGTGCTCGGCGACGTACTGATCGACCGCATCCTGCTGCGGATGAAACTGCTCGATCTCGTAGCCGTAGCGCTCGCGCACGCGGTCGATCATGCCGAGCGTTTCCGCGTGCAGGCGCCCCGTGTTCAGCGAGAAGATGCCGATCGACACGCCCTTCGACAGGATCGCGTGCGTGAGCAGCATGTCTTCCGCCGCGAGGCTGCTCGCGAATTTCACCTTGTCGTGACGGGCGCCGATTTGCGCGAGCAGCGTGTCGAGGCGCTCGACCTTCGCGGCGAGTTCCGGCGTCAGTTCGGTGGCGGTCGCGGTGCTCATGCGCTCACCTTGCTGTCGGCCGCGGCCTCGCGGCGGCGGAACAGCGGCGCCGGCTCGTCGAACGCGCCCTGGTAACGCTGCGTGAATTCCGTGAACGCATTCAGCGCGTCGTGAATGTCCTTGTCGGCACGCACCGCGAAGGCGTCGAAGCCGCAACGCGACATGTACAGCAGTTGGTCGCGCAGCACGTCGCCGATCGCGCGCAACTCGCCGGTCCAGCCATGACGTTCGCGCAGCAGGCGCGCGATGCTGTAGCCGCGGCCGTCCGCGAAGCGCGGGAACTCGACGGCGATCAGCGAGATCGCGCCGAAGTCGGCCGCGAGGTTCGCCGGTTCGCTGTCCGGCGCGAGCCACACGCCGAGTTCGTCCTTCGTCTTCGCGGCGACGAGCGCCGCGCGCTCGGCCTGCCACAACGCGAACGGCACCAGCACCTTGCCGGCCGGCAATGCGTCGACCGCGGGCAGCGCACCGTCTTCCGCCGCGCGCACGACCTGCCATGCGTCGTCGATCACTGCGCGGTTCTTGATAATCGAAGCCATCTGCAAATTCCTTCTAGCCGGTTGGTTACGCGTTCACTGCCTGGCGCGCCGCATACACGCGCTCCTTGAACGGCGCGATGCCGATGCGATCGTAGGTGTCGACGAAGCGCTCGCCGTCGATGCGCGCTTCGACGAACGTGTCGATCAGCTTGGCGATCACGTCCGGCACTTCTTCCGCGGAGAACGACGGCCCGATCACGCGACCGAGGCGCGCGCCGTTGCGGCCCGTGCCCTGCTCGCCGCCGAGCGACACCTGGTACCACTCGGCACCGTCCTTGTCGACGCCGAGGATGCCGATGTTGCCGACGTGGTGATGACCGCACGAGTTCATGCAACCGGAAATGTTCAGCGACAGGTCGCCGAGGTCGTACACGTAATCCAGATCGTCGAAACGCTGCTGGATCGCGAGGGCGATCGGGATCGACTTCGCGTTCGCGAGCGAGCAGAAGTCGCCGCCCGGGCACGCGATGATGTCGGTCAACAGGCCGATGTTCGGCGTCGCGAAACCGGCTGCCTTCGCCTTTTCCCACAACGCGAACAGGTCGCGCTTCTTCACGTTCGCGAGAATCAGGTTCTGCTCGTGCGACACGCGCAGTTCGCCGAGCGAGTACGCGTCGGCCCAGTCGGCGACCAGATCCATCTGCGCGTCGGTTGCGTCGCCCGGGGCCACGCGGTGATCCTTCAGCGACAGCGTGACCGCGGCGTAACCGGGCACCTTGTGCGGCGCGACGTTACGCTCGACCCAGCGCGCGAACGCCTTGTTCTCGAGCAGATGCTGTTCGAACGATGCGTCGGTGTCGGCCAGCTTCTCGTAGACCGGCGGCTTGAAATACTGCGACACGCGGTCGAGCTCGGCCTGCGTGAGCGTCGACGGGCCGTCCTTCAGGTGCTGCCATTCTTCCTCGACCTGCTGCGCGAACTTCGCCGGCGACAGCGCCTTCACGAGGATCTTGATGCGCGCCTTGTACAGGTTGTCGCGGCGGCCGTAACGGTTGTACACGCGCAGCACGGCTTCGCAGTACGTGATCAGGTGCTGCCACGGCAGGTCTTCCTTGATCACCGCGCCGACGATCGGCGTACGGCCGAGGCCGCCGCCCGCGAGGATGCTCGCGACCACCTCGCCCTGCGCGTTCTTCTTCAGGTACACGCCGAGGTCGTGGATCTGCACGGCCGCGCGGTCATGCTTCGAACCCGACACCGCGATCTTGAACTTGCGCGGCAGCCAAGCGAATTCGGGATGGAACGTCGACCACTGGCGCAGGATCTCGGCCCACGGGCGCGGATCGATCTCTTCGTCCTGCGCGACGCCGGCGAACTGGTCGGCCGTGATGTTGCGGATGCAGTTGCCCGACGTCTGGATCGCGTGCATCTGCACCGACGCGAGCTTCGCGAGGATCTCGGGCGTCTCTTCCAGCTCGATCCAGTTGAACTGGATGTTCGAGCGGGTCGAGAAGTGGCCGTAGCCGCGGTCGTGTTCGCGGGCGATGCGGGCCAGCATCCGGAGCTGCTCGCTGCGCAGGTTGCCGTACGGAATCGCGATGCGGTGCATGTACGCGTGACGCTGCATGTACAGGCCGTTCTGCAGACGCAGCGGACGGAATTCGTCTTCGCTCAACTCGCCCGACAGCCGGCGGCGCACCTGGTCGCGGTACTGCGCGACTCGCTCGTCGACGATCGTCTGGTCGTATTGGTCGTACTGATACATTCGGGGACCCCAGGGTTTTCGTGTTGACCGCGCGACGTCCTAGCCACGTCGCGCCCGAATTTCCGTTCCGTCGTCACCGCCGCCGGCCATCCGCTGCCGGCTGGATTGCTAATGACGAAAACAGATATCCATATTTGAAAAACTCCGGTGAATCGTAATAAACTCCCCTTATATTTCAAACGACTAAAAAAATCTTTTGATATGCCAAGGGGTTATAAATGAACCTGCACCAATTCCGCTTCGTGCGCGAGGCCGTCCGGCAGAATTTCAACCTCACCGAGGCCGCCAAGGCGCTCTATACGTCGCAGCCGGGGGTATCGAAGGCGATCATCGAGCTCGAGGACGAGCTGGGCGTGGAGATCTTCACGCGGCACGGCAAGCGCGTGCGCTCGCTCACCGAGCCGGGCCGGATCATTCTTGCTTCGGTCGAGCGGATTCTTCAGGAGGTTGAAAGCCTCAAAAGGGTCGGAAAAGATTATGCAGCGCAGGACCAGGGCAACCTGACCATCGCGGCGACCCACACGCAGGCCCGCTACTCGCTGCCGGCCGCGATCGCCGAGTTCAAGAAACGCTTCCCGAAGGTGCACCTGTCGATCCTGCAGGGCAGCCCGACGCAGGTGGCCGAGATGGTGATCCACGACCAGGCCGATCTCGCGATCGCGACCGAGGCGATCTCCGACTACAAGGAACTCGTGTCGCTGCCCTGCTTCCAGTGGCATCACGCCGCCGTCGTGCCGGCCGACCATCCGTTGCTCGAACGCAAGCCGGTCACGCTGGACGATCTCGCGCAATATCCGCTGATCACGTACGACGACGCGTTCGCGGGCCGCAAGAAGATCAATCACGCGTTCGCGCTGCGCGGGCTGTCGCCGGACATCGTGCTCGAGGCGATCGACGCCGACGTGATCAAGACCTACGTCGAACTCGGCCTCGGCGTCGGCATCATGGCCGACATCGCGTTCAATCCCGAGCGCGATCGCGGCCTGCGGCTGATTCCGGTCGGCCACCTGTTCGGCAGCAACGTGACGCGCGTCGCGCTCAAGCAGGGCGCCTACCTGCGCAGCTATGTGTATACGCTGGTCGAACTGCTGTCGCCGACGCTGAACCGCAAGCTGATCGAGCAGGCGCTCAAGGGCGAATCCGAATCGTACGAGCTTTGACGGACAGGTATAAACACAGGGGCGCATATTGCGCCCCTTTTTGTTGCCCGACGGAGATGGAGATTCCCGCATGACGCTTCCCGCCCTGTTGCGCCGCGCCGCCGGCGCCGCCCTCGTGCTGGCCTGCGCGGCCGCGCATGCCGACCTGAAGGTCGGCGTCGACCTGTCGTCGACCGGCCCGGCCGCCGCGATCGGCATCACCAGCAAGAACGCGATCCTGATGTGGCCGAAGACGATCGCCGGGCAGCCCGTGCAGGTCACGGTGCTCGACGACGCGTCCGACCCGGGCGCCGCCGTGCGCAACATCCGCAAGCTGGTCGACGAGGATCACGTCGACGTCGTGGTCGGGCCGAACATCACGCCGGCCGCGCTCGCGGCGCTCGACGCGGTGGCCGCCGCGCAGACGCCAATGATCACGCTGGTCGGCTCGGGCGCGATCGTCGAGCCGCAGGAAGGCGCGCGGACCTGGGCGTTCAAGATGGCGCAGAGCGACAGCGCGATGGCCGACGTGATGACGCGCTACATGGCCAACCACGGCGTGAAGACGGTCGGCTTCATCGGCTTCGCGGACAGCTACGGCGACAGCTGGCTCAACGAATTCACGCGCTTCGCGGACCTGCGCAAGATCCGCGTGATCGCGACCGAGCGCTTCAACCGCACCGACGCGAGCGTCACCGGCCAGGCGCTGAAGCTGATCGCGGCGAAACCCGATGCGATCCTGATCGCGGGCTCGGGCACGCCGGCCGTGCTGCCGCAGCGCACGCTGATCGAGCGCGGCTACAAGGGTGCGATCTACCAGACCCACGGGATCGCGACGCCGGAATTCATCAAGCTCGGCGGCAAGGACGTCGACGGGACGCTGTTCCCGACCCAGCCGGTCGTCGTCGCGCGCACGCTGCCGGCCGACCATCCGGCGCGCAAGGCCGCGCTGGCATTCGTCGACGCGTATGAAGCCCGATATGGCGCAGGCACCGTCACGCAGTTCGCGGGCGACGCGGCGGGCGTGTACCTGCGCCTCGCGGACGCGGTCGGTCGCGCGCTGAAGGCCGCGCAGCCCGGCACGCCGGCCTTCCGTGCCGCGCTGCGGCGCGAACTCGAACGCGCACATGAGCTCGTCGTGCCTAACGGCGTCGTCAATACGAGCGACAAGGATCACGTGGGGCTCGATCAGCGCGCGAGCGTGATGGGGATCGTCAAACATGGCCAGTTCGTCTACCTGAGCCAGTAAGTCGTATGCGGCCGGGTGCCGGGCTGCTTGCCGGGTGCGCGGTTTTCCGCCATAATCCGCGTTTCGCCGCGCACAATCTGCACATCGCATGCGCGGCCAGGATCAAGCCCAGGTGGTGAAATTGGTAGACGCAGGGGACTCAAAATCCCCCGCCGCAAGGCGTGCCGGTTCGATTCCGGCCCTGGGCACCAGTATTTCGCAGCGTCATGCGCTGCAACTGTCGAAACCCGCGCAAGCTCGCCGCTTCGCGGGTTTTTTGTTTTTGCGCCGCGTTCGCCGCAACAGGTATCCCGCCCGGCAGTCCAAGCATCAGGGAATGCCGACCACGGAGGCCACCCATGTTCATGCGCACGATTTCATGCCGGATCTGCCGCGGCGTGCTCGCCGCGGGGCTGGCGCTCATGCTTGACGGGTGCGACGTGCTGAGCGCGCCGCCGGTACCCGACTGGCCCGGGCCGCATGCGCCCTATCCGTTCCCGGACAACATTCCCCATCGCACCGAATGACCTGCCGGCCGCCCTTCGCCGTGCAGACACTCAGACCGTCAACTCGCGGACGAAGTCGAGAAACACGCGCACCTTCGCGGCAACGAGATTGGACGCGTGGTGATACGCGTAGAGCGGAAATGTCTCGTCCGTCCACTCCGGCAGCAGCAGGACCAGCTTCCCGTCGGCAACGATGTCCCGCGCGTAGAGTTCCAGCAATTGCGCGATGCCCGCGCCGCCGAGGCACGCGCCGAGCAGCCCGCCTGTGTCGTTCACCATCAGCCTGCCGGCGGCGTCGATCGGCACGACCTCCTTGCCCCGATGAAACTCCCATTCATACGGCCGCCCCGTCACCGGGTCGCGAATCAGCACGCAACGATGCCCGTGCGCGAGATCGCGCGGATGACGCGGCTCGCCGTGACGTTCGACATAGGCCGCCGACGCGCAGGTCAGCACGCGCGTCTCGAGCAGCAGTCGCGCACGATATGACGACGGCTCCGGGATGCCGAAGCGCACCGCCACGTCGAAGCCGTCGGCGACGAGGTCGCCCATCCGGTCGCGCACGCTGATCTCGACGGACAGATCGGGAAAGCGATCGAGAAATTCCGCCATCCGCGGCGCCAGCACGTAATGACCGAACGTGCCGTCCACGTTGACCCGCAACCGCCCCCTCACGCGCGCCTTCGACTCGCCGGCGTCGAGCGCCGCCTCCTCGATGCCGGCCAGCAGCGGCGCGACCGCCTCGTAAAAGCGTCGTCCTTCGTCGGTCAACGTGATCGCGCGCGCCGTCCGGTTGAAGATCCGGATGCCGACCCGCTCTTCCAGCCGGGCGACGGCGCGGCTCACCGCCGGCTGAGTCAGCCCCATCGCCTCGCCCGCCCGCGCGAAGGTGCCGGCCTCGATCACCGCGGAGAGCACGCCGATACCGCTGAGCAGCCTGCTGTCGAATCCCATGAGACATACTTTTAGTCATTCATTGGCTGATCATTATTCATTATTTTTATTCACCGAGGAAGCCTACAGTAGTCCTGTCGCCGGATCGAACGGCACCCATCCATTCACCAGGAGCAGGACATGAGCACATCGGAACAGGTCGCCCTCGTCACGGGTTCGTCGCGCGGCATCGGCGCGGAAATCGCCCGCCAGCTCGCCCGGGACGGCTTCCGGGTCGTCGTCAACTATGCCGGGAGCGCCGGCCCGGCCCGCGAGGTGGTCGACGCGATCGTCGCCGACGGCGGCCATGCCGTCGCGGTGCAGGCGAACGTCGCCGACCCGGCCGCCGTGGCCGCGCTGTTCGACGCCGCCCGCGACGCATTCGGCGGCATCGACGTGGTGGTCAATTCCGCGGGCGTGATGAAGCTGGCGGCCATCGCCGACTGCGACGATGCGCTCTTCGACGAAACGATCGCCATCAACGTGAAAGGCACGTTCAACGTATGCCGCGAAGCGGCAAAACGGGTGCGCGACGGCGGACGCATCATCAACCTGTCGACCAGCGTGATCGGCATGCGCATGCCGACTTACGGCGTGTACGTCGCCAGCAAGGCGGCGGTCGAAAGCCTCACGCAGGTGCTCGCGCAGGAAATGCGCGGGCGCGGCGTCCGCGTGAACGCCGTCGCGCCGGGGCCGGTCGCGACCGAGTTGTTCCTGCAGGGCAAGAGCCCCGAACTCGTCAATCGGCTCGCGAAGCTGAACCCGCTCGAGCGGCTCGGCCAGCCCGACGACATCGCGCGCGTCGTCGCGTTCCTCGCGAGCCCCGACGGCGCGTGGATCAACGGCCAGATCCTGCGCGCCAACGGCGGCATGTGCTAACGGACCGCCCGCTGCCCCTCGTCTTTCCACCAGGAGATCGCTCATGAAGGAAGTCGTCCTCGTCACCGGCGCGTCCAGCGGCTTCGGCTTGCTGACGGCCCAGGCGCTCGCCCGCGCCGGTCACACGGTCTACGCATCGATGCGCGAGAGCGCCGGGCGCAACGCACCGCGCGTCGCCGCCGTCGCCACCTATGCGCAAGAACACGGCGTCGACCTGCGCAGCCTCGAACTCGACGTCGGCGACGACGCATCGGTCGACGCCGCGATCGATCGCGTGATCGCCGACCACGGCCGCCTCGACGTCGTCGTTCACAACGCCGGCCACATGGTGTTCGGGCCGGCCGAAGCGTTCACGCCCGAGCAGTTGGCGCAGCTCTACGACATCAACGTCGTGTCGACCCAGCGCGTGAACCGCGCGGCGCTGCCGCACCTGCGCGGCCAGGGCCGCGGCCTGCTCGTATGGGTATCGTCCTCGTCGGCGCGCGGCGGCACCCCGCCGTTCCTGGCCCCCTACTTCGCCGCGAAAGCCGCGATGGACTCGCTCGCGGTGTCCTACGCTGCCGAGCTCACCCGCTGGGGCATCGAAACGTCGATCGTCGTGCCGGGCGCATTCACCAAGGGGACGAATCACTTCGCCCATGCGGGCAAGCCGGCCGATGCGGCGGCTGAGGCGCTCTACGACAGCGGCCCTTATGCGGGCGTTGCCGATCAGGCGCTGAAGGGCCTCGCTGCGCTCGAACCCGCGGACGCCGATGCCGGCGCGGTCGCGACGGCGATCGTCGATATCGTCGCCGCTCCGCACGGCAAGCGCCCATACCGCGTCTTCGTCGATCCGTCGCAGGACGGCGCGGAGGAAGTATTCCGCGTCGGCGATCGCATCCGCCGCGAGATGTTCCGGAACCTCGGCCTCGGCGACCTGCTCGCGCCGCGCGCGGGCGGCTGATCCTTCCCGCGCCGGGCCGGCCGGCGCGGGTCAATCCCGCTCGCAGAACCCGAGGATCGCGTCCGCGACCGCCGCCGGAGACTCGCGCTGCGGGAAGTGCCCCACTCCGTCGAGCACCTGCCGCTCGTAGCGCCCGGCGAAGAACCGTTCGCGCCCGGCCGAGCTGTCCGGATGATTGCAGGCGTCCGCGCCGCCATGCAGCACGAGCGTCGGCACCGTCAGCACGGGCGCCGGGTTCAGCCGCGCGTCGTCGGCGGCATAGGCCGGCGTACCCGCCGCGAAGCCCCAGCGCTGCCGGTACGAATGCAGCACGACGTCGATCCAGTCGGGTCCGTCGAACGCAACGGCCGCCGCGTCGAAATCGCTGTCGCGATACCAGCCCGGCGGCGACCACGTATCCCACATCAGGCGCGCAAATGCACGGCGGTCGTCGCGCAGCGCCTGCTCGCCGCGCGGCGTCGCCATGAACCAGTGATACCAGTAGTTGCGCGCCTGCTGCAGCGACAGCGGCTGAGCGGGATCGTTGGTGCCGTACCCGACCGACAGCATCACGAGCTGCGATGCGGCACCGCCGCGCAGCCCGCAGGCGTTCGCGGCCGCGCGGGCGCCCCAGTCGTGCCCGACCAGCACGGGCCGCTCGATACCGAGCACGTCGACGAATTCGAGCAGGTCGCGCCCGAGCGCCGCGAGCTGGCCGCTGCGCGGCACGGACGCGTCGCGAAAGCGCGTCGGCGCAAAACCGCGCAGCGCTGGCGCGAGCACGCGGTAGCCGCGTGCGACGAGTGCCGATGCCACCGCCTCCCAGCCGACCGGGCTGTCCGGCCATCCGTGCAGCAGCACGGCCACGTGTTCGCCGTGCGGATTCCATTCGAGATAGGCAATGTCGAGCGACGCGGTCGTCGCATGTGCATAGGTCGTCATCGGGTACTCCGTCAGTCAGCATGAACCTACGATGGTAGGTCGGCCTTTCATCACGATTCACGGAGTATCATGATTTACTCTTTAGATATCGCGTTGAATCGATCCATGGAACCGCCGACCAATCCTGCGTCGACCGCGCTCGACATCGGGCTGCTGCGCACCTTTCTCGAAGTGGTCGACAGCCGCGGATTCGCGCCGGCCGCGGAACGCCTCGCGCTGACGCCGTCCGCCGTCAGCGGCCACATCAAGCGGCTCGAACAGGCGGCCGGCACCGTGCTGCTCGCGCGCACGACACGCCGTATCGCGCTGACGCCGGCCGGCGACACGCTGTACGCGTACGCGCGCAACATCGTCGACATGGAGCGCGAAGTGCGCGCGCGGCTGCGCGGCGCGCCGGCGCACGGGCCGCTGCGGGTGGGCGCATCGGAGGATTTCGCGGGCACGTGGCTGCCGCAGGTGCTGCGCACGTTCCGCGACAGCCATCCGCGCACCTCGATCGAACTGAAGGTCGGCATCACCGCGTCGCTGCTGCGGGAGCAATCGCTGGGCCGGCTCGACGTCGTGTTCGGCAAGCAGTGCCGACAGGTCGACACGCCCGGCGAATTGCTGTGGGAGGAGCCGCTCGTGTGGGCATTCGCGGCCGATACGGCGCTCGATGCCGAAGAAGGCGTGCCGCTCGCGCTGTTTCCGGAGCCGTGCGTGTATCGGCAAGCCGCGGTTTCCGCGCTCGCCGCGGCGCTGCAGCCGTTTCGCGTGCTGTTCGAAAGCGGGAGCATGGCCGGGTGCATGTCAGCCGCGCTCGCCGGTTTCGCGGTCACGGCGCTCGCGCGCAGCCAACTACGCGACGGCCTGCGCGAGTGCGGGCCGCACGACGGCCTCCCGGCGCTGCCGGCCGCACGCTTTTACGCATTCGCGTCGAAACCCTCGGGCGTCGGCGCCGCGCTGATCGACGCGGTTCGGGCCACCGGGCGCACGCGGCAGTTCGCTGCCTGAGCACGCGCGGCGCAGTCGCCGCAGTCGCCGCAGGTGCCACGTCGCGCCGGTACCGATCGGGCGGCGTCACGAGCCGGAGAACGGCGCGGGACGGCCCGCAGGCACCGGCACGATGCCGCTTTCAGTCGCCGCTGCCGCTCGCACCCGCGTCGTTCAATGCCTCCGCCATCAACTCGCCGAACCACTCGATGAACGCGTTGAGCCGCCTCGAACGATGCCGGCGGTGCGGATACACGGCCGCCACGTCCATCGGCTCGGCGCGGTGGCCGGACATCACGTCGACGAGTGCGCCGCTTGCCAGCAGATGCTCGACGTCGAAGCGCGGAATCTGGATCAGCCCCATTCCCGCGATGCAGCTGGCGATATAGGTCTCGGCGTTGTTGACGATCACGCGGCTCGGCAGCGTCAGCATGTGCCGCCGTCCGTCCGCGCAGTATTCCCAGCCTAGCTCGCGCCCCGTCGTCGGAGACGCATAGCCGATCGCCCAGTGCCCGTGCGCGAGTGCATCCGGATGCTCGGGCACGCCGCATTCGCGCAGGTAGTCGGGGCTCGCGCAATTGATCAGCGTGAACTGCCCGAGCGGCCGCACGACGAGGCTGCTGTCCGCGAGCCGCCCGACGCGGATCGCGCAATCGACGCCCTCCTGCACGAGGTCGATCGTGCGGTCGGTCGAGCCGAGCGACAGTTGCAGCTTCGGGTGGCGGCGAAACAGCGACGGCAGCGCGGGTGCCACGACGCGGCGCGCGATCCGGCTCGGCACGTCGACGTTCAGCCGCCCGACCACGTCGCGGTCGCGGCGCCGAAACAGACGGTCGAGCTCGTCGGCCTCCGCGAGCAGGCGCCGGCCGCGTTCGAGCAGCAGCGCGCCGTCGGCGGTCAGCTGCACCTGACGCGTCGTGCGGTGCAACAGACGCGTGCCGAGCGCCGTCTCGAGTTGCTGGACGGCCGCCGACACGGTCGCGCGCGGCACGCCGAGCGCATGCGCGGCCTTGATGAAGCTGCCCATCTCGGCAACCTGCAGGAAGATCCTGACCTGATCCAGCTTGTCCATCGGCGGGAAACCCGGGTTCGAACGGCAGTCGCCAGCCGGCTGGCGCGCATCGCGGCCGGCCGGCTTCGGCGACACGGAGAAAACGGACGCGCGGCCTCGTGGCCACGCGCCCGTCCATTGTCCACGCAAACGCGCCATTGCGGTGCGCCGCGCTGCCGCAAACGGGCCGGTTACTTGGTCGTATAGCCGCCGTTGATCAGGATCGTCTGGCCCGTGATCCACCAGCCGTCGGTCACGAGATGACGGATGAACGGCACGACGTCCTCGATGTCGGTCAGCCCTGTCTTGCTGAACGGCGACAGCGCGGCGGCCGTCTTGTGATATGCGACCGCATCGGCGCCTTCGGCCGGATAGAAGAACGGCGTGTCCATCGGGCCCGGCCCGACGGCCGTCACCGAGATTCCACGCGCGCCGTATTCCTTCGACGCCGCGCGCGTGAAGTGCTCGACCGGCGCCTTCGATCCTTCGTACGCCGCGTAGAACGGTGTAAACGCGCCGAGCAGCGACGTCACGAGCGTGACGAGCTTGCCGTGATCCTCGAG
This sequence comes from Burkholderia sp. BCC1208, assembly GCF_902833095.1. NCBI lineage: Bacteria > Pseudomonadati > Pseudomonadota > Betaproteobacteria > Burkholderiales > Burkholderiaceae > Burkholderia > Burkholderia sp. BCC1208. The sequence goes on along the minus strand of NZ_CADFDY010000013.1, from coordinate 51,921 downwards.
GTGCCGCCCGGCTTCCTTGATGAAGAAGAACGCCGACTTGCTGTTGACCGCGAACATCTCGTCGTACTCGGCTTCGCTGATCTCGGTGAACGGCTTCTTCAGCACCTTGCCGACCGTGTTGATCGCGATGTCGATCTTGCCGAAGCGCTGCTTCGCGTCGTCGAACAACTTCTCGACCGCGGCGGCGGTCGTCAGGTCCGCCTGGAACGTCGCCGCTTGAGCACCGGCCGCACGTACCGCGGCGGCGGTCTCCTCGGCCTGCGCCTGCGACGCCGCGCTGTTGTAGTGAATCGCCACCGCCTTCGCGCCGTGGCCCGCCAGGTCCCGGGCGATCAGGCCGCCGAGATTCTTTGCGCCGCCTGCGATCAGGACGACCTTGTCTGCGAGCGTATGAGTTGCCACGGTTGACTCCTTTTTCGTTGAACGAAGCTAGGAGTGTAGGCATGCGCGCCGCGCCGGTCAGCCGGCCGCGGCTGGATGGATTATCCAGAAAATCGATCCAATCGAAGCCGTGCAATGTGGTCTGCCGCACCGACGGCGGCACCCGATTCCGCTATCGAAGCGCGGCCGCCGGCCGGCTCAGCGCGCGTACAGCGCCGCGTCGATCTTGCCGAGCAGCCACTGCATGCCGGCCAGATGCTGCTGGTCGTGGCTGCACAGGTAATGGACGAGCCCGCGCACGGTCAGCGAACCGTAGCCGTCGAACTCGCCGGTACGCTCGAACTGTTCGGGCGTGAGGCTCGACAGCAGCGCCAGCGTCTCGCGTCGTGCGTCGCGAATCGCCGCGAGCACGTCGGACGCGTACGCGTCGTTGTAGCGCCGCTCGGTCGCGAGCGCGTCGCCGTCGATCGAGACGAGCAGCGGCCGGTCCTCGTCGAGCATGCGCCGCAGCCGTACGTGATAGCCGTCGATCTCGATGTCGCGCACATGGCAGAGCTGCCCGAGCGGCGAGAAATGCTCGCTCGGGATGCCGGCCCAGTCGTCGGGAGTCCAGCGCGCATAGCCGTCGGGCACGGCCGCGAAATGCGCTTCGAGCTGACGGGGGAAATCGGCGAGTGCGTCGAGCGTCGTCGGATTCATGCAGGACTCCTGGTCGGATAAGGCGGGCGGCAACCCTGGCACGGGCCTGCCGCCGCCGTTGCGTCACTTCACGCTGAAGCCGTAAGCGCCCTGCGTGCGATGCCCGTCGGTCGCGACGGCCACCCACTTCACCATGTACGCGCCCGTGCCGAGCGCCGCGAGCGGCACCGTCATCCGCTTGCGCATCGACGCGTCGATCCGCGCTCGGCCGTCCGACACCGTCTTGCCCTCGCCATCGACGACGACGATCGAGCTGAATGCCGGCTCCAGCGGCTCGGTGAAGTCGAGCGTGACGGCCGCCGGTGCGGCAGCCAGCGCGGCGCCCGCCGCCGGGTCGCTCTTCGCGAGATGCGCATGCGCGAACGCGGTCGACGAAACGGTCGCGGCGACGATGACGGCGGCAGCCTGGCGGCCGAACGGGAATGAATCGAAAGGCATGGACTTTCCGTGAAGAATGAACGGCGCCGCGCGCCGCGCAGCGTTCCGGCAGCTTACCAGCGCATGCGGGTTCATGCCGGCCATGCGCCGGTGCTTGATAGAATGCGCGCGCTATGGATCTCGAAAGCATTCTCTACACTCAGGGCTTCGGCTCGCGCCGCCAGTGCCGCGGCCTGATCGAAGCGGGCCGCGTCGCCGTCGCGGGCGCCGCCGCGACCGACCCGGACGCCGCCTTCGACACCGACGGCCTCGTGTTCTCGGTCGACGATACGGCATGGCCGTTCCATGCGCGCGCGTATCTCGCGCTCAACAAGCCGGCCGGCTACGAGTGTTCGCGCGATCCGCAGCACCATGCGAGCGTGTTCAGCCTGCTGCCCGCGCCGCTCGTCGCGCGCGGCGTGCAATGCGTCGGCCGGCTCGACCAGGACACGACCGGCCTGCTGCTGCTGTCCGACGACGGCCAGTTCGTGCACGCGTACACGTCGCCCAAGCGCAAGGTGCCGAAGACCTACGTCGCGACCGTGCGCCACCCGCTCGACGACGCGCAACTGCACGCGCTGCGCACCGGCGTGCAATTGCATGGCGAGCCGAAGCCGATCGCGGCCGTCGCCGCCGACGCCCGCGACACGCACGCGCTCGCGCTGACCGTGCTCGAAGGCAAGTACCACCAGGTCAAGCGGATGGTCGCGGCGGCGAGCAATCGCGTCGAGTTGCTGCACCGCGAAAGCATCGGCGGCTTCGTGCTGCCGGCCGACCTCGCACCCGGCGCATGGCGGTGGCTCGACGAAGCCGACCTTGCCGCGCTGCGCAATCCCGTCCAAACCCTGTAAGGGAAAATCCGCACGACCGCTCGGTGTCCGGCCGCCCCTGCGCCGCAGGTTCCCCCGCTATACTGAAATCACAAGCTGCAAGAGCAGCGATGCAGGGGGAGACATCATGAACATCAACCATTCTTTCGCACTGTCGTCGGCGATGATCGCGTTCGCGGTCATCGGCGTCATCGTGATCGGCGGCCTGCTGGCCACGATGCATCTGAAGCACAAATATCATCCGAACCTGATCGGCGCGCTGATCGGTGCGCTGCTGTGCTTCCTGCTGATCGAGGCGTTACCGGCGCTCACCTGACGCGCTGCCCGGCGCGAGCGTTTGAAGGAAATCGTCTACGGTCGGATAGCGCAACGTCACGCACAATTCGGCCTTGAGCCGTGCGTTGGACAGGCGCCGCGACTCGCGCATGAACGACAGCAGCGTCGGCTCGAGCAGGCGCTCCGCGTCCGCGCGGCTGACGCGCGGCGGCCTCGGCAGGCCGAGCCCCTGCGCGACCCGGTCGAAATACTCCCCCATCCGCAGTTCGGTGTCGTCCGACGCGTGCACGACGCGCGCCGGCTTGCCGCGCTCGGCCGCACGGCGCAGGATCGCCGCGAGATCGTCCGCGTGAATGTGGTTCGTGTACACGTCGTCGGCCGGCTCGAGCGCCGGCGTGCCGCGCTCGAGCCGCGCGACCGGCAGGCGGTTCGCCGCGTAGATGCCGGGAATGCGCACGATGCGCGCGGACAGCACGCCGCGCACCGTCGCCGCGCGCAGTTGTCGCTCGGCCGACACGCGCCGGAACGCGCGCGGATTCGCGGGGCGCAGCGGGTGCGTTTCGTCGATGCGCGCGCCGCCGCAGTCGCCGTAGACGCCCGTCGTACTGGCGTAGACGAGCCTCGGCGCGCGAAGACCCTCGGGTACAATACGCGCTGCCCGAACGGGCGCGCCGGCCTGTCGCGCCGCGATGCGCAGCGTTCGGAGCCGGCCGACCGCCGATGCCGGCGGTGCCGCCGGCCGACGCGCGGGCATGGACGTTGCGGCGATCAGCGCACGCGTGCGTCGATCGTCGCGGCCGTCGGATTGCGGCGGCGCGAGATGCAGGATCGTGCGGGCGAGGCCCGCGAGACGGCCGAGCGTCGCCGGGCGATCGAGATCGCCGACGATCGGCGTGGCGCCCGCGGCGCGCAATTCGTCGCAGCGGGCCGGGTGGCTCGTCAGCGCGAGGATGCGCAAGTCGCGGCGCGCGTCACGCCATTGCGCGACGCAGCGCATGCCGACGTCGCCGCAGCCGACGATCAGTACGCGCGGCCGGCGCAGGATTCGTGTCGCGATCATGTTGGTTGCGAAATCAGTAGCCGCCGTTGCGCGACGCGCAACGGTTTTGCATTGTAGCTGCCGTGCGCGACATGCACGGTTCCCCCATTTTGTTCTAGTTTGGTTCTATGGCATTCAACGTCACTCTCAAGCAAAGCGGCCGGCAATTCCAGGTCGAGTCGGACGAAACCGTGCTGGCGGCCGCGTTGCGTCAGAACGTCCATCTGCCGTACGGCTGCAAGAACGGCGCGTGCGGCTCCTGCAAGGGCCAGATCGTGTCGGGCCAGATCGAACAGGGCCCGCACGCCGCGTCGGCGCTGTCCAACGACGAACGCACGCGCGGCCTCGCGCTGCTGTGCTGCTCGAAGGCGCAATGCGATCTCGAGATCGACGTGCGCGAGATCGCCGGCGTCGACGGCGTGCAGGTCAAGAAGCTGCCGTGTCGGATCGCCGCGCTCGAACGCAAGGCGGACGACGTGATGGTCGTGAAGCTGCAGTTGCCAGCCAACGAACGCCTGCAGTACCTCGCCGGCCAGTACGTCGAATTCATCCTGAAGGACGGCTCGCGCCGCAGCTACTCGATGGCGAACGCGCCGCACGAGGAAGGCCCGATCGAGCTGCACATCCGCCACATGCCGGGCGGCAAGTTCACCGACCACGTGTTCGGCGCGATGAAGGAGCGCGACATCCTGCGCTTCGAAGGCCCGCTCGGCACGTTCTTCCTGCGCGAGGACTCCGACAAGCCGATCGTGCTGCTCGCGTCGGGCACCGGCTTCGCGCCGATCAAGGCGATCATCGAGCATGTGAAGCACTCGGGCATCACGCGCCCGATGACGCTCTACTGGGGCGCGCGCCGCAAGAAGGACATCTACCTCGCCGAGCTCGCCGAGCAGTGGGCGCGCGACATCCCGAACTTCAAGTACGTGCCGGTGCTCTCCGAGCCGGACGACGCCGACCAGTGGACGGGCCGCACCGGTTTCGTCCATCGCGCGGTGATCGATGATCTGCCCGATCTGTCCGGCCACCAGGTGTACGCGTGCGGGGCGCCGGTGATGGTCGAATCCGCGCAGCGCGACTTCACGCAGCACCACGCGCTGCCGGCCGAGGAGTTCTACGCGGACTCGTTCACGAGCGCCGCCGATCTCGCGCATCCGGTCTGAGCACCGGGCGCGCCCGCGTCCCCGCCGCGCGCCGCCCGTGTCACATCCGTGGCATCGCGGCGGTTTACAGTGGGGCGCGGGATGCCTTATGCTTGCGCACATGAACCGCTTCCTGTCCGCTCTCCGACGTCGCCGCTCGCCGCTCCGCCCGGATGCCGCCGGCTCGTCACGGACTCGCGCGTAACCCTCCTCCGCTTCACCGGTTACGCACAAGCTGTTCGACCCACCAGCCACGGCCTTCCGTGGCTTTTTTATTGCCCGTTTCCCTTTCAACGCCCGCTGGAGTCTGCTGCCATGCCCCTGAACGATTATCCGATCGACTCGCTGATGTACATCACGAACCGCCCCGACATCGTGTTTACGCACGGCAAGGGTTCGTGGCTCTACGATCACACGGGCAAGCGCTATCTGGACTTCATCCAGGGTTGGGCCGTCAACAGCCTCGGCCATTGCAACGACGGTGTCGTCGAAGCACTGAAAACGCAGGCCGAAAAGCTGCTGAACCCGTCGCCGGCGTTCTACAACGAGCCGATGGCGAAGCTCGCGGCCCTGCTCACGCAGCAGAGCGTGTTCGACAAGGTGTTCTTCACGAACAGCGGCGCCGAGGCGAACGAAGGCGCGATCAAGCTCGCGCGCAAGTGGGGCCGCAAGTTCAGGAACGGCGCGTACGAGATCATCACGTTCGACCACAGCTTCCACGGCCGCACGCTCGCGACGATGTCGGCCAGCGGCAAGCCGGGCTGGGACACGATCTACGCGCCGCAGGTGCCGGGCTTCCCGAAGGCCGAACTGAACAACATCAACTCGGTCGAGAAGCTGATCACCGACAAGACCGTCGCGGTGATGCTCGAACCGATCCAGGGCGAAGGCGGCGTGATTCCGGCCACGCGCGAATTCATGCAGGAGCTGCGCGCGCTGACGAAACAGCACAACCTGCTGCTGATTGTCGACGAAGTGCAGAGCGGCTGCGGCCGCGCGGGCACGCTGTTCGCGTACGAACTCGCCGATATCGAGCCGGACATCATGACGCTCGGCAAGGGCATCGGCAGCGGCGTGCCGCTCGCGGCGCTGCTGTCGAAGGCCGATGTCGCGGTGTTCGAGGCCGGCGACCAGGGCGGCACGTACAACGGCAACCCGCTGATGACGGCGGCCGGTCATTCGGTCATCTCGCAGCTCGTCGCGCCCGGCTTCCTGGAAGGCGTGCGCGAGCGCGGCGAATACCTGAAGCGCAAGCTGCTCGAGCTGTCGGAGGAGCGCGGCTTCGAGGGCGAACGCGGCGAAGGCCTGCTGCGCGCGCTGCTGCTCGGCAAGGACATCGGCCCGCAGATCGTCGAGAAGGCGCGCGACATGCAGCCCGACGGCCTGCTGCTGAACGCCGCACGGCCGAACCTGCTGCGCTTCATGCCCGCGCTGAACGTGACGACCGAAGAAATCGACCGGATGATGGCGATGCTGCGGTCGATCCTCGACACGCTGTAAGGAGACCCCGCGATGGATGCCGCCGCCGATGCTGTCGCTATCCGCCCGTTCGAACGCGCCGACACCGATGCCGTGCTCGCGGTATGGCGCGACGCGTTCCCGCAGTACGACGAAGCCGGTGCGCCGCCGCACCGCGATCCGCTGCGATCGATCGAGCTGAAGCTCGCGACCCAGCCGGAACTGTTCTTCGTCGCGACCAGCGGGGCGCGCGTCGTCGGCACGCTGATGGCCGGTTTCGACGGACATCGCGGCTGGCTCTACTCGTTCGGCGTCGCGAACGACGCACGCCGGCTCGGCGTCGGCCGCGCGCTGATCGCGCATGCGGAACGCGCGCTCGCCGCGCGCGGCTGCCTGAAGATCAACCTCCAGGTGCTGCCCGGCAACGAGGACGCATGCCGCTTCTACGCGGCGCTCGGCTATCGCGTCGAGGAACGCATCTCGTTCGGCAAGACGCTGCCCGCCGCGTAACGCGGCCGCCGGCAGCGGCACGGCTCAGCGCGTGATCGGCCCCGCGCCCGGCAGCGGGTTGCCGAGCGCGTCGGTCGGCACGGCCTGCTGCTCGAACGCCGCGAAATACGCGGCCCACTGCGTGTCGCTCACGCGCACGATCAGCGCGCCGTCCTGCCACACGTCGTTGTGGTCGTTGTGATCGTCGCCCGCGCGATGCAGGTAGTTCGGGCCGGTCGAGCCCTGGTTCATGTGCGTGTCGTGGATGCCGTTGCCTTGCGCATAGGTGCGGCCGAACACGACGACGTCGAGGCCCTGCGACTGCGCGGCGTTCACGAGCCGCAGCAGCGACGGGATCGGCTCCGGATGCTCGGTGCCGTCCATCACCGCGCTCGCGCGCCACGCGCCCGTCTCGTTCAGGATGTCGCTGCGCAGGTAGTCGAGCGCGGGCAGCGCGGCCTGCCCCGTGAGATCGGTAAAGCCTTCGGCCGCGGCGGCGAGCGTCTGCGTGACCGGATGGTGGAAATCGTAGACGAGCTTGTAGTTCAGCAGGTCGTCCGCGTCGTTGGTGCCGACATTGATCGCGACATCCCAGTCGCCCGCCGGCAGCGCCAGCGTCAGGTGGATGTGATACTGGATCTCGCTGCCGTGCGGCGAACCCTTCAGCCGCGCCACCGACGTCACCTTCGCCTTCACGAAACCGTAGTCCAGACTCATGCGTGTTCTCCGTGTCCCGATGAGCCGCCGATGCTACGCGGCCCGTGTGTCCGTTTGCGGGCGACCGGCTGCGGGCGACCGGCTGCGGGCGACCGCATGCGGACGACCGCACGCTAGCCGGCGCAACAATCGAATGGAGTCGCCTTTGCGCGCACAGTTCGACGCGAATCGCACGATACGAAAAAAAAGCCGTCACGGCTATCCCGTGACGGCTTTTTGAAAGCCCGGGTGCGACCTGCGCAACCGGCCCGTTCATTCGATCGCTTACTCGCCCAGATACGCGGCGCGCACCTTCGGATCGTCGAGCATCTGCTTGGCGTCGCCTTCCATCGTGACCGTGCCCGAATCCATCACGTAGCCGCGGTCGGCCGCCTGCAGCGCGAGGCGTGCGTTCTGCTCGACCAGCAGCACCGTGATGCCTTCCTTCGAGATCTCGCGCACCACTTCGAAGATCTTCTCGACCATGATCGGCGACAGGCCCATCGACGGCTCGTCGAGCAGCAGCAGCTTCGGCTTGGAGAGAATCGCGCGCGACATCGCGAGCATCTGCTGCTCGCCGCCCGACAGCGTGCCCGCGAGCTGCGTCGCCCGTTCCTTCAGGCGCGGAAAGAAGCCGAACATCCGGTCGACGTCCTTCTTGATCTGCTCCTTGTCGTTGCGCAGGTACGCGCCCATCTGCATGTTCTCGATGATCGACATCCGCGCGAAGATCCCGCGGCCTTCCGGCACCATCGCGAGGCCGCGCTTGAGCAGTTCGTGCGACGGCACGCCCTTGATCGACTTGCCGTCGTACTCGATGTCGCCCGCCGAGTACGGCTTCAGGCCGGTGATCGCCTTCATCGTCGTGGTCTTGCCGGCGCCGTTCGCGCCGATCAGCGTCACGAGCTCGCCCTGACGGACTTCCATGTCAACGCCCTTGACGGCCTGGATGCCGCCATAGTTGACCTGCAAGCCCTTGATTTTCAACATTGCCGCTGCCATCAGTGCACCCCTGCGCCGAGATATGCCTCAATCACCTTCGGATTCTTCTGCACGTCCTGCGGCAGACCCTCGGCGATCACCTTGCCGTAATCGAGCACCGTCATCCGGTTGCACAGCCCCATCACGAGCTTCACGTCGTGCTCGATCAGCAGGATCGTGCGGCCGTCCGAGCGGATCTTGTCGAGCAGGCGCGTGAGTTCGACCTTCTCGGTCGCGTTCATCCCGGCTGCCGGCTCGTCGAGCGCGAGCAGCTTCGGGTCGGTCGCCAGGGCCCGTGCGATTTCCAGACGACGCTGGTGACCGTACGACAGGTTGCGCGACGTGTAGTCGGCGTACTGCAGCACGCCGACGTATTCGAGCAGCTCGATCGCGCGTTCCTTGATCTCGCGCTCTTCCTGACGTTCGGCCGGCGTCTGGAACACCGCCCCGAGCAGCCCGTGCTTGGTGCGCACGTGGCGGCCCACCATCACGTTCTCGAGCGCCGTCATCCCGCCGAACAGGCGGATGTTCTGGAACGTGCGCGCGATGCCGGCCTTGGCCACCTGGTGCACGGCCGTCGGCGTGTAGTTCGTGCCGTCCAGCTTGAAGTCGCCGGAGTCCGGCGTGTAGAGGCCCGTGATCACGTTGAAGAACGTCGTCTTGCCGGCGCCGTTCGGGCCGATCAGGCCATAGATCTCGCCTTCGCGGATCTGCAGGCCGACGTCGGACAGTGCCTGCAGCCCGCCGAAGCGCTTGTTCACGCCCTGCACGGACAGTCGGATTTGCTTGTCGCTCATGTGTGTTATCCCCTTGTCCGTTGGTTAAGCGCGCACCGGCTTCTTGCTGTTGCGCTTCGCCAGTTTCGCGATCTTGTCCTCATGCTTCGGCGCGGGCCACAGGCCTTCCGAGCGGTACAGCATGATGACCACCATCGCGAGGCCGTACAGCGCCTGACGGATCACTTCCGTATCGACGATGTCGTGACCGAACAGCGCATGCTGCAGCGGGCTCATCGTCGAGCGCAGGAATTCCGGGAAGATCGCGAGCAGCACCGCACCCAGGATCACGCCCGGGATATGACCCATGCCGCCGAGCACCACGCAGGCGAGCACGACGATCGATTCCCAGAACGTGAACGACTCGGGCGACACGAAGCCCTGGAACGCGCCGAACATCGAGCCCGACAGGCCGCCGAACGACGCGCCCATCGCGAACGCGAGCAGCTTCACGTTACGGGTGTTGATGCCCATCGCCTTCGCGGCGATCTCGTCTTCGCGGATCGCTGCCCACGCGCGGCCGATACGCGAGTGCTGCAGACGCGTACACACCCAGATCACCAGCAGCGAGCAGAGCACGAACAGGTAGTAGTACATGTACACCGACGGCAGCTGGAAGCCGAACAGCGTATGCGTCTGCGACAGGTTGAAGCCGCCGACGTGCACCGGATCGATGCCCGTGATCCCCTTCGGGCCGTTGGTGATGTTCACCGGACGGTCGAGGTTGTTCATGAAGATCCGGACGATTTCACCGAAGCCGAGCGTCACGATCGCCAGATAGTCGCCGCGCAGGCGCAGCGTCGGCGCGCCGAGCAGGATCCCGAAGGTCGCCGCCAGCGCCATCGCGATCGGCACGATGAGCAGGAACGGCACGTGCAGGCCGTTCGGCGCGAGCGCCGCGATCCACTCGAACTGCGAGGTCAGGTGCGGCGAGCTCAGGAGTGCCGCCACGTATGCGCCCACCGCATAGAACGCGATGTAGCCGAGGTCGAGCAGGCCGGCGAAGCCGACCACCACGTTCAGGCCCAGCGCGAGCATCACGTACAGCATCGCGAAGTCGAGCACGCGGACCCAGTAGTTGCCGCCGGCAGAGCCGATCAGGATCGGCGCGGCGATCACGAGGACCGCGGTGAGGAGGCCGATGACCACGGTCTTGGCGGTGTTGCGCTCTTCGACGAGCGACGTCGACGATTCGATCGGTTGAATGGATGTCATGTTGTTTGCTCCCCTTCCGTTACGCGCGATCCGCGACCCGTTCGCCCAGCAGCCCCGACGGACGGAACACCAGCACGATGATCAGCACGATGAAGGCGAACACGTCCTGATAGTTGCTGCCGAATACGCCGCCCGTGAGGTTGCCGATGTAGCCGGCCCCGAGCTGCTCGATCAGGCCGAGCAGCACGCCGCCGACCATCGCGCCGCCGAGGTTGCCGATCCCGCCGAGCACCGCCGCGGTGAACGCCTTCATGCCGGGGATGAAGCCCATGTAGAAGTGCACGTTGCCGTATTCGGACGCGATCATCACGCCGGCCAGCGCGGCGAGCGCGGAGCCGATCATGAACGTCGCGGAGATCACGAAGTTCGGGTTCACGCCCATCAGGCTGGCGGTGTTCGGGCTTTCGGCGATCGCGCGCATCGCGCGGCCGAGCTTGGTCTTGTGCACGAGCAGCAGCAGGCCTGCCATCACGAGGAACGCGACCGCGATGATCACGATTTCAGTGACCGAGATCACGGCGCCAGGCGTGGTGTCGGTGGCCTTGATCACGTTGATCGGGTCGGTCGGCAGCAATTGCGGGAACGGCAGCGGGTTGCGCGACCAGATGATCATCGCAGCCGTCTGCAGCAGGATCGACACGCCGATCGCGGTGATCAGCGGCGCGAGGCGCGGCGCGCGGCGCAGCGGCCGGTACGCGACCCGTTCGATCGTGAAGCCGACGAACGCACAGACGACCGCGGCGATGCCCAGGCCGATCGTCAGCGTCGCGACGTTGCCGAGGCCGGGAAAGTGGTTCTGCAGCACGGTGATGGCCGACAGCGCGACCATCGCGCCGATCATCAGCACGTCGCCGTGCGCGAAGTTGATGATGCCGAGAATGCCGTACACCATCGTGTATCCCAACGCGATGATGGCGTACACACTGCCGAGCACCAGCCCGTTGAGAACCTGCTGGACGAAAATATCCATTTAAAGCTCCTTGGCCCATGCTGCCGGAGGTCGTTGCGCCGCGGGTAAGCGAGGCATCGCGCCTTCTCGGCGACACTGCGGGTACTAGTCGATACCGGTAAGGGTGGATCGTCCCGGCGCGCGCCGCCCGGCCTGTACGGCCGGACCTGCCGCCGGAGCGGATACAAAAACGGCACCGCACTGTTTCGGTGCCGTCATGAGTCCCGTCGCTAAATCGTCACGACATCGAGGACGGTGTTCGTGGCCTCCTTGAAGTCGTGGGGCAGCATGCCGAGACGGCCGTCGTCCGGTTTCCCGGCATCCGTGCCCTGGCCCGTCCGGTGCCATGCAAGCATCGCGCCCGGACGGAGCGGATTCCGCGCCGCGTCGCCCGGCAAGGCGTTGCGGCAGCCGCGCCCGACTTGCGTCAGGACTGCATCGGAATCCATCGTACGAACCAGACTGCGCGCCACGCCATGGGCGGTCGCGGCAACGCGCTGTTTCGTCGAATCGAATTGAAGGCGGGACAGTGGCATCGGCACGCTGCCGGCAACGCCGCGATCGTCCGGCATCCATCGACCGGCCGCTGGCCGCGGCGCAGCCTGCATGCCCGCTGCCGGCCCGGTCGTCGGGCCGCGCGCGTTGATTTCCTCGATCGTCAAACGTGCCCCGTGTTCCTTGTCCCTGCCCAGTTGCGCGATACGGCGTGCCGATGGCGCCGCGCGTCCGCTTCCGGCGACGCGCACGCCGCTGGCCGATGGCGCCGCGAACCCCGCCGCCTCCCTGCCCGCCCCGTCGTCGCTCTTTTTGCTGCAGCCGGCATGGATTGCAACCGGTGCGGCGACGGACACGGCGTAAGCCAACTTCACATGCATTGAATGGTCTCCCGCGCCTTGCCAAAAACCCGATTTCAAAGCCATTCCGGCTTGAAAACGGGCGCATTGTAACTCCATTTATAGGACGCCAATATTCCTGATTCGATGGGGTTTTCCTGCATTGCAACCAATTTTGAGACACGATTACGCGCGGCGGGAGCAACCGGGTTGCACCACGATTGGGAATAATGGTTGCGATTGCAATTTCGAGACCACAAAAAAAGCGCGCCGGGAGGCGCGCTTCGGTGTTCCGCGAGTGCGATGCGGCAATCAGGCGGCGGGCGGCAGGTTCAACCCGCGCGGCAGCGGAAACGACACGTTTTCCTCGATGCCGTCGAGCGCCCGGACGTTGCGCACGCCGAGTTCGCGCAGCCGTGCGATCACGGCCTGGGCGAGCACCTCGGGCGCCGACGCGCCGGCCGTCACGCCGATGCGGCGCTTGCCGGCGACCCATGCCGGATCGATCTGGTCGGGCGCGTCGACCATGTACGCGGCCACCCCGCGCTTTTCGGCCACTTCGCGCAACCGGCTCGAGTTCGAGCTGTTCGGGCTCCCGACCACGATCACGACATCGCATTGCGGCGCCATGAACTTCACCGCGTCCTGGCGGTTTTGCGTCGCGTAGCAGATGTCCTGCTTCTTCGGTTCGCGGATCTTCGGATACTTCGCCTTCAGCGCACCGATGATCTCGGCCGCGTCGTCGACGGACAGCGTCGTCTGCGTGACGAGCGCGATGCGCTCGGGATCGGCGAGTTCGAGCTTCTGCACGTCCTCGACGCTTTCGACGAGGTGCATGCCGCGCTCGACCTGGCCCATCGTGCCTTCGACTTCGGGATGGCCCTTGTGCCCGATCATGACGATGTCGACGCCGTCCTGGCGCATCTTCGCCACCTCGACGTGCACCTTCGTGACGAGCGGGCAGGTTGCGTCGTAAATGCGCAGCCCGCGCACGTCGGCCTCGTCGCGCACGGCTTTCGACACGCCGTGCGCACTGAAGATCACGGTGTTGCCGGCCGGCACTTCCTCGAGTTCCTCGACGAAGATCGCGCCCTTCTTCTTCAGATCCTCGACCACGTACTTGTTGTGGACGATTTCGTGACGCACGTAGATCGGCGCACCGTGCATCGCGATGGCGCGCTCGACGATCTCGATCGCGCGGTCGACGCCCGCGCAGAAGCCGCGCGGCTGGGCCAGCAGGATTTCGGCGTCGGCGGCGACGGTCTGCCCGGACAGCGTATCGGTGGTACTCATGATTACAGGATTCCGATGATTTTCACTTCGAACGTGAGCGCCTGGCCCGCGAGCGGATGATTGAAGTCGAACAGCGCCGAGGTCTCGCTGACTTCCTTCAGCACCCCCGCGTAGCGACCGCCATCCGGTGCATTGAACTCGATGAGTTCGCCCGGGGTGAAATCGTCGCCGACCATCCCGTTCTCGCGCAGCGTCGACAGCGTCACGCGCTGGAGCATGTCGGGATTGCGGGGGCCGAACCCCTGATCGGGGGCTAGCTGAAAAGTCGAGTGGTCGCCAACCCTGAGCCCGAGCAGAATCTGTTCCAGCGACGGCGCCAGTTGCCCCGCGCCCAGCAGCAGCGTGGCCGGCTTGTCCGAGAAGGTGTTGACGATGTCGGCGCCGTCGGCCAGTGCCAGCCGGTAATGCAACGTGACGTGGGAACCGGGCTTCACTTCGGATAGATCGATGAGGCTCATGAATTACTCGTTCAGTCGGCGCCCGATACGGCCGAATGGCCCGGCGCAAAGCCAATATTGTAAGTCACCTGAGCGGGCAAGGAGGAAAGTGCGACGACGTCGCGCACGCCGCCCGCGCCCAATGGAGTTCCGAGCATGCCGTCACCCCGCCTCATCCTGCCGTCGGCCGAATGCCGCGACACCGCCGACACGCCGACCGATCCGCCCGGCCGCGTCATCCCGATCAACCGGCACAGGCGCCGCCCGGCCGGCTGGCGGCCCGAGCGGCCGCGCGAACGGCTGGTGGAACGCGGGCCGACCGCGCTGACCGACGACGAGCTGATCGCGCTGCTGCTCGGCACCGGCAAGCCCGGTCACGATGTCTTCGTCACCGCCCGCAAACTGGTCGAGCAGTTCGGCACGCTGAGCGGGCTGCTCGAAGCGACCACCGGCGATTTCGAGGCGCACCCCGGCATCGGTCCCGCGCGCTCCGCGCGGCTCGTCGCGGTCACCGAGATCGCGCGGCGCATGCTGGTGGAGAAAGCGGAGGAACGGACGCCGATCGACTCGCCCGGTGCCGTCGAGGATTGTTTGCGACTGAAGATCGGCACGCGCCAGTACGAAGTGTTCATCGCGGTCTATCTGGACGCGCGCAACCGCCTGATCGACATGGAGGAAATCGCGCGCGGCTCGCTCACGCGCATGGCCGTCTATCCGCGCGAGATCGTGCGCCGCGCGATGAAACATAACGCCGCGGCGCTGATCGTCGCGCACAACCATCCGTCGGGCGCGGTGCAGCCGAGCGCGGAAGACCGCCGCCTGACCCGCGTGCTGAAAGACGCGCTCGAACTCGTCGACGTGCGGCTGCTCGATCACGTCGTCGTCGGCGTCAGCGATACTTTTTCGTTCGCGCGGGCCGGTTGGCTGTAAACTGTGGCGCGGCGGCCCGTCCCAGGGCGCCGCAACGGCGAAGTGAAATTAGGTTTGATTTTTCTGAACTTTTTCTGCTAGAATCGCCGTCTGTATTTTTTCCAACCAGTTCTAGCCATCGAAGGGCCTCGTCTGCAAGGGCTACGGCGTTCTGAGTGCAACCATGGATCACGTGGCGGCGCGATGGAACCTTCACCGGCGATCGAACCCCGAATTTAGCGTATTAGGAGTGCTCTCATGGCACGCGTATGCCAAGTAACTGGGAAAGCGCCGATGAGCGGCAACAACGTTTCCCACGCCAACAACAAGACCAAGCGTCGCTTCCTGCCGAACCTGCAAAACCGCCGGTTCTGGGTTGAAAGCGAAAACCGCTGGGTGCGCCTGCGCGTCTCGAACGCCGGCCTGCGCCTGATCGACAAGAACGGCATCGATTCCGTGCTCGCTGACCTGCGCGCACGCGGCGAAGCCTAAGCCCAAGGAGCACAATCATGGCAAAAGGCGCACGCGACAAGATCAAGCTCGAGTCCACCGCTGGTACGGGTCACTTCTACACGACCACGAAGAACAAGCGCAACATGCCGGAAAAGATGGCGATCAAGAAGTTCGATCCCGTCGTCCGCAAGCATGTGGAATACAAAGAAACCAAGATCAAGTAATCTCCGGTTTCTGCCAGCCTGACGGCGACCGAAAAGCCCCGCTCCTGCGGGGCTTTTTGTTTTGCGCGCACGCTCGGGCCCGACGCGGTATGCTCTCCCCTTTCCGCGGCCGCGGCCGCCGGAACGCACAAGATCAAAAGCGTAACGATGGAGATGCAGCATGAAATTCGACGTGGCGATCGTCGGCAGCGGCCTGGCAGGGCTATCGGTCGCACTCAACCTGGCCAGCACGCGACGTGTCGCGCTGATCGCGAAACGTTCGATGATGGAGGGGGCGAGCGATAACGCGCAGGGCGGCATCGCGGCGGTCCTCGACTCGACGGACAGCATCGAGAACCACGTCGACGACACGCTGGTCGCCGGTGGCGGCCTGTGCGACGAAGGCGCGACGCGCTACATCGTCGAGCACGGCCGCGAAGCAATCGAATGGCTGATCTCGCAAGGCGTGCCGTTCACGAAGGACGACGCGGCCGAACTCGGCTTTCATCTGACGCGCGAAGGCGGCCACAGCCATCGCCGGATCATCCATGCGGCCGATGCGACCGGCCATGCGGTGCTTGCGACGCTGTCGGAGCGCGCGCGCCAGCATCCGAACATCACGTTCTTCGAAAACCACCATGCGATCGACCTGATCACGTCGGACCGCCTCGGCCTGCCCGGCCGCCGCTGTCACGGCCTGTATGCGCTCGACGTCGACAACGACCGTACGATTACGATCGAGGCGCCGCATACGGTGCTCGCCACCGGCGGCGCCGGCAAGGTCTACCTGTACACGACGAACCCCGACACCGCGACCGGCGACGGCATCGCGATGGCGTGGCGGGCGGGCTGCCGCGTGTCGAACATGGAATTCATCCAGTTCCACCCGACCTGCCTGTTCCATCCGTACGCGAAGTCGTTCCTGATTTCGGAAGCCGTGCGCGGCGAAGGCGGCCTGCTGAAGCTGCCCGACGGCACGCGCTTCATGCCCGCGCACGATCCGCGCGCCGAGCTCGCGCCGCGCGACATCGTCGCACGCGCGATCGACTTCGAGATCAAGAAGCGCGGGATCGACTGCGTGTATCTCGACATCAGCCATCAGCCGGAAGCGTTCCTGCGCGAACATTTCCCGACGATTCATGCGCGCTGCCTCGAATTCGGCATCGACATCGCGAAACAGCCGATCCCCGTCGTGCCGGCCGCGCACTATACGTGCGGCGGCGTCGTCACCGATCTCGCGGGGCGCACCGATCTCGCCGGCCTGTATGCGGTCGGCGAAACATCGTACACGGGGCTGCACGGCGCGAACCGGCTCGCGAGCAACTCGCTGCTCGAATGCCTCGTGATCGGCCGCGCGACAGCCGAGGCGATCGAGGCGGCCGGCTTCGATACCGACACGCCCGCCACGCTGCCCGCGTGGGACGAAAGCCGCGTATCGGATGCGGACGAGGAAGTCGTCGTTGCACATAACTGGGACGAACTGCGCCGCCTGATGTGGAACTACGTCGGCATCGTGCGCACCGACAAGCGCCTCGAGCGCGCGAAGCACCGGCTGTCGCTGCTGCGCGACGAGATCCACGAGTACTACGCGAATTTCCGCGTGACGCGCGACCTGCTCGAACTGCGCAACCTCGTCGACGTGGCAACGCTGATTGTCAAGAGCGCGCACTCCCGCCGCGAAAGCCGCGGGCTGCACTACAGCCGCGACTGGCCGCATACGCTGCCGAAGGCATTGCCGAGCGTGCTCACGCCGCGCGTGCGCCGCTGAGCCGCACGCCGCCCTTTCCCGCTGCGGCCGCAGCACAAGAAAAAAGCCGCCGGCGTTCGCGCGCCAGCGGCTTTTTGTCTGATTGAACGACGTTGGGTCAGTCGACGATCCGCATCGAATAGTCCGTCGCCCGCACGTCCTTCGTCAGCGCGCCGATCGAGATGCGATCGACGCCCGTCTCCGCGAACGCGCGCACCGTATCGAGATTGACGCCGCCCGATACCTCGAGCACGGCCTTGCCCGCAGCCACACTCACCGCTTCGCGCATCATGTCGAGCGTGAAGTTGTCCAGCAGCACCGACTGCGCGCGATGCGCGAGCGCCGTGTCGAGCTGCGCGAGCGTCTCGACTTCGATCTGCACGGGCACGCCCGATTCCAGCGCGAACGCCGCATCGAGTGCCTCGCCGACACCGCCTGCCGCCGCGATGTGGTTCTCCTTGATCAGGATGCCGTCGTACAGCGCGAGACGCTGGTTCTCGCCGCCGCCCACGCGCACCGCGTACTTCTGCGCGAGCCGCAGCCCCGGCAGCGTCTTGCGCGTATCGAGGATCTTCGCGCGCGTGCCTTCGACGCGATCGACGTAGCGGCGCGTCGCGGTCGCGACGCCCGACAGCAGCTGCAGGAAGTTCAGCCCGTTGCGCTCGGCGGTCAGGAGCGAGCGCGCCGGCCCTTCGAGTTCGCACACGGTCGAATCGGCCGTCATCCGGTCGCCTTCGCGATAGCGCCATTGCACGACGATCGACGGATCGATCCGGGCGATCACGGCGTCGAACCACGGCACGCCGCACAGCACGGCTTCCTCGCGCACGATGATCCGCGCACGGCGGCGCTCGCCGGCCGGCACGAGCCGCCCGGTCTGGTCGCCGGTGCCGACGTCTTCGGCGATCGCATCGGCCACGTTGCGCGCGATCGCTTCGTCGAATGCCGCGCCGTATTGGGCGCGGACGGCTTCGAACAGAGGGGAGACTGCAGTCGCGGCGCCTTCCGCCGGGCCGCCCCCAAGGAAGGCGGCCGCCCCCTCGGGGGGAGCCGTGCATGGGACCGGAGTAAGCGCTGAAGCGCCAACTCCGGTCGACAGCGAACGAATGTGAGCGTGGGGGCCGTTCATTACGCCGCCCCCACGTTCGCGAACAGTTGCTGGTCGCGCTGCAAGTCGCCGCTCGCCTGCACGCGCTTCTTGTGCGCAGCCGCGAATTCGAGCATCCGGTCGATCGGCAAACGCGCACGCTCGCCGATCGCGGGATCGACGAAGATCTCGTTGTGACCGCGTTCAAGCACGTCGGCGAGATTCGCGAGGCCGTTCATCGCCATCCACGGGCAGTGCGCGCAGCTCTTGCAGGTCGCGCTGTTGCCGGCCGTCGGCGCCGCGATGAAGGTCTTGCCGGGCGCTGCGAGCTGCATCTTGTGCAGGATGCCGAGATCGGTCGCGACGATGAAGCGCTTCGCGTCGAACTTGACGGCCGCGTCGATCAGTTGCGTGGTCGAACCGACGACATCGGCCTGCGCCACGACGTTTTCCGGCGACTCGGGATGGACGAGCACCTTCGCGTCCGGATATTCGGCGCGCAGCAGGTCGAGCTCGATGCCCTTGAACTCGTCGTGGACGAGGCACGAGCCCTGCCACAGCAGCATGTCCGCGCCGGTCTTCTTCTGGATATAGCTGCCCAGATGGCGGTCCGGGGCCCAGATGATCTTTTCGCCGCGCGCGTGCAGATCGGCCACGATCTCGAGGCCGATCGACGACGTGACCATCCAGTCCGCGCGCGCCTTCACGGCCGCGCTGGTGTTCGCGTAGACGACGACGGTACGGTCCGGATGCGCATCGCAGAACGCCGAGAATTCGTCGACCGGACAGCCGAGGTCGAGCGAACAGGTCGCGTCGAGATCGGGCATCAGGATCCGTTTGTTCGGGCTCAGGATCTTCGCGGTTTCGCCCATGAAGCGCACGCCCGCGACGACCAGCGTCTGCGCGTCGTGATCGCGGCCGAAGCGGGCCATTTCGAGCGAATCGGCCACGCAGCCGCCCGTTTCGTCGGCCAGTTCCTGCAGTTCGGCATCCACGTAGTAGTGGGCGACCAGCACGGCCTTTTCACGGGCGAGCAACGCCTTGATGCGTGCCTTCAGCGAAGCGCGCTCCTCGGCGGACGGCGCCTCGGGCACCTTGGCCCATGCCTGTCCCACGCCGCACACGGTCCCAGCTGCGACGGGCCGGTCGTACTCGACGGGTTTGATCGTCGATTGCATCTCCATATCTCCTGTCGATCAGAGTTGGCGCTTCAGCGCTTACTCTGATCCCATGCTTCGCGGTCGATCAGCGTCGGCGCTTTGGCGCCTGCCCCGATCCCATCCCTTGCACTCGTCCGGGGCACCCACTCGCCACGCCCCAAAGCTTCATACCAATACCGGCGCCGCCGATCCGTCAAAAACCGGCGCCCCAAATGAAAAAACCCCGCCAACGCGGGGTTTGTGACGTCCTGAGATTCTAATCGATTTCGAATCAGGCGTAGCGACGCAGGCGCGTCGCGAATTCCTGCAGCGCCTTGATGCCGCTTTGTTCCGCGCGATGGCACCAATCCTGCAATTGCGCGAGAAGTTGTTCGCGCGACGCGGTCGAACGATCCCAGATCGCGGCGAGATCCTGGCGCAGCTGGAAGTACGTATGCAGCTTCTGGCTGTTCGCGAAGATTTCCGGCAGCAGCTTTTTCTGCGGCTCGTCGAGGCCGTCGGCGTCCTTGTGGAACCACTTGCGCGCGCCGCGCATCAGCTGGTACTTCTCGCTCGAACCGAGTTCCTTCAGGTGCGCGAGCTCCTGGCGGTACGCACGCTTCACGGCCTTGCCGTAACTCGCCATCACTTCATAGCGGTTCGACAGCACGGCCTGCAGCGTTTCCTGGTCGAGCACCGTCTTCGGCTTGTTCAGGCGCGGCGTGGGCGCGACCTTCTTCACCTTGGCGAGACCGAATGCCGACATGATGCGGATGTACATCCAGCCGATATCGAACTCGTACCACTTGTTCGACAGCTTCGCCGACGTCGCGAACGTGTGGTGGTTGTTGTGCAGTTCTTCGCCGCCGATCAGGATGCCCCACGGGAACAGGTTCGTGCTGGCGTCGGCCGAGTTGAAGTTGCGATAACCCCAGAAATGACCGAAGCCGTTGACGACGCCCGCCGCCCAGAACGGGATCCACACCATCTGCACGGCCCACACGGTCAGGCCGAGCACGCCGAACAACGCGACGTCGATCACCATCATCATGCTGATGCCGAGGATCGGGTACTTCGAGTAGAGATTGCGCTCGAGCCAGTCGTTCGGCGTGCCGTGGCTGAACTTGCGCATCGTCTCTTCATTCTTCGCTTCCGCGCGATACAGCTCGGCGCCCTCGAGGAACACCTTCCAGATGCCGCGCGTCTGCGGGCTGTGCGGATCTTCCTCGGTTTCGCACTTCGCGTGGTGCTTGCGATGGATCGCCGCCCACTGGCCGGTCAGCATCCCGGTGGTCATCCACAGCCAGAAACGGAAAAAATGGCTCGCGATCGGATGCATCTCCAGCGCGCGGTGCGCCTGGCAGCGATGCAGGTAGACCGTCACGCCGATGATCGTGACGTGCGTGACGGCAAGCGCGAACAGCGCGACCTGCCACCACGAAAAACGCAGGAGCCCGTGGGAAAGAAAATCGAGCAGGGAATTCAACAAGGCAGTTACCCGTGATGAGAGCGACGCCGGCTCATGCCAGCGTCATAAAAATGAAAGCATACCGCGTGTAGACCAGAATTTTACTTCAACCGTTCCAAGTCTTTGTAAAAAATGAATATTTTCTTGCCCTGACGCAATCCGCGCGGTCCACCGGCGGACTCGGAAAGGCGCGCGATCCGGTTTCGACCGGGGAATCGGTACGATTGACCGCGCCCGCCCGCTACGCCGCCGGCGCGCGCCCGTTCAGCGCACCGTCGGCGGGCGCCGGATCGAGCCCGGCCGCCACGCCCGGCGCGGGAAAGCCGTCCGGCAGCCCGACCACGCGCACCTCGCGCTGCGGAAACGGAATCGAAATCCCGTGCTCGCTGAACAGCCGCCAGATGTTGCGGTTCACGCTCGAGCGCACGCCCGACGTGCCTTTCGCCGCATCCTCGATCCAGAAGCCGAGCTCCAGGTCGATCCCGTCCGCGCCGAAACTCACGAGGTACGGGGTCGGCGCCGGCTCGGCCAGCACACGCGGCACGTCCTTCGCGGCAGCGACGAGCAACGCGAGCGCCTGCTCGACGTCGCTCGTGTACGCGACCTGCACCGCGACTTTCGCATAGCCGCGCGTCAGGTACGACGACTGGTTCTGCACGACGTCGGTGATCAGTTTCTCGTTCGGGATCAGCGTCTCGTTGCCGTCGAGGCCGCGCACGACCGTGTAGCGCGTGCGGATCTGCGTGACGACGCCCTGCAGCCCGCCGACGCTGATCGCATCGCCAAGCCGCAGCGAGCGGTCGACCAGGATGATGAAGCCCGACACGTAGTTGCTCGCGATCTTCTGCAGCCCGAAACCGAGGCCGACGCCCACCGCGCCGCCGAACACGCCGAGCACCGTCACGTCGATGCCGACGAGCGACAGCCCGATCAGGATCGCCGCGAACACGAGCAGCGCGCGGCCGACCCGCGACAGCACGACCTTCAGGTTCGCGTCGAGCGTGCTCGCGCGCGACAGGCGATCCTCGAGCACCGAGCCGAGCCACATCGCGACCATCAGCGTCACGCATACCCACAGCGCACCGGAGATCACCGACAGCAGCGTGAGGTGCGCGGTCGCGACCCGGAACTGCACGCTGTCGAGCCAGCCGAGCACGTCGCGCTGGATGCCGAGCACGGTCATCGCCATCGCGGCCCACACGACGGTCGACACGATCTTCTCGACGATCGACAGCCATGCGTGCGTGTGGCCGTCGCGCGCGAACACGCGCCGCGCGAAGAAGAACAGCACGTAGATCAGCCCGATGCCGAACAGCGGCACGAGCGCGAGCGACAGCAGCGACGTCGACATGAACGGGTCGAACGCGAGCTGCGCGGCGCCGACGAACACGCTGCCGAACAGCGGAAACAGCGCACGCTTCAGGCTTTGCGCGCCCGCGCCCGGCGCGCGTCCGGCTGCCCGGCGCCGAGCGTCGATCCGGCCGTGCACGAAGCGCGCGGCCACCCACGCGAAACACAGCGCCCCGACGAGGAGCGCCGCCTGCCAGATCATCACCGGCTGGTGGAAATCGCGAATCACCGATGCCAGCCGGTGCGACAGCAGGCGGCTCTGCAGATTCTCCATCGTCCGTCCGCGCGTCGTTACTGCGCGGCGCGGCGTTCGAGCACCGCCGCGAAGAAACCGTCGGTCGCGTGACGGTGCGGCCATAGCGACAGGTAGTCGCCCGTCTCGAGCTCGATGCGCTGGTCGGCCAGCACCTGCTGCGCCGGCACCAGCACGAACTCGGGGTGATCGGCCAGGAACTGTTCGACGATGCGCTCGTTCTCGGCGTCGAGCACGCTGCAGGTCGCGTAGATGAGCCGGCCGCCCTTCTTCACGAGCCGTGCGGCGCTCGCGAGGATCGACGCCTGCTTCGGCGTCAGCTCGTCGATCGCCGTGCGCGTCTGCCGCCACTTCAGGTCAGGATTGCGGCGCAGCGTGCCGAGGCCGCTGCACGGCGCGTCGACCAGCACGCGGTCGATCTTGCCGGCGAGCCGCTTGATCTTCGCGTCGTGCTCGCTGTCGATCAGCACCGGGTTCACGTTCGACAGCCCGCTGCGCGCGAGGCGCGGCTTCAGCTTCGCAAGGCGCTTCTCCGAGATGTCGAACGCATAGAGGCGCCCGGTCGAGCGCATCATCGCGCCGAGCGCGAGCGTCTTGCCGCCGGCGCCCGCGCAGAAATCGACGACCATCTCGCCGCGCCGCGGCGCGACCAGCGAGCACAGCAGCTGGCTGCCTTCGTCCTGCACCTCGATCGCGCCTTCCTCGAACAGCTTCAGGCGCGTCAGCGCCGGCTTGCCGACCACGCGCACGCCGAACGGCGCGAACGGCGTCGCGCCCGCCTCGATGCCGCTCACGCGCAGCGCTTCGATCACCTGGTCGCGGGTCGCCTTCTGCGCGTTGGCACGCAGGTCGAGCGGCGCCGGGTAGTTCAGCGCGGCGGCGAGTTGCGCGAGCTCGTCGGCGTCGAAACGGGCCGACAGCGCCTGGTGAATCCAGTCGGGCAGATTCGTGCGAATGCGCACAGGCAGGCTCGCAGGGTCGATCTTCGACACGTGCTCGAGCCAGGCGGACTCGGTGTCGGACAGGAATGGCTTCAGCGCATTGCGACCGACCGTCTGCATCAGGCCGAGCAGCGTGAGGCGCCGCGCGGGCGTGCCCGTGCCGCTCTCGGCCAGATGCGAAAACTCCATCTTCCGGCGCAGCACCGCGAACACGGCCTCCGCGATCACGCCGCGCTCGGCATGCCCGAGCTTCGGATGCGCGCGGAAGAACCGGCTCGTCGTCGCGTCGGCGGGGCCGGCGAACTTCAGCACCTCGGCCAGCAAAGTCTCGGTCTGGCCGATCAGGAATCCGTGCAGCTTCATACACCCTCACTCGTTTCGGTATGCGGTTGATCCGCGAAAATCCAGCGCGCCTCGTCGGGCGCCACCACTGCACGGCCGTTCTCGAGGCGCAGGCGCCCCTCGACGAACCAGCGCACCGCACGCGGATACAGCACGTGCTCGATCGTCAGCACGCGCTGCGCGAGCGCGGCCGCGTCGTCGCCGGCGCGCACGGGCACCGCGCCCTGCGCGACGATCGCGCCGCTGTCGAGCTCGGGAATGACGAAATGCACGCTCGCGCCATGCAGCGCGACGCCGGCATCCAGCGCCTGCTGGTGCGTATGGATGCCCTTGAAGCTCGGCAGCAGCGACGGATGGATATTCAGCAGCCGGCCCTCGTATCGTCTGACGAATGCGGGCGTGAGGATACGCATGAAGCCGGCGAGGACGACGAGATCGGGCGCGAAACGGTCGATCTCGGCGGCGAGCGCCGCGTCGAAGCTGTCGCGGCCATCGAACGACCGGTGGTCGACCACCGCCGTCGCCGCCCCGTGCGACGCGGCAAAAGCCAGTCCGGCCGCATCGGGCAGGTTGGCGATCACGGCGGCAATCCGGGCCGGCCAGCGTTCCCGCGCGCACGCGCGGACGATGGCCTCCATGTTGCTGCCGCGACCGGAAATCAGGATCACGATTTTTTTCATCCGCGAATTTTACCATTCGCCCTCGCGTTTCCCGCCTTCTCGGCCGCCGGCCCGCCCGAACGTTTATAATCTTCTGCTTTGCGGCATCCCACCGCCCATTCCCCCGACGCTGCATCCGCTATCGTGAAAGTCTTCCGCGGCCTGCCCAACGCCGAGAGCCGCGCCCCGTGCGCGCTGACGATCGGCAACTTCGACGGTGTCCATCGCGGCCACCAGGCCCTGCTCGCGCGCGTGCGCGCGGCAGCGGACGCACGCGGCCTGCCCGTGTGCGTGATGACGTTCGAGCCGCACCCGCGCGAATTCTTCAACCCGGCCGGCGCGCCGCCGCGCATCGCGATGCTGCGCGACAAGCTCGAGGCACTGCGCGACCACGGGGTCGACCGCGTCGTCGTCGAGCACTTCAACCACACCTTCGCGAGCCAGTCGCCGCAGGCGTTCGTCGAGCGCACGCTGGTGAACGGGCTGCACACGCGCTGGATGATGGTCGGCGACGATTTCTGCTACGGCGCGAAGCGCGCGGGCACCTTCGACACGCTGAAGGCGGCCGGCGAGCAGCACGGCTTCGAGGTCGAGCAAATGGGCACGGTGGCCGGCAGCGACGGCACGCGCATTTCCAGCTCCGGCGTGCGCGCGGCGCTCGCCGCGGGCGACCTCGACACGGCCGCGCAAGCGCTCGGCCACGGCTACGCGATCAGCGGCCACGTCGCGCACGGGCTGAAGCTCGGCCGCGACCTCGGCTTCCCGACGCTGAACCTGCCGATCGCGCACAAGCGGCCGGCGCTCGCGGGCATCTTCGTCGTGCAGGTGCACGGCCTCGGCCCCGCGCCGCTGCCGGGCGTCGCGAGCCTCGGGCTGCGCCCGACCGTCGACGATTCGGGCCGCGTGCTGCTCGAGGTCCATCTGCTCGACTGGCACGGCGATGCGTACGGCAAGCTGATCCGTGTCGAATTCCTGAAGAAGCTGCGCGACGAGGCGAAGTTCGACGATCTCGAGGCGCTGTCGCGCGCGATCGCGCTGGACGTCGCGAATGCGCGCGCGTACTTCATCGAGCGCGACCGTGCGCCGGGCAGCCGCGCGACGGGCTTCGCGACGTCGGCCACCGACCGAATTAGCTGATCCGGACGGCGGCGCCCTGGCGCCGCACCCTCGCGCCGCCCTCTCGCGCGCATCCCCGATTCACGACGCCCGAGCGTCTCCCCGATTTAGATAGCGATCCCATCATGAGCAACAAGAAAGCCGATTCGAAACCGCAGGCCAAGTATCCGGTCAACCTGCTCGACACGCCGTTCCCGATGCGCGGCGACCTGCCCAAGCGCGAGCCGCAGTGGGTCAAGGAGTGGGAAGAGCGCGGCATCTACGACAAGATCCGCGCGGCCAGCCAGGGCCGCCCGAAGTTCATCCTGCACGACGGCCCGCCGTATGCGAACGGCGACATCCACCTCGGCCACGCGGTCAACAAGATCCTGAAGGATATCGTCGTCAAGTCGCGCAACATGGCCGGCTTCGACGCGCCTTACGTGCCGGGCTGGGATTGCCACGGGATGCCGATCGAGATCCAGATCGAGAAGCAGTTCGGCAAGTCGCTGCCGGCGGCCGAAGTGATGAGCAAGGCGCGCGCGTACGCGACCGAGCAGATCGAGAAGCAGAAGGTCGGCTTCAAGCGCCTGGGCGTGCTCGGCGACTGGGCCAACCCGTACAAGACGATGAACTTCGTCAACGAGGCGGAAGAAATCCGCGCGCTCGGCAAGATCATCGAGAAGGGCTACGTGTACCGCGGGCTGAAGCCGGTCAACTGGTGCTTCGACTGCGGCTCGGCGCTCGCGGAAGCGGAAGTCGAATACAAGGACCGCACCGATCCGACGATCGACGTGATGTTCGCGTTCGCGGAACCGGAAAAGACCGCGCAGGCGTTCGGCCTGCCGGCGCTGCCGCGCGCCGAGGGCGGCATCGTGATCTGGACCACCACGCCTTGGACGATTCCCGCCAACCAGGCGCTGAACCTCCATCCGGAAATCGTCTACGCGCTCGTCGACACCGAGCGCGGGCTGCTGATCATCGCCGAAGAGCGCGTCGAAGCCTGCATGACCGACTTCAAGCTGACCGGCCGCGTCGTCGCGACCGCGCCCGGCGTGAAGCTCGCGAACCTGCGCTTCCACCACCCGCTCGCGTCGGCTCACCCCGGCTACAAGCGCACCGCGCCCGTCTACCTCGGCGACTACGTGACGACCGACACCGGTACCGGCGTCGTGCACTCGTCGCCCGCGTACGGTATCGAGGATTTCATGTCGTGCAAGGCGCACGGGATGACCGATTCCGACTTCATCAACCCGGTGATGGGGGACGGCCGCTATATCGAATCGCTGCCGCTGTTCGGCGGCCTGTCGATCTGGGAGGCGAACCCGAAGATCGTCGACGCGCTGCACGCGGCCGGCTCCCTGCTGCGCAGCGAGAAGTACACGCACAGCTACATGCACTGCTGGCGCCACAAGACGCCGATCATCTACCGCGCGACGTCGCAGTGGTTCGCGGGCATGGACGTGACGCCGCGCGACGGCGGCAAGACGCTGCGCGAGACGGCGCTCGAAGGCGTCGACGCGACCGCGTTCTACCCGTCCTGGGGCAAGCAGCGCCTGTTCAGCATGATCGCGAACCGTCCGGACTGGACGCTGTCGCGCCAGCGCCAGTGGGGCGTGCCGATGGCGTTCTTCGTGCACAAGGAAACCGGCGAGCTGCACCCGCGCACGCTCGAGCTGCTCGAGGAAGTCGCGAAGCGCGTCGAGCAGTCGGGCATCGAGGCGTGGCAGTCGCTCGACCCGCGCGAGCTGATTGGCGACGATGCGAACCTGTACGAAAAGAACCGCGACACGCTCGACGTGTGGTTCGACTCGGGCACGACGCACTGGCACGTGCTGCGCGGCTCGCACAAGGATCAGCTGCAGTTCCCGGCCGACCTGTACCTCGAAGGCTCGGACCAGCATCGCGGCTGGTTCCACTCGTCGCTGCTCACGGCATCGATGATCGACGGCCGCGCGCCGTACAAGGGCCTGCTCACGCACGGCTTCACGGTCGACGGCGAAGGCCGCAAGATGAGCAAGTCGCTCGGCAACGGCATCGACCCGCATGAAGTCGCGAACCGCCTCGGCGCGGAAATCATCCGCCTGTGGATCGCGTCGACCGACTACTCGGGCGAGCTCGCGATCTCCGAGGAGATCCTGAAGCGCGTGACCGAAGGCTATCGCCGCATCCGCAACACGCTGCGCTTCCTGCTCGCGAACCTGTCGGATTTCGACTTCGCGCAGCACGCGGTGCCGGTCGACGAATGGCTCGAGATCGACCGCTATGCGGTCGCGTTCTCGCAGCAACTGCAGACGGAGCTGCTCGGCCACTACGAAAAGTACGAATTCCACCCGGTCGTCGCGAAGCTGCAGACGTACTGCTCGGAAGACCTCGGCGGCTTCTACCTCGACGTGCTGAAGGATCGCCTGTACACGAGCGCCGCCGATTCGCGCGCGCGCCGCTCCGCGCAGACCGCGCTGTACCACCTGACGCACGGCCTTTTGCGCGTGCTCGCGCCGTTCCTGTCGTTCACCGCGGAAGAAGCATGGAAGGTGTTCCAGCCGGCGAGCGACACGATCTTCACGGAAACCTACTACGCGTATCCGGAAGTCGCCGGCTCGGCCGCGCTGATCGAGAAGTGGGCGCTGCTGCGCGACGTGCGCGGCAACGTGACGAAGGCGCTCGAGGAAGCGCGCACCGCGAACCGCATCGGTTCGTCGCTGCAGGCCGAAGTGGCCGTGCATGCGAGCGGCGCGCGCTACGACGCGCTCACGAGCCTCGGCGACGACCTGAAGTTCGTGCTGATCACGTCGGCCGCGACGGTCGTCAAGGTCGACGACGAAGCGCAGGAAAGCGTCGACGTGGCCGCGTCGAAGTACCAGAAATGCGAGCGCTGCTGGCACTACCGCGAAGATGTCGGCGCGCACGCCGAGCATCCGACGCTGTGCGGCCGCTGCTTCTCGAACCTGTTTGAAAACGGCGAAATCCGGAGCGCTGCTTAACCATGGCGAAAACCCTGTCGAAACCGGCCAGCGGCGCGCTCGCGCCCTGGCTCGGTATTTCGCTGATCGTGATCCTGTTCGATCAGTTGTCGAAGATCGCGATCCTGAAAACGTTCGCGTACGGCGCGCAGCATGCGCTGACGTCGTTCTTCAACCTCGTGCTGGTGTACAACCGCGGCGCCGCGTTCGGCTTCCTGTCGACCGCGAGCGGCTGGCAGCGCTGGGCGTTCACCGCGCTCGGAATCGGCGCGACGCTCGTGATCTGCTTCCTGCTGCGCCGTCACGGCCAGCAGCGGCTGTTCAGCCTGTCGCTCGCGCTGATCCTCGGCGGCGCGCTCGGCAACGTGATCGACCGGCTCGTCTACGGTCACGTGATCGACTTCCTCGATTTCCACGTCGGCGCGTGGCACTTCCCGGCGTTCAACCTCGCCGATTCCGCGATCACGATCGGGGCGGTGCTGCTGATCTACGACGAGCTGCGGCGCGTGCGCGGCTCGCGCTGAGCGCGCATACTCCGTGTCGACGGCCGGCTTCGCGCCGGCCGTTCCGTTTGACCCCAGGAGGCCTGAGTTGGCACACGCAGAACTCGCAGGAAAACACCTCGTTCTCGGCCTGACGGGCGGCATCGCCTGCTACAAGATCGCCGAACTCACGCGGCTGCTCGTGAAGGCCGGCGCGACCGTGCAGGTCGCGATGACCGACGCCGCCACCCAGTTCATCACGCCCGTCACGATGCAGGCGCTGTCGGGCCGGCCCGTCTATACGAGCCAGTGGGACGCGCGCATCGACAACAACATGGCGCACATCGACCTGTCGCGCGAAGCCGACGCGATCGTGATCGCGCCCGCGTCGACGGATTTCCTCGCCAAGCTCGCGCATGGGTTCGCCGACGATCTGCTGTCGACGCTGTGCGTCGCGCGCGACTGTCCGCTGCTCGTCGTCCCCGCGATGAACCGCCAGATGTGGCAGAACCCGGCCACGCAACGCAATGCCGCGCAGCTGCGCGCCGACGGCGTGTCGGTGCTCGGCCCGGATTCGGGCGCGCAGGCATGCGGCGAAGTCGGCGATGGCCGCATGCTCGAGCCCGAGGCGATCTATGAAGCGATCGTCGCGCACTTCGCGCCGAAGGTGCTCGCGCACCGCCGCGTGCTGATCACGGCCGGGCCGACGTTCGAACCGCTCGACCCGGTGCGCGGCCTGACGAACCGCTCCAGCGGCAAGATGGGTTTCGCGCTCGCCCGCGCCGCGCAGCAGGCCGGCGCCGACGTGCATCTCGTCGCCGGGCCGGTGGCGCTCGACACGCCGTGGGGCGTCTACCGTCAGGACGTGCAGACCGCGCAGCAGATGTACGACGCGGTGATGCACGCGGTCGCCGACGCCGACATCTTCATCGCGGTGGCCGCGGTCGCCGACTGGCGCGTCGAACAGCCGGCCGAGCACAAGATGAAGAAGACGGCCGACCACAAGATGCCGGCGCTCGCGTTCGTCGAGAATCCCGACATCCTCGCGTCGGTCGCGGCGCTGCCCGATGCGCCATTCTGCGTCGGTTTCGCGGCCGAAAGCGGCGACCTCGACGTGCACGGCGACGAGAAGCGCAAGCGCAAGAACGTGCCGCTGCTCGTCGGCAATCTCGGCCCGCTGACGTTCGGCCTCGACGACAACGAAGTCGTGCTGTTCGAGGCCGCCGGCCTCACGCGCCTGCCGCGCGCGCCCAAAGACGAACTCGCGCATGCGCTCGTCGCGGAAATCGCGAAGCGCCTGCCCGACAACCGCCTGATCTGATCTACCGCGCGGCGGCCATCACCGCCGCGCCCTTCCCGACCGATTCGACGACCGCATGAAACTCGACCTGAAGATCCTCGACGCGCGCATGCGCGACTACCTGCCCGCCTACGCGACCACCGGCAGCGCCGGCCTCGACCTGCGCGCATGCCTCGACGCACCGGTCACGCTGCAGCCGGGCGAAACCACGCTCGTGCCGACCGGCCTCGCGATCCACCTTGCCGATCCCGGCTATGCGGCGCTGATCCTGCCGCGCTCGGGCCTCGGCCACAAGCACGGGATCGTGCTCGGCAACCTCGTCGGCCTGATCGACTCCGACTACCAGGGCCAGCTGATGGTCTCGACGTGGAACCGCGGCCAGACCGAGTTCGTGCTGAACCCGTTCGAACGGCTCGCGCAACTCGTGATCGTGCCGGTCGTGCAGGCGCAGTTCAACATCGTCGACGAATTCGCCGAGAGCGATCGCGGCACAGGCGGCTTCGGCAGCACCGGCCGCCACTGAGCCACGCAGCACGAAAAAAGGGGCCTCGCGGCCCCTTTCCTTTTCACGCGCCATCACTCACTTGCCACTCGATTGCGCGATTCGCGCGAGCGCCGGCTCGCGACGCTGCGCCTGCGCGATGCTCGCATAGACGACCATCGCCGCCAGCACGCCGAGCAGCACGGCCGACGAGCCGACCGTACCGAGCGCGAGGCCGCCCTTCGCGACCGGCTTCGTCAGCAGGTCGCCGACCGTTGCACCGAACGGACGGGTGAGCACGAACGCGGCCCAGAACAGCAGCACGCCGGAAATGCGCGTGAAGTAGTGCGCGAGCACGATCGCCGCCAGCAGGCCGCCGATCAGCAGTGCGCCGCCGCCGAAACCGAGCCCCGAGCTGTCGGCGAGGAAGTCGCCGAGCGCGGTGCCGAGCGTGTTCGAGAACAGGATCGCGATCCAGTACAGCAGCTCGACCTTGCGCGTCCGGATCAGGTCGACCGACAGCGATTCGCCGCTGAGGCGCCAGACCGCGAAGATCGCCAGCAGGATCGCGACCAGAATCGACGAGCCGGCCGCATAGCCGAGCCCGAGCGTGCGATCCATGAAATCGGACATTGTCGTGCCGGCCGTGCTCGTCGCGACGATCACGGCCCAGTAGATCGCCGGACGATAACGCGTCGTCCTGAGCTGCGCACCCAGCGTCACGAGGAAGAAGCCGAACAGCAGGATCGAGCTCACCGCGTAGCCGACGTTCAGCGTCATCGACAGCAGGTCGCCGCCCGTTTCGCCGAGCGTCGTCGCGCAGATCTTCATGATCCAGAACGCGAGCGTGATTTCGGGAAGTTTGTTCATTCGAACCCCTTTTTACAGGAAATGGCGCGCCGGTACGGACCCGCACGCCTTGCAGACAGGATCGAATGTAGTCGCCGCTCGCTTAACGGAACCTTAGCGACTGAAGAACGGCGTGGGCGGCCACGCCGGCGCGCTCAGCGCGCGTGTTGGTGCCGGTAATGCAGTGCGTAGGCGAGCGTCAGCAGCACGACGAATACGACGCCGACCACCATCGTCATCCGGAACTCGCGCGTGAAAGCGGTCGTCAGCAGAATCGCGGCCACGAGCCCCGCGCCGAGCAGGCTGCCGAACGGGTGTCCCCACATCCGGAACGCGAGCGCGGGGCCGCGATACCGCGAACGGAACCGCAGGTGCGTGACGAAGATCATCAGCCAGGTGAACAGCGCGCCGAACATCGCGATCGCCATCATCACCGTGAACGCGGTGTCGGGCGCAAGCGCGACCAGCACGGCCGCCACCGCGACGCCGCTCGTCGAGATCCACAGCGCCGCGCGCGGCACGCCGTTCGTGCCGAGCCGGCCGAACACCGCGGGCGCGAGACGCGCGCGCGACAGGCTGAACATCATCCGCGTCGTCACGTAGAGCTGGCTGTTCATCGCCGACAGCGCCGCGATCAACAGCACGAAGTTGATCACGCCCGCCGCGTACGGCACGTGCGTCGCGGCCATTACCTTCACGAACGGGCTTTCGTCGGTGCCGGCCTGCGTCCACGGCACGATCGCGAGCATCAGCGCGAGTGTCAGCAGGTAGAACAGCACGAGCCGGAACACGGTCGACCGGAATGCGCGCGTGACCGCGTGCTGCGGATCGCGCGCCTCGCCGGCCGCGATCGCGACGGCTTCGATGCTCATGTAGCTGAAGATCGCGACGATCACCGCGACCCACGTACCCCACGGCCCCTTCGGCATGAAGCCGCCGTGCGCGGTGTAGTTCGCGAAACCGACGCCCGATGCGGCCGGCGCCGACCAGACGAGATACGCGCCGAGCACGATGAACACGACGATCGCCGCGATCTTCAGCAGCGAAAACGCGTATTCGACCGTCCCGTACAACGTGACGCTCGCGAGGTTCACCGCGATCAGCAGCGCGGAGAAGCAGATCACCCAGTACCAGCCGGGCACCGCCGGGAACCAGTACTTCATGAACACGGCGATCGCGCTGATCTCGGTGCCGATCGCGAACACGACCGCGAACCAGTACGCATAACGCACGAGAAAACCCGCGAGCGGGCCGACGTAGTGCTCGGCATAGGCGCCGAACGAGCCGGCCGTCGGATGCGCGACCGTCATTTCCGCGAGCGCGCCCATCAGCAGCAGCGCGATCAGCGCGCCGATCGCATACGAAACCAGCACGCTCGGGCCGGCGAGCCCGATCGCGAACCCGCTGCCGAGGAACAGCCCCGTGCCGATCGCGCCGCCGATCGCGATCATCGCCATCTGCCCCGACGTCAGCGCGTGGCGCAACCCTTGTTCGCGCGCGACGATATCGTCGAACGACCGTTGTTGTTGTGTCACTGCGTTACCACTCCCCTGCACCACCATCGCGCCGCCGGCGCCGGATAAAACGAAACGGCGCGGAGAACTTCCCGCGCCGTTCGCATGAACAACGAATTATCGCTTACTCGACTTCGACCGTCTCTTCGTTCGGCTTGTGCGGCGGATTCGCCAGCTTGTCGAACGACAGCTGCACCTTGTCGCCCTCGTCGACGTCGACCGTCACGTGGCCGCCGTTGAGCAGCTTGCCGAACAGCAGTTCGTCGGCCAGCGCGCGCCGGATCGTGTCCTGGATCAGCCGCTGCATCGGCCGCGCGCCCATCAGCGGGTCGAAGCCGTGCTTCGCGAGATGCTTGCGCAACGCGTCGGTGAAGAGCGCGTCGACCTTCTTCTCGTGCAGCTGTTCCTCGAGCTGGATCAGGAACTTGTCGACCACGCGCATGATGATTTCCTCATCGAGCGAGCGGAAGCTGATGATCGCATCCAGCCGGTTACGGAACTCCGGCGTGAACAGGCGCTTGATGTCGGTCATCTCGTCGCCGGTTTCGCGGCGCGTCGTGAAGCCGATCGTCGCCTTCTGCATTGACTCGGCGCCCGCGTTCGTCGTCATGATGATGATGACGTTGCGGAAATCCGCCTTGCGGCCGTTGTTGTCCGTCAGCGTGCCGTGGTCCATCACCTGCAGCAGCACGTTGAAGATGTCCGGATGCGCCTTCTCGATTTCGTCGAGCAGCAGCACGCAATGCGGCTTCTTCGTGACGGCTTCGGTCAAGAGGCCGCCCTGGTCGAACCCGACATAGCCCGGCGGCGCACCGATCAACCGGCTCACCGCGTGACGCTCCATGTATTCCGACATGTCGAAGCGGATCAGCTCGATGCCCAGCGTGAACGCGAGCTGGCGCGCCACTTCGGTCTTGCCGACGCCCGTCGGGCCGGAGAACAGGAACGCGCCGATCGGCTTGTCCATCTTGCCGAGGCCCGCGCGCGCCATCTTGATCGAGGCCGCGAGCGCGTCGATCGCCGGATCCTGGCCAAACACGACGCTCTTCAGGTCGCGATCGAGCGTCTGCAGCTTGCTGCGATCGTCCTGCGACACGCTTTGCGCCGGCACGCGCGCGATCTTCGAGATGATTTCCTCGATCTCGCCCTTGCCGATCGTCTTCTTCTGCTTCGACTTCGGCAGGATGCGCTGCGCGGCGCCCGCCTCGTCGATCACGTCGATCGCCTTGTCCGGCAGGTGACGGTCGGTGATGAAGCGCGCCGACAGTTCGGCCGCGGCCGACAGGGCGCCCGACGAATACTTCACGCCGTGGTGCTCCTCGAAGCGCGACTTCAGCCCGCGCAGGATCGCGACCGTCTGCTCGACGCTCGGCTCCGTCACGTCGACCTTCTGGAAGCGCCGCGACAGCGCCGCATCCTTCTCGAAGATGCCGCGATATTCGGTGAACGTGGTCGCGCCGATGCACTTGAGCGTGCCCGACGACAGCGCCGGCTTCAGCAGGTTCGACGCGTCGAGCGTGCCGCCCGATGCGGCGCCCGCGCCGATCAGCGTATGGATTTCGTCGATGAACAGGATCGCGTGCGGGCGCTCCTTGAGCTCCTTCAGCACCGTCTTCAGGCGCTGCTCGAAATCGCCGCGATACTTGGTGCCTGCCAGCAACGCGCCCATGTCGAGGGAGTACACCTGCGCGTTCGCGAGGATGTCCGGCACCTCGCCGCGCGTGATCCGGTACGCGAGCCCTTCGGCGATCGCGGTCTTGCCGACGCCGGCTTCGCCGACGAGCAGCGGATTGTTCTTGCGGCGGCGGCACAGCACCTGCACGACGCGCTCGACCTCGGGCTCGCGACCGATCAGCGGATCGATGCGGCCGTCCTTCGCCATCTGGTTCAGGTTCTGCGTGAACTGGGCGAGCGGCGTTTCCTTCTGCGCATTCGCGTCTTCGCTTTCCGCGTTCGCGTCGGTCGACTTCGCGGCTTCGCCGTTGTTCGTCTTCGCGATGCCGTGCGAAATGAAGTTCACCACGTCGAGGCGCGTGACGCCCTGCTGCTGCAGGTAGTACACGGCGTGCGAATCCTTCTCGCCGAAGATCGCGACCAGCACGTTCGCGCCGGTCACTTCCTTCTTGCCGTTCGACGTCGACTGGACGTGCATGATCGCGCGCTGGATCACGCGCTGGAAACCGAGCGTCGGCTGGGTGTCGACATCGTCGGTGCCCGGGACGGTAGGTGTGTTGTCGTGGATGAAATTGCGCAGGTTCTGACGCAGGTCCTCGATGTTTGCCGCGCACGCGCGCAACACCTCGGCCGCCGTCGGATTATCCAGCAGGGCGAGCAGCAAATGCTCGACCGTAATGAACTCATGGCGCGCCTGGCGTGCTTCCATGAACGCCATGTGCAGGCTGACTTCCAATTCCTGGGCAATCATGCTTCCTCCATCACGCACTGCAGCGGATGCCCTGCCTGCCGCGCATGGGTAACGACTTGCTCAACCTTGGTCGACGCGATGTCCCGCGTATAGACCCCACAAACCCCTCGCCCTTCGCGATGGACCTTCAGCATGATCTGCGTGGCCGTCTCGCGATCCTTCTTGAAATACTCCTGGACCACCATCACGACGAACTCCATCGGCGTGAAGTCGTCGTTCAGCAGCACCACCTTGTACATCGAAGGCGGCTTGAGCTTCTGCTGCTTGCGTTCCAGGACGGTACTGTCCTGCTTGTCCGGGATAATCGCCATACACCCATTCTAAACAACTCGGACAGGCCCGCAATCCTGCCATTACCCGACCGACCGGCCGGCGCCCTCCCCGGTATCCCGGAACACGCGATCGTCCTCGCGCCATACGAAAGCCGGCTGCGGTGCCGGCTTTCACGCATGGCGCGGAACACGAACCGTCAGGGGGAATCGCACCGGAACGTCGTGTCCGCATCCAGTATCCCACAAGCCGGGACGACTCGAACGCGTGTCACTCGAGCCTGGTATATGAGCCGATTATGCGGCTTTTCAAGCCCCCGCGCTTGGCCGCATGCTGCAAAGCAAAGCCGGAAAAACCCTGAAAATGGGTTCTTTACAACGACCCTCTAAACGTCTAAAAATTCCACTTGACACTCCAATAAAGAGCGCCAACAATCAAGCTGGCACTTTTTTCAATTCGCCGATTGGCGAAACGAAAGAGGCCGAGGTGAGCTTGTGAGGGGGGAACGACTGTATTTTCAGTCGTTTAGCTTTTCGAGCGTGCTCGTGGTAAGTAGCAGCGACTGTGTGACAGGGGAAGTAGGAAAATGGCAACTGGTATCGTTAAGTGGTTCAACGACGCGAAGGGCTTCGGTTTCATCACTCCCGACGAGGGCGGTGAGGATCTGTTTGCGCACTTCTCGGCTATCACCATGAATGGCTTCAAGACGCTGAAGGAAGGCCAGAAGGTGAGCTTTGACGTCGTTCAAGGACCGAAGGGCAAGCAAGCGTCGAACATCCAGGCCGCATAAAGGCATCGGATATCGGACGAAGAAACCCGGCGCACCGCGCCGGGTTTCTTTTTTGTCTATTGGATTTTTGTTATTGCAATCGGCACTTTCTTTTTCGATTAGCTGCCGGATTCGCACAATTTCAGCGAAAGAAGTGCGATTGTCGGGTCAGGCATACAGATCGTCAGTTGTCACCGCACGGAGGACTGCCGTGCGGCGACCTAACGGGCTTGCCGCAGCAGTCAAAGCCTGCGCCTGCCCCGCGTGGCTTACCAGCTGTACGACGCGCCCGCACCCCACGTCGTCGAAGCCGAACTCATGCCGGCTCCGGCGCGCACCTTCAGGTTTTCGCCGAGCCGCACCGACGCACCCAGCGCGACGGCCTGGTAGCCGAGATAGCTGCCCATGCCGACGCCCACTGCGATCGTCTTGCCCAGATCGACATCCGGAATCATCGACAATGCGGTCGCCGCGGCCACACCGCTGTACGCCCGCCGGGCTACTGCGTTCAACTGTTTCAGGTTGACCGCATCGTGAGGCAGAACCGCGTCGGCGACGTTCGCGAGCTTGCGCTCCTGGCCCGGCGCCCCGATCGACACGGTGTCGTCACGATCGGCAATCGAGCCGTGCCCGAGCGCAACCGAATTCCGGCCGGCCGCGACCGCGTCCGTGCCGAGCGCCGTGCTATTCGTGCCTGATGACGACGCGCCGACACCGAAGCTCGAACTGCCGTCGCCGAGCGCCTCTGCGCTCACGCCCATTGCCGTCGAGTCGCGGCCGGTCGCCCTCGCGCGTGCACCGTTCGCCGTGCTGTTCGTGCCCGACGCCTCCGAATCGGCACCGGCGGCTGTGCTTGATTCACCGGTCGCCTTCGATCGCGCACCGTTTGCCGTGCTGTTCATACCGGACGCCTCCGAATTGACGCCCGTCGTCGTGCTCGATTCGCCGGTCGCCTTCGACCGCGCACCGTTTGCCGTGCTGTCCGTACCGGACGCCTCCGAATCGGCACCGGCGGCCGTGCTCGATTCGCCGTTTGCCTTCGACCGCGCACCGTTTGCCGTGCTGTCCGTACCAGACGCCTCCGAATCGGCACCGACGGCCACGCTCGATTGGCCGGTTGCCTTCGAGCGGGCACCATTGGCCGTGCTGTCCGTACCAGACGCCTCCGAATCGGCACCGGCGGCCGTGCTCGATTCGCCGTTTGCCTTCGAGCGGGCGCCGTTTGCCGTGCTGTCCGTACCGGACGCCTCCGAATCAGCACCGGCGGCCGTGCTCGATTCGCCGTTTGCCTTCGACCGCGCACCATTGGCCGTGCTGTCCGTACCAGACGCCTCCGAATCGGCACCGGCGGCCACGCTCGATTGGCCGGTCGCCTTCGACCGCGCCCCGTTTGCCGTGCTCGAGTCGCCCGTCGCCGAGGCGTTCACACCCGCTGCCGTACTCCCCGCCCCGGATGCATTCGAATTCTTGCCAACCGCGACACTGTCCTTGCCAGTGCCGGGAGACGGCAGCGAACCTTCGAGGCGATTCTTCAGGTTGGAGACATCGCTCTGCAGGCCCGACAGCCTACCGTTGATCGTCGACACACTGTTTTCCAGCGAGTCCACCCGTTCGCTAATCGTTTGAGCGTTCGCGTCCACGAGCATCAATCCGAGCATGCCAGCCACACCGGACGCGATCGCACGCATGGCGAGCACACGTGCGGCATCCGAAACAGAGCGCCCGCCTTTCATTTCCCGCATTCCATTCGGATTACTAATTATTTTCATGATATTCCTAACCAAATCCACATCAAACATTCCGGCGTGAGACTCCACCCAGCAAATCTCAATATTGTTAGCGCCGCACTTCCGCGTTTTGCCGAAACATCGGGGGTTGACCATGCATCCGGTATTCCCGAAATGTCGCCCTTCCGCCGCGCCTGGCAATCCGAGCGTGTCACCTTCCAAGGTGATCGCGGACCAGTATAGGAAGCACAGACGCCCCGGAAAATAGGACAAGTTCTATTTTGCGTTCCGGCGACTAAGAGTCCCTTTAAACCACGTGCCGGTCGTATGCGCGGCCGACATAAAACGCGCGTTCAAGCGGGGATACGAAAAAAGCCGCGCACCGAATACGATGCGCGGCTTGTCTGCAGCATTCGATTTCGACCGTCGGCGACACATGACATATCGTGCGCCGCCCACGGTTCAGACGACCCTCAGCGTCCCCATCATCCCGAGATCCTCGTGTTCGAGAATGTGGCAGTGAAACATACGCTCTCCGGGCATGTCTTGCGTGACGAGAATCGACACGGTTTCACCGCTGCGCACGTTCACGGTATCGCGCCATGCGCGGAACGGTTCGCTCGTGCGCGAACCGGCCGACGCCCGCTCGATCACCTGGAACTGCGTGCCGTGCAGATGGAACGGATGGTCCATGTCGGTCGTATTGCGGATCTCCCAGCGCTCGACGTCGCCGCGACGGCTCGTCAGCGTCGCGCGGTGCGGCGCGTAGGTGTCGCCGTTGATCGTGAAGCGCATGCCCGCCGGCCGGCCGTGCGCCGCGCCCTTCATCATCGCGTCCATGTCCATTTCCTCGCCGAACGCGACCGTCTTGTGCGCCACCGGTTCGCCCAGCGGCCGCACCGCGCGCAGCGTGGCAGGCAGCGCACGGGCCTCGGCGGGTACGAACGCGACATCGGCCAGCGCGAGCGCCGGATCGGGCGGCAGGCTGCCGTGGCCGTCGTCGTGCGACATCGCCATCTTGCGGCGGTCGTACTCGGCCGCCTGCAGCACCGCGCGCGACGCGCGGTCGCCGGCGTGCACCAGCACCTCCGCGCGCTCGCCCGGCGCGATCAGCAGCGACGTCACGCGCCGCGGCGCATCGAACAATCCGCCGTCGGTGCCCGCGTGCTCGAACACGCGGCCGTCGTCGAATGCGATGCGCAGGTAGCGTGCGCTGCACGCGTTCCAGACACGCCAGCGTTCGTCGCCCGCGACGTCGATGCGCGGCCGGCGCGCGCCGTTGACCAGCACGAATTGACCTTCACGGCCGTTCATCCAGTCCATCATGTCGTTCGGCGCAATCGTGCCGTCGCGTGCAAGCTTCAGATCCGACACGAACAGGTGGCGCTCGGGCCAGCCGGCAAGCGGATCGTCTGCGGCACGCACGACGAACGGGCCGGCCAGCCCGCGGAACACCTGCTCGGCGGTCATCATGTGCGGATGCGGGTGGTACCAGTAGGTACCGGCGCTGCCCTTCGGCAACGTGAAGCGATACACGCGCGACGCTCCGGGCGCGACGGGATCGGACGGGTTGCCGTCCTGATCGGGCGGCACGGGCAGGCCGTGCCAGTGGATCGTCGACGGCTGCGGCAGCTTGTTCACGAACCGGATCTCGACCGTATCGCCCTCGCGCACGTCGATCAGCGGGCCGACGACCGGGCCTTGCGTGCCCGCGCCGAACTGCCAGAACGTCGTCGGCCGCGCGCCGCGCAGCAGCGGTCGCGCCACCGGTTGAGCGACGAGCGTGGCCCGGAACGTGCCGGGCTCACGACTTTCGTTGGGCAGCGTACGCAACGTCCCGAGCGGCGCGCCGGCCGGCAGTGCGTCGGCGGGCGCGAGCGCGACCGGCGCGGGCGTGCCGTGCTGCGCGTGACCCGGCATCCCTGACATGCCCGACATGCCGGGCATGTCGTCCATCGAATCCATGCCGGCCATGCCAGCATGACCGGCATGCTGCGCCCATGCAGTGCGCGCGAACAGCGACGCGGCCGCGACACCGATGGCGCGCGACAGGAAGGTTCTCCGTCTCATCAATCAATCCTCGTTATTCATGCGGCGCCACGCGACAGCCGCGGCGGTCGCGTCATCATAACCGCAGGGCCCGATCGAAAAACGCCGCCGCCTGTCGGGCGGCGATACGCCGCAGCAAGCCGCGCTACCGCGCCGGATACGGCGCCACGACCGACATCGCCGATCGCCGCTTCGGCAACCGCTGCCGGTCACCGATCGCCCGTTCGCGCCTTCCGCTCGCCCCTCACGTTCGCACCCGCTGCATCGACGATCCGTCAATCCGCCGTTTTTTCACGATGCGGAATAAGTCACTGCGTTATAAAAATTCGTGGTGCAGGGCACAAATTTCCCGTTTCGCGATGCCGAAAAACGTTCCGCAATGCAAAACGACGTGAGTAATTAATTGTTTTTAAAAGAGAATTTTTGTTTCGAGAAGCCGTTCTACATGCACCATCCGAGCAGGTCGCGGACGTAGACTTTGTTCCATGCACTGACGCTTCGCCACCCCGTTCGATACGGACACCGGCGCAAGCAGCCAGTCGGGCCACAGCCGGCCGAGCCGGCAGGCGGCACAACAGAATCGCTCGTAATCAGAATGGGAGAACGGAAATGAAGGGATTTCGCTTTGGTTCAGCGCTCGGGTCGTTCTACATCCTGCCGGCAAACGGCGGCTGGGAAGCGACGTTCGGCAACGCCCTGCTCGGCGCATTCTCGTGTCCGGAAGTGGCTGCCGACCGCATCTCCCGCGGCGACTGCGAGCAGCCGTCCGAACTCGACACGGCCACACTCGAAGTGCCGGACGAAATCACGGAATGGGAAATCGTTCACGTCTGAATGGCAAGCCTGCAACGACAAACGCCCCGGGCGACCGGGGCGTTTTTCTTGAGTGCCGGGCGGCGAAAGGTTCAACCCGCCGCGCCGGCACTTGCATCGGCTCGCGCGATTGCGCGGCCGGTGTCAGGCAACCGCGTCGACGATGCCGTTCAGCGTCGCGCTCGGGCGCATTGCCTGGCTCGTCAGCTCGACGTTCGGACGGTAGTAGCCGCCGATCGCCTGCGGCTTGCCTTGCGCGGCCGCCAGTTCTTCCAGGATGCGCGCTTCGCTGTCGGACAGCGCCTTCGCCACGCCTTCGAACTGCGCCTTCAGCGCGGCGTCCTCGGTCTGCTCGGCCAGCGCCTGCGCCCAGTACAGGCACAGGTAGAAATGGCTGCCGCGGTTGTCGAGGCCGCCGACCTTGCGCGCCGGCGACTTGTTCTCGTCGAGGAACTTGCCGGTCGCCTGGTCGAGCGTCTTCGCGAGGACGAGCGCCTTCGGGTTCTGGTAAGCGTTGCCGAGATGTTCGAGCGACGCGGCCAGCGCGAGGAATTCGCCGAGCGAATCCCAGCGCAAGAAGCCTTCCTCGACGAACTGCTGAACGTGCTTCGGCGCGGAGCCGCCCGCCCCCGTTTCGAACATCCCGCCGCCGGCCATCAGCGGCACGATCGACAGCATCTTCGCGCTGGTGCCGAGTTCCATGATCGGGAACAGGTCGGTCAGGTAATCGCGCAGCACGTTGCCGGTGACCGAAATCGTGTCCTTGCCCGCGCGGATGCGCTCGAGCGAGAAACGCGTGGCGTCGACCGGCGTCATGATGCGGATGTCGAGGCCGTTCGTGTCGTGATCCTTCAGGTAGCGTTCGACCTTCGCGATGATCTGCGCATCGTGCGCACGCGCCGGGTCGAGCCAGAACACCGCCGGGGCGCCGGTGGCGCGGGCGCGGTTCACCGCGAGCTTGACCCAGTCCTGCACCGGTGCGTCCTTCGTCTGGCACATGCGCCAGATGTCGCCCGACTCGACCGCGTGCTCCAGCAGCACGTTGCCGGCTTCGTCGACGACGCGCACGACGCCGTCCGCCGGGATCTGGAACGTCTTGTCGTGCGAACCGTATTCTTCGGCTGCCTGCGCCATCAGGCCGACGTTCGGCACGCTGCCCATCGTGACCGGATCGAACGCGCCGTGCTGCTTGCAGTCCTCGATCACGGCCTGGTAGACGCCCGCGTAGCAGCGGTCCGGAATCACGGCCTTCGCGTCGTACAGTTGACCGTCCGGGCCCCACATGCCGCCCGAATCGCGGATCATCGCCGGCATCGATGCGTCGACGATCACGTCGCTCGGCACATGCAGGTTCGTGATGCCCTTGTCCGAGTTGACCATCGCGAGGCGCGGGCGCACCGCGTATTCGGCCTTGACGTCGGCTTCGATCGCTTCGCGCGTGTCGGCCGGCAGATCCTTCAGGCGCGCGTACAGATCGCCGATCCCGTTGTTCGGGTTGAAGCCGACCTTCGCCAGCACGTCCGCGTGCTTCGCGAGCACGTCGCCGTAGAACACCGACACGAAGTGACCGAACAGGATCGGGTCCGAGACCTTCATCATGGTCGCCTTCAGGTGCACCGAGAACAGCACGTCCTGCGCCTTCGCGTC
Source organism: Burkholderia sp. BCC1208 (assembly GCF_902833095.1). Taxonomy (NCBI): domain Bacteria; kingdom Pseudomonadati; phylum Pseudomonadota; class Betaproteobacteria; order Burkholderiales; family Burkholderiaceae; genus Burkholderia; species Burkholderia sp. BCC1208. Next base: position 9,078 of record NZ_CADFDY010000013.1, on the reverse strand, counting down.
GGCGATCTGCGCTTCGATGAAGCTGCGCAGCGCGTGGCGGCTCATCACCGATGCGTCGATCACTTCACCGGCCTTCACGGCCGTCTTTTCCTTCAGCACCTTCTTCACGCCGTCGGTCGTCGTGAGTTCGATCTTCACGCTGCCGGCATCGGCGATCAGCGCCGATTTCTCGCTGCCGTAGAAGTCGCCTTCGGTCATGTGCGCGACGTGGGACTTCGACGTGGACTTCCACGCGCCCATCTTGTGCGGATGCTTGCGTGCGTAGTTCTTGACCGACAGCGGCGCGCGGCGGTCGGAGTTGCCTTCGCGCAGCACCGGGTTCACCGCGCTGCCCTTGATCTTGTCGTAGCGGGCCTTGACGGCCTTCTCTTCGTCCGTCGACGGATCTTCCGGATAGGCCGGCAGTGCGTAGCCCTGCGCCTGCAATTCGGCGATCGCGGCCTTCAGCTGCGGCACCGATGCGCTGATGTTCGGCAACTTGATGATGTTCGCTTCCGGCTTCAGCGTGAGCTGTCCCAGCTCGCCCAGATCGTCGGAACCCTTCTGCTCCGACGGCAGGACGTCTGCGAATGCCGCGATGATGCGGCCGGCGAGCGAGATGTCGCGCGTTTCGACGGCGACGCCGGACGAACGCGTGAAGGCCTTGACGATCGGCAGCAGCGAATAGGTCGCGAGCGCCGGCGCTTCGTCGGTGAGGGTGTAGATGATCTTGGGCGAAGTGGACATGGTGGTCAAAGCATTGCTACGTGATGGTGGAACTGAAGAGCGCCGGCGGTAACCGGCGGGGAGCGACCGGGTCGATCGCGAAAGGGGCGCGCCGGTTCAGCCGGGCGGTGGTGTTGCGAGGGCCGTCATGTTTTACCTTGCAGGGCTCGCGGGCCGCATCGCGGCGCCGCGGCCCGCATGCCGGGCCGCCCTGCCAACAAACCTGCCATCCACGAAACGCTCCGGCGCCGGCAGTCAGCGCCGGAGCGGCCGGCAACGTGCCGGCCCACCCCGGAAGGGGTCTTACATGTTCTCGATCAGCACTTCGCCGAAGCCGGAGCACGACACCTGCGTCGCGCCTTCCATCAGGCGCGCGAAGTCGTACGTGACGCGCTTCTGCAGGATCGACTTTTCCATTGCGGCGATGATCGTGTCGGCTGCTTCCGTCCAGCCGAGGTGGCGCAGCATCATTTCCGCCGACAGGATCTCGGAACCCGGGTTCACGTAATCCTTGCCTGCGTACTTCGGCGCCGTGCCGTGCGTCGCTTCGAACATCGCGACCGAATCCGACAGGTTCGCGCCCGGCGCGATCCCGATGCCGCCGACCTGCGCGGCCAGCGCGTCGGAGACGTAGTCGCCGTTCAGGTTCAGCGTCGCGATCACGTCGTATTCGGCCGGGCGCAGCAGGATCTGCTGCAGGAATGCGTCGGCGATCGAATCCTTGATCGTGATCTCGTTGCCCGTCTTCGGGTTCTTCACGCGCATCCACGGGCCGCCGTCGATCAGCTCGCCGCCGAATTCCTTTTGCGCGAGCGCGTAGCCGGCGTCACGGAACAGGCCTTCCGTGAACTTCATGATGTTGCCCTTGTGCACCAGCGTGACCGACTTGCGATCGTTGTCGATCGCGTACTGGATCGCCTTGCGCACGAGGCGCTCGGTGCCTTCGGTCGACACGGGCTTGACGCCGATCCCGGAGGTTTCCGGGAAGCGGATCTTCTTCACGCCCATCTCGTCCTGCAGGAACTTGATCACCTTCTTCGCCTGCTCGGAGCCCGCGGCCCATTCGATGCCCGCGTAGATGTCTTCCGAGTTCTCGCGGAAGATCACCATGTCGATCTTCTGCGGCTCGCGCACCGGCGACGGCACGCCCTTGAAGTACTGGATCGGGCGCAGGCACACGTACAGGTCGAGCTCCTGGCGCAGCGCGACGTTCAGCGAACGGATGCCGCCGCCGACCGGGGTCGTGAGCGGCCCCTTGATCGACACCACGTATTCCTTCAGCACCTGCAGCGTTTCGTCCGGGAGCCACACGTCCGGACCGTACACCTTGGTCGCCTTCTCGCCCGCGAAAATCTCCATCCAGTGGATCTTGCGCTTGCCCTTGTACGCATGCGCGACCGCCGCGTCGACGACCTTGATCATGACCGGGGTGATATCGAAGCCCGTACCGTCGCCTTCGATATAGGGAATGATCGGCTGATCGGAAACGTTGAGCGAGAAGTCCTTGTTGACGGTGATCTTGTCACCGCCCTCCGGAACCTTGATGTGCTGATACGGCATGATCGACTCCAGTGACGTGGCTGAGCAGGTGATGCTGGTCGAAGCTGCGCGCGCGGCGGGGGCGCGGCATGGCCACCCCGTGACGGCAACAGCGAGCCGCTATTCTAGCGCCCCAACCGGGCACTTCGGCGCGAACCGCGGCACTGCGTATCAAGACCTCACTTATGTCTTATATAAGACAGAGGACTTGCCGTTCCGTATTATGCATTAAGATTCCGCCATTTGCCATAGACCGCCCGCCCCCGCTCTCCGCGGGGCGCCGGTGGGCGCCCCGCCATGAACCTGATCGCCCTCAACAAGCCGTTCGGCACGATTTGCCAGTTTTCCGCGCACGAGACGCGGCCGTCGCTCGGCGACTGGGTAAAAACGCCCGGCGTGTACGCGGCCGGCCGGCTCGACGCGGACAGCGAGGGGCTGCTGCTGCTCACCGACGACGGCGCGCTGCAGGCCCGCATCGCGGAGCCGCGCCACAAGCTGGTGAAGCGCTACTGGGCGCAGGTCGACGGCGCGCCGGGGCCCGCCGACCTGAAGGCGCTCGCACGCGGCGTCGACCTCGGCGACTACGTGACGCGCCCGTGCCGCGCCGAATTCATCGAGCCGCCCGACACGCTGTGGCCGCGCAATCCGCCGATCCGCTACCGCGCCGCGATCCCGACCACGTGGATCGAGCTGGCGATCACCGAGGGCAAGAACCGGCAGGTGCGCCGGATGACGGCGGCCGTCGGCTTCCCGACGTTGCGTCTGGTGCGCGTCGGCATCGGCGCGCTCGATATATTCGCGCTCGGCATTGCACCGGGCGAAACGATCGCCCTGCCGCCGCGCGCGCCGTGGGACGGTTTCGCATCCGCCGGATGACGAATCCGGGAATGCACGAATTTTTCGTCATCTTTTTCGTCAACCGCCCCCCGAGATCGCGCGTTAAACCACGCAGATGCCAACCTTAGCTATCCGGCATTGGCAGCCGAACCCCGTGTTTGCGTCACGAAAGCGACGTTTTATTCGAATACGATTCGGCGCCCGCAGCGCAAAGAGAAATTTCTCGAAGCGTCTGTCAACCGAAAGGTGGATGGCACCGTTAGACGACATGACTCCTATTGCCGGGTCATTTGGTTAATTAACTAAAGCTGAGGAACACAACATGAACAAACTGATCGCCGCTCTGGTCGCTGGCCTCTTCGCAACGGCTGCTTTCGCACAAGCTTCGGCTCCGGAAGCTGCTCCGGCAGCAGCAGAAGCTGCTTCGGCACCGGCCAAGCACGCTGCCAAGAAGCACCACGCTGCCAAGAAGCACCACAAGGCATCGAAGAAGGCTGCAGCAAGCGACGCAGCAGCACCGGCAGCTGCTTCGAACTAAGTAAGCAAGCTGTAATAACGCAGTCAAGAACACGCAGTTCTGCCGTTCTTACGGCGTTGAAAGGCAGATCACCGCAAGGCGATCTGCCTTTTTCTTTTTTGTGCCCGCCGGCGCGCATCGCGTACCATGCGGGTCTCGTTTTCCAGACAGGAGCCATGCTGTGTCATTCTCCCTGCGCTCGTCGCTCGGCCGCCTTGCGCGCGCCGCCGTGTTTCCCGCCGCCCTCGCCGTCCTCGCGCTCGGCATGCAGGCCGCCGGCGCGCAAGTGCCGCCCGGCGCCAAGCAGCCGAGCGAGTTCCCGCGCGTGAAGCTGCGCGCCGGCATGTATGTGATCGACGCGGCCGTCGCCGCCAACGACGCCGATCGCGAACAGGGGCTGATGTACCGTTCGCAGCTCGCGCCGAACGAAGGCATGCTGTTCGTCTTCAACGAGAACGCCGTGCACTGCTTCTGGATGAAGAACACGCTGATTCCGCTGTCGATCGCGTTCATCCGCGCGGACGGCACGATCACCGACATCGACGAGATGCGCGCGGAAACCACCGACAACCACTGTCCGCGCAACAACGGCGTCTATGCGCTCGAAATGAGCAAGGGCTGGTTCGCCGCGAAGGGCATCAAGCCCGGCATGAAGCTCGACGGCCTGCCGCGGGCCCAATAACGGCAACGGCCCGCGCGGCGGCATCGCGCCGCGCACCGACCGAAAGCCGGCCGCCCGTTGCGCGCCGGCTTTTTTTCGCCCGCCGGCGGCGATGCACGCCTTGATTCCGCCGGCGCCGGCCGCATCTGCAAAAGCCACGCGCAAGCGCTATGCTTGAAGTCTCGCTTGTTTCAGCCCGGGTCGGCCCCAGCCGGCCCGCTTACGATCCGAACCACCAGGAGGTTCACGTGCCCCGCAAAACCCCCATCGAGCGCTATCGAAATATCGGGATCAGCGCTCACATCGATGCCGGCAAGACCACGACGACCGAGCGCATCCTGTTTTACACCGGCGTGAGCCACAAGATCGGTGAAGTGCACGACGGCGCGGCCACGATGGACTGGATGGAGCAGGAGCAGGAACGCGGCATCACGATCACGTCGGCTGCTACCACGGCCTTCTGGAAGGGCATGGCCGGCAACTATCCGGAACACCGGATCAACATCATCGATACGCCCGGGCACGTCGACTTCACGATCGAGGTCGAGCGCTCGATGCGCGTGCTCGACGGCGCGTGCATGGTCTACGACTCGGTCGGCGGCGTGCAGCCGCAATCGGAAACCGTGTGGCGCCAGGCGAACAAGTACAAGGTGCCGCGCATCGCGTTCGTCAACAAGATGGACCGGATCGGCGCCGACTTCTTCCGCGTGCAGAAGCAGATCGGCGAGCGCCTGAAAGGCGTCGCCGTGCCGATCCAGATTCCGATCGGCGCGGAAGATCATTTCCAGGGCGTCGTCGATCTCGTGAAGATGAAGGCGATCGTGTGGGACGACGAAAGCCAGGGCGTGAAGTTCACGTACGAGGACATCCCCGCGAACCTGGTCGAGCTCGCGCACGAATGGCGCGAGAAGATGGTTGAGGCCGCGGCCGAAGCGAGCGAGGAACTGCTCGAGAAGTATCTGCACGACCATGAATCGCTGACCGAGGACGAAATCAAGGCCGCGCTGCGCAAGCGCACGATCGCGAACGAGATCGTGCCGATGCTGTGCGGCAGCGCGTTCAAGAACAAGGGCGTGCAGGCGATGCTCGACGCGGTGATCGACTACCTGCCGTCGCCGGTCGACGTGCCCGCGATCCTCGGCCACGACCTGCACGACAAGGAGGCGGAACGTCATCCGAATGACGAAGACCCGTTCTCCGCGCTCGCGTTCAAGATCATGACCGACCCGTTCGTCGGCCAGTTGATCTTCTTCCGCGTGTATTCGGGCGTGGTCGAATCCGGCGACACGGTGCTCAACGCGACGAAGGACAAGAAGGAGCGGCTCGGCCGGATCCTGCAGATGCACGCGAACGAGCGCAAGGAAATCAAGGAAGTGCGCGCGGGCGACATCGCTGCCGCGGTCGGCCTGAAGGAAGCGACCACGGGCGACACGCTGTGCGATCCGGCTCACCCGATCGTGCTCGAACGCATGATTTTCCCGGAGCCGGTGATTTCGCAGGCCGTCGAGCCGAAGACGAAGGCCGACCAGGAAAAGATGGGCCTGGCGCTCAACCGTCTGGCTCAGGAAGACCCGTCGTTCCGCGTGCAGACCGACGAGGAATCGGGGCAGACGATCATTTCGGGGATGGGCGAGCTCCACCTCGAAATCCTGGTCGACCGGATGAAGCGTGAATTCGGCGTGGAAGCGACGGTGGGCAAGCCGCAGGTCGCGTATCGCGAGACGGTGCGCACGCCGGCGAAGGACGTCGAGGGCAAGTTCGTCAAGCAGTCGGGCGGCCGCGGCCAGTACGGGCACGCGGTGATCACGCTCGAGCCGAACCCCGGCAAGGGCTACGAGTTCGTCGACGCGATCAAGGGCGGCGTGATTCCGCGCGAATACATTCCGTCGGTCGACAAGGGGATCCAGGAAACGCTGAAGAGCGGCGTGCTGGCCGGCTACCCGGTTGTCGACGTGAAGGTCACGCTGACGTTCGGCTCGTACCACGACGTCGACTCGAACGAAAACGCCTTCCGCATGGCCGGCTCGATGGCGTTCAAGGAAGCGATGCGCAAGGCAAAGCCCGTGCTGCTCGAGCCGATGATGGCCGTCGAGGTCGAGACGCCCGAGGACTTCATGGGTAACGTGATGGGCGACCTGTCGAGCCGGCGCGGCATCGTGCAGGGGATGGAGGACATCGCGGGCGGCGGCGGCAAGCTGGTGCGTGCCGAGGTGCCGCTCGCGGAGATGTTCGGCTATTCGACGTCGCTGCGCTCGGCGACGCAAGGTCGTGCGACGTATACGATGGAGTTCAAGCATTACGCGGAAACGCCGACGAACGTGTCGGAAGCCGTGATCAACGCGAAGACGAAGTAAGCGCCGCGCGCGCCCTTCCTGGCGCATGCACGCGAAGCCCGTCCGGTTCCGGACGGGCTTTTTTTCATCCGGCGCGCATCGCGTTCGCGGCTTGTTGGTCGGCGCACCGAGCTTTTTTTCGCGTGCCACAATGGACGGCGATTCGTCAGATGGAACCGCCCGATGCCTCCCACCCCTGCCCTGCGCCGCCTGCTGACTCTCTATGCCGGCCTGATCGCCGCGAACGTCGCCGTCTGGCTGTGGGCGCTCGCGGTGCTGCGCGACCATCCGCTGCTGCTCGGCACCGCGGCGATCGCGTACGGGCTCGGGCTGCGGCATGCGGTCGACGCGGATCACATCGCCGCGATCGACGTCGCGACGCGCAAGCTGATGCAGGACGGCCAGCGTCCGGTGAGCGTCGGCCTGTTCTTCTCGCTCGGCCATTCGACGATCGTGATCGCCGCGACGCTCGGCATCGCGCTGACCGCGTTCGCGCTGCGCGACCGGTTCGATGCGTTCCGCGAGATCGGCGGCACGATCGGCACGGCGGTATCGGCCACGTTCCTGCTTGCGCTCGCATGCGTGAACCTGATGATCCTGCGCGACGTGTGGCGACGCTATCGCGGTGCATCCGGGCACACGCACGACGGCGCACATGATCATCGTCCTACCGGACTCGTATCGCGGTTGCTGCGCCCGCTGTTCCGGTTCGTGTCGAAGAGCTGGCACATGTATCCGGTCGGCGTGCTGTTCGGGCTCGGTTTCGATACTGCAACCGAAATCGGCCTGCTCGCGATCGCCGCCGCGCAGGCGAGCCAGGGGCTGCCGGTCTATACGATCATGCTGTTCCCCGCGCTTTTCACCGCCGGCATGACGCTGATCGACTCGACCGACAACGTCCTGATGATTCACGCATACGGCTGGGCGATGGACGATCCGCGGCGCAAGCTGCTCTACAACGCGAGCATCACGTTCGTGTCGGCGGCCGTCGCGCTGGCGATCGGCGGGATCGAGGCGGCCGGCCTGCTGGCCGACAAGCTGTCGCTGACGGGCCCCGTGCGCGACACGCTCGATGCGCTCGGCGAACGCTTCGGGTCGATCGGCTACGGCATCGTCGCGCTGTTCCTCGTCTGCTGGATCGCGTCGATCCTGTTCCACCGCTGGCAACGCGCGGCCGGCGCGCCGGCACGCTGAACGACACACCTCTACGTTTCATTCCGGAAACAAAACGCTCCCCAACGACGTTGCACGCGTGATCACGCGACGGCCCCCGCCTTTCGCCACGGGCCCGAGCGGCCGATGGCACGAATCTCGCTGATAGGGATTCGCACGGCGGGCCCGCGTGCCGATCCGCATCCGCGGCTGGCGTCAAGCGCCGGCCCGGAGGCTATCGGCCGACGATAGGACAACGAATCTTTTACGCCCCCCTGCACCACACGTAGATCGTCGCGCGACAACGAGGCATCGCGCGCATGGGGAGGCCATGATGCATAAGACGAAACAACCGTTCCGCGCGGCGGGACGGCGCCCTCGTGCAACCTTGCTGGCCGCGGCCGCGTTTGCGTGCTGCTGCTCGTATGCCGTCGCACAGAACACGAAGCCCGACGCCGCGTCCGACGCGAATGCCAGCGCGGACACCATCATGACGCTGGTCGAGAACGCATCGCCGTGCGCCGCCAATCCGGCTGCGTGCGCGGTGCACGTTTTTGCCGGCCGCGGCGTCGGGAATGGCGGTGCCGGTGCGAGCGGTAGCGGTACCGGTAGCGGCAATGGGAACGGCGGTGGCACGGGTAGTGGCAACGGGAATGGCAGCGGTAGCGGCGGCAACAACGGAAACGGCGCCGTCGGACCTGCCGGTGTCGGTGGAACGACAGGTGGAACGTCAGGCAGTACGAGCGGCACGGGCCGCGGAGGCAATGCGTCCGGCAACGGTGGGTCAGGTGGCGGCACTTCGGGTGGCGGCACTTCGGGTGGTGGCACTTCGGGTGGTGGCACTTCGGGCGGCGGTACCTCGGGTGGCGGCACTTCGGGTGGCGGTACCTCGGGTGGCGGCACTTCGGGTGGCGGTACCTCGGGTGGCAGCACTTCGGGTGGCGGTACCTCGGGTGGCGGTACCTCGGGTGGCGGTACCTCGGGTGGCGGTACCTCGGGTGGCGGTACCTCGGGTGGCGGTACCTCAGGTGGCGGTACCTCAGGTGGTGGTACCTCAGGTGGCGGCACTTCGGGTGGCGGTGGCCACGGTGGTGGTGGCGATGGTGACGGCGGCGGTCACGGTCATGGTGGCGGCCATGGCGACGGCGATGGTGATGGCGGCGGTCACGGCCATGGCGGCGGTCATGGCGACGGTGATGGTGATGGCGGTGGTCACGGCCACGGCGGCGGTCACGGCCACGGCGATGGTGACGGCGGTGGCCACGGCCATGGTGGCGGTCACGGCGACGGCGATGGTAATGGCGGCGGTCACGGCCACGGCGGCGGTCACGGCG
>NZ_CADFDY010000012.1:0-373009 GCF_902833095.1 Burkholderia sp. BCC1208 | reverse complement strand
GCCTCGGCGACGAGCGCGCGATAGGCCGGCATGCCGGAAATGGTCGCCGTCTTCTCGAGCGCCGCGGGCGGCGCGAACTGACGGGTTTCGTGAAGAACCGATTCGATCTTGGACAAGCGTGTCTCCATGCGTTCATGTGATTCGTGCGGCGCTCGGGAAAACGCAACATGCATGCCAGCCGCGCGACCGCTGCGCGACTGCGCCGAAAGCCTTGACTGCCGGGCGCGTGGTGCCCGACCCGGTCGGGCCTGCCGCGTCGCGGATGACGGCGCGATGCGACGCGGCGTTCAGAAATGCAGCAGATCGTGTTGCAGTCCTGAGCAGTCGGCGTGCGGGCCGGATGGTGGCCGGCCGTCGCGGCCGCGTCAGGCGAGCAGCGAGCGTAGCGCCGGCGCGTGCCTGAATTGACGGATGCGTTCGAGTGCCGCCACCTCGAGCTGGCGCACGCGTTCGGCCGACAGGTTCAATTGCTGGCCGATCTCGCGCAGCGAATACTCGCTTTCGACATCGATGCCGTATCGCAGGCGAAGAATCCACGCTTCGCGTGCGGGGAGGCAGTCGATCAGCGCGGCGACCGCCGCGCGCAACTGGCCGGCGCTCGCCGCTTCTTCCGGCGTCGGTGCGTCGGGGTCGATCGTGACGTCGCACAACGTGAGGTCGTGATCGGGCGAAACCGGCAGGTCGGCGGAGATCGGTTCGCGCACGATGCTCATCAGCTCGCGCACCTTGTCGACGGGCAGCCGCATCTGCGTGGAGAGCGCCCGCGCGTCGGCGACGTCGCCGGTTCGTTGCCGGTGTATTCGCGCGAGCCGCGACAGCTTGTTGAGCGTATCGACCGTATGCGCGGGCACACGTATCGTGCGCCCGAGATCGGCGAGCGCATGCGTGATCGCCTGCCGGATCCACCAGGTCGCATACGTCGAGAATTTGAAGCCGCGCCGGTGATCGTAGCGATCAACGGCCTTCATCAGGCCGATATTGCCTTCCTGGATCAGATCGGAGAACGGCAGGCCGCGATCGGCATAGCGTTTGGCGACCGAGACGACGAGCCGCAGATTGCTCTGGAACAGCTTCGTTCTCGCGGGTTGCATCGCCCGCTCGATACGCGAGAGTCGCGCATCGAGCGCGATCGCGATGTCGAGCGGCAGGAGAGACTGGCCGGCGAGGCGAGCGAGCATGCCGCGCGTGTCGATCAGCGCCGGCGCGTGGCGGGCGAGCGCGGCGGCGCAGTCGGGATGCGCGGCGCTGCATGCGTACAGCCATGCGCGTACGTCGTCGCACCGTGTGAAAAGGTCGTGGCGCGCGGGTTCCAGATGTATGCCCGAAGCAGCCAGCGTGTCGAGGAGCCGTTTTTCGAACGTGCGTGCCCGAGTCGCGTGCTCGCGGTTCGCCTGCCCGATACGCTCGATCGCGCGCGAGGTGAAGCGGATTCTGCCGGTCGACGCCGCAGCCTCGCGCAGCAGCGTCCGGTAAGCGGCCGACGCGAAGCCGTCCGCGTGCAATGCGTGCTGCATCGCCGAGGCCAGCGCGCCCGCGTGCTCGAGCGCTTCGACGACCGCATCGCGCCATACCGGGCTGTCGAGCGAAGGACCGGTGGCATCGTCCGGCGCCGGCGACTCCGCGGTCGAATCGTCGGGCAACATCGCCGGCGCGCTCGCGGACGGCTCGATATCGCCGGCGAATCCCGTCACGTAAACCGACGCCGCCACCTTGCCGGCGCGGATGTCGTTCGCGATCTCCGCGATGACGGCGAGCGCCGCCGGGTCGCGGCTCAAAGCGTCGATGCATGCGGCGCGGCCGCTTTCCAGACGAAGCGCGAGCGCGATCTCCTCGTCGCGTTCGAGCAGCGGCGTCGCGCTCATTTCCCGCAGATAGAGCCGGACGGGGTCGTTGGTCCGACCCATGAGCAGATCGTCGGCCGCGAGCGGCGTCGATGCGTCGACGAGCGGCGACGCGACGTCCGACACCTGCACGAAATGGCGGTCGAGCGTCCACGCGGAACGCGCGCCGGCATGCTCGCGTACGTCGATGCCGAACTCGCGCAGCATCGACGCGGCCGCGTCGAAATCCGCGCGTTCGGCCGCGTCGTCGGACGACGCGTCGGGCAATGCATCGGCGATTTCTCCGTGCGTCACGTATCCGCGCTCGACGCCCAGCGCGATCAGCGCATGCAGATGGACCGCGCGTTCGGCGTCCGCGCCGCGCCGCGGCGCGCCGTCGCGCTCGCGAGCGGGCCCTGCATCAAGCGCGCTTGGCATAGACGTTGCACCAGCCTTCGGCGGCAACCGTCTTGCCCGCGAACATCGGGCACGTACCGGAGGATTCGCCCGCGGCGGCCTTGTAGAAGCGGCAGTTCGAACAGGTCTGGCCGGCCTGATACTTCGGGAACTTGCCCGCGTCGACGGCCGTCGCCTTTGCGCGGTAGCCGAGCGTCTTCGCCGCGGCATCGTTTTCGTCGACGGGCGCTGCGGCGGCGAATGCGCGCGTGCCGGCCGCGAGCGCGGCGCACAGGCCGGCGGCCTGCACGAAGAAGGTTCTGCGAGGGCGGGAGATCATGGTGTCGTCCTGAATGAAATGACAAGAAAAAGTCGGGCCCGCGCGCCGGTCATGCTGACTGGCGCGGCGGTCGACCGAAACGAAAGCGGGCGGGAAAGTTATTTGCGCGGCCCGGCGACGAGCGGCGCCTTCGACGCGTTGGCGATATCGGCGGTCAGCTTGCTCTTCGACGCGTCGTAGCCGTTCGAGTAAAGCAGGAACGCCATCAGGTCCTCGTATTCCTGTGCGGTCATCTTGCCGGGGCGGTCGGCCGGCATGTTGCTCGACATGTACAGGAAGATGCCGCCGACCGTGATGTGCGACTTGCCCTCGGGCGCGAACGATTCCCCGCTCAGCGCGGGGGCGGTGTTGCCCTCGAGCTGGTCGCCGTGGCATTTCGCGCACGAATCGGTATAGAGCTTCTTGCCGTGTTGCACCTGCGCCTGGTCGAACGACGGGACGCCGCTGCCTTCGCTCGTCGAAACCTTGATGAAGCCGCTTCTTGCCGGCTGCCGAGCGGCCGCGATCGCGCCGTCGAGGAACCGGCCGCGCACGGGCGTCGCGGCGGCTTGCGCGATGTCGTCGGGAAGCGTCCAGCCGCGCGTGAGCGATGCGAGACGGCCGTTGCCGCTCATTTGCGACAGCGTGGCGTCGATGCGCTGTTGCAGCGCGTCCTTGCCCGGCCCGAACGCGAACGACAGTTGCCAGTCGGAGTACGGTGACGACGTCGCCGCCACCTTGAACCGTTGTTGCGGGTGCGCATGCGCGTAGGCGACGACGCTCGGATACCAGACGATCGCGCGCTGGGCGCGGCCGGCAGCGAGCGCGCCGATCGTTTTCTCGCTGGTGTTTTCGAGGTCGAAGCGGGCGTTGGTCTGCTGCGCGGCGATCAGTTGCGACGGGCTGCCGTACGTGGCCGCGATCGTTTCCTTCGCGCCGGTCGGCGCTTGCGCATCGCGCAGCGACACGCTGACGTAGCCGGAGCGCAGATAGCCTTGCGAGAACGTCATTTTCGATCCCGACGCATCGGCGATCGCCGAACGCGGGAAGCCCGCGATCACGTCGCAGTCGCGTTCGAGCGATTTCGTCAGCTCGCCGGCGGAGATGCCGTCGTCGTCGCCGTTGTCGTCGACGCCGCGTTTGTTGAAGGTCGCGGCGATGCCCGCGGTGCGGAACACTTCGCGCGCAACGGAGCGGTCGAGCGCCGTGGTCGGGCTGCCGGGCAGCGTGCAGACGCGCACGCCGGCCGACGCGGCTGCCGGTGTCAGCGCCACGCCCACGGCGAGCAGACTGGCGACGGTAACGGTAGTGAGGCGAGTATTCATGGTCGTGTGTCCGGTTGAAGCGGGTGGGGCGTCGCGCCCGCATCGGGCGCATGCGGGCGCGACTCAGGCGTGGCGCCTGTTCAGTTGAGCGCGAACACGTAGAGCGTGCCGCCGCGCGGCACGTCCTTCGCGATGTCGGCCATCGGGCCGCCCCAGATCGGGTTCGCGCCGCCGTAGCCGGCGAGCACGGCGACGTACTCCTTGCCGTCGACCTCGTACACCGACGGCTGCGAGATGATGCCGCTCGCCAGTTGCGGGCTTTCCCAGAGCACCTTGCCGGTCGCCGTATCGAACGCGTACAGGTGGCCGTCGAGCGAGCCGCTGAACGCGAGGCCGCTCGCCGTGGTCGCGACGCCGCCGTTCCACGGCTTCTTCGACCAGTGGCTCCACAGCTTCTTGCCGGTGTTCACGTCGATGGCCGTCAGCTCGCCGTAGCCTTCGCTGCCCGGTTCGGGCTTGATCTCGAAGCCTTCGCCGAGATACGGCAGCCCTTCCATGTAGCTGACCGACTTGCCGGTCAGGCTCATGCACGCATGCAGCGCGGGCACGACCGCGATGTTGCGTTCCTGGTCGTACGAGATCGACCACCAGTTCTTGCCGCCGAGGAAGCTCGGGCACGTTTCGATCGTCGTGCCGGCCTTCGGGAACTTCGATGCGTCCTGGACCGGCTTGCCGTCGGCCGTGTAGCCGGTGACCGACAGCGTCTTCACGAACGGCGTCGCGTAGATCAGCTTGCCGGTCGTGCGGTCGATCGCGTGGAAGAAGCCGTTGCGGTCGGCGTGGATGATCGCGTCGTAGTCCTTGCCCTTGTACTTGATGTCCGCGAGGACGGCCGCGTTCACGCCGTCGTAGTCCCACGTGTCGTTGTTCGTGTACTGGTAGTGCCACTTCAGGTTGCCGCTCTTCGCATCGAGCGCGAGCAGCGAGTCGGAATACAGGTTGTCGCCGGGACGCAGCGCGGCGAGCCACGGGCCGGGGTTGCCGACACCCCAGTACAGCGTGCGCGACGCGGCGTCGTACGTGCCGGTGAGCCACGCGGCGCCGCCGCCATGGCTCTGCATGCCGTCGGGCCAGGTTTCCGCGCCCTTTTCGCCGGCGCCGGGGATCGTGTAGCGTTTCCAGACCTGCGATCCGTCCTCCGGATTCAGCGCGGCGATGTAGCCGCGAATGCCGTATTCGCCGCCGGACGTGCCGACGACGATCGCGCCGTCGATCGCGAGCGGCGCGAGCGAGAATGCGTAGCCGAGGCCCGGCTCGAACATCTGCTTCTTCCACACGAGATTGCCGGTCTGCGCGTCGAGCGCCGCGATTTCGCCGTTCAGCATCGCGATGTAGACGTTCTTGCCGTACAGCGCGACGCCGCGGTTGACGACGTCGCAGCACGCGGTCTTGAACGATGCGGCGCCGAGCTTCGGCTCGTATTTCCACAGCTGCTTGCCGGTCTTTGCATCGAACGCGTAGACGTTGTCCTTCGGCGTCGTCACGAACAGGTAGTTGCCGTTGACGATCGGCGTGGCCTCGAAGCCCTGCTTCAGGTCGGCGGGGAATTTGTACGCCCACACCTGCTTGAGATCCTTCGCGTTCGACGTGTCGATCTGCTTGAGCGGAGAATGCGAGCGGCCGTCGTAGGTGCGGTAGTAGGTCAGCCAGCCCGGATCGCCGTGTGCATCGGTCAGGCGCTGGTAGGTCACGGCCGGGTAGTCCGCGGCCGCTTCGACGAGGCCGGGGTTCAGCGCGACGGCGGCCGCCACCGCGATTCCGATCGTCGCCAGCCGGCTCGCTGAAGCCGAGAATTTCTTCATGGTTGTCTCCTGGGTCATTGTGGTCGCACCGCCGCGAACGAGTCGTCGCGCCGGCACGGTTGGGGTTCCGGGCCGAGTGCACTGCCCGTTACGCAAGTCGCATGCCATCGCGGCCGGAAGCCGGCGTGGTGCGGCATACCGGCGCATCGCAGGTGATGCGTCGATCGACGCATCGCGCCATCGGCTCAACGAAGGTGTTGCATTCAGGTACACCGTCGCGCGCGAAGTGTTGCCAAACATGACAGGTGGCGCAGTCCGCGGAACAGCGGGCCGTCGGTCGCACGCATGTCGGTTCGAGGCGGTGTGCGGCGCAGCACGCACCCCTCGTGCTCGGGGCGCTGGCACGGTTCTCGCACGCCGGCTTCGCGACAACCCGTCGCCGCGCGGTGCATCGCACGGGCCGACGCAATACGAGTGCGGAGACAACGGAAATGATCAGGAGACCAAAGGCAGCCGCACGCGACGGCGCGACGCGGCGTGGCCGGCGTGTGCGAGGCGTCGGCACGACCCTCGGCGCGCTGGCGCTGTTCGGCCTGCCGCCCGGCAGCGTGCGCGCGCAGCAGCAGCAGCCGGATGGCGCCGCGCTCGCGCTGCCCGCCTCGACCGTCGTGCTGCCCGCGGTGATCGTCGTCGGCACGACGCCGCTGCTCGGGGTCGGCACGCCGCTGTCGAAGGTGCCGGCGAACGTGCAGACGGTGCGTGCGGCCGAGCTCGACGTGCAGCACCGCGCGACGCTCACCGATTTCTTCGCCGCGAACCTGCAGAGCGTGACGATCTCGGACGCGCAGGGCAACCCGTATCAGACGGACGTCAACTATCGCGGCTTCACCGCGTCGCCGCTGCTTGGCACGCCGCAGGGGTTGTCGGTATTCGTCGATGGCGTGCGCGTGAACGAGCCGTTCGGCGACGTCGTGAACTGGGATATCCTGCCCACGCAGGCGATCGACCGCGTGCAGTTGATTCCGGGCTCCAACCCGGTGTACGGACGCAATACGCTCGGCGGTGCGCTCGCGATCACGACGAAGAACGGCCGCTCGAACCCGGGCGGCGAAGCGGAGGTGTCGGGCGGCGCGTGGGGCCGCAAGACCGCGGCCATCGAGCAGGGCGGGACGATCGGCCCGAACCTCGACTACTACGCGACCGCGAACGTCGCGAACGACGGCGGCTGGGCCGACCATAACGCGAGCCGCGTGAGGCAGGCGTTCGGCAAGCTGCGCTACACCGATGCGGACTCGACGCTGTCGATCGCCGCGGGCGGCGCGGACAACACGCTGTCCGGCACCCAGACGATCCCGCGCTCGTTCCTCGGCAACCCGAAGCAGGCATATACGTATCCGGACCGCAACCGCAACAGCGCCGGGTACCTGACGCTGTCGGGCGACCGCTTTTTCGGCGAGCACGTCGAGCTGAGCGGCAATGCGTACTACCGGCACCTGCGCAACGCCAACACGAGCAGCAACAACAATACCGACTACGGATCCGTGGGCGACGACGGTACGGTCGACACGGTGCAGGGCAGCAACGCGCAATCGACGGTCGTCACCGACAGCTACGGCGGCAGCGTGCAGCTCACGCTGCTCGGCCAGCTCGGCGGGATGGCGAACCGGCTGGTCGCCGGCGTTTCGGCCGATATCGCGAACTCGAGCTACGTCGCGTCGTCGCAGGACGCGTCTTTCACCGACGCGCGCGCGGCGATCGGCATCGGCGATTTCGTCCGGCAGACCAGCGCGAAGACGCGCAACGCGAACGTCGGCGCATACCTGAGCGATGCGCTGTCGCTGACGCCGCACTGGACGTTGACGCTGTCGGGCCGCTACGACTGGTCGAAAGCGCAGATCGGCGACGAGAGCGGCGTGCAACCGCTGCTCGACGGCAACCATGTGTTCTCGCGCTTCAACCCGGCCGTCGGGCTCAACTGGAATCCGGTCGCGGGCTTTACCGCCTATGCGGCCTACAACGAAGGCATGCGCTCGCCGACCGCGATCGAGCTGGCGTGCGCGGACCCGGCCGCGCCGTGTTCGCTGCCGAACGACTTCGTCGCCGACCCGGCGCTCAAACCCGTGATCTCGAAGACGTTCGAGGCCGGCGTGCGCGGTCGCATCGGCGCGGCGACGAGCTGGAGCGCCGCCGCCTACCGCACGACGCTGACCGACGACATCCAGTTCATCAGCAGCCCGGCCAGCGCGCAGGGCTATTTCCGCAACGTCGGCGACACGCGGCGGCAGGGTGTCGAGCTCGCCGGCCGCACGCGGTTCGGCCCGCTCGGTGTCGGGCTGTCGTACAGCTATGTCGATGCGACCTACCGTTCGTCGTGGACCGAACACAGCCCCGCGAATTCGGCGGCCGACGCGCACGGCAACGTGACGGTCAAGCCGGGCGAGCGCATGCCCGGCATTCCCGCGCATACGGTGAAGCTGCGGCTCGACTACGCGGCGACGCGCGCGTGGGACATCGGCGCGAACGTCACCTGGCGCAGCGACGTGTACGCGCGCGGCGACGAGAACAACGGCGACGCGAACGGCCGGATCGCCGGCTACGTGCTGGTCGATCTCGACATGCGTTACCGGCTCACGAAGCGGTTCGAGGTGTTCGCGAGCGTGACGAACCTGTTCGACAAGCGCTACGCAAGCTTCGGCGCACTCGGCCAGAATTTCTTCAACGGGCCGGACCACACGTTCGACGGCGCCCATCCGGTGAACGAGCAGTTCGTCGGGCCGGGCGCGCCGCGCGGCGCGTGGGTCGGCGTGCGCTATGCGTGGGATTGAGTGGCGCGCGATCGCGTGGGCGGCGGCCGCGTGCGTGGTCGCGTCATGACCCGAATGGGCGCGGGGCCGTCACGTGAACGGCACCGCCGCGAACATCGCATTCACGGCGCGTGCGACGCTGCGCGCCAACGCGGGTTCGCTGGCCAGGTGCCCGGCCTTCACGCATTCGATTCCCGCCTCGGGCGCGGCTCGCGCGAGGCGCTCGACATTGCCGACCGGGCAAACGGGATCGTGCATCCCGTGCGCGGCGAATAGCGGCACGCGGGCCTGTGCGGCCCGTCGCGCCAGAGCGAGCACGCGGCGCTCGCCGAGCCAGCAATCGTGTTGCAGGTAGTGCGCCTGGATCCGGTATTTGTCGATCAGCCGGCCGACGGTCTTCGCCGAGCGGATCGCGCGCACGGGCGAGCGGCGCGTGCGTGCCGATGCGAGGACGGCGTTTTCGTACGCGCGCCACGCGAGCGCCACGGCGCGCTGCCGGGCGGGGCTCGCACCGTGGCGCAGCCGCTGCGCGCAGCGCGACAGCAGGCGATCCGGCCGGCCGCCGCCGGCCGCCGCATGCAGGCATCGCCATTCGCGCGGCGCACGCGAGCGGGACGTCATGAAGAGCCCTCGGACTTCGCGTGGCGACGTCAGGAACAGGCCGCGCAGCACGACGCCCGTCACCCGCTCAGGATGCGTGCCCGCATATGCGAGTGCGAGCGCGGCGCCCCACGATCCGCCGACGACGCCCCAGCGTGCGATGCCGAGCTGCTCGCGCACCGCCTCCAGATCCGCGATCAACTGCGCGGTGTTGTTGTGGCGTGTGCCGCCGCGCGGAGCCGATGCGCCCGCGCCGCGCTGGTCGACGAGCACGACGCGCACGCGAGTGAGGTCGAACAGCCGCAGGATGCCGGCCTGGCTGCCGCTGCCGGGCCCGCCGTGCAGCACGACGACCGGATGGCCTTGCGCGGCGCCGGCCACGGCGAATGCGATCGATTGCGCGTCGCGGTGCAGGCGTCGGCGAACGGGCGTGGCCGGCGCCGCCGGCGTGTCGGACAAGGCCCGCGGCGCGGGCGACGGCGTGGATCGAATCGGGCGACGCGTCATGTCGATAGGGTTCGGGCGGAATCGAGGGAGGCAACCGTCACCCGGCCGGGCAGCGGCCGGATCGGTTCTGCGATCAAGCCAGAAACGCGCCAGCCCCGAAGATACGGATTCGCACGGGTAGTCAGGCGTCGGCAAATCGCGGTATCACGAAGGTCTGGCCGCCGCGCGACACGCCGCCGTCGCCGCCCGGTCGATCGATTACATCGTGCTTTCAATTCTTGTCGGGGCGTCAGCGTGGCCCGATGCTTGCTTGCAATGACGGCAAAGAGTCCGGCAGTTGACCGGAAGGATCCCCCGGAGGAGACAATGCGCGATGACGTAGAGCAGGCGGCCGGATCATGGGCCGCGCATCCCGCCGGCTGGCCCGCGCCGTCGATCCAGAAGGCTCACGAGCGTTCGGAGACGTTCGGCCTGCAGGTATCGGCACGTCCCGACTACGACGTGCTGTCGAACGCGGCGCTGGTGCTCAAGCGCGAGCAGAGCCGGGTGCTGTGCGTGCACGCGATGCCGGTGATGGAGACGCTTCACGAGCAGATCGTCAACACGCAGAGCATGATCGTGCTGACCGATGCGGAAGGGCTGATCCTGCATTCGATCGGCGACGACGATTTCCTGCGCCGCGCGGAGAAGGTCGCGCTGCGCCCGGGCGCGAACTGGGCGGAGAACCGGCAGGGCACCAACGCGATCGGCACGGCGCTGGCCGAGCTGTGCCCGATGGTCGTCCACGGCGACCAGCACTTCCTGGCCGCGAACCGCTTCCTGACCTGTTCGAGCGTGCCGATCCTCGATCCGTACGGCGACGCGATCGGCGTGCTCGACGTGACGGGCGACCACCGCAGCTATCACCAGCACACGATGGCGCTCGCGAAGATGTCGGTGCAGATGATCGAGAATCATCTGTTTACGACAACGTTCCAGGAAACGCTGCAGGTGTCGTTCCATGGCCGCCCCGAGTTCCTCGGCACGCTGATGGAAGGGATCGTCGCGTTCACCGCCGACGGCCGCTTCCTGTCGGCCAATCGCAGCGCGCAGTTCCAGCTCGGCATGCCGCTCGCCGCGCTGCGCGCGCACACGCTGTCGTCGCTGTTCGACGTCACCAGTGCGCAGCTGATCGACCGCATGCGCGCGAGTATCGACCGGCATCTGATGCTGAATCTCGGCAACGGCGCGGTGGTCTGCGCACGCGTGCACTTCCGCCGCGCGACGCTCGCCGAAGGCAGCCGGCCGACGGACGTCCACGACGCGGGGGCGCCGGGCGCACGCGCGAACGCGGTGCCCGCACCGGCGGCGGGCTCGTCGGCCGGCCTGTCGCGGCTCAACTATCTCGACACCGGCGATGCGCAGGTCGCGTGCGTGATCGCGAAGGTGCGCAAGGTGATCGGCAAGGACATCCCGATCCTGATCACCGGCGAGACCGGCACCGGCAAGGAACTGCTCGCGCAGGCGATCCACAACGACTCGCCGCGGCGCGACGCGCCGTTCGTCGCGGTCAACTGCGCGTCGATTCCGGAGACGCTGATCGAGTCCGAGCTGTTCGGCTACGAGGAGGGCGCGTTCACCGGCGCGCGCCGCAAGGGGGCGATCGGCAAGCTGCTGCAGGCGAACGGCGGCACGCTGTTCCTCGACGAGATCGGCGACATGCCGTATCCGCTGCAGGTGCGGCTGCTGCGCGTGTTGCAGGAGCGTCTCGTGAACCCGCTCGGATCGACGAAGACGATCGCCGTGGACATCGCGATCATCTGCGCGACGCACCGCGATCTGCGCGAGATGATCGCGCAGAACCGTTTTCGCGAGGATCTCTACTACCGGCTGAACGGCCTCGTGGTGCGCCTGCCGCCGTTGCGCGACCGCACGGATCTCGCGGTCGTCGTGCAGAAGATGCTGCAACGCGAGGCGTTCGCGGGCCCGGGCCGGCCGCCCTTGTCGGTCGCGCCGGACGTGATGGCGCTGTTCGTGCGCTGCACGTGGCCGGGCAATTTCCGCCAGCTCGGCAATCTGCTGCGCACGGCGGCGGCCATGGTCGACGACGACGGCGAAATCCGGCGCGAGCACCTGCCGGACGACTTCTTCGACGACCTGCGGCGCGGCGATGCGCAGGTTATGCAGGCCACGCCCGATGCCCCCGCCGCGGCGGGCGCCGGGCCCTGTATTGCCGACGCGTTGCCGCCCGCCGACGCGCGTCTCCAGGATGTCGCCGCATCCGCGATCGCCGCCGCGCTAGCCCGCCATGGCGGCAACGTGTCCGCCGCGGCGCGCGCGCTCGGCGTCTCGCGCAACACGATCTACCGGAAGATGCCGGCTGCCGACGCGGGCCGTCTTCCGTCCGACGAAAGCTGACGCGCAGCCGTCGCGCGCTGCGCGACCTGTCACAGCCGGTGTGTCAAGTTGCAACACCGGTGTTCAACGATTCAACACTTGTGACCACTCGCTGGCATCGCGCCGCCGGGGTGGCGGCACGCATTCGCGCGAATCGTGTCGGCGATTCGTAAGGATTGCGTCCCGATGCCCGGAGGACGGCCGTCCATCGCCGCCGCGCCGCCGAAATACGGCTTCGGCACGCTCCTTGCTGAAGAGAAACCGACCGCTCGATTGCCGCGGTTGTTCGACTCACCAGCAACGCATCAATCATCAACTCGACAGGAGACACACCATGCAGTGGACGACACCGTCTTATACCGACCTGCGCTTCGGCTTCGAAATCACGATGTACATCGCCAACCGCTGATTGCCGTGCGTGCCGCCCGTTTCGCCGTGGTCGGCGCGGGCGGCCTCGGGAGCTGACGCCATGAAGGTCAAGATACTCGGTTCGGGAGCCGGCGGCGGCCTGCCGCAATGGAACTGCAATTGCGCGAACTGCCGCCGTGCGCGCAGCGGCAGCGGCCACGTGCTGCCGCGCACGCAGTCGTCGATCGCGGTCAGCGACGACGGCGTCGACTGGGTCCTCGTCAACGCGTCGCCCGACATTCTTTCCCAGTTGCGCGCGGATCCGGACCTGCAACCGGCGCGCGCGATTCGCGACAGCGGCATCGCGGCCGTCGTGCTGTGCGACGCGCAGATCGACCACGTGACGGGCCTGCTGATGCTGCGCGAGCGCTCGACGCCGCTGCCGCTCTACGCGAGCGCGCCGGTGCTCGACGACCTGTCGACCGGCTTGCCGCTCGTGCCGCTGCTCGGCCATTACTGCGGCGTCGCCGCGCACACGATCGTGCCCGGCGAGCCGTTCACGGTGCCGGCGGCGAGCGGGATCCGCTTCACCGCGATCGCCGTCGACAGCAAGCCGCCGCCTTATTCGCCGCGACGCGCGGCGGCCGCGCCCGGCGACAACATCGCGCTGTCGATCGAAGACGTCGCGAGCGGGCGGCGCGCATTCTATGCACCGGGGCTCGCGTCGGTCACCGACGACGTGCGCGCGGCAATGGACGGCGCCGATCTCGTGCTGGCGGACGGCACGTTCTGGACCGGGACCGAGATGATCGATCTCGGCCTGTCGGGCAAGCACGCGGCCGACATGGGGCATCTCGCGCAGTGCGCGGAAGCCGGGCGGCCCGGCATGATCGACTGGCTCGACATGCTGCCCGCGCGAACGCGCAAGGTGCTCACGCACATCAACAACACGAACCCGATTCTCGATCCGCATTCCGTCGAGCACGCGCACCTGCGCGCGCATGGCATCGACGTCGCACACGACGGCATGCAATTCCAGGTCTGACGATGAACGCACCGATCCCCGCTACGGCGTTGCACACGACGCCCTGGACCGCGACCGAATTCGAGGCGCGCCTGCGTGCGCTCGAATCGCGCTATCACATCCATCATCCGTTCAACCGGCGGCTCAACGGCGGTGCCTGTTCGCCCGCGCAGATCCGCGGCTGGGTCGCGAACCGCTTCTACTACCAGATCTGCATCCCGCTCAAGGATGCGGCGATCCTGTCGAACTGCCCCGACCGCGATACGCGGCGCCGCTGGATCCAGCGGCTGATCGACCACGACGGGCAGGGCGACAACGAAGGCGGCATCGAGGCGTGGGTGCGGCTCGGCGAGGCATGCGGCCTCACGCGTGCCGAACTGTGGTCGCTCGAACACGTGCTGCCCGGCGTGCGTTTCGCGGTGGATGCGTACGTGAATTTCGCGCGACGCGCGCCATGGCAGGAAGCCGTGTGCTCGTCGCTGACCGAGATGTTCGCGCCGCAGATCCATCTCGACCGGCTCGCGGGCTGGCCGTCGCATTACCCGTGGATCGAGCCGGCCGGGCTGCATTATTTCCGCAGCCGCGTGCCGCTCGCGCAGCGCGACGTCGAGCATGGGCTCGCGGTTACGCTCGCGCATTTCACGACACCGGAGGCGCAGCAGCGCGCGCTCGGCATTCTGCAATTCAAGCTCGACATCCTGTGGTCGATGCTCGACGCCGTCGAAAAGGCCTACCCGCTATGAACGCGATCGAAGCCGCCAGCGGCGTGCCGCTGCGCCCCTGCCTCAGGGGCATGTACCGCCTGCAATGGGAGGCGGCCCAGGATGCGTACGTGCTTCTCTATCCGGAGGGCATGGTCAAGCTCAACCCGAGTGCGGGCGAGATTCTCGCGCGCTGCGACGGCACGCGCGAACTGGACGACATCATCGGCGAACTCGAGCGCCTGTTCATGCAATCGGATCTCGCGACCGACGTCTACCGTTTTCTCGATCATGCGCGGCTGCGCGGCTGGCTGGACTGACATGACGCCCGATACTTCCCGTCCTTCCGCGCCGCTGTGGCTGCTCGCGGAGCTCACGTACCGCTGCCCGCTGCACTGCGCCTTCTGCTACAACCCGATCGACTTCGCGACGCACGGCGCGGAACTCGACACCGACGCATGGCGCACGGTCATCAGCGATGCGCGCGCGCTCGGCGCCGCGCAAATCGGCTTCTCGGGCGGCGAGCCGCTGCAGCGCGGCGACCTCGAGATGCTCGTCGCGCATGCGCGCGGGCTCGGCTTCTATACGAACCTGATCACGTCGGGCATCGGGCTGAACGTCGCGCGCATCGAGCGGCTCAAGGCCGCCGGGCTTGACCACATCCAGTTGTCGCTGCAGGATTCGACGCGCGAGCTGAACGATTTCCTGACCAGCACGCGCACGTTCGAACTGAAGCGCGACGTGGCGCGGCTGATCAAGGCGCATGGCTACCCGATGGTGCTCAACTGCGTGCTGCATCGCTACAACCTGCCGCACGTGGGACAGATCATCGAGATGGCGCTCGATCTCGGCGCCGATTACCTGGAGCTCGCGAATACGCAGTACTACGGCTGGGCGATGCTCAATCGCGATCAGCTGATGCCGACCGTCGAGCAGGTGCGCGAGGCCGAGGAAACGGTCAATCGCTATCGCAAGCTGATCGGCGAGCGCTGCAAGATCCTGTTCGTCGTGCCCGACTATTTCGAGCGCCGCCCGAAGGCCTGCATGAACGGCTGGGGCTCGGTGTTCCTCGGCGTCGCACCGGACGGCACCGCGCTGCCGTGTCATGCCGCGCGGTCGCTGCCGGGGCTCGCGCTGCCGAACGTGCGCGACCGGTCGCTGCGGGAAATCTGGTACGACAGCGATGCGTTCAACGCGTTTCGCGGCGAAGACTGGATGAGAGAGCCGTGTCGCACGTGCGACGAGCGTCATACGGATCACGGCGGTTGCCGATGCCAGGCCTACCTGCTGGCCGGCGATCCGAAGGAGGCCGATCCGGTGTGCGCGAAGTCCGCGCATCACGACCAGATCGAACGGGCCGTGCAGTTCGCGCGACGTCGTGCGCCGCGCGACGAACAGCCGCTGGTTTTTCGCAGCAAGGAGAATTCGCTCGCGCAATGCGGCGCGACGTGCGACGGCTGACGGGGCACGGCCGGGACGGCGGCAGCGGCGGCAGCGGCGAGTGAGGCGGTGCGACGCGATGGATATCGGAAGGGTCGATACGCAGTCCTCTTTATATCCTCGGCGCGATTGGAGTGTGAAAGGACGGCCGAACACTGGACGGAGAGCGTGATGCGGACGGCTGTTTTCAGCATGCGACAGACGAGCGGGGCGCGCAGGATCGTCGACGATCGCGCCGGCCCGCGCGGCACGCGCATCGCATTGGCTGCCGCTGCGGCCTGTGTGCTGCACGCGGGCGTATTGATGCTGCTCGCACGCGAACCGGCCGTGCGCAGCGTGCCCGTGCAACGTCAGGTGATGGTGGCGATGCTGATTGCGCCGGCGCCGGCGGTGTCGCCGATGGCGGCTTCCGCGACGCAATCGAAGGCTGCGTCGCGCGCGATGCAGCGCGCGGCGTCCGCATCCCGCTCGCCGGCGAGCGCCAAATCATCGGCGATCAAACCGGCCGCATCCGACCGAACCAGGCCGCCCTCGCACGATGCGTCCGCACCATCCCGGCTCGTGCCATCCGCAGCGGCCGTCGAGCGACGCGACACACCACGCGACGATGCGACACCCGATGCCACGCATACACGAGCCCAATTGCCGGCATCTCCGGCGCCCGCAACGCCGCGTTTCGTCGCGCATCCCGAGTGTGCGCTGACCCCACCCGACTACCCGCCGCAGTCGTTGCGCACCGGCGAGCACGGCACCGCGCTCGTCGAACTGGAAACCGATGCGACAGGCCGGGTGATCGCCGCGCGTGTCGTAGCCGGCAGCGGCTATCCGCGTCTCGATGCAGCGGCGCGCGACGCGGTGCTCGCGAGCCGCTGCGCCACGCATGCGGAGAACGGCGCGACGTCGCCGATACGGGCGCGCGTGCCGATCACGTTCAATCTCGATGAATGACCGGGCATGCCGGCGACATCACCCGTCGTCGGCCTTCGCCTGCAAATCCTTCAGCCCCTGAATCACGACCAGCAGCGCCCGGCCGTGCTCGTCCGAGCCGTCCCACGCGTCGACGATCGCGTCGCGCAACAGGTCGTTGTACCGGCGGCGCGACGGCTCCGTATCGACACCATAGAAACTGCATAGCTTGTTGAATGGCGCGCTGCGGCGCAGCCGGCGCCCGTTCGACAGCCGCAGGCGCGATACGGTTGGCTGGCTGACCCCGGAAAGTCGCGCGATTTCGCTGGACGAGCGTGTATCTGCCATCAGGCGGCGCAACAGGTCTTGAACGGGAAAATCTTGGTCCGGGGCTTCCATGCGATGCATTATACCTATACAGTTACGGCTGTTGAATGGGCTTGCTGTCAGCAGCGAGGCTGTATCCCGAGAAAGTGATGACACTGAAACACCTCCCACCCACGTTCTGCTGGACCAAGATCGGTACCGAGTCCGGCGAGGAACTGCCGACCGTCGTGCTCCGCAAGGAATGGGAGCGCCGGCTCGGGGGCGGGCGTTTTCTGTGGGGAATCAACCAGCCGCTCGGCAGCAGCGCGCAAGTCGCCGCGCATCGCACGGGCTCGCTGCTCGCGCTGTTTTCGCCGGTCGCGTCGCGACCGCGCGCAGGCGAGCGCAAGGACGCGCTGCTGTGGAATGCCTGGGTCGACGCAAGCGGGCAGGTGCGGCCCTTGCCGCCGCATACGTTCATCGCCAGCCGTTCGACGTTGCCGTCGGGCCGGCGCCGCGAGCAGCACTACGCACTCGTGTGCGCGTCGTCCACCGCGCTGACGGTCGGCACGCAGTTGCGCGTGTTTTCCGATCACCTGCGCAGCGTGAGCACCGGCAGGCCGCTGGGCGCCGCGCAGGGAGCGGCCGTGGTCGACTGCATCGGGCGTGCGAAGGAGCAGACGGGCAAGAGCTATCCGCTCGCGCTGTCCGTGGAGCTCGAAGCACCGTATTTCGTGCGGCTTGCGCAGCCGTGCGTGCTGAAGGCACGCGATCTCGCGGAAGTGAACAAGGCCACGCGCGCGGGCGATTTCGATCGTTTCGTCGAGCTGGTCGCGCGCTTGCGCGGCCGCGCGCCGACGGACGCCGTGCGCGGCGTCACGCGCGATCTGTTCGATGTGCCGCCGATCGAAACGGCGGCCGCGTATGTGGCGCCCACGCATGTCGCGCGCATTCGCCATCGGCCGGCGGTCGAGCATCCGCGCGATCTCACCGGCGATCTGTTCGACCTCTCGCCGGGCGAGACAGCCGCGTTCGCCGGGCTGGCCCATCCGCGCGTCGGGCGCGCGTGACGGCGCGCGCGAAGTCGTTCGCGCAAAAATTTGTTGCAATCTCGCCGTAGCGGATCGGCGAGCGCGGAGGGACAATCGGCACGAAGCGCGCGGTGCGGCGGCCGATGCGTCGACAATGCGACGGGTCGTGGTTCACGCCGCCGACATGCGTACCACGCACACTGAGCGTCGGCGTGCTTCACACTGTAATCCCGAGGGAGGAGTGTCGATGTCGACCCACATCTGTTCGCAGGAAGCACGGGCCGCACAACGCTTCGTCGAAGCGACGCGCAACGTGGATCAGGCATTTCGCGCGGTGCGCGGCGAAGGCGACGACGACGGCTCGTCGGCCGAATACGCACGCGCGATGTCGCGTCTCGATCGCGCGCTCGACGAGCTGGCGCGTGCACAGGAGTTCTTCGATCGCATCGTCGGCGCGAGCACCACGCACGACAACTGACGGCTTCGTCGTTTCTCTTTTTCGCGCGTCGAGCGACGCGCGTTCATCTTCTTGCCGGGGGCGCATACCCGGCATGCCGATTCGTCATCCCGTTTCGATTTCCGACGTCAGGCCCTGGCGGCCTTCGGCAGGACAGCCGCTGTGACGGGCAGCTGTGCGTCAGCCCGCGCGCGTCATGCCCGGCGCGGACGGCGCGGCACGAGACGCGTAGCCGCGATGCTGGAACGAGGTCGCGAAAAACCGCATCTGATAGCGGATCGCATTCGCCCAGTAATCCCACGTATGGCCGCCCGGCCGCTCCGCATAGTCGTGCGGCACGCCGAGCGCGACGAGCCGTTCATGCAGCATGCGGTTCGAGCCGACGAACGCATCGCCGCGGCCGCAATCGATCGTCAGGTCGAGACGTGCGCGCACGAACGCCCGCGCGTTTTCGGCGATCACGTTGCGGTTCCAGAACGACGGATGGCGGCCGGGATCGCCGAACACGTGGTCGATGCCCGGCTCGTCCGTGCAGCAGCGCGGATCGACCGCGCCGCTGATGCTGCCGACCGCGCCGAACGTGTCGGGCCGGTCGAGCGCGATGCGCAGTGCGCCGAAGCCGCCCATGCTGAGCCCGGTGATCGCGCGCGCGTGCTGGGCCGCGATCGTGCGGAAATGCAGGTCGACATAGGACACGACTTCATCGCCGATGAAGGTCTCGTAGCGGCTGCCCGAATCGAACGGGCTGTCGATGTACCAGCTTTCATGTCCGCCGTCGGGCATCACGAGGATCACGCGATAGCGGTCGGCCAGCGCGGCGATGCGCGTGTTCGACGTCCAGTCGGTATGGTCGCCGCCCGAGCCGTGCAGCAGATAGACGACGGGGTAGCGTTCGCCGTGGTTGTCGCGCGCGTAATCGTCGGGCAGCACGATGGTGGCCTTCAGCGTCTCGCTCATCGCGGCGCTCGGGATCGCGACGACCCGCGCATGGAAGGCGAAAGCAGGGCTCGTGACGGCGAGCAGCAGAAGTAGCCAGAAGGTACGTGCCAGGCGCATCGATCCTTGCATGTGTCGACCCAGTCCGGCCCGAGGCCGGGAAAACCCTGTTCCGACGACTCTAGCAACCGCGCCTTTCAACCATATTTCGGCGAATCCTACGGGTTGTCAGGTGGACGGCTTGCATACGATGCGCGCGATGGCGGCGCGCAGCGCCTCGGGCCGCTCGGCCGCGATCAGGTGCCCGCACCCGGCGATCGTGTCGAAGCCGGCGCAGTGCGCGAGCGCATGCTCGGGCACGTGCCAGCCCGCGCGCGAGCGTTCGCCGGCGATCAGCCAGACGGGGTGACGCTCGAACACCTGCGCGAGCGCCGGCAGGTAGCCCGCGGCGCCGGTCGTTTCGATCACCGAGCAGCCCATCGCGCGCAGCGTCGATGCCGGCTGATGCGCGAGCCAGCGGCGTGCGTCGTCGAGCTGGCCCGGCGACGGGGCGTCGATCGCGCCGCGCAGCCAGTCGAGCGGGGCCGCGCGCAGGCCGTCGAGCATCGCCTCGGCTTCGCCCGGCGTCATGCGGCCGACCGATGCCGACCAGAACGCATCGTCGAGCGTGAAATTGCCTTCGACGTTGACGATGCGCCGCACGCGTTCGGGGTGCGCGTGCGCGAACAGCATCGCGATCGCGCCGCCGACCGAATGGCCGACGACATCGACCGGCTGCATGCCGAAGTGCGTATCGACGGTTTGCCGCACGTGCTCGACCTGGGCGGCAAGCGAGATCGCGTCGGGCGGCGTGGCGCGATGCGCGCCGTAGCCGAGCAGGTCGAGGTGCAGATGCGGGCCGTTCCATCCGCGCACGTCGAACGTGCCGATGAAACCGTGAATGAAGACGACGGGTGCGGGCGGGATCATGCGGCGTGCACGGAAGGAAGTGGCGGCAATTCGAGTTCGGCGAGCAGTTCGTCGAGTTCGAGCATGTGCGTGCGGTCGTGATCGAGCAGCTCGCGCACGAGTTCGTCGAGCGACATGCGGCGGATGCCGTCGCGCAGCCCGCAGCGTGCGAGTTGCGACGGTTCCAGCGCGGCCGCGGTGGCGCACAGCGCGGCGCGACCGCGGCCGAACGCCGCGACGGCGAGATCGAGCGGCTGCGCGAGATAGTTGCGTTGCGCGGCGAGCGCGGTGCCGTCGACGGACTCGATCACGGGCAGCTCGGCCGTGCGCACGGCGTCGATGCGCGCGGCGAACACCGCATCGAGATCGCGCAGGTGGCACGCATGTTCGACGAGCGAGAAGCCGGTGCCGGCCGGCCGGCGCGTGGCCAGCGCCGCCGGTACATGCGCCGCACAGGCGGCGAGCCGCTCGGGCATGCGAGCCAGCGCGGCGACGACGTCGGCGAACGGCAGGCGGTGCGGGTGCGCGCTGAATACCGCGCCATAGCTGAACAGCGCACCGCCGAGCCGCCCGCGCGCCTGCACGACCTCGTGGCCGTGGCGGCGCATGACGTCGGCGACCATCGCGCCGCAGAACTGGCGGGCCGTCGTGTCGGCTTCGACTTCGGGGAACGTGCGCGCGATCTCGTCCTGGATCGCGCCGACCGCGGCGACGCCGACGCGCGACAGCGCCGCGAACTCGAGATAGCGCTCGGGCTGGTCGATCAGCGCTTCGAGCTGGGCGCCGAGCGCGGTCAAGCGGAAACGGTCGAAACGGGAATGCATGGCGGAGCCCTACCGACTAACGTGACAAAACGATACGTTACTCGGTGGGGCTCCGTCAACCGGCGCGTTCGGGCACCTGCGGGCCGCGGCCGCGCGCCGGTCGTTCAGGGCTTCTGCCGCGCGTCGGCTTCCGCACGCATCCGTGCTTCCTGTTCCTGCAGCTCGGGCGTGAATGCGTCGCCGAAATCCTCAATCTCGTACAACGGACGGATCTCGATGTCGGAGTCGCCGGGCATCGGGTTCGGGCAGCGCTTCACCCATTCGACGGCTTCCTCCATCGATTTCACCTGCCACAGCCAGTAACCGGCGACGAGTTCGTTCGTTTCGGCGAACGGGCCGTCGATGACCGCGCGGTGCTTGCCGGAAAAGTGCACGCGCTTGCCGCGGCTGCTCGGGTGCAGCCCGTCGGCGGCGAGCAGGATGCCGGCTTTCATCAGTTCCTCGTTGAACTGGCCCATCGCGGCCAGCATGTCGGTGTCGGGCAGGCGGCCGGATTCGGAATCGGCGGTGGCTTTGACGATGACCATGACGCGCATTGTCGTATCTCCTTGAACGGGAACAGGGCGCTTGCCGGCGGTGCGACGGCAAAACGATCGGTTACGACAATACGACGCGCGACGGCGACGCTAATCGACATCGCGGGCAAAAAAATTCAGCGGCGCTCGAAACGACGGAGGGCGCCGTAACGGCAACGCGTCATGCCGCGTCGGCCTGCGCATCGAGCACGCCGCGGATCCGGGCGGCGAGTTCGTCGCGCCGGTACGGCTTGCCGAGCAGCATCACGCCGGGGTCGAGCCGCCCCGCGTGGAAGATCTCGTCGCGCGTGTAGCCGGACGTGAACAGCACCGGCAACGGCGGCTTGCGCAGTGCGGCGCGGCGTCCGAGTTCGCTGCCCTTTACGCGGCCCGGCATGATCACGTCGGTAAACAGCAGAGCGATCGGCGTCTCGCTGTCGAGCACGCGCAGCGCGGCTTCGCCGTCGGACGCCGTGATGACCTTGTAGCCGAGCTGAGCCAGCATGTCGACCACCGTCAGCCGGACATCCGCATCGTCCTCGACGACGAGGATCGTTTCGCGGCCGCGCACCGCATCCTGCTGCTGCGTGCGGGCAGGCTCGTCGGCCGCCTCGTGGCAGCGCGGAAACGTGAGGCGCACGGTGGTGCCCTGGCCGGGCGTGCTGTCGATCGACACGTGGCCGCCGCTCTGCTTGACGAAGCCGAACACCATGCTGAGCCCGAGCCCGGTGCCTTCGCCGTCCGGCTTGGTCGTGAAGAACGGTTCGAAGACGCGTTCGAGCACGTCGGCGGTCATGCCGACACCCGTGTCGGCGATCTCGAACGTCACGTATTCGCCGGGCGGCATCGGGGCGCGGCGCGTGCCGGCCGCGGGGCCGGGCTGCGTGCCGTTGTACGCGGCGATCGTCAGCGTGCCGCCGCCGCGCATCGCGTCGCGCGCATTGATCGCGAGGTTCAGCAGGGCGTTTTCGAGCTGGTGCCGGTCGGCCAGCACGTTGCCGACGTCGGGCGACAGCGCGGAGACGATCCGCACCGTCTCGCCGAGCGCATGGTGCAGCATCTCGTTCATGCCGTCGATCAGCCGGCACGGGTTCAGCGTGGTCGGCGCCAGCGGCTGGCGTCGCGCGAACGCGAGCAGGTGCGACGCCAGTTGCGCGCCGCGCCGCACGGCGTTGTTCGCGTTCTCGATCCGCGGCTGCGCGCTCGCATGCGCGCCGAGTTCGACGGAGAGGATCTGCAGATTACCGCTGATCACCTGCAGCACGTTGTTGAAGTCGTGCGCGATGCCGCCGGTCAGGCTGCCGATCGCTTCCATCTTCTGCGCGTGACGCAACTGTTCCTCGATCGCCGCACGCTCGGCGATCGCGTCGGTCACGCGCTGTTCGAGCGTTTCGGTCAGGTCGCGCAACTCGGCATTGGATGCCTGCAGCGCGGCTTCCGCGCGATCGCGGTGGCGCGTGGCGAGCACGCGCTCGGTGGTCTCGACCACGACGGCGAGCACGCCGCCCGGCGCGCCGTCGTCGTCGGGCAGAGGGCTGTAGTGCAGATCCATCCAGACGTCTTCGGGGCGGCCGCTGCGCAGCAGCACGAGGGCCTTGTCGCGATAGGACAGCGTGCCGCCGGCGAGGCAGGTATTCATCACGTTGCGGTTGAAATCGGCGACTTCGGGCCAGCCGAGTTCGACCGGCTGACCGAGCAGATACGGATGGCGGCCGCCGGCGAACCCGGCATACGCGTCGTTGTAGATCATGTAGCCGGGGCGGCCCCACAGCATCACCAGCGGCAGCGGCGAGGCGAGCACGGTGCGGACTGCCGCGACGAGGCTGGCGGACCAGCCGTCGATCGGGCCCAGCCCGGTGGCCGACCAGTCGAATGCGGTAATGCGGCGGGCCATGTCGCCCTGCCAGCCGGGGCAAGCGTGATGCTGCGCGAACAACTCGACATGCATGGAAGCGCTCCGATGAGGACATGCGGCCGCGGGCGGTGCGGCAGGTCGCGTAAGCGGGTTCCATTTTAGAGCAGATCGATTCGCGCGACCGCTGTCACGGAGCGCGTCGGCAAAGCTGGTATGCTGATCCGCGTCACGTGTACGCGGAGGGCGCCATGGCTGCTAAGGAAGTCTCGAAGAAGAAGTACCTGAAAATCCTGAACAAACGCCTGCGTGCGGAGCCGGCGGCTCCGGCCGGCGCGTCGTTCGTGTTTTTCCCGCTGGGTGCGAAGGCCAAGCACGCGACGGGCGTCGTGTCCGGCGACGCGCGCAGCAAGCGCGAACTGGCCGTGATGGCCGCGGTCCAGCGCAAGGTGGCCGAAGAGTTCGTCGTCGCCGACGCCTGACCGGCCGCGGCCGCACCGCTGCCGGATGACCGCCGCCGCGGCTTACGCGGCGGCGGCTTCGCAATGGGCGATCGCACCGGCGAGCACGCGCGGAATGTCGTGCGCGATCGCCGGGCCGTGCATCGGCAGGATGATGTCGAGATCGAGCGCCTGGATCCGGCGCAGCGCGCTCGCCATGTGCGCGAGCGACGGCAGGTAGTCCGCGCGCGAACCGTCGGTCCAGACTAGCAGCGTCCACCGGATGCGAAGCCGGTTGGTTCATGCAACGGGCCGGGCACGGCGCTGAACGCCCACCCGACCCGAAACGGGCTCGAGGCCCTCCCGGCGATCAGGACGCCTCGTCCGCCGCCGCCGCCGGGTACCGTCCGCTGCCGCCCGCGTCGTCGCCTGCCGCCAGTTGCTCCAGCGCGAGCCCCTTCGTCTCGATCCCGAGCGTCCACACGGCGATGGCCGCCGCGACGAACGACAGCGCGCCGAGCGTGAACACGCCGCCCTGGCCGAACACCGGCAACACGACGCCGACCACGTAAGGCCCGATCAGCGAGCCGACGCGGCCGATCGCCGACGCGAAGCCCGAACCCGTCGCGCGTGCGCCGGTGCCGTACAGCTCGGGCGTGTACGTGTACAGCGCCGCCCACATCCCGAACAGGAAGAACTGCATCGCGAGGCCGGTGACGATCAGCAGCGTCGTGCTGCCGCCGTACAGCGCGCTCTGGCCGTATGCGTACGCCATCGCGCCGCCGCCGATCAGCGACGCGATGCAGGTCGGCTTGCGACCCCAGCGTTCGACGAGCCACGCGGCGCACAGGAAGCCCGGCACGCCGCCGAGCGAGATCAGCACCGTGTAGAACACCGATTTCGTGACTTCGAAGCCGGCCTGCTGCAGCAGCGCGCCGAGCCACGACGTGAGGCCGTAGAAGCCGAGCAGCGCGAAGAACCACAGCAGCCACACCATCACCGTGCGGCGGCGGTACACGCCGCTCCAGATCTCGCGCAATGCGCCGCGGCCACGGGCGGCGGCCGGCTCGGCGAGCCGCGACGGCGGCGGCAGCGTCGTGACGCCGGCCGAGCGCATCACCTTTGTCTCGATCGCGTGCATCACCGTGTCGGCTTCCGCGTGCCGGCCCGCATGTTCGAGCCAGCGCGGCGATTCCGGCACGATACGGCGCACGACGAGCACGAACACGGCCGGAATCGCGAGCAGCGCGAACACGGTGCGCCAGCCGAATTGCGGCAGCACGAAATACGCGACGATGCCGGCCGTGATGAAGCCGAGCGGCCAGAAGCCGTCCATCAGCGCGATCAGGCGGCCGCGCTTCTCGGCCGGCACGAATTCGGACAGCAGCGTCTGCGCGACCGGAAACTCCATTCCCATCCCGATGCCGAGCAGCACGCGGTAGACGATCAGCGCGTCGACGCTCTGCGCGGTCGAGCACAGGTACGACGCGGCGCCCCACAGCACCATGCTCCACTGGAATACGGGCCGGCGGCCGAAGCGGTCGGCGAGCAGGCCGGCGACGGCCGCGCCGAGCACCATCCCGAAGAAGCTCGCGCTCGCGACGAGGCCGGCGGCCGCGGTCGACAGCCCGAACTCCTTGCGGATCGAGCCGAGCACGAACGTCATCGTGCCGAGATCGACCGAATCGAAGAAGAACGCGATCGCGATGATGAAGAAGATCCGCTTGTGATAGCCGGAGAACGGCAGGCGTTCGAGCCGGGCGGCGGCGGCGGCGGAGGCGGGAGCGGTGGCGGCGGGCATGGCGTCCTCTGAAATGAAAAAGGGGCCGCGCAGCGCATGCTCCAGGGCCCCGATGCTTCGTATTCAGTAGACGCGACCACAAACTGCCGCATCAGAGGAAAAACGCCGCCTGCTTGCCCAAATGCGTCATCGGCGGGCGGCGCGCGCGACGCCGGCCGGCGTCAATTCTTCAGTTTGTAGCCGGTGCGGAACATCCACGCGACGATCGCGAGCAGGATCACGAGGAACAGCGCGGTCGCGGCGAGGCTGATCCACACGTGCACGTCGGCGATCCCGTAGAACGACCAGCGAAAGCCGCTGATCAGGTAGACGATCGGATTGAACAGCGTGATCACGCGCCACGCGGGCGGCAGCATGTCGACCGAGTAGAAACTGCCGCCGAGGAACGTGAGCGGCGTGATGATCAACAGCGGCACGAGCTGCAGTTTCTCGAAGCTGTCGGCCCAGATGCCGATCACGAAGCCGAACAGGCTGAACGTGATGGCCGTCAGCACGAGGAACAGCACCATCCAGAACGGATGCAGGATGTGCAGCGGCACGAACAGGCCGGCCGTGGCGAGGATGATCACGCCGAGCAGGATCGACTTCGACGCGGCCGCGCCGACGTACGCGATCACGATTTCCCAGTACGACACGGGCGCGGACAGGATCTCGTAGATCGTACCCGTGAAGCGCGGGAAGTAGATGCCGAACGACGCGTTCGAGATGCTCTGCGACAGCAGCGACAGCATCACGAGGCCCGGCACGATGAACGACCCGTAGCCGATGCCGTTCACGTCGCTGATGCGCGAGCCGATCGCCGAGCCGAACACGACGAAATACAGCGACGTCGAGATCACCGGCGCGATGATGCTCTGCATCAGCGTGCGGCGCGTGCGGGCCATTTCTGCGCGGTAGATCGCGCGGATTCCATGCCAGTTCATGCGTCAGGCTCCTTGCACGCCGTTGCGGCGGTTGTCGATCAGGCTGACGAAAATGTCTTCCAGCGAGCTCTGCGTCGTGTGCAGGTCGCGAAAGCCGATGCCGGCCGAGCCGAGCGCATTGATGAGCTTCGCGATGCTCGCGTCGTCGCGCTGCGAGTCGTACGTATAGACGAGCGCGGCGCCGTCTTCCGCGCGCTCGAGCCCGAACGGCGCGAGCGCGGGCGGCACGTCCGCGAGCGGCTGTTCGAGCTGCACGGTGAGCTGTTTCTTGCCGAGCTTGCGCATCAGTTCGCGCTTTTCCTCGACGAGCACGAGCTCGCCGCCGAGGATGATGCCGATCCGGTCGGCCATCTCCTCGGCTTCCTCGATGTAGTGCGTGGTCAGCAGGATCGTCACGCCGCTTTCGCGCAGCGAATCGACGAGCTTCCACATGTCGCGGCGCAGCTCGACGTCGACGCCGGCCGTCGGTTCGTCGAGGAACAGAATGCGCGGCTCGTGCGACAGCGCCTTCGCGATCATCACGCGACGCTTCATGCCGCCCGACAGCGTCATCAGCTTGTTGTCGCGCTTGTCCCACAGCGACAGCGCCTTCAGCGTCTTCTCGATGTACGCGGGATCGGGCGCCTTGCCGAACAGGCCGCGGCTGAACGACACGGTGGCCCAGACGGTTTCGAATGCGTCGGTGGTCAGCTCCTGCGGCACGAGGCCGATCATTTCGCGGGCCGCGCGGTATTGATCGCGGATGTCGTGGCCGCCGACCGTCACGCGGCCTTCGGTCGGCGTGACGATGCCGCAGATCGAGCCGATCAGCGTCGTCTTGCCGGCGCCGTTCGGCCCGAGCAGCGCGAAGATCTCGCCGGGGCGGATGTCGAGGGTCACGTGCTTCAGCGCCTGGAAGCCGGACGCGTAAGTCTTGGAGAGGTCGGAGACGGAAAGGATCGGTTGCATGCTCACGGATGGCACGGTCGCCCGGCGCGACGGCGGGCGCCGCGCGTGCCCGGCGCCGCCGCCGCTGCGAAGCGGCCGGGACCGGGGACGGCATGGCGAACGGGCGTCATGTCGAACGGTATTGTGGTGCGGGATCGCGGGACCGCCATATTAGCAATCGGCAGATCGAAATGCATTCTGGTGGAAAGGCCGGGCAGTGTGGGTGCCGGATTTGCGTGAATTGCCGTGATATCGCTCAATGACCCGGTGCTTTATTTGAGTGACGCGAATAATCCGGCTTGTTTTGCGCGAACCGGGCAGCGGCCGCGTGGCCGCCCGACGGGCCGGCCGACTGTGCTGTCCGCCGGCCGTCGCGCCGTACCGGGACGGCACGCGTGGCGCTCGCGATAATGCGTTCCTTTCACGATGATACGGAGCGGAGCGCATGTCCTTGATCGATTTCAAATCCGTGGCGGACGCGCAGGCTACTGCATGGAAATCCACGATCGTCGGCGAAGTCGGGCCGGCCCGGATCAAGGTGCTGCGCATGGATGCGCAGCCTTACGAAGCGGAAGTGCACGACTACGACGAGGGGCTGCTGGTGCTCGACGGCACGCTGATGCTCGAGGTCGAGGCGGAAACGGTCGTGGTCGGGGCCGGGCAGATGTACCTCGCGCGCGCCGGCACGCGCCA
This sequence comes from Burkholderia sp. BCC1208, assembly GCF_902833095.1. NCBI lineage: Bacteria > Pseudomonadati > Pseudomonadota > Betaproteobacteria > Burkholderiales > Burkholderiaceae > Burkholderia > Burkholderia sp. BCC1208. Next base: position 345,108 of record NZ_CADFDY010000012.1, on the reverse strand, counting down.
CGCGGTGCTGCCCGGCAGCCACGGCACGCTCGCGATCATCGACGTGTAAGGTTGCGGCGCAACATGCGTGGGGGCCGCTGAAGGCCGGCCGGCTTGGCTCCGCGCGGATTGGCGGTCGACGTTCAAACGCGTGTTCCACGGCCCGGGGATTTGTCTGAGCAAATAAAATGAAGGCTGTTTGAAAAACTGTCAAATACCGTGCAAACGCTAGGATCGCGCGGGTTCATTCGTTTGGAACTCTGCATCCATTTACTTGTGGGAATGGTCCGATCATAGTCTCGACAAACGACGCATCACGATAACGAATCAAGCGTACGTATGGAGACCACACCATGAGACGCCTATCCGCGGGGCCAGCGGGACTGCCGTTTTCCGATTTTTCGCTGAATGCAGGCGCGACGCAGGTCGCGTGGCTGCATCGTCACCTCGCCGTGTAGCGGCGAGCCGTAGCGGCAAGCCGTAGCGGCGAGCCACTTTCCGTTTCGATCGTTCCGACGGCGCCGTGCCGCATGACGGCGCCGCGGGAGTGCGCTCGTCTGCCGCCGCGGCGTATGCCGCATGTGCCCGATCGGCATCGCGGCCGTCTTGCGTGCATCGTCATGCGTCGCGCCTTCGTGCGGCGGCGCGATACCAACCGGCGGGCCATGCAGCCTGGCCGGATGAGACTTGTCGTACCTGAAAAGGAGGGGTTGATGATTTGCATTCCTGAATGGCGGAAAGCGATCCTGTCGTGCGCGGTGCTGGCGCTGCCGTTGCTCGTCGCCGGTTGCGGCGGCGGCGACGATCCGGGGCCGATCAACGTGCCGCAGTGCTCGGGCAGCGCATGCGGGCCGAGCGGCGCGGAAACGACGCCGCCGGTGGTGACGAAGCTGTGTCCGGATTCGCTCGACTACACGACAACCTACACCGGCGGTGCGGGTAGCGGCGAATACGTGAAGGTGAAATTCGACACGACGAAGCTTACCTATCAAATGCAGTTCATCGAATCGTCGGTGCCGACCTCGGCGGGGCAAGTCAACAATACGCGCGCGGGCCTGACGATCAGCGGCGCCTTCCATCATCCGACCAATCTTCCGACCGCCGAGCAGAACCGCTGCGCGTTCGTGCTCGACAGCGGCGCGACGAGCGACGGCGCGTATTCGGTGACGATCAAGCGCACCGATCCGCCGATGCTGTTCGTCGGCAACGGGGTTGTCGGCGGCGGGATTCCGGGGGCGACGATTGCGTTCGCCGGCCTCGAGCCGTTCCCGGGCGTCGTGCTCGGCGTGGTGCCGTCGCGTACCTTCGATTTCTATCCGTTCATTGGCTTTACCGACACGGAAACCGACTTCACGAAGGTCGCGGGCAACTACAACGAACTCGGTATCCATCTGTCGCCCGTCGGCGGCAACGCACAGAGCAGCACGGGGGCGGTCGGGTGGCAGCCCGATGTCGTCAACTGGAACCAGACGTTCAATGCCGACGGCTCGTGCACCATCACGGCAGGCAGCGACTACTCGTGCCAGACCACCGGGGCGCCGTGGACGTTGCGCAAGAATGCGGATGGATCGGCCGACAACGTGTTCGTGAGCAACGCGGTGGCGAACCAGTTCGGCACGGTCGTGTATCCGTTCGCGGGGCAGGGCTCGGCGATCGTGATTGCGGCGCCCAGTCAGGCGAAGGGCATCATGATCGTCGGCAAGCTGAACGGCGTGCTGGTCCCGGTCGTGATTCGTGTGGGTTACACGCATATCGATGCGAGTAACCTGCTCGCGTCGGTTGCCGATGCCGAAGTGGGGATCTCGATGCTATCCCGGACCGCCGCCGTCGCGGCAAATTCTCTGAAAGGCGGTTTCATCGGCGCAACGAGCGCATCCGCGTGCGGTGTCGTGGCACCCAGCACCGCGACGTTCGCGATCGCGACTTCGGGCCCGAGCTTCAACAACAACGTGCCGCATCCGGATCTGCCCGGCAGCTTCGACGGCACCTTCTTCCTGGCGCAGGCAGGCAGCTGCAACGACGGCACCGCGGTATCGACGCTCGCCGCGAACTACACGTCGACGCTGTTCCAGGGCAATACCGCGGCATTCATCGACCCACAGACGTCGTCGGTGACCTCGCAGTTTGCGCTCGACTATACGCAGGTCACGCCCGGCAAGATCAAGGTGTCCGCCACGCAGGACTTCAACGCGAAGGGCGCGACCGGCAACGTGGCGATCTTCAGCAAAGGCGACACGGGCTGGCTCGTGACGGCCGGCAACGTCTACGCGATGGTCGTCAACAACAACAAGGTCAACCCGTTCTTCACGGTCGGCGCGTTCGTCCAGTAACCCTGCATTGAACACGTAACACCGGCGGCGCATGCGCTGCCGCCGGCGAATAGAATTTCAAGAGGATTCCTATGAATGTGAAACAGTGGATGGCCGCGGCGTCGCTCGCGCCCGTGCTCGCCGCATGCGGCGGCGACGGCGACCCGCCGCCCGCGCCGGTGGCCCGGCTGTGCCCGCAGACGATCGACTACAACACGGTGTTCATCGGCGGCTCCGGGTCGGGCGAGCTCGTGAAAGTGCAGCTCGACACGACGAAGATGACGTACCGGATGACCTACCTCGCGTCGCCAGTGCCGACCGCCACGGGTACCGTGCAGCCGACCCGCGACACCGTGCCCGCGAACGTGGTCGACGGCACGCTGGCGGACGAAACGGGGCTGCCGACGGTGAAGCTGAACCAGTGCACGTTCCGGATGCAGAACGCGAGCCTCGACCCGAGCCGGCCCGCGCGGCTGTTCCTCGGCGAAGGTGTGCTGGGCGGCGCGATTCCCGGCGCGACGATCCAGTTCGACGGCGTGATCGGCGTCGGCAAGATCCCGAAGACGACGTTCCCGTACTACCCGTTCATCAGCTTCTCGTCGCTGGAAACCGACCTGACGAAAATCGCTGGCACGTACAACCAGCTCGGCTATCACCAGGTGCCGTCGCAGAACTTCCAGCCGGTGGCGCTCGACCAGAAGGTGACGATCAACGCGGACGGCAGCTACGTCGAGACCGACAACTTCGGCAAGAAGAACGGCGGGCAGCCGCTTGCATCGAGCGCAACCGTGAACCAGCCGTTCACGCTGCGCCCGGATGCGCCGGCATTCCAGTCGCTCAACTACCAGCCGCAGATTCCGCCGACGCTCACCGCGCTCGATCCGGCGAAGGCCGGCAAGGGAATCCTGATCGTCGGCAAGCTGCGCAACCAGCTCGTGCCGATCTTCATCCGCACCGGCGCCGCGAACGCGGACCTCACGCAAGGGCCGCCGAGCGCGGACGACGAATCGGGTATTTCGATCCTGAGTCCGCAAGCAGCGATCGCGCAGGGCTCGCAGAACGGCGAGTACACGGGCGTCGACAGCGCGTTCAACTACCGCGCGACCGCGCTGATCGGCGCGCAGGCCACGCTGCTCGATCCGTTCAACGCGTCGCAGGCCGCGCTCGCGCGCGCGCTGAACCTCGACTACACGCAAAAGGTGCCGGGCGTCGTCACGACCGTGCATGCGGATGCGGCGTCGGGGCCGGCGACCGGCAAGTTCGTGTTCACCGGCGGCGTGTTCGGGTTCCTCGACATGGCCGATACGAGCAATCCGTACTTCACGGTCGGTGCGTTCGTGCAGTGACCGCGCGTGGATGGAGACACGGCGGCGCCGCGCGCAGATGCGCGGCGCCCGGACAGAATGAGGGGGAGAGTTCATGAAGAAGCTGATCATCGCGGGTGTCGTCGCAGGCGTGTCGACGCTCGCATCGGCCCAGCAGGCGGGCGACAACGTCGCGACGCTCGGATGGCTGCACATCATGCCGCAGGATTCGACCAACGGGCTGACGACGAATCTCGCAGGCATGCCGATCAACGGGCCGCTGCGCCTGCCCGGGTCGTTCACGTCGCCGGGCACGAGCCTGACGGTCAACAATGCCGACACCGTCGGCCTCACGCTCACGCACTTCTTCACCGACCACATCGCGGTCACGTCGGTGCTCGGGATTCCGCCCGAGTTCACGCTGACGGGCCACGGCGTGATCCGGCCGCCCGGGCCGGCCGGTGCGCTCGGCGACGTCAACATGGACAAGTCGGCGAACCAGCCGGCCGTGAAGAACGCGCGGCAGTGGAGTCCGACGATCATTCTGCAGTACTACTTCAACTCGTCGACCGCGCGGTTTCGCCCGTTCGTCGGGATCGGCGTGGCTTACAGCTGGTTCAGCAACATCGAGCTGAACGGCAACTTCGCGAAGGACATCAACGAGAACCTCGGCAGCGTGCTTGCAGCCGGCGCCGGCAAGCCGGGGGCGACGTCGGTGGAGGGCAAGGCGTCGTCGTCGTTTACGCCGGTCTACAACGTCGGCGCGAGCTACGCGATCAACAAGCACTGGGGGCTGACGGCGACGCTGACGTACATGCCGCTGAAGACCTACTCGTCGCTGGTGATCAAGGCAGCCGACGGGTCGACGCTCGCGACCACGCGCACGCGGCTGAAGGCCGATCCGCTGATCACGTTCGTCGGTATTTCCTACAAGTTCTGAGCCGTCCGGCGCGCATGACGCGCGCCGGCGGTTTTCTGCGACCGGCTGGCCGGGCCATTCCGGCCGGGAGGTCGCGTTCCTGGCGGCGTGCCGCCATTTGTGAAGAGAGGGGGCAGTTCAAATGAGCATTCGCAAAATCGTATCGCTTGTTGCTGCAGTGGCTTTCACCGCGGTTTCGGCCGCGCCTGCTTTCGCAGTCACCGTTTCGCGCGCCGACGGGCAGCCGATGAACCCGAGCGGGGAGCCGTTCTCCGCGACGGGGATCACGGTCCTGGCCAAGGGGTCGATCAACGCGAGTTGTACCGCGACGTTCAACGGCACGATCACCGCGACCGGCATCGTCAACATCACGTCGACGACGTTCGCGGGCGGCGCCACGTGCGGCCTGATCAGCGGTAGCGCGAGCAGCGGGTCGCCGTGGACGGGCCAGGCCGACAGCACGACGCAACTGTCGATCAACAACGCGAAGGTCACCGTTTCGCTGCTCGGCACCTGCGGGCCGAGCAAGGTCGTGACGACGTGGAGCGATCCGAACTCGTCGCTGACGTTCAACAACGCGGTGCTGACGCCGGACTGTACGGTCAGCGGCACGATCGGCACGTCGCCGAAGTTCCACGTGCAGTAAGCGTCGCGGATCGAAGCGGGGCGCCCGCCGTGCGCGAGGGCCGTGCGGCATGTGCGGCGGGCGTTCGCTTCCTCGATGCATTCGTTTTGTCGCGCGTATCGGCGCGACGGCGGGCTGGCCACACGTGTCGCGATCCGGCGCGCGTGGCCTTGCAGGGCCGGCGCGGCATACCGCGCCACCCGATTCGACTGAAACAACGCCATTCCGATTGGCCAGAATACTCGCGGACGACCCATGCTTACCGATCCAGAAAAGTATGGCGATGCCAGCGGCGCGACGCCTGACCGGCTGCGCACGGCCGCGTGGCTGCAGTACCTGATCGAACATCTCGACGCTGCCGTCTGCGCGACGGCGGCGGTAGATGCCGGCGACACGACAATCGCCGCGTCACATGCGATACGCGTGCGTGCGGGCGCACGCCTGTCCCGCGAAGCGGCAGCGGCCCTTCACCGGCTCGCACCGTGGATCGCAACGGACGGCGGCGGCTGCGCATGCGACTCGGTCGATCCGCGCGGCGCATGCTCGCATGCGCCGTCCGCGCGGCAGCTTACCGAAGCGGAACGCTGCTGCCCTGGCTCGCGTGCAGTGTTCGACGCCGCACACGGCGTGATCGATGCGTGCGCATTCGACGATCCCGATATCGGCTGGGCCGAGCTCGGGCGGATTGCCGGCGGTATCGAATGCAGCGGCGGTGACGCGGGCACACGCATCGCGAACGAACATGACGGGCAGCGCGAGACGCCGCCTGCGAAGAACCTGAGAGAAAGACTGAGCGCTGTCACGGCAACGAGTGCGGAAATGCCGGCCCGTCCCGGCGCCATCATCGACGCGGTCGTGCTGCGCGTGTGCGGCTCGCGTGACGACGCATCACGGATCAACGAGATGGCCGCGCTCGCGATGTTCTCGGCCGAGCTCGCGGCCGGCAACGGCGTTTCCGTTCAGGCGTACGGCGGCCAGCACAACCTGGTCGCGCGGGCGATCCGAAAGCATCGCGCCGATCTCGCGTCGGTGGACGGGCTGCTTGCTTCACTCGCCGTTTGCCGGCTCGATCAACTCGTCGGTGCAGGCAGCTTCTGGGCGCATTACCTGTTGGCGGGCATCGTGATTGCAGCACCGGATGTGGTGCAGGAAATCGCCCGTCGCTTTCATGGCGATACATGGCAGACGTGGCTCGACGACGTGCTCGCACGGCCGGCGGTCAGCCGTTTCGGGCCGGAAGAGGATGTTGCGTTCGACCGCTTGCGCGACGCGATGAGTCTGACGTCGCGGTGGAACCCGATCGTTCGCGCCAAGCGGATGCGGACGCGCGGCGTTTCGGCAACCCGGCCACGCAGCGCAAACGGGAAGGCGCAATGAAACACGGCTCGTGGCGAGAACGCCGCGAGCCGCGAGGGGAGTATCGCGGCGCCCGCCGCGGGCGCCGGATCGATCAGACCGTCTCGGGTTGCCGCGCGGCCTTCGCGACATTGCGCGCCAATGCGCCGTTCGCGACGAAGTACGGCACGTCGACACGTGCGAGCGGCGTGCGGCCGCGGATCTTGTCGGCGATCTTCTCGGCGATCATGATCGTCGGCGCGTTCAGGTTGCCGGTCGTGATGATCGGCATGATCGACGCATCGACGACGCGCAGCCCGTCGAGCCCGTGCACGCGGCCTTCTTCATCGACCACCGCCATGTCGTCGTAACCCATCTTGCACGAGCACGACGGATGGAACGCGGTTTCCGCGCGAGCACGCACGAACGCGTCGAGCTCCTTGTCGCTCTTGCAGTCGGCGCCCGGATTCAGCTCGCGGCCGCGATAGCGATCGAGCGCCGGCTGCCGCATGATTTCGCGCGTCGCACGGATCGCATCGCGGAACTCGCGCCAGTCGAGCGCTTCGGCCATGTAGTTGAACAGGATGCTCGGATGGTCGTTCGGGTCGCGCGAGCGCAGCTTCACGCGGCCGCGGCTCGGCGAACGCATCGAGCCGACGTGCGCCTGGAAGCCGTGCATCTCGATCGCGTTCGAGCCGTTGTAGTTGATCGCCACCGGCAGGAAGTGATACTGGATGTTCGGCCACAGGTCGTCGTCGCGCGTGCGGATGAAGCCGCCGGCCTCGAAGTGATTGCTTGCGCCGAGGCCGGTGCCGTTCAGCATCCATTCGAGGCCGATCTTCGGCTGGTTCCACCACTTGAGCGCCGGATACAGCGAGACCGGCTCCTTGCACTCGTACTGGATGTACATCTCCAGGTGATCCTGAAGATTCTGGCCGACGCCGGGCAGGTCGAGCACGGCGGGAATGTCGAGTTCCTTCAGCCACGCGCCGGGGCCGACGCCCGAGCGCTGCAGCAGTTGCGGCGACGCGATCGCGCCGCTGCACACGAGCACTTCGCGGCGTGCGTGCGCGGTCGCGCGCTCGCTGCCGCGCAGGTAGGTGACGCCCGACGCGCGCTTGCCGTCGAACAGGATGCGGTCGGCGAGCGCGTGCGTGACGATCTCGAGGTTCGACCGCACCTTAGCCTGGTCGAGATAGCCGCGCGCGGTGCTCGCGCGGCGGCCCTTCGGCGTGACGGTACGGTCCATCGGGCCGAAGCCTTCCTGCTGATAACCGTTCAGGTCGTCGGTGCGCGGATAGCCGGCCTGCACGCCCGCATCGACCATCGCCTCGAACAGCGGGTTCACGCCCGGCTTGCTGGTGGTGACCGACACGGGGCCGCTACCGCCGTGATAGTCGTTCGGGCCGACGTCGCGCGTCTCGGCTTTCTTGAAGTACGGCAGGCAGTCGAGATACGTCCAGTTCTCGAGGCCCTTGTGCGTCGACCAGTTGTCGTAGTCGAGCGCGTTGCCGCGGATGTAGCACATCCCGTTGATCAGCGACGAGCCGCCGAGCCCCTTGCCGCGGCCGCACTCCATCCGGCGGTTGTCCATGTGCGGCTCGGGGTCGGTCTCGTACGCCCAGTTGTAGCGGCGGCCCTGCAGCGGATAGGCGAGGGCGGCCGGCATCTGCGTGCGGAAGTCGAAGCGGTAGTCGGGGCCGCCCGCTTCGAGCAGCAGCACCGTGACGTCCGGATCTTCCGTCAGCCGCGTGGCGAGCACGTTGCCCGCGGAACCCGCGCCGCAGATGATGTAGTCGTATTCGCGTGTCGTCATGACGGTCAATCTCCTTAAAACACCGGGTTGTAGCGGCCGAGCTCGACCTGCACCGACTTGATTCGAGTGTAGTGCTCGAGCGTCGTGATGCCGTTCTCGCGCCCGACACCGGATTGCTTGTATCCGCCAACCGGCATTTCGGCCGGCGATTCGCCCCACGTGTTGATCCAGCAGATGCCGGCTTCGAGGCGATGGATCGTGCGGTGCGCGCGCGACAGGTTCTCGGTCACGACGCCGGCCGCGAGCCCGTAGTGCGTGTCGTTCGCGCGGGCAATCACTTCGTCCTCCGATTCGAAATCGAGGATGCTCATCACCGGCCCGAAGATTTCCTCGCGCACGATCTTCATGTCGTCGCGGCAATCGCCGAACACGGTCGGCGCGACGTACTGGCCGCTGCCGAAGTGGCCGTCGGTCAGGCGCGTGCCGCCCGCGAGCAGCTTCGCGCCTTCGGCCTTGCCGCTTTCGATGAAGCCGAGCACCTTGTCGAGCTGCGCGGCCGACACGAGCGGGCCGAAGTTGGTGTCGGCATCGGTCGGTTTGCCCACGCGAATGCGCTTCACGCGTTCGAGCACCTTCTTCGTGAACGCGTCCTTGATCGAGCGGTGCACGAACACGCGCGTCCCGTTGGTGCAGACCTGGCCCGAGCTGAAGAAGTTGGCGGTCACCGCGATGTCGGCCGCGCGGTCGAGGTCCGCATCGTCGAACACGATCAGCGGCGACTTGCCGCCGAGTTCCATCGTCACTTCCTTCAGCGACGATGCGCCGGCCAGCGACATCACCTTCTTGCCGGTTTCGACGCCGCCGGTGAACGACACCTTCGCGATGTCCGGGTGGCCGGTGAGCAGCGCGCCGACCGAGCCGTCGCCCTGCACGACGTTGAACACGCCGGCCGGCACGCCGGCTTCCGTATAGATTTCCGCGAGCTTCAGCGCGGTGAGCGGCGTGACTTCGCTCGGCTTGAACACCATCGCGTTGCCGGCCGCGAGCGCGGGTGCCGTTTTCCAGCAGGCGATCTGGATCGGGTAATTCCATGCGCCGATGCCCGCGCACACGCCGAGCGGCTCGCGGCGCGTGTACACGAACGACTCGGCGCGCAGCGGCACCTGCAGCCCTTCGATCGCGGTCGCGAGGCCCGCGTAGTACTCGATCACGTCCGCGCCCGTGACGATGTCGACCGCGAGCGTCTCGCCGATCGGCTTGCCGGTATCGCGCGTCTCGATGGCCGCGAGTTCGTCGTTGCGCTCGCGCAGCAGGTCGACCGCGCGGCGCAGGATGCGCGAGCGCTGCATCGCGGTCATCGCCGCCCATTCGCGCTGGCCTTCCCGCGCGGACGCAACCGCGCGGTCGACGTCGGCCGCGCTCGCCTGCTGCACCTGCGCGAGCAGTTCGCCGGTGGCCGGATCGAAAGTGTCGAAAGTCTTGCCGCTCGTGGCGTCGACGTAACCGCCGCCGATGTAGAGGCGCTGCAAACCGAATACGGACATGAGGATCTCCTTGAGGGCGACTGCGTGACGCGTCAGTCGGACGCGAGCAGCAGGTCGATGTAATCGTGGGCGAGCTTCAACGCGGCTCGGGTGTCGATCGGGCCACCGGCGAGCGCGCCGCGCAGCCACAGGCCGTCGATCAGCGCGGCGAGGCCGCTGGCGGCTTCGCGTGCCTCGGTGCGCGGCAATGCCTTCGCGAACTCGGCGCACAGGTTCGAATGGAGGCGCCGCGTATTGACGTGCTGCAGGCGCTTGAGCATCGGATCGTGCATGCTCTGCGACCAGAACGCGAGCCACGTCTTCATCACGGGCGCGCTGACCTGCGTGACGTCGAAGTTCGCGGCGACGACCGCACGCAGCCGCGAACGCGGATCCTTGCGTGCGGCGACGCGGCGGCGCGTGGTGGCCGCCCACAGGTCGCGCAGCACGTGCCGCATCGTCGCTTCGAGCAGGCCGTCCTTGTCGCCGAAATAATGGCTGACGATGCCCGTCGAGATGTTCGCGCGTTGCGCAACCGATGCGAGCGTCGTGCCGGGCAGGCCCGCTTCGTCGATCGAGCGCAACGTGGCGTCGATCAACTGTGCGCGGCGTATCTCCCGCATTCCGACTTTCGGCATCGTGACTCCCTTCGCCCGGTCGGGCCGTCCATGGAAGTCGAGAGCTTAGCGGTTTTTTATTGAACGATCAATCAACAAAAAATCGGGGTCGGACGATAGGCCGCGTTCCAAACGGAGGCGTTCATCACACCCTGGAGCCCATGTGCAGGTGCGGAAAATGAATTGAAAGAAGGTTAAATAAGTTTGAATCTGTTTAAAACGGTTCGTGGAAATCCGACGCAATGAGGAGGGCTGTTTCTATAACTGAATTCATTACAAATCGAAAGAGTGTCAAAATCTGCAATATTATTCACGATGTGAAATTGTTAAGCCGAATCGTGAAGATGGATGGTTTTGTAAAAACCGTTTCAATCAGCCGATTTAAACTATATAAACCATTGAATATAAATAAGAATGTGTGATTTTTCAATGCTGAAAAAGGTTGCTCGCAAACGATTGCCACGCTCTTTTTCGAGATTCCGCATACCATAGAAATCAATAAATAAATTTGAATTTGGCGTATTTCCGGATCGAGTAGAGGGATTTTTGGAATGACTTGAGTAAGTAATATCGACCGTATTAGTATGGCGCCGCACCACAAGGAATGAATGGCGCCGCCGGCCATTGCCGCGGTGCGTCGGCAATGGGCGCGTCGACCGACCGCGCACCGGGTCGTGTGCCAGCCATTGCGCACTTGCAGCATGCCGCGACGTCGAGACGCCGCATCCACCGGAGAACGACGATGCCGACCGAAAAACACGTGGTCCCGCTGCCGAATGGTCTGAAGGTCTACGTCGAACGGAACGTGTTCGATCCGGCCTTCGACACGGCGATGCTCGTCAACGGCGCGCTCGCGACGACCGCGTCGTTCGGCCAGACCGTCCAGTATCTCGGCGAGCGGATGAACACGATCTGCTTCGACCTGCCGTATGCGGGGCAGTCGCGCCAGCACAACCCCGGCTGCTTCATCCTGACCAAGGACGACGAAGCCGCGATCCTCCAGTACCTGGTCGAGCACTTCGCGCCGGCGTTCCTCGTGTCGGTGTCGTGGGGCGGTGTCGCGTCGCTGTTCGCGCTCGCGCGCGGTTGCCCGAGCGTGCGGCGCGCGGCGATCTGTTCGTTCTCGCCGTTCCTGAACGACGCAATGGTCGACTACGTGACGCGCGCCCGCGACCACATCGCGGCCGGCGAGAACCTGAAGGCCGCGCAGTTGCTGAACGACACCGTCGGCCGCTATCTGCCGCGCATCATGAAGCTGTACAACTACCGGTATCTCACGCGCCTGCCGCGCGACGAGCAGGACCAGGTCGCGTTCCACGTCGACCAGATCCTGTCGTTGCAGCCCGAGCGCTACTTCAGCGAGTTCTCGAACATCGGCTGCGAGCTGCTGTTCCTGAACGGCGAGCGCGACGAATACACGACGCCGGCCGACGTGCGTCAGCTCGGCGCGCACGTGGCGCGCGCGCGATTCGCGACGGTGCCGGACGCCGGCCATTTCCTCGACATCGAAGGCCGTGCGCAGCGCGAATACACCCGTACCGCGTTGCTCGATTTTTTCTGCGGCGAAGCGTCCGTCGCGACCGGCATCGCACGTGCCGCCGCGCACGCGTGCATGCCCGCGCCGATACACGCGTTGTCGTCGTGACGTCGTCCGTCGTGCATCGGGCTCGTCCCGCGCATCCGAATTCCCATCCCAACGAGGCAGGCCAGCCGTGAATATCGTTCAGACCATCGCCATCGTCGTTCCGTGGGCCGCGTGGCTCGCGTACTGGATCGCCACGTCGCAGGGCGTCAAGACGACCGTGCGCAAGGAAGCGTCGCGCTCGCGTACGCTGCAGTCGATTCCGCTGATCGTCGGCGGCGCGCTGATCATCCTTCCCGATCCGTCGTGGCAGGCGCTCGCGCCCGACTGGCAGCGCTTCGGGCTGCAGGCACAGTGTGGGCTCGCGGTGCTGGTGGCCGGCCTGCTGTTCTCGGTGTGGGCGCGGCTGCATCTGGGCACGAACTGGAGCGTATCGGTCACGCTGAAGGAAGATCACGAACTCGTGCGCACGGGGCCGTATGCGCTCGTGCGTCACCCGATCTACACCGGCTGCCTGATCGCGCTGGTCGGCGCCGCGCTGATCGGCGGCGAATGGCGCGGCGCGATCGGCGTGCTGCTCGTGTTCGCGTCGCTCGCGTACAAGGTGCGCGTCGAGGAGAACTGGCTGACCGGCTATTTCGGGCCGGCCTATGCGCAGTATCGCCGCGAAGTGGCGGCGCTGATCCCCGGCTTTTACTGACCTCCGCGAGGCGCGCGATGGCGAAGATGATCGTGACCGCGATCGGTTCCGCGGGCGACGTGCATCCGATGCTCGGTATCGCGCGCACGCTCGCGGCGCGCGGTCACGAGGTCGTGTTCTGCACGCACGCGCCGTTCGAGGCGGCCGTGCGCCGCTGCGGGTTCGCGTTCGTGCCGGTCGGCACCGCGGCCGACTACGACGCGGCGATGGCGAACCCGGCGCTGTGGGATCCGCGCACGTCGTTCCGCACGCTGTGGCAGGTGATCGCGCCGACGCTGCGCCCGCATTACGACGCGCTGCGCGCGCTGACCGATGCCGACACGGTGCTGGTCGGCACGCTGTGGGCGTTTTCCGCGCGCTTCATGCAGGAACTGCACCGCACGCCGTACGTGTCGGTGCAGGTGTCGCCGTCGACGCTGCTGTCCGCGCATGCGCCGCCGACCCACCCGCGCCTGACGATTCCCGCCCGCTGGCCGTTGCCGGTGAAGTCGGCGCTGATGACGCTGATCGAGCGGCAGGTGCTCGACCGTGTGTGCGGTCCGGCGCTCGATGCGGTGCGCCGCGAGCTCGGCCTCGCGCCCGCGCGGCGCGTGCTCGGCCGCTGGCTGCATTCGACCGACGGCGTGCTGTGCCTGTTTCCCCGCTGGTTCGCGCCGCCGCAGCCCGACTGGCCGTCGAACCATCTGCAAAGCGGTTTTCCGTTGTTCAACGATATCGCGGCACCCGACGACGATGTGGCACTCGATGTGTTTCTCGCGGCCGGCGAGCCCCCGGTCGTGTTCACGGCCGGTTCGACGCTCGTCGATCACTCGGCCTATGCGCGCGCGGCGGCGGACGCGCTGCGCGCGACCGGCGCGCGCGGGATCCTGCTGACGCCGCACGAGGCGGCGCAGGACGGCGACCGGCTGCTCGTGCGCCGTTTCGTGCCGATGCGCACGCTGCTGCCGCGTTGCCGCGCGCTCGTGCATCACGGCGGAATCGGCACGGCGTCGCTCGCGTGCGAAGCCGGCATCGTGCAGGTCGTCACGCCGTTCGCGCACGACCAGTTCGACAACGCGCAACGTGTCGTCGCGAACGGCTGCGGCGTGCGGGTCGACAGCCCGCTCGACGGCGCGCGGCTCGGCGCGGCGCTCGCGCGCGCGCTCGATGAACCCGCGTTCGCGCTACATGCGCAGCGTACGCGCGCGCTGCTCGCGGCCGCGCCGGACGGCTGCGGCGCGGCCGCCGATTTCATCGAACGATTCATGCCCAGGCGCGGGCGGACGGCCGCGCGGGCCGATGTCGCGGTGGCCGGCGCATGAGCACCGCATCGCCGCTTCACGACGGGCCCGTCGCGCCGTCCGCGTTCGACGTGCCGGCGCCCGCGCCGGCCGCGCAGCCGGTACGCGGCATCCGGCTCGCGCTGCTGACGTTCGCGCTGTCGCTCGCGACCTTCATCGAAGTGCTGGACTCGACCGTGACGAACGTCGCGGTGCCGGCGATCTCCGGCAGCCTCGGCGTATCGAACAGCCAGGGCACGTGGGTGATCAGTTCGTATTCGGTCGCGGCCGCGATCGCGGTGCCGCTGACCGGCTGGCTCGCACGGCGCGTCGGCGAGCTGCGGCTGTTCGTCGGCGCGGTGCTGCTGTTTACGCTGACGTCGCTGCTGTGCGGGCTCGCGCGCGACCTGCACGTGCTCGTGATCTGCCGCGCGCTGCAGGGATTGTGTTCGGGGCCGATGGTGCCGCTGTCGCAGACGATCCTGCTGCGCACCTTTCCGCCCGACAAACGCACGATCGCGCTCGCGCTGTGGGCGATGACGGTGCTGCTCGCGCCGATCTTCGGGCCGGTGGTCGGCGGCTGGATCGTCGACAACTTCTCGTGGCCGTGGATCTTCCTGATCAATTTGCCGATCGGGCTGTTCTCGTTCGCGGTGTGCACCGCGATGCTGCGCCCCGACGCGCAGCGCGGCGCGGCCGGCCCGATCGACGTGCCGGGCATCGTGCTGCTCGTGATCGGCGTCGGCTCGCTCCAGGCGATGCTCGATCTCGGCCACGATCGCGGCTGGTTCGATTCGCCGCTGATCGTCACGCTCGCGGTGGTCGCGGCACTCGCGATCGTGTCGCTGCTGATCTGGGAAGCGGGCGAAGCGCATCCCGTGGTCGATCTGAGCCTGTTTCGCGACCGCACGTTCTCGTTCTGCGTGCTGATCATCTCGCTCGGGATGATGAGCTTCTCCGTGGTCGGCGTCGTGTTTCCGCTGTGGATGCAGGCCGTGATGGGCTACAACGCGTTTCATGCGGGGCTCGCGACCGCGTCGCTCGGCGTGCTCGCGCTCGTGTTCTCGATCCTCGTCGGGCTGCATGCGCACCGCTTCGACGCGCGCGTGCTCGCGACGTTCGGCTTCCTCGTCTTCGCGGCCGTGCTCGCATGGGACGCGCATTTCACGCTGAAGATGACGTTCGCGCAGATCGCCGCGCCGGGGCTGATCCAGGGGATCGGGCTGCCGTGCTTCTTCATTCCGCTGACTGCCGCGACGCTGTCGCGCATTCCGGACGACCGGCTCGCCGCCGCGTCGAGCCTGTCGAATTTCCTGCGCACGCTGTCGGCCGCATTCGGCACCGCGATGAGCGTGACGCTGTGGGACAACCGCGCAACCTATCACTACGACGTCGTGTCGCAATCGGTCACGCATGCATCGACGAACACCCAACGCTTCGTGCACGCGCTGAACGCGATGGGCGTGGACGGCGTGCGCGAGCTGACGACGCTGCATCAGGTCGTGATGCAGCAGGCCTACATGATGGCGACCAACGACATGTTCTGGATGGCGAGCATGACGTGTCTCGCGCTCGCGGCGATGATGTGGCTGACGCGGCCCAGGCGCGGCGCGGCAGCATCGTTCGGGCATTGAGGAGCAGACCATGACGACACTCGGCGCACTCGTGATCCTGTATCACCCGAGCGACGCGCAGCTCGACGCGCTGCGCGGATGGCGGCACGCGTGCGACGCGCTGCTCGTCGTCGACAACACGCCGCAGGCCGATGAGCGGGCCCACGCGCTATGTGCGCGCGAAGGCATCGCGTTGCTGCATCACGGCAATCGCGGCGGTATCGCGGGCGCGTACAACGCGGGGCTCGCGGCGCTGTTTCGCGACCGCGTCGACGCGGTCGCGCTGTTCGACCAGGATTCGTCGGTGCCGGCCGCGTATTTCCCGACGATGCGCGAGGTCTGCGCGGGACGCGCGGGGCACGCGTTCCTCGCCGGCCCGCGCATCTTCGACGAGAACGCGCGCGCCTTCCTGCCCGAACTCGCGACGAACGGCATCGGCTTGCACCGCCTGCGCATCGAACCGGGCACGCCGATGCAGCGCTGCGCCTTCCTGATCTCGTCGGGCTGCGTCGTGTCGCGCGAAGCGTTCGACGTGCTCGGCCGTTTCGACGAGACGCTGTTCATCGATCACGTCGACACCGAATACAGTTTCCGCGCACTGTCGCGCAACGTGCCGCTCTATGTCGTGCCGTCGCTGGTGCTGCCGCACCGGATCGGCGCGAAACGGCGGCATGCGATCGGCCCTTTTGAAATGACCTCGATGAATCATTCGTGGCAACGGCGCTACTACAGCGCGCGCAATGCGGTGCAGCTCGGCATGCAGTACGGGCTGCGCTTTCCCGTGGCGCTCGTGCCGAACCTGCTGACCGTGTGGCAGATCGTGCAGATCGCGCTCGTCGAGCACGACAAGCGCGCGAAGCTGGCCGGCATCCTGTTCGGCGTCGCGGACGGCCTGTTCGGCCGGCTCGGCCCGCTCGAGCGCACGCGGCCGCGTCTGGCCGCGCGCACGCAGAGCATTCGACAGGGGTGACGATGCGGCGGATGAAACAAGCGGCGGGTTCGCCGCGTGGCGTGAAGGGCGGCGGGTTGATCGCGGCGGCCGCGGCGATGCTCGCACTGGGCGGATGCGTGCCGTCGGGTTTCCTGCCGGCGCTGTCGCTGCGCGCGCCGGCCGACGATGCGCTCGTGCATACCGTCGGCCCGGGCGCGAACGGCGCGTGGCCGGCGCCCGACTGGGTGAAGCAGCTACAGGATCCGCAACTCGACGACCTGGTCGCCGAGGCGTCGCGGAACAACCCCGATGTGCAGGTCGCGCAGGCGCGCCTGCGGATCGTGCAGGCGCAGCTTCAACAGTTCGATTCGCTGACCGGTCTGACGGGCACGGCCGGCGCGACGATCAGCCGCGCACGGATGCCGAAACCTGGCGACATCGCCGACGTCACGGCCGGCGGCTATCGCGTGCCGGTGCAGATTTTCGGCGATCCGAACGTGTCGCCGTCGTCGATCTTCGTCGGGCTGAACTACCAGCTCGACCTGTGGGGCAAGAACCGCGCCGCGACCAAGAGCCTGATGTCGTTGCGCGACGCGGCCGGCGTGGAGGCCGAGCAGGTCCGGCTGACGCTCGCCGTCGCGATCGTCACCGTGTATTGCCAGCTCGATCAGGCGTACGCGGTACGCGACCTGTTGCAGCAGAAACTGAAGATCAGCCAGCGCGTGACGGCCGTGCTGCGCGAGCGCACCGCGCGCGGCCTCGACAACGCGTACGACGCGAGCGATGCGTCGATCAAGCGCAGCCGCCTGCTCGAACAGATCGCGCTGAACGACGAGCAGATCAAGCTCGCGCAGCTGCAACTCGGCGTGCTCTCGGGCCGCGGCCCGGAGCGCGGGCTCGCGCTGCAGCGGCCGCGCGTCGGCGCGTTCGCGGGCGGCGCGGTGCCCGCCCGGCTGCCGGCAGATCTTCTTGGCCGTCGGCCCGACATCGTCGCCGCGCGGCTGCGGGTCGAAGCCGCGTTCGCGAATGCCGACTCGACGCGCGCGCAGTTCTACCCGGACGTGAACCTCGTCGCGCTCGGCGGCGTGTTCGCGTTGACGCCCGCGTCGCTGTTCTCGCGCGATTCGCTCGCCGGCTCCGTCGGCCCGGCGATTTCGTTGCCGATCTTCGATCGCGGCCGGCTGAAGGCGAAGCTCGGCGCGGATGTGGCGCAGGCCGACGTCGCAATCGGGCTGTACAACAAGACCGTCGACGATGCGCTCGGGCAGGTCGCGCAACTCGTCACGTCGCTGCAGACGTCGCAGACGCTCGTCGCACAGCAGCAGGACGCGGTCGCGGCCGCGCAGAAGATCGTGCAGATCGCGGCGGATCGGCATCGACGCGGCGTGCTGATGCAGAAGGACGTCGATGTCGCGGATCTCACGCTGATCGACGAGCGCGCGCAGATGATCGCGTTGCTCGGCAAGCAGCGGACGCTGCGCGTGGGGCTGATCGGCGCACTGGGCGGCGGGTTCGATGCGGGCGCAACGATGGCGCAGGCGCAGACGCAGACGCCACCCGTGCATCGAGCGCGCGGTGGCGTGGCCAGGCGCGGGGCGGCGGCTTCCGTGGCCGCGAACCGCGCGGCGATGGCGGGCCCGTCGAACGACTCGTCTGCCGGGAGCACGGCAATGCCGCCGGCCGCCACCACGACGACCGCGCCCGCGCGTGAATCCGCACGGCGCGACGACACGGCGCGCCCGTCGACGATCGGCGCGACCCAACCCGACGCGTCGCCTCGCGGCACGCCCGTTCTCGCGCACACGGTCTCGGCAAGCCCGACGCGGGGCGCGTCGCCGATGCCCGCGATTCCCGTCTTCCAGCACGATCGTCTGATCGTTACGCAAAGCGACTGATGCACCACGACAACCTTCATTCCGCCGCACCGCCGGCCGCACTGAACGACCCGGCACTCGATGCACGCCGCGCGACGCGCCGCAAGCGCTTCACCGTGTTCTTCGCGATCGTGCTGCTGGCCGCGATCGCTTGGACCGCATATTGGTTGTTGAGCGACCGCTACGACGAAGACACCGACGACGCGTACGTCGCGGGCAGCATCGTGCAGGTCGCCGCGCAGATCCCGGGCGCCGTGACCGACGTGGTGGTCGCCGATACGCAGGCCGTGCGGGCCGGGCAGACGCTCGTGCGGCTCGACGACACCGAGGCGTCGGTCGCGTTCGCGCAGGCGAAGGCGCAGCTCGCACAGGCCGTGCGCCAGGTCGCGAACGCGAGGATTTCGAACACGATGTACGTCGAGGCCGTGAATGCGCGGCGCGCCGACCTGTCGCTGGCGCAGCGCGCGCTCGCCGCGCGTTCGGGCGCGTCGGTCGAGATCGTCGCGCCGGAAGAACTGGCGCGGGCCCGTGCGGCCGTGGCCGGCGCGCAGGCGAACCTCGCGGCCGCGCAGGCGCAGCTCGACGCGGCGCGCGCGCTCGGCGGCAAGCTGCCCATCGACGAAAGCCCGGCCGTCGTGCAGGCGGCCGCGCAGTTCAAGCTCGCGTACCGGAACCTGAAGCGCACGACGATCGTCGCGCCCGTCGACGGCACCATCGGGCAGCGCTCGGTGCAGGTCGGCCAGCAGGTCGGGCCCGGCGTGCCGCTGATGTCGATCGTGCAGCTCGACCGGCTGTGGGTCGAGGCGAATTTCAAGGAAGGGCAGATTCGCCACATGCGCGTCGGGCAGCCGGTCGAGGTCGTGTCGGATCTCTATGGCTCGCGCATCGCTTACCGCGGCCGCGTGCAGGGCTTCTCGGCGGGCACGGGCAGCGCGTTCTCGATGTTGCCGTCGCAGAACGCGGCCGGCAACTGGATCAAGGTCGTGCAGCGTGTGCCGGTCGTGATCGCGATCGATCCGCGCGATCTCGCCGCGCATCCGCTGCGCGTCGGGCTGTCGATGCGCGCGACGGTCGACACGCACGACCGCAATGGCCACGCACTCGACAGCGAGCCGCCGACGCCGGCCGTCGGTACGCGCGTGCACGACGGCGTCGCGAGCGACGCGGAAGCGGCTGCCGCCGCGATCATCCGCGAAAATCAGGGCGGGTAGCGCCTGCCGTCGCGCCAGGGGCCGGCCGCCAGGGGCGGTCCGACCCCGGTGCATCTCGCCTGCGGGGCGTCCCGTCGTTTCCCGTCCGACTTTCGTATTTCCGCCATCGATGTCGGCGCCGATCAAACGCATGTCGCGTTTGAGACATCGGCGCCCCTGCCTCCGGGACTACTCTCGAACAGCACGTTGCGCGTGCGCCGCAAGAGTCGGCGCGCCGCGGCGCCATCCAACGAGACATGGAGACAATACGATGAGCAGCAATCGAGGTGTCGTCTATCTTGGACCGGGCCAGGTCGAAGTCCAGAAAATCGATTATCCGAAGATGGTCGACCCGAGCGGCCGCGCGATCGGCCACGGCGTGATCCTGAAAGTGGTCAGCACGAACATCTGCGGCTCCGACCAGCACATGGTGCGCGGCCGTACGACCGCGCCGGTCGGCCTCGTGCTCGGTCACGAGATCACCGGCGAAGTGGTCGAAGTGGGCCGCGACGTCGAGACGCTGAAGATCGGCGATCTCGTGTCGGTGCCGTTCAACGTCGCGTGCGGCCGCTGCGCGATGTGCAAGGACACGCATACGGGCGTATGCCTGAACGTGAACCCGTCGCGTGCGGGCGGCGCGTACGGCTACGTCGACATGGGCGGCTGGATCGGCGGCCAGGCCGAGTACGTGCTCGTGCCGTATGCCGATTTCAACCTGCTGAAATTCCCGGATCGCGACCAGGCGATGGCGAAGATCCGCGATCTGACCTGCCTGTCCGACATTCTGCCGACCGGTTATCACGGCGCGGTCAGCGCCGGCGTGAAGCCCGGTTCGACGGTCTACATCGCGGGCGCGGGCCCGGTCGGGATGGCGGCGGCCGCGTCGGCGCGCCTGCTGGGGGCGGCCGTGACGATCGTCGGCGACATGAACGCGGAGCGCCTCGCGCACGCACGGGCGATGGGATTCGAGACGGTCGACCTGTCGAAGGACGCGTCGCTCGGCGAGCAGATCGAGCAGATTCTCGGCGTGCCGGAGATCGACTGCGCGGTCGACTGCGTCGGCTTCGAGGCGCACGGCCACGGCTCGTCGGGCCATTCGGAGGAAGCGCCCGCGACGGTGCTGAACTCGCTGATGGAAATCACGCGCCCGGCCGGCGCGATCGGCATCCCGGGCCTGTACGTGACGGACGATCCGGGCGCGAAGGACAAGGCCGCGCAGCACGGCAGCCTGAGCATCCGCTTCGGCCTCGGCTGGGCGAAGTCGCATTCGTTCTTCACGGGCCAGACGCCGGTGCTGAAGTACAACCGCAACCTGATGCAGGCGATCCTGTTCGACCGGCTGCCGATCGCGAAGATCGTCAACGTCGAAGTGATCTCGCTCGACCAGGCGCCGGAAGGCTACAAGAAGTTCGACGGCGGCGCGCCGCGCAAATTCGTCATCGACCCGCACGGGTTGCTGGCGGCGTGATGCGCTAGCGTTCGACACGCGCGGCACGAAGCGGGCGGTTCCGGAAACGGGCCGCCCGTTTTCGTTGCGGGAGCGACGGCGGGGCAGGGCAACGCGGCGAACCCCGATCCCGGCCGCGCGCGATTGCTGCGATAATCATCGCCCGTTCCCGAACCTTCCACCGCCGTGCGCCGGCGATCCCCGGATGGCCAAGTCACTTCCCCTCGCCGCGTTGCACACGTTCGTCGAAGTGGCGCGTTGCGGCAGCATGAAGCAGGCGGCCGACCTGCTCTGCATTTCGCCGGGCGCCGTCAGCCAGCACGTCCGCAATCTCGAGGATCGCCTCGCCGTCCGCCTGTTCGAGCGCACCGGCCGCGAACTCGAGCTGACCGGCACCGGCCGCGCGCTGTTCGACCAGCTCGCCGGCGGCTTCAGCGAGATCGAGGCCGCGTGGTCGAACGTGCACGGCGCGAACCGGCGCATCGTCCGCCTCGCGGTGACGACCACCGCGTCGTTCGCGAACACGTGGCTCGTGCAGCGGCTCGGCTCGTTCAACGCCGCGTACCCCGAAATCGAAATCACCGTCGAGACGCGCGCGCAACTGGTCGATCTGCGCCGCGACTACGTCGACGTCGCGATCCGGCACGGCCTCGGCCGCTATCCCGGGCACGCGTCGTTCCGCATCTGGACGCCGGAACTGTGGCCCGTGTGCAGCCCGCGGCTGCTCGATCCCGCGCGCCCGATCGACGCGCCCGCCGACTGCCTGTCGTACCCGCTGCTGCAGGACGCCGACCGCGCCGACTGGGTGCTGTGGCTGCGCGCGCAGGGCATCGAGGATGCGCGTGCGCCGCGCGGCGCGAGCTTCAGCGAGGATGCGTTGCTGATCAAGGCCGCGGCCGCCGGCCAGGGCATCGCGCTGGTGCGCGACATCTACGCGCGCGACGAAGTCGCGGCCGGGCGGCTGGTCCGCGTGCTCGCGCGGCCCTGGCCGACCGAACTGTCTTATTACGTCGTGTGCAGCGAAGCGCGCCGGCACGAGTGGAAGATCGCCGCGTTCCGCGACTGGCTGGCCCGGGAGATCGGCGGTGAGGCTCGCGATTCGCCCGATCTACTGGCGTGACCCGCGCACCGCGGCCGTGGCGAAACCCTTGAGCTTGCCGGTCGCGAGCGCGGTGCCGAGCAGAATGATCGCGCACCCGGCGAGCGTCTGCACGGTGATCGTCTCGTGCAGGAAGATCGCGCCCCACACCACGCCGAACACCGGAATCAGGAACGTGACCGACGCCGCGTATTGCGCGCCCGCGCTGCGGAGCAGCCCGAAATACAGCAGGTAGGCCACTGCCGTGCAGATCGCCCCGAGCAGCACCACCGCGATCCACGCGGACGCGTGCACGGGGCCCTGCGGCCACATCGGCAGCGCGAGCGGCACGAGTGCGACGGCCGCGAACAACTGGCTGCCGAACGCCGATACGAACGGCCGCACGTTCGCGAGCTTGCGCTTCGAGTAGTGCGCGGCGAACCCGTACGACAGTGTCGCGAGCATCGCGGCGGCGATGGCGCCCGGCGCGCCGGGCGTGCCGGCGCCGAGCGCCGAGCCGGCGAGCACGACGACGCCGGCGAAGCCCAGCGCGAGGCCGACTGCCTGCGGCTTCGTCAGCGGCGTGCGCAGCCACACGTACGCGACGATCGCGGTCCATAGCGGGGTCGTCGCATTCAGGATCGAATCGGTGCCGGCCGTCACGAACAGGGCCGCGTAGGTCAGCAGGCAGAACGGCAGCGCCGAGTTCGCGATGCCGACGACGAACAGCGGCACGACATGCGCGCGGAATTCCTGCCGCGCCTGCGCGTTGCGCAGCACCGGCGACAACAGCACCGCCGCGATCGCGACACGCAGCGCGATCAGCGGGATGACGCCGAATTCCGGCGCACCCATGCGCATGAACAGGAAGGACGCGCCCCAGATGGCAGCCAGGGTCACGAGCTGCAGTGCATTCATCGACAGACTCCGTTCGGTGGATCGGCGAGCGGCCGGCGGGCGAGACGCGCCGGCGCGGGCGAATGACCCATTGAACGTCATGCGTGCGTCGCGACACAAACGAGGTTTTGTGACGGGCGGTTTAGAAAATTGAATCGACGGGCGCGCGGGCCTGGACCGCGCGCTCAGTGGCCGCGATAGAGCTTCGCGAGTTCGGCGTTGCTGGCCGCGGCGCGGCGGGCGCGCCCGGTGTGCAGGCTGACGCGGCGGATTGCGCGCGTGCGATAGGCGGTGTCGCGGCCGCCTTTCCAGTCGGCCACGCGGACTGAGCCGTTGCGTGTGCGGTCGGGCGCGCGCACCGACGGCGCGGCTTGCGCCACCACCATCCTGCGCGCGGGTTTGGCGGCGACTGGGGTGTCCTGTTGCGGATTGGCCGCCACTTGCGTTTCATCAGGCGAATGAAATGGGTAGAGGGGCGTCGGCACGACCGGCAGGAACGGATCGTTCGACGCGGGCAGCGCGGCTTCGGTCGCGACAGCAGCCGGTGCACCGGAGCCGCGACAAACGGGGTCGGCCTTGCAGGTCTGGTCGACCGTCACGTAGCCGCCGACCAGCAGCACGAGCGTGAGGATGCTGAGAATCGGTGCGCTCGACGCGCGAGGCCGCTGGAAAGCCGCGTTGCGCAGCGCGCGGGCGACGCGCGACGACCATGTGTGGAACGATCGCGGCGCGCGCGGGGCGTGCGCGTCGGCCGGCGTGTGGCTGATCGGCTCGAACGGCCAGTTCCACTGACCGCAGACGGGGCAGTGCTCGAGCGCGCGGAACGCCACGAAGCCGCATTCCCTGCAGCGGCAGCACGTGGCGTGTCGCGATTCGGCGCGCGCATTCAGCACGGCGCGCCAGGCATCGCGCGCGCGGACGCTTCGGTTGGGCAGGACGCGCATGTCAGCGACCGGCGGGCGGCATCGTCGGGCTATACATCGGCGGTCGTTCGCATGCGGTGTTCATCATTTGCTCCGAGAGGCCCCGCCATTGATGGCGGGAAGGAAAGACCATTTCGGTCGACGAGCGGCGGAAAAGCTGGCGAACGCGCAGCGAGCGCGAAAGCACAGGCGGCATATCGCGAAGCTGCATGCCAAGGTCGCGAACGCCCGTGCCGATTTCCAACACAAGGTCGCGCTCGATCTGGCGCGGCGTTTCGATTACATCGCGGTCGGCAACGTGTCGGCCGTCAAACTTGCCAGAACCAGGATGGCGAAGAGCGTCTACGACGCATCGTGGTCGTCCTTCCGAAACAGGCTCCGTTACAAGGCGATGGCGCACGGGGCCACGTTCGAGGAAGTCGACGAAAGGGGTTCCACCCAGTCCTGTTCGGCGTGCGGGTCGCAAGACAGCACGGCGCGGCCGAAAGGTATCGCGGGACTGCGAGTAAGAGAATGGGCCTGCAGTGACTGTGGTGTCGAGCATGATCGAGATACCAACGCTGCGTTGAACATTCTCCGATGCGGACGTGCATCGCCAGGTGTGGGAATCCTCTCCTTTTAGGGAGAGGAGGACGTCAAGTGATTCTCCATAACATCGGACGCGTGGAATCCGTTCGTCCGCAACGGCCTGCCGCTTAATTTTTGGTCGTTCGCGCGCGAAACGCAAGTACATGTCGCGCGTTGTGTTCCGCACATTTCGTACTACCCGCCGTGTCGCTGCCGGGCTGCGAGCGTGCCGAGCGTCTCCAGCGCGCGTTCGACGGCGGGTGTCCATGGCCGTCCGTAGTTGAGCCGCAAATAGCGGCGGAAGCCGCCGGTCGCGGAGAAGATCGGCCCGGGCGCGATGCTGACGCCGTTTTCAATCGCCTCGTCGAACAGGTGCATCGCATCCATGTGCGGCGGCAGTTCAATCCACAGAAAATACCCGCCGCGCGGCGCGAACACTTCGGTGTCGGCCGGAAAGTACGCGCGCACGGCCGAGAGCATCTGTGCCTGGTGCGCGGCGAGATTGCGTCGCAGCTTGCGCAGGAAACGGTCGTACGCGCCGTCGCGCAGATAGCTCGAGATCGCCATCTGCGCCGGTACGTCGGCGGCCGGCGCGCTCATGCCCTTGGCCTGGCAGATCTGCCGCACGAAGCGGCCGGCCGCGACCCAGCCGATCCGGAAGCCGGGCGCGAGACATTTCGAAAACGACCCGCAATGCAGGACGAGCCCGCTGTCGTCGTACAGTTTCGCCGGGCGCGTGGGCGCCGTGCCGAACTGCAGTTCGCCATACACGTCGTCCTCGATCAGCGGCACGCCGCGGGACGTGAGCAGGTCGATCAGCGCGCGTTTGCGCTCGTCGGTCAGGGTCGCGCCGGTCGGGTTGTGTAACGACGTCATGAACCAGCACGCGCGCACCGGATGCGTGTCGAGCGCCTCGGCGAGCGCGTCGAGGTCGAGGCCCGTGCGCGGATCGACCGGGATCTCGACGGCCTTCAGGTGCAGGCACTGGACGGCCTGCAGCACCGCGTGGAATGCCGGCCGTTCGATCGCGACGATGTCGCCCGGGCGCGTCAGCGCCTGCAGGCTGAGCGTCAGCGCTTCGGTCGCCCCCGTCGTGATGACGATTTCCTCCAGCGGCAGCGACGCGCCCGCGTTCAGGTAGCGCAACGCGATCTGGCGGCGCAGCGCTTCGTTACCGGGCGGCAAGCCCGCGATCAGTTTCGTGCGGTCCATGTTGCGGGAGGCCGACGCCACATAACGCCACAGGCTGCTCATCGGGAACAGCGAATAGTTCGCGAATGCCGAGCCGAGCGGCACGATGTCGTCGCATTTGAGCGAGTCGAGCAGGCGGAACAGCGTATCGTCGCCGCCGGTTTGCGCGGCGTCCGGCTTGCGCGGCGGATCGCGGGAGAACCGCACGTGCTTGTCCGCGAGGTTCGCGACGAAATAACCCGAGCGCGCCCTAGCGACGATCAGACCCTCGTTTTCGAGCGCGTAGTACGCCCGAAATACCGTGGACGGACTCACGCGATACGCGCGGCATGCCGCGCGCACGGTGGGGATGCGCGCGTCGGGCCCCAGATCGCCGCGCCGAATGGCGTCGGCAATCGTCTGGGCCAGCACCGCATAACGCTTCATGCGTGTCCTCCCGGCCGTTGAACCTAGATGACAAAGAGTAGTACGGCAGCCGTCACGTTCAAGCGCGCCCCAAATTGCTGATCCGTATGTTTTATGAGCGCTCTGATCCTGTTCTTTCGTCTGACGAACGGGCATGCTCCCGCAAGCTTTGTTCCCGATGTCCGACCGATACGGAATTCACGCTGCCCGACGGCGGATCCGTGACGCCCGCGCGTGCCGCGCGGGTCCTTGTCAGCGGCGTCCTTACCTTACCCGGAAGCATCCAGCGTGAAACTGAAGACCACCGTCGCGGGCCTCGTGGCCGGCATCGCCCTCAACCTGTTCAGCGGCGTGGCAGCCGCAGCCTGCGTCAACAATCCCGCCGCCCAGCCGAACGCGACGTTCCCCGCCGCGCTGACCGGCAAGCTCGTCTATCACAGCTACGTCAAGTACGGCGACGGCACGAGCCAGCTGTTCCTGTACGATTTTTCGGCCCATACGCTGACGCAACTCAGCAAGAGCGGGTGGGGCATCACGGATCCGATGAACGGCGTGTTCAGCCCCGACGGCAAGTGGCTCGCGTTCATGGGCATCAGCAACGGCGCATGGAACGTGTTCATGCTGCAGCTCGGCGCCGGCACGCCGCCCGTCAACATGACGCACAGCACGGGCGCCACGCGCAACGAAGACCCGAAGTTCAGCACGGACGGCAAGACGCTCGTGTTCAAGCAGAACGGCGACGTCAAGCAGGCGACGCTGTCGTACACCAGCGCGGGCCCGGTGTTCACGTCGGTCGTGAGCCTGACGAACGCGCCGGCCGGCGCCGAATACTCGATGCCGTTCCTCGCGCCGGACGCGAGCGCCGTGTACTACGCGACCGGTACCGGCTCGAACATGGGGCTGATGAAGCGCACGATCGCGACTGGTGCGATCGCCGTGTTCGATCGTCCGGCCGGGTTGCAGACGTACTACCCGATCGTGCGTGCGGACGGCATGGTGTACTACGCACGCTGGAAGGACAGCGGCGGGGCGGACCAGATCTATGCGAAGACGGCCGACCCGGCCTCGACGCCGAGCGCGCTGGCGCTCAACGATTGCATGAGCAACAACTCGGACCCGGCACCTGTCAGTGGTACGAATTACCTCTTTTTCTCGTCGACGACGGCGGGCGGCTATCAGATTTACGTCGGCGACGTGACGACCGGCCAGCGCTGGAGCCTGTCGCAGTTCGGCGTGAATGCGGACGCGACGAAGGCGAAGCTCGGCGCGAACTACTACGGCGGCCCGGCCGCCAAGCAGTTGACGCTGCTGTCGCAAGGGCGTCCGGCTGCCGCATCGGCGAGCTACGACGCGTCGCTGACGGCCGACAAGGCGTTCGACGGCAACACGACGAGCACGCGTTGGGATTCGCCGGAAGGCGCGGGCGTCGATCCGCAATGGATCTCCGTCGATCTCGGTGCGACGAAGACCATCAGCAGCATCGATCTGTACTGGGATGCGGGCGCGCTGGTCTATCAGATCCAGACGTCGAACGACAACGCGAACTGGACGACGATCTACTCGACGACCAACGGCGTATCGTACGGGCACGTGACGTTGCCGAACCTGAAGGGGCAGGGTCGTTACGTGCGGATGCTCGGCACGAAGCGGGCGACGCAGTGGGGTTACTCGCTCGACGAGATGCAGGTGTGGGGATCGTAAATGCAAACAGAAAAGCGGCCGTCGAGGCCGCTTTTTTTTGCTTCAAGGACGCCGAACCTCACGCATGCAGCACATGCGCCGGAAACGCCGGCCCGGCCGCCGCCGCACCCTGCGCGAGCGGCGCGACCTGCTTGCGGCGCTCGCGCGTCGGCGCGACGCCGAATGCGTCGCGATAGCTCTTGCTGAAGTGGCAGGCCGACTGGAAGCCGCATGCCATCGTGATGTGCATGATCGACATGTCGGTCTGCAGCAGCAGCTCGCGCGCACGGCGCAGCCGCAGCGTCAGGTAGTAGTGCGTCGGCGTCATCCCGAGATGCTCGCGGAAGAGACGCTGCAACTGCCGCTGCGACATGTTCGCGAGCCGCGCGAGTTCCTCGCGCGACAGCGGCTCCTCGATGTTGTTCTCCATCAGCGAGATCACTTCGAACAGCGACTTGTTCGCCGAGCCGAGGCGTGCGACGAGCGGCATGCGTTGCTGCGCGCTCGTGTCGCGCACGTGCTCGACGATAAACTGCTCGGCGATCTGCGTGACGCGCGCGGTGCCGACGCGCGCGGCGATCAGGTTCAGCATCATGTCGAGCGGCGCGACGCCGCCCGTGCACGTGATGCGATCGCGATCGATCACGAACAGTTCCTTCAGGAAGCGCGTGTCCGGAAACTCTTCCTTCAGCGCCGACATGTTCTCCCAGTGGATCGCGCACGCGTAGCCCGCGAGCAGCCCCGACTTCGCGAGTGCATAGGTGCCCGTGCACAGGCTGCCGAGCGGCAGCCCCAGGCGCGCGAAGCGGCGCAGTGTCGACAGGTGGGCGGGCGTGGTCGCGCGCTGCACGTCGACGCCGCCGCACACGAACACGATGTCGGGCTGCCCCACGCATTCGGCCGGCCCCGTGTCGACCGTGAGGCCGTTGCTCGCCGTGACCGGGCCGCCGTCCGGACTGATCACCGACCAGCGGTAGAGCGGCTGGCCGCTCAGGTAGTTCGCCATCCGAAGCACCTCGATCGCATTGGTGAACGCGATCATCGTGAAGTTCGGTAAAGGCATGAACGCGAAGTGGGACAGCGACGCTGTGCGGTCGGGCGACATGGGGGGCGTTCCTTGAATCTCTAATAGCTTTTGGCCCGGGGCACGAATCGGGCTGCGATATTGTGTGAGCGAGTGCAACAAGCGTGCCATACGGCTAAACCCTAGCTCCATACGTTGTCTGGGCATCGGGCCGTTGCTGCACTGCACCGTATCCGGGAGAAGCCGCACTCGAACGTGCGGCAAACGCACTGGCGATGTGCGTGTCCATAGGTGAACCGTCGATACCCGTTTCGGGCGGTCATCCCGAAAAGCACGACCGGTCACTTGTATAAAACGGACGTGCATGGCGGAAAAGGCAAAGAACGCGTCTAAATTCATCAATCCGCCGAAAATCCGAACGACAAGAATAGAGCCGTCGGCAGCCTCGCACTGGACGAGCAGGAAACCCAGGCACGGCGGGCCTTGAGCTTCGGTTGCAGCCCTTTATTCTTCGTCACGGACGCACTATGTCGAATACCCAGCCTTTCTTCTCGCAGCCCCTTGCCGAGCGCGACGCGCCGGTGCGCAGCGCCATCCTCAAGGAACTCGAGCGTCAGCAGTCGCAGGTCGAGCTGATCGCGTCGGAAAACATCGTGTCGCGCGCCGTGCTCGAGGCGCAGGGCTCGGTACTGACCAACAAGTACGCGGAAGGCTATCCCGGCAAACGCTACTACGGCGGCTGCGAATTCGCCGATGAAGTCGAGGCGCTCGCGATCGAACGCGTGAAGCAGATCTTCAACGCCGGCTACGCGAACGTGCAGCCGCACTCGGGCGCGCAGGCGAACGGCTCGGTGATGCTCGCGCTGGCCAAGCCGGGCGACACGGTGCTCGGCATGTCGCTCGACGCGGGCGGCCATCTGACGCACGGCGCGAAGCCGGCGCTGTCGGGCAAGTGGTTCAACGCCGTCCAGTACGGCGTGAACCGCGACACGCTGCGAATCGATTACGACCAGGTCGAGGCGCTTGCCCACGAGCACAAGCCGAACCTCATCATCGCCGGCTTCTCGGCGTACCCGCGCGCGCTCGACTTCGCACGCTTTCGCGCGATCGCCGACAGCGTCGGCGCGAAGCTGATGGTCGACATGGCGCACATCGCGGGCGTGATCGCCGCGGGCCGCCACGCGAACCCGGTCGAGCACGCGCACGTCGTCACGTCGACGACGCACAAGACGCTGCGCGGCCCGCGCGGCGGCTTCGTGCTGACCAACGACGAGGACATCGCGAAGAAGATCAACTCGGCCGTGTTCCCCGGCCTGCAGGGCGGCCCGCTGATGCACGTGATCGCCGGCAAGGCCGTCGCGTTCGGCGAAGTGCTGCATGCGGACTTCAAGACCTACATCGACAACGTGCTCGCGAACGCGCAGGCGCTCGGCGAAGTGCTGAAGGCCGGCGGCGTCGATCTCGTCACGGGCGGCACTGACAACCACCTGCTGCTGGTCGACCTGCGCCCGAAGGGCCTGAAGGGCGCGCCGGTCGAGCAGGCGCTGGAACGCGCGGGCATCACCTGCAACAAGAACGGCATCCCGTTCGACACCGAGAAGCCGACCGTCACGTCGGGCATTCGTCTCGGCACGCCGGCGGGCACGACGCGCGGCTTCGGCGTCGCGGAGTTCCGCGAGATCGGCCGCCTGATCCTCGAAGTGTTCGACGCGCTGCGTGCGAACCCGGAAGGCGATCCCGCAACCGAACAGCGCGTGCGCCGCGAGATCTTCGCGCTCTGCGAGCGCTTCCCGATCTACTGATCGACCCCACAGAACAGCCACACGAGCGGGAGCAGATATGAGCACGCTGCATCAGGACAGCATCATCATCGACGGACTGAACATCTCGAAGTTCGAGAAGCCGGTGTTCGAGGACATGCGCAAGGGCGGCATCACGGCCGCGAACTGCACGGTGTCGGTGTGGGAGAACTTCGCCAAGACCGTCGACAACATCGGCGTGATGAAGAAGAAGATCCGCGACAACGGCGAGCTGCTGACGCTCGTGCGCACGACGGACGACATCTTCCGCGCGAAGAAGGAAGGCAAGACCGGGATCATCCTCGGCTTCCAGAACGCGCATGCGTTCGAGGACAACCTCGGCTACATCGAGGCGTTCCACGACATGGGCGTGCGCGTCGTGCAGCTTTGCTACAACACGCAGAACCTGGTCGGCACCGGCTGCTACGAGCGCGACGGCGGGCTGTCGGACTTCGGCCGCGAAGTGATCACCGAGATGAACCGCGTCGGCATCATGGTCGACCTGTCGCACGTGGGCGGCAACACGTCGTCGGAAGCGATCGCGTTCTCGAAGAAGCCGGTGTGCTACTCGCACTGCCTGCCGTCGGGCCTGAAGGAGCATCCGCGCAACAAGAGCGACGCGCAGCTGAAGGAGATCGCCGATGCGGGCGGCTTCGTCGGCGTGACGATGTTCGCGCCGTTCCTGAAGCGCGGGATCGAAGCGAACATCGACGACTACATCGAGGCGATCGACTACGTCGTGAACCTGATCGGCGAAGACGCGGTCGGCATCGGCACGGACTTCACGCAGGATTTCGCGAAGGAATTCTTCGACATGCTCACGCATGACAAGGGCCGCTATCGCCAGCTGACGAACTTCGGCAAGGTGATCAACCCGGAAGGTATCCGCACGATCGGCGAATTCCCGAACCTGACCGCCGCGATGGAACGCCACGGCTGGAAGGAGTCGCGCATCCGCAAGATCATGGGCGAGAACTGGGTGCGCGTGTTCAAGGACGTGTGGGGCGCGTAAGCGCCGCGCCTGCAGAACCGCCGCCCGCGTTTCAACATAAAAAAATCGGGACGTGCCCGCGCTCGCCGCGCGGGCGCGCGGACGATGTCGCGCCAGCGCACTGAGCCGCGCGGCCAATTTCCTCACGGAGTCACCACGATGCAACCGCAACTGCCGATCAACGTCGATCCCGATACCGGCGTCTGGACCACCGACGCGCTGCCGATGCTGTACGTGCCGCGCCACTTCTTCACGAACAACCACGTCGCCGTCGAGGAAGCGCTCGGCGTCGAAGCGTATGCCGAGATCCTCTACAAGGCCGGCTACAAGTCCGCTTACCACTGGTGCGACAAGGAAGCGAAGCTGCACGGCCTGACCGGCATGGCCGTGTTCGAGCACTACCTGAAGCGCCTGTCGCAACGCGGCTGGGGCCTGTTCTCGATCATCGAGGCCGATCCGGCCAGCGCCCGCGCGAAGATCGAACTGCGCCACTCGTCGTTCGTGCTCCAGCAGCCGGGCAAGGAAGGCAAGCTCTGCTACATGTTCGCGGGCTGGTTCGCGGGCGCGATGGACTGGGTCAACGACACGACGCCGGAAGGCAAGAGCTCGCCGCGCGCGCAATCGAAGGAAGTGCAGTGTGCGGCCGAGCATCACGATCACTGCGTCTTCGAAGTGTCGCCGATCGCGCACTGACGCATTGATTCACTGAAACACAACAACACCCGCAACACGAGACATTCGAACGCCAGAGGTCGCCTGCGATGCGTTATCCCCACCTGTTCAAACCCATGCAGCTGAACCAGCTGACGCTGCGCAACCGGATCGTCAGCACCGCGCACGCGGAGGTGTATGCCGAGCCGGGCGGCCTGCCGGGCGACCGCTATATCCGCTACTACGAAGAAAAGGCGAAGGGTGGCGTCGGCCTGGCCATCTGCGGCGGCTCGAGCCCGGTATCGATCGACAGCCCGCAAGGCTGGTGGAAATCGGTGAACCTGTCGACCGACAAGATCATCGATCCGCTCACGCGTCTGGCCGACACGATGCACAAGCACGGCGCGAAGATCATGATCCAGGCGACGCACATGGGGCGCCGCTCGTCGTTCCACGGCGAGCACTGGCCGCATCTGATGTCGCCGTCGGGCGTGCGCGAGCCGGTGCACCGCGGCAACGCGAAGATCATCGAGATCGAGGAAATCCGCCGCATCATCGGCGATTTCGCGGCGGCCGCGAAGCGCGTGAAGGCGGCCGGCATGGACGGCATCGAAATCTCCGCCGCGCACCAGCACCTGATCGACCAGTTCTGGAGCAAGCGTTCGAACCATCGCACCGACGAATGGGGCGGCAGCCTCGAAAACCGCCTGCGCTTCGGCATCGAAGTGCTGACGGCCGTGCGCGAAGCGGTCGGCAAGGACTTCTGCGTCGGCCTGCGCATGTGCGGCGACGAATTCCACGAGGACGGCCTCGATCACGAAGCGCTGAAGGAAATCGCGCAGGCGATGTCGGAGACGGGCCTGATCGACTACCTGAGCGTGGTCGGGTCGGGCGGCGATACGCACAACACGATCGCCAACTGCATGCCGCCGATGGCGTTGCCGCCGGAGCCGTTCGTGCACCTCGCGGCCGGCATCAAGTCGGTCGTGAAGATTCCGGTGATGCACGCGCAGAGCATTCGCGATGCGGGCCAGGCCGAGCGCCTGCTCGCGAACGGCATGATCGACCTGGTCGGCATGACGCGTGCGCAGATCGCCGATCCGCACATGGTGATCAAGATCCGCGACGGCCGCGAGGACGAAATCAAGCAGTGCGTCGGCGCGAACTACTGTATCGACCGCCAGTACAACGGCCTCGACGTGCTGTGCATCCAGAACGCGGCGACGTCGCGCGAAGCGACGATGCCGCACATCATCGAGAAGTCGCGCGGCCCGAAGCGCAAGGTCGTGGTGGTCGGCGCCGGCCCCGCGGGCCTCGAGGCCGCTCGCGTCGCGAAGCTGCGCGGCCACGACGTCGTGCTGTTCGAGAAGAACGCGGAAGTGGGCGGCCAGGTGATGATCGCCGCGAAGGCGCCGCAGCGCGAGCAGATGTCGGGGATCATCCGCTGGTTCGACATGGAAACGAAGCGTCTGGGCGTCGACCGGCGCCTCGGCGTGGCCGCCGACGAGAAGATGATCATGGCCGAGAAGCCGGACATCGTCGTGCTCGCGACGGGCGGCTCGAGCTTCACGTGGCAGGTGCCGGCGTGGGGCGTGGCGGAAGGCCTCGCCGTCAGCTCGTGGGACATCCTGACCGGCAAGGTCGAGCCGAAGCAGAACGTGCTGCTGTTCGACGGCGTGAGCACCCACGCGGGCGCGGGCGTGGCCGACTTCATGGCGAGCCGCGGCTCGAAGGTCGAGGTCGTCACGCCGGACGTGAAGGTGGCCGACGACTGCGGCGGCACGACGTTCCCGATCTTCTATCGCCGCCTGTACGCACTCGGCGTGATTCCGACGCCGAACACGATGCTCGATCGCGTCTACGAAGAGAACGGCAAGATGATCGCCGTGCTGCGCAACGAGTACACGGAAGAACTGGAAGAGCGCGCCGTCGACCAGGTGGTGATCGAGAACGGTTCGTCGCCGAACGACGAACTGTACTGGAAGCTCAAGCCGGAATCGGTGAACCGCGGCCAGATCGATCCGCACACGCTGTTCGCGGCCGAGCCGCAGCCGTGCCTGTCGGAAGAACTCGGCAACGGCCGTTTCCTGCTGTTCCGTGTCGGCGACTGCATTTCGATGCACAACGTCCACGGGGCCATCTACGACTCGCTGCGTCTCGTGAAGGATTTCTAAAAGATGAACCCGTCCTTCCTCATTACCGTCCTGTTGTGGCTGTCGGTGGCGGGGCTCGCGTTCGCGGTCGCGAAGCGCTCGTCGTACTGGCGTCTGGGCCGCGCCACGGCACCGGGCTCGTTCGGCGTCGCGAACCTGTTCGCGATTCCGAAGCGTTATTTCGTCGACCTGCACCACGTGGTCGCCCGCGATCCGTACATCGCGAAGACCCACGTCGCGACCGCCGGCGGCGCGATCGGCGCGCTCGCGCTGGTGTTCGTCAACTACGGCCTCGCGATCTACTCGCCGTGGCTCGACAAGCTGATCTTCCTCGCGGCGCTCGCGATGCTGGTCGGCGCGGTGTTCGTGTGGCGCCGACGCGCGGCGAAGGACGTGCCGGCGCGCCTGTCGCGCGGCCCGTGGAATACGCTGCCCTGGCTGCTCGGTTCGTTCGCGCTCGGCCTCGTGCTGTTCATGCTGGTGCCCACCGGCGCGATGTCGGGTGCGTTTGCGGTGCTCTGCGCGCTGCTGATCGGCATCGGCGCGTTCACGATGACGGTCGGCGCCGCGAAGGGCGGCCCGATGAAGCATGCGATCGCCGGCCTGCTGCACCTCGCGTTCCACCCGCGCCAGGAGCGTTTCGCCGCGACGCGCGAATCGTTCACCGGCAACGGCACGGCCACGCCGCCGACCGCTCTGAAGCTGCCGGACATCGAGCATCAGGAGTACGGCGTCGCGAAGCCGGTCGAATTCCGCTGGAACCAGCTGCTGAGCTTCGACGCCTGCGTGCAGTGCGGCAAGTGCGAAGCCGCGTGCCCCGCGTTCGCGTCGGGCCAGCCGCTGAACCCGAAGAAGCTGATCCAGGATCTCGTGGTCGGGATGGCCGGCGGAACCGATGCGGCGTACGCAGGCAGCCCGTCGCCGGGCATCGCGGTCGGCCAGCATCGCGGCGAGCCGAACGGCCCGATCGTGTCGGGCCTGATCGAAGCGCAGACGCTGTGGTCCTGCACGACCTGCCGCGCGTGCGTGCAGGAATGCCCGATGCTGATCGAGCATGTGGATGCGATCGTCGACATGCGCCGCAACCAGACCCTCGTGCATGGCACGGTGCCGGGCAAGGGCCAGGAAGTGCTCGCGAACCTGCGTGAAACGGGCACGATGGGCGGCTACGACACGGCCGCACGTTACGACTGGTCGGTGGACCTGAGCGCACCCGTCGCGCAACCGGGCAAGCCGGTCGACGTGCTGTTCGTCGCGGGCGAAGGCGCGTTCGACATGCGCTATCAGCGTACGCTGCGCGCCTTCGTGAAGGTGCTGAACAAGGCGGGCGTCGACTACGCCGTGCTCGGCTCGACCGAGACCGACACGGGCGACGTCGCCCGCCGGCTCGGCGACGAAGCGACGTTCCAGCAGATGGCGAAGCGCCTGATCGGCACGCTCGGCACGCTGTCGTACAAGCAGATCGTGACGGCCGACCCGCACGTGATGCACAGCCTGCGCAACGAATACCGTGCGCTCGGACTGCGCGTGACGGTCAAGCATCACACGACCTATCTGGCCGAACTGGCCGACAGCGGCAAGATCGTGCCGAAGGCCGTCGAGGCGCTGCAGGAGAAACGCACGACCTATCACGATCCATGCTACCTCGGCCGCTACAACGGCGAGACGGAAGCGCCGCGCAAGCTGCTGAAGACGATCGGCATCCAGGTCGTCGAGATGGAGCGCAACGGCATGCGCGGCCGCTGCTGCGGCGGTGGCGGCGGTGCGCCGCTGACCGACATCCCGGGCAAGCAGCGCATCCCGGACATCCGCATCGCCGACGCGCGCACGATCGGCGCGGACGTGGTCGCGGTTGCGTGCCCGAACTGCACGGCCATGCTCGAAGGCGTCGTGGGCCCGCGCCCCGACGTGCTCGATGTCGCCGAACTCGTCGCCGCCTCGCTGGAGTGAATCGATGAATACGATCAAACGAATCGATCCGCGCCGGCCGTTCATCATCACGGCCGCCGGCCTGAAGCGCATCACGCTCGGCGAGGAAGGCAGCGCCGATGCGAACGCCGCGCAGTGGTCCGCGCACGGCCATGGCGCCGCGGCCGCGAAGCCGCGCCGCGAGTTGAAGGACCCGAAGCACGTGATGCTGGTGGTCGCCCATGGCGAACGCGGCGCGCTCGACGACCATTCGCGGCAGGCGATCGCCGCCGCGGCCGTGCTCGCCGATGCGCAGACCGAAGTCGCGCTGCTCGCGTTCGGCGAACTGAAGGACGACGTGGCCGAACTCGGCGTCGACAAGCTGCTCGAGCTGACCGGTTTCGAGCGCCGCGCGTTCGATCCCGAAAGCGAACTGCAAGCATTGCAGGCCTGCGTGGCCGCGCTCGCACCGAAACACGTGTTCGTGCCCGACAACGCGACCGGCGACGGCGATCTCGGCCGGCGTTACGCGGCGGCCGCCGGCGCGAGCGTCGCGACTCACGTCGTCGAAATCGACGCGAAGCACGTGGGCGCGTACGCACAGGCGGGACGGGCGTTCGCCACCCGAGCGCTGCCCGACGTGATCCTGCTCGCGCAGAACGCGGTCGAAGCGAAGCTGCCGTTCGTCGGCGCGGGCGAACGCGTCGCCGCCGATTTCATCCGCCCGGCGCATGACGCCGCGCAGCCGTACCGCGATCTCGGTCTCGACGAAATCGACGCGGCCCAGGTCGCGCTCGAGGAAGCCGATTTCATCGTGTCGGCCGGCAACGGCGTGTCCGACATCGGCGCGTTCGAGCGGCTGGCCGGCGTGTTCGGTGCGGCGATCGGCGCGAGCCGCGTCGCGGTCGACAACGGCTACTTCACGCGCGACAAGCAGGTCGGCGCGACCGGCAAGACGGTCGAGGCGAGCGTGTACATCGCGTTCGGCATCTCGGGCGCGGTGCAGCACCTGCAGGGCATCAAGGACTGCCGCCAC
Organism: Burkholderia sp. BCC1208; assembly: GCF_902833095.1. Taxonomy (NCBI): domain Bacteria; kingdom Pseudomonadati; phylum Pseudomonadota; class Betaproteobacteria; order Burkholderiales; family Burkholderiaceae; genus Burkholderia; species Burkholderia sp. BCC1208. The sequence continues at coordinate 307,842 of NZ_CADFDY010000012.1, read as the reverse complement.
GTGATCGCGGTGAACCTCGACGGCAGCGCGCCGATCGCGAAGCGCGCGAACCTGACGGTGGTCGGCGACGCGCAGGCGACGATCGCCGCGCTGATCGAACAGGTCCAGGCCGCGCGGGCCGCGCGTGGCGATTCGCCGGCCGCGGTCGGCACCCGTGAACCCGAAGGAGTTGCCGCATGAACGCCCCTCGCCCCTTGCAACGCATCGCGGTGCTCGTGTCCGTCGGCCGGCATCCGGTCAGCGGCGTCGCGCGTTACAGCCGCAACGATGCGGCCGCGCTCGAAACCGGCCGCCAGCTCGCGGACAAGCATCGCGCGACGCTCGACGTGATCCATGCGGGCGACCCCGCGAATGCGGCGCTTGCCGACTATCTCGCGCTCGGCGCGCGGGAGGTCGAGGTGCTGGCCTGCCGCGACGGCGACGATGCCGTGCACGCGCTCGCCGCGCGTCTCGACGGCTACGACCTCGTGCTGACCGGCACGCGCGCCGAGGGCGCGTACGACACCGGGATGCTGCCGTACCGCGTCGCCGCGGCGCTCGGCTATCCGCTCGTCGGCTCGGCCGTCGACGTGACGGTCGAAGGCGGTCGCGCGGCGGTCCGGCAATTTTTGCCGAAAGGGCTGCGGCGGCGTGTCGACGCGGCGCTGCCGGCCGTCGTCGCCGTCCATCCGCTCGCCGGTGTCGAGCCGCGCTATGCGTATGCGCGGCTGCGCGCCGGCGCGATCCGGCCGGCGCTCGCGGCGCCCGGTGCGGACGCCGACGCGGCCGCGTGGACGATCGGCCCGGTCGAGCGTAAACCCGTAAAACTGGTTGCCGCCGAGAAGCGCTCCGGGCATGCCCGGATGCTGTCCGCGACGACGACCGAAAGCCGTGGCGGCAACGTCGTAAATGAAGGGAGTTCGGTCGAAAAAGCACAAGTGATCCTCGCGTATTTGCGCGAGCATCAGCTCATCGACTACTGATTTTGATGCCTGTCGGCAAGACACCCAGGGATGCAAGGAATCCGGAGCAAACGATGAAAGTAACGGCAGACATTCGTGCATTGATCGAGCGGCGCAAGGAAGGGCACAGCCTCGACGCACCGTTCTACACGAGCGAGGACATCTTCGCGCTCGACATGGAGGCGATTTTCCGCCAGCACTGGATCCAGGTGGCGATCGAACCGGACATTCCCGAGCCGGGCGATTACGTGACCGTGCAGTTGGGTGGCGATTCGGTCCTGATCGTGCGCGACGACGACATGGCGATCCGCGCGTTCCACAACGTATGCCGTCATCGCGGCGCGCGCCTGTGCAACGAAGATAAAGGCTCGGTCGGCAACATCGTGTGCCCGTACCACAGCTGGACCTACAACCTGACGGGCCAACTGATGTTCGCCGAGCACATGGGCGAGAAGTTCGACCGTTGCAAGCACAGCCTGAAGTCGGTGCACGTCGAGAACCTCGCGGGCCTGATCTTCATCTGCCTCGCCGACGAGCCGCCGGTCGATTTCGCGCAGATGCGCGCCGAGATGGAGCCCTACCTGCTGCCGCACGACCTGCCGAGCACGAAGATCGCCGCGCAGATCGACATCATCGAGGAAGGCAACTGGAAGCTCACGATGGAGAACAACCGCGAGTGCTATCACTGCGTCGCGAACCATCCGGAGCTGACGATCTCGCTGTACGAATACGGCTTCGGCTACCAGCGCTCCGACGCGAACGCCGAAGGCATGGACGCATTCGCCGAAACCTGCGTGCGACGCGGCAAGGAGTGGGCCGAGATGGGCCTGCCGTCCGCCGAAATCGAAAAGCTGCTCGACGTGACGGGTTTCCGCACGCAGCGCCTGCCGCTGGACCGCCACGGCGAATCGCAGACGCTCGACGCGAAGGTCGCGTCGAAGAAGCTGCTCGGCGGCTTCGACAAGGCCGATCTCGGCGGGCTGTCGTTCTGGACGCAGCCGAACTCGTGGCACCACTTCATGAGCGATCACATCGTGACGTTCTCGGTGATTCCGCTGTCGGCCGGCAAGACGCTCGTGCGCACGAAGTGGCTCGTGCACAAGGACGCGAAGGAAGGCATCGACTACGACGTGAAGAACCTCACGGCCGTGTGGAATGCGACCAACGACCAGGATCGCGCGCTCGTCGAATTCTCGCAGCGCGGCGCGAACAGCAGCGCGTACGAGCCGGGTCCGTATTCGCCGTACACGGAAGGTCTCGTCGAAAAATTCTCGGCCTGGTACATCGGCCGGCTCGCCGAAAAAATCGGCGAATAGTACCCAGCAGCGTATAAGCGGAGCAACCGATGAAACGATCCCCACGCTCACTGCGTTCCCTGCCCCCCGAGGGGGCGGTCAGCCTCCTTGGGGCGGCCCTGCGGAGGCTGACATGATGCGAGATGCGGCCAATTTCGAGCCGGCGGACAGCCGGGTTACGCACCCGGCCTTCTGGAACGCGCTGCCCGAGCGCTGGACGAGCGACGTCGAGGAAACGCTGGTGTGCTGCCACGTGCGGCAGGAAACCCACGACGTGAAGAGCTTCTTCTTCCGTTCGCCGCAGGGCCGCACGTTCTCGTTCGAGCCCGGGCAGTTCATCACGCTCGAGCTCGACATCGACGGCGAAACGATCAACCGGTGCTACACGATCTCGTCGTCGCCGGCGCGGCCGCACACGATCTCGATCACGGTGAAGCGCGTGCCGGGCGGCAAGGTGTCGAACTGGCTGCACGACAACCTGCAGCCGGGCGCACCGGTGCGCGTGCTCGGCCCGGCCGGGGAATTCACGTGCGCACGGCATCCGGCGCGCAAGTACCTGTTCCTGTCGGCCGGCTCGGGCGTCACGCCGCTGATGTCTATGAGCCGTGCGCATCATGATCTCGCCGAGGATCGCGACATCCTGTTCGTGCACAGCGCACGCACGCCGGACGACATCATCTTCGCGCGCGAGCTCGACCTGATCGCGTCGAACCACACGAATTTCCGCACGTCGTTCGTCGTCGAGCGCGTCGGCGCACGCACCAACTGGCCGGGCGTCACGGGCTTCCTGACGCTGCCGCTGCTGAAGCTGATCGCGCCGGATTTCATGGAACGCGAGATCTTCACGTGCGGCCCCGCGCCGTACATGAAGGCCGTGCGCGACCTGCTCGACGAAGCCGGTTTCGATCGCAAGCAGTATCACGAGGAAAGCTTCTCGTTCGAGACGCTCGCGCAGACCGCGAGCGACGAGCTGCTCGCCGATCTCGTGCCGCCGGCCGAAGGCGGCGATGCCGACACGAAGCAGTACACGGTCAGCTTCGCGAAGAGCAACCGGGAGATCTCGTGCGGCTCGGAGCAGCACGTGCTCGATGCGGCCCGCCAGTCGGGCGTGCGGCTGCCGGCATCGTGCACGCAGGGCATGTGCGGCACCTGCAAGGTGAAGCTCGTGTCGGGGCAGGTCGACATGAAACACAACGGCGGCATCCGTCAGCGCGAGATCGATCAGGGAATGGTGCTGCTGTGCTGCAGCAAGCCGCTGTCGGATCTCGTGATCGACAAGTAATCCGAAACTCGCCATCGGCTGTCCGGGTGCGTCGCATCCGGACAAGCATCCGTCGGAAAACAACGATACCGCGGATTTGTGGTTGAAGAACCTAGAGAGACAACGCGCACGGTGCGCAGACCAAGGAGATCGACCATGAAACTGTTCGGAAAACTATTGTGGACCGGCGCCCTGTCGGCGATGGTGGCATTGAGCGCATCGGCGCTCGCCGATACGAAGCCGGCGCTGAAAATCGGCTACGTCGAAGGCTGGGACGACAGCGTCGCGACGTCGAACGTCGCGGCCCGCGTCATCGAGAAGAAGCTCGGCTACGAGGTGAAGCTCGTGCCGGTCGCTGCCGGGATCATGTGGCAGGGCGTCGCGCGCGGCGATCTCGATGCGACGCTGTCCGCGTGGCTCCCGGTCACGCACGGCTCGTACTGGGACGAGTACAAGGCCAAGGTCGTCGACCTCGGCGCGAATTTTCCCGATGCGAAGATCGGCCTGATCGTGCCCGCGTACGTGAAGGCGAAGAGCATCGACGACCTCAATGCGGAGAAGGCCAGCTTCGGCGGCCGGATCGTCGGCATCGATGCGGGCGCCGGCGTGATGCGCAAGACCGACGACGCGATCAAGAGCTACGGGCTGAACTACACGCTGATGCCGAGTTCGGGCAGCGCGATGACGGCCGAGCTGTCGCGTTCGGTCAATGCGAACAAGCCGGTCATCGTGACGGGCTGGGCGCCGCACTGGATGTTCGCGAAGTGGAAGCTGCGCTTCCTCGAGGATCCGAAGAAGGTGTTCGGCGGCGCCGAGCACGTCGACAGCGTCGTGAATCCGGGACTCGAAACCAAAGCGAAGCCGGTCGTCGCGTTCCTGAAGAAGTTCCAGTGGAAGCCGGGTGAAATCGACAGCGTGATGCTGGCGATCCAGAGCGGCTCGAAGCCGGAAGCGGCCGCGGATGCGTGGATCGCGGCGCATGCCGACCGCGTGAATTCGTGGACCGAAGGCGCGCAGTAAGTATCTCGACATACGCCGTACGAATCATCATAAAAGACACGCCGGGAATGGCATGAAGGAATCCGAAATAATCCGGATGCAATGCAGCCATATCCCGGAATTTTTTTGCGGATTCTGCAAAAAAGTGCGTAAGTTGTTACACTAGCGCCCTTGTGCGGAGTCATCACAGCTTTGCATGGGACCAGAGTAAGCGCTAAAGCGCTAACACTGATCGACAGGAGGAATTGGATGAGTCAAGCAGGACTGCGTGCGAATCGCACCAGTGATGTTGAGGCAACCATCTCACATGATTCGACGGGTCACACGCTGCATCGTGGCCTGACCTGGAAAGACGCTTTTTGGGTAACGAGCGGCGTGCCGGCAGGCGTGCTGTTCACGATCGGCGGCGTATGCGCGACGATCGGCCAGCCCGCGTGGGCGATCTGGATCGCCGCGATCACGATGGGGCTGATTCAAAGCGCGACTTATGCGGAAATATCGGGGCTATTTCCTCATAAATCGGGCGGCGCGTCCGTGTATGGCGCGATCGGCTGGGTCCGTTACAGCAAGCTGATTGCCCCGGTTTCCGTGTGGTGCAACTGGCTCGCGTGGTCGCCGATGCTTGCACTCGGCTGCGGTCTCGCGGCGAGCTATGCGCTCACGAGTCTCTTTCCCGCCGACGCGGCGGTGCTGCACTGGCAGCTCAAGGTTGCGGATCTCGGGTTCATCAAGCCGGGTCTTTCCCTGCGGATCAACGCGACGTTCATCATCGCGACGATTCTGCTTCTCATCACGTTCAAGCTTCAGCACAGCGGTGCGTCGAAGGCTGCACGTACGCAGCGCATTCTCGGCATCGCATCGCTCACGCCGCTGTTGATCGTCGGCATCGTGCCGTTCGTCACCGGCGACGTGCCGATGTCGAACCTGCTGCCGCTGCTCCCGCTCGGCCACGACACGCAGGGCAACCTCACGGCCGCGACCTTCGGCTCGTGGAACGGGCAGGGCGTGACGATGGCGCTCGGCGCGATGTTCATGGCGGGCTGGGCCTCGTACGGTTTCGAGACGGCCGTCTGCTATACGCGCGAATTCCGCGATCCGCGGCGCGACACCGCGAAGGCGATCTTCTGGTCGGGTGCGCTGTGTCTGGTCGTGATGACGCTCGTGCCGATGGCGTTCCAGGGCGCGCTCGGCACCCAGGCGATGCTCGATCCGTCGATCGGCGACGGCACCGGCGTCGCGGCCGCGATGGCGAAGATCGTCGGCGGCGGCGCGTGGGTCGCGAATGCGGTCGTCGTGATGCTGATGCTGTCGATCCTGCTGATCGTGATGACGTCGATGATGGGTTCGTCGCGCACGCTGTACCAGGCGTCGGTCGATGGCTGGCTGCCGAAGTATCTGTCGCACGTGAACGAGCACGGCTCGCCCACCCGCGCGATGTGGACCGACCTCGGCTTCAACCTCGTGTTGCTGATGATGTCGGACTACATGACGGTGCTGTCGATCTCGAACGTCTGCTACATGCTGTTCGTATTCCTGAATCTTCAGTCGGGCTGGATCCACCGGATGGATCGCGGCAGCTGGGATCGGCCGTTCCGCTGCCCGACGTGGCTGCTCGTCGGCGGCGCGATCTGCGGTTACGCGAACCTCGTCTACGTGGGCGCGGGCGCGAACCTGCAGGGCGAGGGCACGCTGCGCAACGGGCTGATCGCGATGCTGCTGATCGTGCCGGTGTTCCTGTTCCGTCACTACTGGCAGGATCGCGGCCGCTTCCCCGCGCAGATGCAGCGCGACATGGAGCTGGAAGTGCCGAAGCGCGCGCCGTGGGTGAGCCTGATGCCGTATGCGGCGCTGATCGGGGCGGGGCTGACGATCTGGTTGTCGTACTACTTCGCGTGGGTGAAGTGAACATCTGACACGTCACCCGCCGGGAGCGGACACCGCACACGGTCCCGGCCAGCTCGATACGATGCACAGCATGAAGAAAGCCCGACCGGTCGCAGGACCGGCCGGGCTTTCTTCATTTCGCGTCCGCGCGCTCAGCCGGCCGGCTCTGCATCGCTGGCGCGCATGTCGTCGTCGAGGGTTCGCATGAAGCGTGTCGGCACCATCACGACCGGATGCGGCGTGGCGTCTCCGGCGTCGCTCGCATCGAGCAGCGCGAACGCTTCCGCGATCAGCCGCTGCACGTCCTGCCGCAGCATCGTGACGTCGAACGGCAGGCGCGCGGCGAACGGGTCCCAGTCGAAGCAGCCGACGGCCGTGCGGTGCCAGATGTCCCACGGCAGCTCCGACGCGAAACGCACCAGCCCTTCGAACGACGTGATCGAGTTCGTCAGCATGCCGGCCGGCAACCGGCCGAGCGTGTCGTAGCGGCGCGCAAGCGCTTCGCGCGCGGCTGCGGGCGCGTAGCCGCAGCGCTCGATCGCGTCGTCCGGCGGCGGCGGCAGGCCACGCGCGGCGAACGCGTCGCGAAAGCCGGCGATCCGCATCTCGGTCGCGTATTCGCCGGCGATGCCGCCGAGCAGGATCAGTTCGTCGGGTGCATTGCCGCGCGCGAGCATCTTGTCGATCAGCACGTCGGTCAGCGCCCGCGCGCCCGCGCGGTTGTCCGACACGACCGACGGCGCACCGGCGCCCGGCAGGTCGACGTTGATCGACGGGATGCCGGCCGCGTCGCACAGCGCATCGAGCGGTGCCGGGTCGCGCACGCCGGCAATGAACAGCAGTTCGACACGCTGCGCGAGCAGCGTCTGCGCGACGTTCAGCTCGACGTCCGGGTCGCGCTGCGTGCCGACGACGATCGGGCACAGGCCGCGCCGGCGCGCCTCGTCCTCGAAGGTTTCGGCGAGCCCCGCGAAGAAGCGATTGCGGTAGTGCGGAATGACCATGCCCGCCAGCCCCGAGCGCGACAGGCGCAGGCCGCGCGCGCTGAGGTTCACGTTGTAGCCGAGCGCCTTGGCGCTGTCGAGAATGCGCGTGGCCGTTTCCTCGCTGATCCGGTAGCGCGCCCAGTTGCCGTTCAGCACCATGCTGACCGTGGACGTGGACGAGCCGGTTGCTTTCGCGATGTCGTAGATCGTGGACTTGCGTCCGGTAGTCGTGCGGGCCATCTGCGTCGTCGCTCCCCTCGTGTGCGTTCTTGTGCCGATGATGCCGACGGTATGCGTTTCGGGGCGCGATGCCCTATCAGGGTTTTCCCATGCTTTCCGTCGCAGCTAAATGGATTCAGCATACATGAACCGGTTTGCTGAATGGATTTAGCAACTGACCGCCATGCCGGGCCCGGAAGCCCGGCGACGGTCGCCTTCGGATGGAGGAGACATGTCGGTGAATTTCTTGCGCAAGGTATGCGCGGGCGTGGCTGCGTTCGCGCTCGCGACGGGCATCGCGTCGGCATCGCCGGACAAGCCCGTGATCGGGATCGTCGTGAAGATCGGCGGCATTCCATGGTTCAACGCGATGGACGCGGGCATCAGGAAGCGCGCCGAGCAACTCGGCGTGAAGGCGTTCATGGTTGGGCCGACCAGCGCGGACCCGGCGCTGCAAGTGCGTGCGATCGAGGACCTGATCGCGCAGAAGGTCGATGTGATCGGCGTGGTGCCGAACGATGCCGAGGTGCTCGAGCCGGTGCTGCAGCGCGCGCGGGCCGCCGGTATCAAGGTGATCACGCACGAATCGCCGAAGCAGAAGAACACCGACTGGAATTTCGAACTGGCGTCCGCGAAGGGTTTCGGCGAGGCGTACGCGAAGAACCTCGCCGCGGCGGTGGGCGGCAAGGGCGAATACGCGGTGTTCGTCGGCTCGCTGACGGTGCCGCTGCATAACGCGTGGGCCGATGCCGCGATCGCGTATCTGAAGGCCAACTTTCCGGACATGAAGCTCGTCGGCGATCGCTACGGCGTGGCCGAAGACGTGGACGCGTCGCGCAAGACCGCGCTCGATCTGATGCGCGCGCATCCGAACCTGAAGGCGATCCTGGCGTTCGGCAGCCAGGGGCCGATCGGCGCCGCGCGCGCGGTCGCCGAGAAGCAGGCGAAGGGCAAGGTCGTGGTGCTCGGGCCGTTCTCGCCGGGGCAGGGCCGCCGGCTCGTGCACGACGGCGTGCTGAACGGCGGCTACATGTGGAACCCCGAGCAGGCCGGCGAGGTGTTCGTCACGCTCGGCACGATGCTCGCGAAGGGGCAGCCGATCAAGGACGGCATGACGATTCCGGGGCTCGGCGTCGTGCATCCGGAAGGCCACAACCTGATCGTGAACCAGCTCGTCGAGCTGAACGCGAAAACCGTCGACGATCTCGCGAAGCAGGGGCTGTGAGCGGCATGCACGCGGGCGCGGTGCACCGCGCCGTGCGATGAAGTCGTTCGCCTTTCCCGTCGTTTCATAGCAGGTCGCACCGGAGCGTAGCGATGATGTCTGCCCATTCCCGTGAATCCGCGGCGTCCGGCCGGGCGAGCCCGCCGCCGGCCGCGTTCGCGGCCGATGCGCCGTTGCTCGAACTCGACAATGTATCGAAGACGTTCGGTGGCGTGCACGCGCTGCAACAGGTGCGGTTCGACGTGATGCCGGGCGAAGTACTGTGCCTGGCCGGCGAGAACGGGTGCGGCAAGAGCACGTTGATCAAGATCGTGAGCGGCGTCCATCGCCCGGAGTCCGGCGCGGTGATGCGCTTCGACGGCAAGCCGGCCGGCGATCTCGATCCGGCGCGGGCGCGCGCGCTCGGCATCCAGGTGATCTGGCAGGACCTTGCGCTGTTCCCCGAGATGACGGTCGCCGAGAACATCGCGTTCGAGCAGAATCTCGGCGGGCGTCCACGGCTGGTCGACTACGGGCGGATGAAGGTCGCCGCGCGGCAAATTCTCGCGCGGCTCGGCGTCGAGCTCGATCTCGGCAGGCCGGTGCGTACGCTCACGATCGCGCAGCGGCAGGTCGTCGCGATCGCGCGTGCGCTCGTCGCCCGGGCACGTCTCGTGTTCATGGACGAGCCGACCGCGTCCCTCAGCCATGCCGAGACGCAGGCACTGCTCGCGATCGTGCGCCGCCTGTCGGCCGACGGCATCGCGGTGGTGTTCGTCAGCCATCGGCTCGCGGAAGTGCTCGACGTGTGCGCGCGCGTGACGGTGCTGCGCGACGGTCGTCATGTCGGCACGTTTCCGACGAGCGGAATGACGCAGACGCGGCTCACCGAGCTGATGACGGGGCGCACCTTCGATTACGCGGTGCGCACGACCGACCTGTCGGCCGCGACCACGATGCTGCGCGTCGACGGCCTGTCGCGGCGCGGCGAGTACGCGGCCGTGTCGTTCCAGGTGCGGCGCGGCGAGATTCTCGGCCTGACGGGGCGTCTCGGCGCGGGGCGCACCGAGCTTGCGCTGTCGCTGTTCGGGATGACGCGACCGGACGCCGGCACGATCGCGCTCGATGGTCTGCCGCTGTCGCTGCGCTCCAATCGGGACGCGATTCGCGCGGGCATCGCGTACGTGTCGGAAGACCGCCTGCAACTGGGCCTCGTGCAGCCGCAATCGATCGGCGACAACACAGCGATCGCGGTGCTCGACGATCTGCTCGGTGCGGCCCGGCTGATTTCGCCGCGGCGGCGCGATGCGTTGATCCGCGACTGGGTCGCGCGGCTCGCGGTGAAGATCGGCAGCCCCGACGACGCGGTGTCGACGCTGTCGGGCGGCAACCAGCAGCGCATCGTGCTCGCGAAATGGCTCGCGACGAAGCCGAAGCTGCTGATCCTCGATTCGCCGACGGTCGGTGTCGACGTGGGGGCACGCGCCGGCATCTTCGCGATCATTCACCGGCTCGCGGCGCAAGGCATGGCCATCGTACTGATTTCCGACGAGATTCCCGAGGTGTACTTCAATGCGGACCGCATCCTGCACATGCGCGACGGCCGTATCGTCGCCGAGTACGTGCCGGATGGCACGCCGATCGATCACATCGAGCGAGACGTCCATGCGTAACCTCCGCACATTCGGCATCGGCTCGACAGAAGCGTGGCTGCTCGCGGTGATCGTCGCGATGGCGATCGGCCTCGGCATCGCGACGCCGACCTTCCTGACGCTGTCCAACCTGTTCGACCTGCTCAACCAGAGTGCGGTCAACATCATCTTCGCGGTGGGGCTGCTGATCGTGCTGATCGCAGGCGGCATCGACATTTCGTTCGCGGTCGGTGCGTCGGTGGTGCAGTACCTCGCGGCGCTCACGCTGATGCGGCTCGGCGGCGGAAACTGGGTGCTCGGCTTCGCGGTATCGGCCGGCTTCGGCATCCTGCTCGGTGCGGTGAACGCGACGATCATCTACCGGTTTCGCGTCGTGTCGATCGTCGCGACGATCGCGACCTTCAACATCTTCTTCGGCGGGCTGATGTTCGTGACGGGCGGCGTATCGATCTACGACTTGCCCGACTGGTGGACGAACCGCGTCACGCTCTTGCAGGCCGATACGCCGGGCGGCGTCGCATCGCTTGCGCTGCCGGTCGCGGTGATGGCCGCGGCCGTCGTCGCGACGTGGTTCCTGCTGCGGCGCACGACGCTCGGCCGCCAGCTCTATGCGACCGGCGACAACCCGGAAGCCGCGCGGCGCGTCGGTATCGATCTCGCGACGATGCATTACGTCGCATACGGCTGGCTCGGGATGATGGCGGGCATCGCGGGCCTGATGCAGGCGCATTACGTGCAGGAAGTCGTGCCGAACGCGCTGTACGGCCGCGAACTGGACGTGCTCGCGGCCGTCGTGCTCGGCGGCGCGCGGCTCGGCGGCGGGCGTGGCACGGTGCTCGGCGCGATCCTCGGCATCCTGCTCGTGTCGATCACCGCGAACGGGCTCAATCTGCTCGGCGTGTCGCCGTACGCTTTCAAGATGATCGTCGGTGCGGTCATCCTGGTCGCGATCACCGTGTCGAGCGACGGCGTCGCGCGGCTGGTCGGCTCGCGCTTCCTGTCGCCACGCGCGAGGACATGACCATGAAACACGCCGAATCCCGGCGCTTTCCGTCGCTGTCCGTTCCGGCCGACGTCGCCGGCCTGCTGGGTTTTCTCGCGTGTGTCGTCGCGGCGATGAGCGTCGCGTCCGATCGCTTCCTGACGGGCGGCACGTTCGCGTCGATCGCATTCCAGCTGCCCGAGCTCGGCCTGTTCACGCTGGCGATGCTGATGCCGCTCGTGTCCGGCGGCTTCAATCTCGCCGTCACGTTTACCGCGAACATCGCGGGGCTCGCGATGGCGTGGGTGATCCAGTCGCACGGCGGCCCGGAGGCCGGCTTCGCGGCGGTCGCGCTCGGCATCGCGGCGGCGCTCGCGACGGGCGCGGCGGCCGGCTGGCTGATCGGCGCGGTGATCGCACATACGGGCGCGAGCCCGATCCTCGTGTCGCTGTCGGCGATGATCTTCCTGCGCGGTCTCGGCGAATTCCTCACGCGGGGCGGCGACATTTCCGGGTTTCCGCCGGCGGTCCGCGCGATGGGCAACGGGCTGTGGCTCGGCGTGCCGGCGCCGCTGTGGATCTTCGCGGGTTGTGCGCTGCTGTGGCACGTCGTGATGACGTATTCGCGGCTCGGCTTCGTCACGCGGATGATCGGCTCGAATGCGGAAGCGACGCGCTACTCGGGCATCTCGACCACGCGGGCGATCACGCGCATCTACATGCTGTCGGGGCTGATGTGCGGCGTGGCCGGCGTCGTGATGCTGTCGCGCTTCAACTCGGTGCGTGTCGGCCACGGCGAGGCGTTCCTGCTGATCTCGGTGCTCGCCTGCTTTCTCGGGCGCGTCGATCCGTTCGGCGGCTTCGGTCGCGTCGCGCCGGTCGTGATCGCGCTCGTGATCCTGCAGGTGATCGCATCGGGCCTCAACCTGCTGGGTGCGAGCCAGCACCTGGCGACCGCGCTGTGGGGTGCGTTCCTGCTCGCGGTGATGCTGGTGCGCTGGGCATGGGCCCGGCATGCGTCGCGGCCGCGCAATCGCAATCGAATCGCGACGCCGGCGCTCGGCGGCCTCGAACCCTCTCAACGGAAGGAGACGAAATGAACAAGCTTGGCGTACATGCGCTGGTCTGGGAGGCCGGCTGGAGCCGCGACGCATGCGCGCGCGCGATCGCGAATACGGCCGAGACGGGCTTCGATTTCATCGAGGTGCCCGCACTCGATCCGGATTCGATCGACGCAGCGTTCACGCGGCGCGAACTCGAACGGTATGGCCTTGGCATCACGTTCTCGCTCGGGCTCGATGCGGAATCCGACATTTCAAGCGGCGATGCGCGGAAGGCCGCGCGCGGCAAGCAAAAACTCGAGGCCGCGCTGCGTGTCGCACGCGACTGCGGCGCGACCCACGTATGCGGGATCCTGTATTCGGCGTTCCAGAAGAATTTCACGCCGACGACGGCCGCCGGTGTCGCGATGTCCGCCGACATCCTCGCGCAGGTGGCGGACACGGCCGCGCAAAGCGGCATCACGCTCGGGCTTGAAGTCGTGAACCGCTACGAGTCGAATGTGCTCAACACCGCGTCTCAGGGTGTCGAGCTGTGCCGGCGCATCGGCCGGCCGAACGTGAAGGTGCATCTCGACACGTATCACATGCATATCGAGGAGTCGGACGTGACGTCGGCGATTCGCGACACCGGCGAGCAGCTCGGTTACGTGCACATCGGCGATTCGCATCGCGGGTATCTGGGATCGGGCAACGTCGATTTCACAGCGGTGTTTCGTGCGCTGGTGTTCAGCGGTTATACGGGGCCGATCACGTTCGAGAGTTTCTCGTCGCGCGTCGTCGGTCAGCCGCTCGAAGGCATTCTGGCGATCTGGCGCAACCTGTGGGAAGACAGTCACGACCTCGCGGCGCACGCGCTCGCCTTTACGCGCGTGCAGCTCAAGTCTGCGCGCGAGGCGCTGAAGCAGGCTGAACGGAGCCGGCTGCCGTGAGCGATGCGGCCATGGGCGCGCAACGGATCGACCGCGCGGCGCGTGGTCGCGATCGCCGGTGCGCCGGGCGCGATGCTCGTCCAGCGGTTGACCGCGCGATGGCGCGCCCTGGTGCGGCGCGTCGCACCCGCACCGGTGTCGGTGCTGTTCGTCGTGCTTTCCTTTACCGGCGTGGCGCTCGTCATCACGCGCGGCGACGTGATTGCCGCGCTGCACGAACCGCAGCACTACGCGGCCAACGCGTTGATCGTCGTCGGCGCGTTGTGCTGGGTCGTCTATACGTTCGGTGCAGCGCGTTTCACCGGCTGGTCGGCACTGAAATACACGACGTTCACGACGTGGCTGGGGCTGACCACGATCCTCACGGTGAACGTGGTACTGGTCGCGACGCAGCGGGTCGCGGCGCCGTCATGGGCCACCGTGCACGCGGTGCTGCCGCATCTCGCTTACATGGGGCCGGTGGCCGGCTTCGGCGCGATCCTGTTGTGGATGACCGGCAACCGCAACCTGGGGCCGATGAACGGCGTGCTGTTCATGGACATCGTGCCGATCACCGCGTTCGTCGTGTCCGCGATCACGGGCGTGGTGCCCAATCGCGCGCAGATAGCTGGCGCCGCGCTGACGGGCGTGGCGCTGATCCTCAACAATCTGTACTTGCGGCGTCGGGCACGACGCATCGGTGCGACGCTTGCGCGCGTGCCGTCGGCGTCCGCGTGATGGAGGACGACGGCGTTCGCGGACGCAACGCGCTTACGGAAACACCACCGTCCGATCCCCGTTCAAGAACACCCGCCGCTCGATGAACGCCTTCACCGCACGCGCGAGCGTGAGGCTTTCGACATCACGCCCCACCGCGAGCAATTGCTCGGGCCGTAGCGCATGATCGACGCGCTCGACGACCTGCTCGATGATCGGGCCTTCGTCGAGATCGTCGGTCACGAAGTGCGCGGTCGCGCCGATCAGCTTCACGCCGCGCGCATGTGCCTGGTGATACGGCTTCGCGCCCTTGAAGCCGGGCAGGAACGAGTGATGGATGTTGATCGCGCGGTTCGCGAGCTTCGCGCTCGTCTCCTGCGACAGCACCTGCATGTAGCGTGCGAGGATCACGAGTTCGGCGCCGCTCGATTCGAAGAAGTCGAGCCATTGCGCTTCCTGCTGCGCCTTGGTGTCGGCCGTGATCGGGAAGTGCCGGAACGGCAGCCCGTGCTGCGCGGCGAGCGGCTCGAAGTCGGGGTGGTTCGACACGATGCCGACGATGTCCATCTTCAGCTCGCCCATCCGCCAGCGGAACAGCAGATCCGCGAGGCAGTGTTCGAGCTTCGACACCATGATCAGCACCTTCGGCCGCGCGTTGACGTCGTGGATCGCCCATTGGATGTCGCCCTCGTGGCCGCCGAGTCCGGCCGCGATCGGCGCGAATTCCTGGCGCAGCGCGTCGATCTGCAGCGTTTCATCCGTCGGATGAAAGACGCAGCGCACGAAGAAGCGGTTGCTGAGATCGTCGTCGAACACGTTCAGCGCATCGACGTAGCAGCGATGGCGATCGAGAAAGCCGACGACGGCGGCGACCTGACCGGCCGCGCTCGGGCACGACAGTGTCAGGACGAATTGATCGGGGCGGTGCTCGGCGGTCATGAGACTCCTCGGATGGCAGGGGCGCACGGCCGCGCGGCGGCGCACGACAGCGCCGCGCGGGTGGCGGGAAGCTCAAGTAAATCAGGCCGATTTCGGCGCGGATAGAACCAACGCGCCGTGTGGCTGGTATCGGCGCGCCAGCGGACCGGACCGGGGCGGGGCTGGGGCAGGGCTGCGGCCGGCGCGGGCGGGCGCGTTGCGTCAGGCCCCCGCGCACGCGTCGAGCAGCCAGCGCCGGAATACGTGCGTCGCGTCCGGCTCGGGCCGCTGCGGCGGCCGCACCAGGAAGTAGCCGCGCGACGTGACGACGGGTGCATCGACCAGTTTCACGAGCTGGCCGGACGCGACGAGCTCGTCGACGAGCGGCGACCAGCCGAGCGCGACGCCTTCGCCGAGCAGCGCCGCATGGATCACCAGCGCATAGCTGTTGAAGGTCACGCCGCGGGCGGCGGGCGGCGGTTCGAGCCCGTGCGCGTCGAACCAGCCCGACCACGACAGCCAGCGCTCGGGGCGCGTCGGCTGCACGTGCAGCAGCGGCAGCGCGAGCAGGTGGTCGGGGCGCGCGACGCCCGGATGCGCGTCGCGGAACGCGGGCGAGCAGACGGGCGTGACGGATTCCGGGAACAGCCGCGCGGCCGTGCACGACGGCCAGTGGCCGTCGCCGAACAGGATCGCGATGTCGCCGTGGTCGCGCTGCGCGTCGTAATCCTGTGACGTGACGACGCGCACGTCGACGTCCGGCATCACGTGCTTCAGCCCGGCCAGGCGCGGCATCAGCCAGTAGGTCGCGAAACCGAAATCGGTGACGATCGTGAGTGCGCCGTGCTCGCGGCGCGCGCGCAGCGTCGCGGTCGCGCCGCGCAGCGTGTCGAGGCTTACCCGCACGGCTTCGTACAGGCACTGGCCGTCGGCCGTCAGCGTGACGCCGCGCGGGCTGCGTTCGAACAGCGGCACGCCGAGTTCGGCTTCGAGCTGGTACACCTGCTGGCTCACGGCCGGCTGCGTCGAGCCGAGCTCGCGCGCGGCGGCCGTGAAGCTCGCGAGCCGGGCGGCCGATTCGAACGCGCGCAGCGCCTGCATCGACGGTAACGGTTCGGGTTTCGACATAAGTCCCTCTAATGGCCCCATAAGGACCGGACGCCTACCCGCGCGAATTCGGGCGGGCGATAGTGCAGCGGACGGTATGGCACATGCGCTTCACGTGCAGCCGCGCAACATACTCCGCGATTCTAGCCAGCGCGGCCCCAGCGCGCGGCAATTTCTGCGGACCGCCTCCGTCATGCCGGACGCCTCGCTGCCCGAGCGGCGAGCCGTTCCATTCGAACACCGCTTTCCCCACGACCGCCGATGACGAATCCGACACCCAACATCCTGATCCTGATGGCCGACCAGCTCACGCCGTTCGCGCTGCCGGCCTACGGCAACCGCGTCGCCCGCACGCCGACGCTCGACCGGCTCGCCGCCGAAGGCGTGGTGTTCGACGCCGCGTACTGCGCGAGCCCGCTGTGCGCACCGTCGCGTTTCTCGCTGCTGACCGGCAAGCTGCCGTCGGGGATCGGCGCCTACGATAACGCCGCCGAATTGCCGGCGCAAACGCTGACGTTCGCGCACTACCTGCGCGCGGGCGGCTACCGGACGATGCTGTCCGGCAAGATGCATTTCTGCGGGCCCGACCAGTTGCACGGCTTCGAGGAACGCCTCACGACCGACATCTATCCGGCCGATTTCGGCTGGGTGCCGGACTGGGACCAGCCGACCGAGCGGCCGAGCTGGTATCACAACATGAGCTCGGTGCTCGACGCCGGTCCGTGCGTGCGCACGAACCAGCTCGACTTCGACGACGAAGTGACGTTCGCCGCGAAGCAGAAGCTGTACGACGTCGCGCGCGAGCGCGCGGCCGGCCACGATGCGCGGCCGTTCTGCATGGTCGTGTCGCTGACCCATCCGCACGACCCGTATGCGATCACGCGCGAATACTGGGATCGCTACGACGATGACGAGATCGACATGCCGGCCGTGCGGCTCGATGCGGCCGAAAGCGATCCGCATTCGCAGCGGCTGCGTTTCGTCTGCGAGAACGACCGCACGCCGCCGACCGACGCGCAGATCCGTGCCGCACGCCGCGCGTATTATGGCGCGACGTCCTACGTGGACACGCAGTTCGGCAGCGTGCTGGCCGCGCTCGAGCAATGCGGGTTCGCCGACGACACGATCGTGATCGTCACGTCTGACCACGGCGACATGCTTGGCGAACGCGGGCTCTGGTACAAGATGACGTTCTTCGAAGGCGGCTGCCGCGTGCCGCTGATCGTCCACGCGCCGGGCCGCTTCGACGCCGCGCGCGTGCGCGGGCCCGTGTCGCACCTCGACCTGCTGCCGACGCTCGTCGAGCTGACCGGCGCCGCGCCCGCCGGCGGGTGGCCGGACCCGGTCGACGGCGCGAGCCTCGTGGCGCACCTGAACGGCACGCCCGCGCACGATGTCGCGCTCGGCGAATACCTCGCGGAAGGCGCGCTCGCGCCGGTCGTGATGATCCGCCGCGGCGACTGGAAATACGTGCATTGCCCGGCCGATCCCGACCAGCTTTACAACCTGTCGGACGACCCGCGCGAACTGACGAACCTCGCCGGGCAGCCTGAAGCCGCCGACGTGCTCGCCGCGTTCCGTGCGGAGGCCGCGCAGCGCTGGGACCTGCCCGAACTGGACCGGCAGGTGCGCGCGAGCCAGCGGCGCCGGCGTTTCCATTACGCGGCGACGACGCAGGGCCGCATTCAGGCGTGGGACTGGCAGCCGTTCACCGACGCGAGCCAGCGCTACATGCGCAATCACATCGAACTCGATACGCTCGAGGCGATGGCACGTTTTCCGCGCGTCGGGCGCTGAACGCACCGCATCGCGATCATTGAAGAACGACGGAGGAAGCGAACCATGAAACGGCAATGCAATGCAGCAATCCGAAGGATCGGCCCGGCGCTCGCCGCCGCCGCGTGCGTGGTGGCGACGCAGCCTGCGTATGCCGCCGATCCGCAGACGTGCGGCGACGTCAAGATGGCGGCGCCCGGCTGGACCGACATCGATGCGACGAACGCGATGGCGGGCGTCGTGCTGAAGGCGCTCGGCTACCGGCAGGACGTGGCGAACCTGTCGGTGCCGATCACGTACCAGGGGCTGAAGAAAGGGCAGGTCGACGTGTTCCTCGGCAACTGGATGCCCGCGCAGGCGCCGCTCGTGAAGCCGTTCGTCGACGAGAAATCGATCGACGTGCTGCACGCGAACCTGAGCGGCGCGAAGTTCACGCTCGCGGTGCCCGACTACGTGGCCGCCGCCGGCGTGCATACGTTCGCCGATCTCGCGCGCTACGCGGATCGTTTCGGCGGCAAGATCTACGGCATCGAGCCTGGCGCGCCCGCGAACCAGAACATCAAGCGGATGCTGTCCGACCACGCGCTGGGGTCCGCGAACTGGTCGCTGGTCGAGTCGAGCGAGACGGGCATGCTCACGCAGGTCGAGCGGGCGGTGCGCGACAAGCGCTGGATCGTGTTTCTCGCGTGGGAGCCGCATCTGATGAACACGAAGTTCCATCTGACGTATCTGTCGGGCGGCGATGCGTATTTCGGCCCGAACTATGGCGGTGCGACGGTCAACACGGTCACGCGTGCCGGGTTCGCCGGCCAGTGCACGAACCTCGCGCGGCTGTTCCGGCAGATGACGTTCTCCGTCGACGTCGAGAACCGGATGATCGCCGACATGCTCGACCACAAGACATCGCCCGCGCTCGCGGCGCAGCATGCGCTGAAGGCCGAGCCCGCGCTGGTCGCCGGCTGGCTCGACGGCGTGACGACGGCGGCCGGCGCGCCGGGCCTGCCGGCCGTGCGCGCGGCCCTCGACGGTCGCTGATTTCCTCCCTCCGGGCGGCCGGTTTTTACCGCGCCGCCCGTCTACGTGTTTTCCCGACCCGTCGCATCGTGACCATTTAGTGTCGCCTACAGACGGGTGACGCGAAATATGGGTTTGTATTTTTCGCCAATGGCTGCGTTATTGCGGAAAACGAAATACCGCAGCCAGTAGACGTACCGAATTCGAATCAGCCGGCGTATCGCGGCACGCGCCAGGCCACGGTTCTTTCCATCGAACGGTTCAGGGAGGGTGGTCGACAATGAAGCAAAAGAAAGTCGCCGTAGCCGCCGCGCTTGCATGCGCGGCCTGTATTCCCGCCATCGGGCACGCGCAGAGCAGCGTGACGCTGTACGGGATTCTCGACGCCGGCATCACGTACGTGAACAACACGGGCGGTTCGCACGTGGTCAAGTTCGACGACGGCGTCGCCTACGGAAACCGCTTCGGCCTCAAGGGCACCGAAGACCTGGGCGGCGGCCTGAAGGCCGTGTTCGTGCTCGAGAGCGGCTTCCATCTCGGCAACGGGCAACTCGGCTTCGGCGGCGCGGAATTCGGCCGGCAGGCGTATGTGGGCCTGCAGAACGACTGGGGCACGCTGTCGTTCGGCAACCAGCTCGACATCACGAACGAACTCGTGTCGATCTACAACATTTCGGCGTGGGGCAGCGGCTATGCGATCCACCAGGGCGACTTCGACCGCTTCAACGGCGACCGTCTGCCGAATTCGGTGAAGTTCCTGTCGAACGACATGAGCGGCTTCAAGTTCGGCGCGATGTACTCGTTCGGCAACGTCGCGGGCAACTTCCATCGCAACAGCGCATGGAGCGCGGGCGCGAGCTTCACGAAGGGCGACTTCTCGATCGGCGCCGCGTACACGCGCCTGAACAACCCGAACGGCATCTACGCGTTCGACCCGTACGCGATGATCGGCACGCATACGTTCCTCGGCCAGCAGACCGTCACGGTCGATCCGGCAACCGGCGCGCGCACCGACCTGTTCGCGAACACGCCGATGGACGTCGACAGCCAGGGCACGTTCGGCATCGGCACGAGCTACACGATCGGCAAGCTGACGCTCGATGCCAACTACTCGTACACGACGATCAAGGGCTTCGGCCAGTCGTCGCACATGCAGGTGTACGAAGGCGGCGGCCTGTACCAGTTCACGCCGGCGCTGAGCTTCATCGCGGGCTACCAGCACACGCGCTTCGAAGGCCATCACTGGAACCAGGGCACGGCGGGCCTGCATTACCTGCTGTCGAAGCGCACGGACGTGTACATCTCCGGCGACTACCTGCGCGCGTCGCAGGGCGTCGATGCGGTGGTCGGCTACAGCTTCACGCCGTCGACGACGCAGACGCAGGCCGACGTGCGGATCGGGATGCGGCATTCGTTCTGAGCGGGGTGGCGGGGTGGTGTGACGTCTTCAGCGAGGTCTCTCTTTGGCGCGAACCGCGGTTCGCGCTTTTTTTTGTGCGATGCGCGGGCTCGACGGCGCTCGCGGCCGGCGGCCGGCCGGTTTTCGGCGGTTGGCATATCATCGCGGTTTGGCCGCGTCCGCACCGTTGCCGCGCGCACCTGCGTGCGTCGTCGTTTTCCCGAACGGTTGCGGTGCGCACCGCCAACCGCCGAGACCTCGATGACCACCCCCGTGCCCGATTCCAGTCCTTTATCCCCGTTACCCGCCAACCTGTTCCGCCACGCGCCGTTCCAGCGTTTCTGGGGCACGCGCGTGATGTCGTCGCTGGCTTTCCAGATCCTGTCGGTTGCCATCGGCTGGTACGTGTATGCGCTCACGCACAGCGCATTCGCGCTCGGTCTGGTCGGCCTCGCGCAGTTCGTGCCGATGTTCGCGCTGACGCTCGTCGTCGGGCAGGTGGCCGACCGCTACGATCGCCGGCGCATCGCGACGATCTGCCAGAGCGTCGAGGCGCTGGCCGCCGGCGTGTTCCTGCTCGGCGCGGTGCAAGGGTGGCTGGCCGCGCCGGCCGTGTATGCACTCGCGGCAATCGTCGGCACGGCCCGCGCGTTCGAGTCGCCGTCGGTGTCGTCGCTGTTGCCGGCCGTCGTGCCGCGCACCGATTTGCCGCGCGCGACCGCGCTGTCGACGTCTGCCAACCAGGCCGCGCAGATTCTCGGGCCCGCGTTCGGCGGGTTGCTGTATGGGCTCGGCGCGCCGGTCGCATTCGGCACGAGCGCCGTTGCGTTCGCAACTGCCGCGATGCTGAGCGGCACGATTCCGCTGCGCAGCGCGCCACCCGCCCGCGAGCCGGTCACGCTGCGCTCGGTGTTTTCGGGCATCGCGTTCATCCGGCGCGAGCCGGCCATTCTCGGTGCGCTGTCGCTCGATCTGTTCGCCGTGCTGTTCGGCGGCGCGACCGCGCTGCTGCCGATCTACGCGCGCGACATTCTTCAGGTTGGCCCGTGGGGGCTCGGCGCATTGCGCGCGGCGCCTGCGGTCGGCGCGCTCGCGGGCACGCTGTGGCTCACGCGTTTTCCGTTGAAGGGCCGGCCGGGCCGCGCGATGTTCGGCGGTGTGATCGCATTCGGCATCGCGACGATCGTGTTCGGGTTGTCGCGACACTTCATGTTGTCGCTCGTGGCGCTGGCCGCGCTCGGCGCATCGGACGTGATCAGCGTCGTCGTGCGGCTGTCGCTCGTACAGCTGCGCACGCCGGACGAGATGCTCGGGCGCGTGAGTGCGGTCAATTCGCTGTTCATCGGCACGTCGAACCAGCTCGGCGAATTCGAATCCGGCGTGACGGCCGCGTGGTGGGGTGCGCCGACGGCAATCGTCGTCGGCGGCGCGGCGACGATTGCCGTCGCGCTTGCGTGGATGCGGTTGTTTCCGCAACTCACGCACATGAAGTCGCTCGAACGCGATCGGTGAGGCCGGCCGTGCGACGATCGTTTCATCCGCAACGGTATGCCGATGTGTTCAAGCGGCCGGCGTCACGCGCACGGCCGTGCCGTAGCAGATGACTTCGGTCACGCCCGTGCCGACCTCGGTCGAGTCGTAGCGCATCGCGACGACCGCGTTCGCGCCGAGCTTGCGGGCATCGTCGAGCATCTTGTCGAACGCGTGCTGGCGTGCCTTCTCGCACAGCGACGTATAGAGCGTGATGTTGCCGCCGAAGATCGTCTGCAGCGACGCGCCGAACGAGCCGACGATCGAGCGCGAGCGCACGACGATGCCCTGCGCGACGCCCAGCGAGCGGACGGTCGTATGGCCGGGGAGGTCGAATGCGGTCGTGACGCGGGCCGGCGACAGGTCGTCGATGGAGCGGGTGGGTTCGGTCATGGTGGGGGAGCGTGTAGCGAGTGGTCGAACGACGATTCTAGCCGGACCGAGAAAAGGCATTCGAACGGGCGTACCCACGCGGGTGAACGCCCGTTTCATTGCCGAACGTGCGAGCCGCTCGACGCGGAACGCTCAGCGCTTGATCGTCGCGCCGGCAATGCCGCCGAGATCGACCGCATAGGCCAGCGCGAGCTTGCCGAACTTCAGCGCATGGTTCGCTTGTCGATCCGAGTTTTCCAGCGTGTCGCTTACCGTGTGGATGTACGGGCTGTCGTTCTGGTCGGCCTCGAACGGGAACGACGCCGGATAGCCCTGCGCATTCCACGATGCGTGATCCGAGCAGGCATACCCGCACTGCGACGTGCCGATCGCGAACTCCGGCAGGTAGGTCTTCGCCAGGTTCGTCACGTAGGTGTTCTGCGCCGCGTTCGTGTAGTCGGTGATCAGGTAGATATCCTTCGGATCGCCCTTGTAGTTCGTCATGTCGAGCTGCAGCACGCCGACCACGTTCGCATTCTGTGTGCGGAACTGCTTCGCGATCGCCTTCGAGCCGAGCAGGCCGGCTTCCTCGGCCGCATACCCGACGAACTTGATCGTCCGTTTCGGCCGGTAGTTGTTCGCTAGCAGCACGCGCAGCGCTTCGGTGAGGCTGGCGATGCCCGATGCATCGTCGTCGGCGCCGGGCGAGCGCGTGTTCTCCGTCGTGCGGCCGACGGTCGAATCGAGGTGGCCGCCGAGCACGACGGTGCCCGCGGCCGGGTCGCTGCCGCGGATCGTCAGGATCACGGATTTCTGCGCAAAGCCCGTGTGCGCGAACTGTTCGACGGTGATGTCGGCTCGCGCCGCCGCCAGCTGCTTCCACTGCAACGCGAGCCAGTCGGACGCGGCGACGCCGTGCGACGTCGTGTAGTAGCGATTCGTGAAGCCGGACAGCGACGTGATCGTGCCGACGATGTTGCTGGCCTGCAGTTGCTGGACCCACGTGCTGATCTGCGGCACGTTCGACACCGTGTACGCAGCGGCGGCGGCCTGTTTCGCGAGCGTTGACGGCAACGGCTGGAGCGCTTGCCGTGCGTCGTCGAACGAATCGTGCACGACGTAGCCGGGCCCGTGGCCGCGCGTGCGGTGGACGGCGTGGGCCAGCTCGCCGAGCCGGGAATCGTCGATCTCGACGACGTGAACGGTTTCGCGGCGCGCGGCGCCGTCGGCCGTCTTGCCGGCGTCGACGGACGTGCTGTATTGCGCGGTTGCGGTCGCATCGATGCGTTGAAGCTGGCGGAACGCGGTGTCGCCGAGCGTGATCCAGACGGGCGTCGAATGCGCGGCGGCGGTCAACAGCATGCCGCCCAGCGCGGCGCTCAGGCGGGTCGATTTCAGAGTAGGCATGTTCGATCTCGTGAGGATGGCGATGTCGATGAAGGGAGCGCGCCGCAGATCGTGCGACGCGCTCCCGCCTGCTGCGGCATTACGACTTCTGCGGGACGGTCACGCCGTACGTGCAGCTCTTGTTGTACGCGTTGCCGATCGCGGCGAGCTGCGCGCTGCTGTAGCCGAGCGCGGACGCGGCCGTCAGCACGGCCTGCGCGGCGGCCTTCTGGTTGGTCGAGCTGTTGGTCATCGACAGCCCCTTCAGGAACGCCTTGTCCATCGCCTGCGCGCCGATCGCGTCGCGCGCGACGAGGTTGCACGACGCCCAGTACTGGCCGGCCGTGTGGATCTCCGCGCCGCGCGCCTGCGCATAGGTGCGCCCGACGTTCCAGTTGGTCACGCGGCCGCCCCAGAACTCGTTGTGACCGTCCCAGTTGTAGACCCAGTGATACTGCGCATCCGAGGGGCTCCACTGGTTGAAGTCGCGGCTGTACGCGGCGGCGAGATAGTCGCCGGTGCCTTCCGACAAGCCTTCCTGTTGCGACAGGCCGCCGTTGGTGACCCAGTCGTGGATACCGTGGCCGAGCTCGTGGATCACGACGTCCGCGTCCTCCGCGTCGTCGACGCCGCCTTGCCCGAAGGTCAGCCGGCCGCTGCTCGACGAGTACGACGAGTTGTCGTCGCCCGATTCGCCGTGCGGGTCGTACTGCACGCCGCCCGTGTACTGGTACGGCAGCGCCTTGATGCCGAGCGTCTGGTTCACGTAACGCAGGAACGTGTCGATGTGGTAGTACGCGTTCACGGCCTCGAAATACAGGTTGCCGCGCGTGAACTCGAACGCGGGCGTCGACTGCGACGGGCAAGCCTTGTCGAGCGGCGCATCGAAGTCGACGCACGCCGCGTACGGGCCCGTCAGCGTGTAGCGCGTGCCCGACTGCGCGAGATCCTTCAACGTCACGCGCACGCGCGCGGCCGTGAGCTGCGTCGAATCGGCGTCGTTGCCGTCCTTGTAGCCGGTGCTGCCGTAGCTGCTCTTCGTCGGCGACAGCGGATCGGGGCGGAACACGAAGCCGGTGCCGTCGGTCGCGTAGAACGCCTTGTCCTCGGCGCGCAGCACTTCGCCGCTGCCCGAGTCGATCAGCAGTTCCCAGTCGCCCTTCGGGCCGTCCTGCGGGCGGCCGCGTACCTTCCACGCGGTATGCGTGCCGGCCTTGTCGACGAACGCGACGAGCTGCGCATCGAGATGCGTGAAGCCGCTCGCGCCGAGATACGCGCGGGCGCGATCGAGCGCCTGCTGCTGGTCGACGGCCTGCGACTTGCGCGTCGTCGCGACCACGCCGTTGATCGTGTTGCTCGCGACGTACAGGATGCGGCCGTCCTTCGCGACGGTCACCGCGATGTCGCTGCCGTACACGGGCAGTCCGGCGGCCTGCTGCTGCAGGCGCACGACGGTGAAGTCGGCGTCGCTGCGTTCCGACGTGACGACGAGGCTCGCGAGCGCGGCCGCGTCGAGCCCGAGCTGCGCCGCTTGCGACGCGACGAAGTCGCGCGCGGCGGCGGCGGGCGTCGCGGCGGCCTTCTTGACGCGATAGGCCGGGTTGTACAGCGTGACGGCGACGCCGTCCGCGCGGAATTGCCCGGCGGCCGTGTCGGCCTTCGCGGCCGGCGGCGCGACGCCGCGCGTCAGGCTTTCGCGCAGGCTCGCGGCCTGCGGATTCGACACTTTCGTATCGGCCAGGGTGCCGCCGACGATGCCGAAACCGAGCGCGAGACCCAGGGCGAGCGGCAATGCTTTGCGTGATGTCTGCATACGTGATCCTCATCTCAACGGTTGGACACGCCCGCACGCTCGTGGCGAGCAGGCACGACACGGCCCGCGCGCCGGTTCGATGGAGCCGGTGCGACGAAGCGGTGTTGGGAGTATCGACTGACTAAGGAACCCTAACTGTCAGGTCGAAAAGAAGCGGGCAGGCGAAGCGGAGGAGAAGCGAACGGCAGGCAGGTGCGGCGACGGCGAATCGAGCATCGTCATGTCATACCCCTCGGATCGATATTGGATATCGGTTGGCAGCCTGCGTGGCCCGACGTTCGTCGAGCCCGGCGATCGTGTCGTTAGGCTGCCTATCTAATTGCGAGGTATGTTACAGAATATTTTCAGCGAGATTCCAGATTATTTTCGACGACCGCTTCGGTCCGTCGACCAATCGCCGGCATTGTTCATCGAACGGCGGGAAACGCTGCCGGAACGCGCAATACCGCGCCGGATTGTGATCAAAGCCGTGACGATCAGCGTGTCGGCCGCCGGTCGCTGCGCGGGCTCATCCCGAATCGCGCGCGATAGGTGCGCGAGAAATGCGATGGCGATTCGAAGCCGCACGCGACGCACACCGACGTGATGCTCATGTCGGTCTGCTGCAGCAGTTCGCGTGCGCGATCGAGGCGCAGGTTCAGGTAGAAGTGCGTCGGCGTGTCGTTCAGCGTCGCGCTGAACAGCCGTTCGAGCTGGCGCCGCGTGATCGAGACTTCCCGCGCGAGCGCGTCGGAGCCGAGCGGGTTGTCCATGTGCCGCTGCATCGTGCCGATGACCTGGATCAGCTTGCGGTTGTGCACGCCGTAGCGCGCGGCGATCTCGAGCCGCTGGCTGTCCGAGCGCTGTCGGATGCGGCTCACGACGAACTGCTCGGAGATCGCCGCCGCGAGGTCGGCGCCGTGCCGGCGGCCGATCAGGTCGAGCATCATGTCGATCGACGCGGTGCCGCCCGCGCACGTGATGCGCCGGTCGTCGATCTCGAACAGCTCATGCGTCGCGTTCAGGCCGGGATAGCGCTCGCGGAACGCTGCCAGTGCTTCCCAGTGCAGCGTGAGCGGCTGCGACGCGCCGAACAGCCCGGCTTCCGCGAGCACGAAGCTGCCTGTATCGATGCCGCCGAGCGTTGCGCCATGCCGGTGCTGGCGGCGCAGCCAGTCGCCGAGCGTGCGCGTGTAGCACACGAGCGGATCGAAGCCCGCGACGACGAACACCGTATCGACCTGCGGGACGTCCGCGCACGCGGCTTCGGCGGCGACCGGAATGCCGTTGCTCGCGGCGACGGGTGCGCCGTCCGCGCTGATCACGTGCCAGCGATACAGCTCGGTGCGAAAACGGTTCGCGACGCGCAGCGGCTCGACGGCGGCCATGAAGCCGAGCGCGGAGAAGCCGGGAAGCAGCAGGAAGTGGAAATCCTCGGGCATCGGGGCGTGGGGTGGAAGCAGGTGGTCGGCGCATGCCGTGCGACGCGTCGAGCGGGCCGGCGCGGGCCGTGCCCGACTCGCGGGCGCCGAACGTTCAAGCCGGGATTATCGCGTTTTTTTGCCGGCGCTCAGCGCGTTTTCGCACCTCGCACCGTCCGGCGCGCCGTCGTCGACGGCAATTCGCCGAACTGGGCCTTGTACGCGTTCGCGAAATGCCCGAGATGAATGAAGCCCCAGCGCGCGGCCGCTTCGCTGATCGGCAGGTCGGATTGCCGCGTGTCGAGCAGCAGGCGTCGCACCTGCGCGAGGCGCAGCGAGCGCGTGTAGTTGAGCGGACTCGTCTGTACGATCGACTGAAAGCTGTTCTGCATCGTGCGCCGGCTGACGCGCAGTCGCGTGCACAGGCTCAGGATGTCGACGGGCGCTTCCGGGTGCTCGATCACGTAGTCGTGCACGCGGCGCACGATGTCGGCGTGGCAGGCGTGCGTGAGCCGGTTCGGCGGCTCGGGCATCCGGTACGTGAGGAGATCGACCAGCACGTTGCCGACGCTGGCGCGTATCGCGCACTGCGTGCGTGCCGCATCGAACGCATCGGGCGCCGACAGCACGCGTTCGAGCAGCGTCGCGAGTTGCACGCTCGCGCGTTCGCGTGCGGCGACCGGCACCTCGACGACACCGCGCCGCAGTGCGCGTGCGTCCAGCCGGACGTCGGCTGCATCTTCGATCTGCTGCATCAATTCGGGTTCGACGACCACGCCGATCAGCGACATGTCGTCGGGTGAATGGAGTTCGAACGGTGTGCCGCCGCGCGCCATCACGATCGTGCCGCGCTCGATGCGCACATCGCCGAAGGCGAACGTGCCCGAGCCGGTGAGCGGCATCCCGAACACCGTATGGCCGTGCGGCAAGCATCCGCGCTGGATGATGCGTACGTTCGCCGCTTCCTGGAACAGTTGCACGCCGTCGAGCACCGCGTGTTTGACCGCGCTGCGATACGAGCCGGCCCCGATCTGTTCGTACCGCTGATTCCAGCCGCGCAGCGCCTCGGCATGCCGGTCTGCGTCGTCGAACCTCTGATGTAACACGAGCACGGCGCCTCCGGCGATCGTTCGGACCGCGCAAGATTAAACCGGCCGAGCGGTCGGCGCAATACGGGGGAGCGCTATTGCGCGTGCGTGCTTCAGAGGGTCGAAAGGTGCGCGGCTGCGCCGCTTTCACGTGCATTTCCAATATCCCGAATCGGCACGCACGCGTTGCCAGTCCGGGTGCTGAGCAGATTTATTGTCGAACTACAGTCGCCCCACATAACGTGAATTCCCATTGGAGGCGGCATGAGGACAAGGCGACGAACCGCGATGCTCGCGGCGACGCTGGCGTTGGCGGCGGCATGGGCCGGCGGCACGAACGCGGCGGAAAAACCCGAAGAACTGGTCGTGCAGAAGATGCCGCCGTGGCATCCGCACGAGGTTTATGTCGTCGACATCTCGATGCCGTCGATGACCGACGGGCGCATCCATGTGTACGACGCCGACGCGAAGAAGCTGCTCGGCCAGATCGACGGCGGTTTCGCCCCCGGCTTCGCGATTTCGCCCGATCACAAGACGAGCTTCGTCGCGACGACCTACTTCTCGCGCGGCTCGCACGGCACGCGCACCGACGTCGTCGAGATGATCGACAACACGACGCTCGATCACGCGGGCGAGATCGTGATTCCGGCGAAGCACGGGCAGCACGTGCCGTCGCCGTACAACACCGCGTTCAGCGCCGACGGCAAGCGGCTGTACGTCGCGAACATCACGCCGGCCGCATCGGTGACGGTGATCGACACCGTCTCGAAGAAGGTGCTGTCGGAAATCGACATGGCCGCGTGCGTGCTCGCGTATCCGTCGGGCAACGACCGCTTCACAGCGCTGTGCGAAAGCGGCAAGGCGCTGACCGTCACGCTCGACGCGAACGGCAAGGAAACGAAGCGCACGATGTCGGACACGTTTATCGACGTCGACAAGGATCCGGCGTTCGTGAACGCGTCGCGGTACAAAGGCGACTATCTGTTCACCACCTACCGCGGCAACGTGCGCAGTGCCGATTTCAGCGGCGACAAGCCGGCATTCGGAAAGCCGTGGTCGTTGTTGACGGCCGCCGAGCGCGCGGAAGGCTGGCGCCCGGGCGGCATGCAGCAGACGACCGTGCACGCGAAGCAGAACCGCTACTACGTGCTGATGCACAAGGGTACCGACGGCTCGCACAAGGATCCCGGCACGCAGGTGTGGGTATATGACCTGAAGTCGAAGCAGCGCGTCGCCCGCTGGGATCTCGCGCAGCAGAAGGTCGATCCGCTCGTGTCGATCCAGGTCAGCGAGGACGACAAGCCGCTGTTCTACGGGCTGACGGCGACCTCCGACCTGGTCGTGATGGATGCGCGCACCGGCAAGCTGCAGCACGTCGAGAAGCAGATCGGCAATACGTCGTCGCTGCTCGTCAACCCCTGAGGCCGCGATGACCCTCGATCCCGTACTCGCCACCAGCGCGCAGGCCGGTGCGGCCGCCGTCGTGCTGCTCGGCGCCTTCGCGAAGATGCGCCGGCCCGCCGCGTTCCGCCAGGCGCTCGCCGGCTACCGGCTGCTGCCCGATGCGCTGAGCGCGCCCGTCGCGTTCGCGATTCCGTTGGCTGAAGCGATCGGCGCCGCGGCGCTGCTGTTTCCCGATACGCGCACGGCCGGCGCGATCGCGCTGATCGTGCTGCTCCTGGCGTTCGCGGCCGGCCTCGCGATCAACCTGCTGCGCGGCCACACCGACATCGACTGCGGCTGTTCCGGCTTCACCGCCGCCCGTGCGGACGCACCGCGCGGCATCGGCTGGCTGCATGTCGGCCGCGTGCTGCTGCTCGTCGCGCTGGTCGCGACCTCGTTCGTCGAGCCGGGCACGCGCGCCGTGGTGTGGTTCGACTACCTGACGCTGTTCTTTTCCGTGCTGCTGATCGTCTGCGCGCTGCTCACCGTCGACGTGCTGCTCGCCAACGTCCCGCGCCTTGCCCACCTGAGGAATTCATGATGCAAACCGCTCTCACCGTTTCCACCGCCCTGTTGTGGGTGGCCGTCCTCGCGCTCGGCGCGATCTGCCTCGCACTGGTGCGCCAGATCGGCATCCTGTACGAACGCATCATGCCGGCCGGCGCGCTGATGATCGACAAGGGGCCGGCGGTCGGCGCGATCGCGCCGACGTTCGAACTGACCGACATTCGCGGCTCGCACGTGAAGGTCGGCGGCATCGACGCATCGGGCAAGGCGACGCTGCTGTTCTTCCTGTCGCCGACGTGCCCGGTCTGCAAGAAGCTGCTGCCGCTGCTGCCGTCGCTGCAGGCCAGCGAAGCGACGCCGGTGAACATCGTGCTCGCGAGCGACGGCGATGCCGACGAACACGCGCGCTTCGCGCGAAAGCACGACCTCGGGCGCTTCCCGTACGTGCTGTCGCAGGAACTCGGTCTCGCGTATCAGATCGGCAAGCTGCCGTATGCGGTGCTGCTCGACGAAACGGGCACGGTGCGCGCGAAGGGGCTCGTCAACACGCGCGAGCATCTCGAGAGCCTGTTCGAGGCGAAGGAGCGCGGCGTCGCGTCGCTGCAGCAGTACGTGCACGGCGATCACGGCCACGATGCCCGCGACGGGCACGCGCAGCACGCATGAGCGGCCGAACCTTTTTCAACGTCATTGGAGAACGACGACATGGGCGTGTTTGATTCATGGTTCGAGCGGTCGGCGCGCGGCGTCGCGCAGCACAGTTCGCGGCGCAGCGCGATGGCGAAGCTCGGCAAGGTGCTGGTGGGTTCGGCGCTGCTGCCGCTGCTGCCCGTCGACCGCACCGCGTACGCGGCCGAGGCGGCATCCGGGGCGTCGGGCGCATCCGGCACGGCCGCATCGGGCGCAAGCGACGACCCGATGAGCTGCGACTACTGGAAATACTGCGCGATCGACGGCTGGCTTTGCAGTTGCTGCGGCGGAACGTCGAGCAGTTGCCCGCCGGGTACGACGCCTTCGCCGATCACATGGATCGGCACCTGCCGCAATCCGCACGACGGGTCGGACTACATCGTTTCGTACAACGATTGCTGCGGCAAGACCTCGTGCGGCAAATGCTTCTGCAACCGCAACGAGCGCGAGAAGCCGCTGTACAAGCTGTCGCTGAACAACGACATCAACTGGTGCATGGCGAACGGTAATTCGAATTACCACTGTTCGGTTTCGGTTCTGCTGGGAGCGGCAAAACAATGAACGTGAAGCAGGCAGGAAAGATCGCCGTGGCGTGCATGACGGCCGTTGCGGCGTTCGCGTTGCCCGGCGCGGCCGGCGCACAGGAAACCGTGCATTACCCGGCCGGGAAAGGCGTGTTCGACACGCAGTGCGCGGTGTGTCACCAGGCGGGCGGGAAAGGGCAGGACGGCCTTGCGCCGCCGCTCACCGAGTATCCGGGCAAGTATGCGGCGACGGAAGCCGGGCGTGCGCAGCTGATCGCGACGCTGCTGCACGGGATGTTCGGCGAGATCGAGGTGCACGACAAGCACTACAACTTCAAGATGACGTCGTTCGCGAGCGCGAGCGACGACGACATCGCGCACGTGCTCAACTACGTCGTGTTCGACCTCGACGCGCAGCATGGCGATGCGAAGCCGTTCACGGCGGCCGATATCCGTGCGGCACGCGCGAAGCCGATGGACGGCACGGCCGTGCATGCGCAGCGCGCGGTGGTGATCAAGGGGCTCGGCCTGTGAACGGCGTTCGCGTGCCGGTGCAGGGTACGCGGCGCGCGCCGTCGTCGCGGCTCGGCGGCCTGTCGCATCGCCTGTCGTCCCGGCTGCTGCTGGCGAGCGCCGCGGCTTGCGCGTTTGCCGCACCCGCGCATGCGGACGGCGCGGCCGGTGCTGTCAATGCGGCGCTCGCACGGCAGCACTGGGTGCTCAACTGCATGGGCTGCCACACGGCAACGGGCGGCGGCATTCCCGGCAAGGTGCCGCCGCTCGCGAATTCGCTCGGCTATTTCACGCATCTGCCGGCCGGGCGCGAGTACGTGATGCGCGTGCCCGGCGCGTCGAACTCGGCGCTGTCGGATCGGGAACTGGCCGACGTGCTGAACTGGCTGCTCACGACGATGAACCGCGACGCGCTGCCGCGCGACTTCAAGCCCTATACGGCCGCCGAAGTTGCCGCGCACCGCCGTCCCGCGCTGTCCGATGTCGCGACCGTGCGCGCCGGTCTCGTCCGCGCGTTGCAGGCGCGCGGGATCGACGGCGTCGCGGACCGCTACTGACCGACTCACTCAACGAATCAGGAAAACGTGAACATGGAGACGAACGAAATCTTTCCGCTGCTCGACGCAACCCGCGCGTTTCTCGCGAAGCCGAAGAAGATGCTGATCGGCGCCGAGTGGAGCGACGCCGCGTCGGGCCGCCAGATCGAGGTCGTGAACCCGGCCGACGGCACCGTGCTCGCGCGCGTGCCCGAAGCGGATGAATGCGACGTGCAGCAGGCGGTCGCCGCCGCGCGCCGTGCATTCGATGCGGGCCCGTGGCGCAACGCGAAGACCACCGATCGCGAGCGCCTGATGCTCGTGCTCGCCGACCTGATCGAAGCCAACGCGCGTGAGCTCGCCGAGATCGAATCGCTCGACAACGGCAAGCCGGTGACGGTCGCGCAAGGGCTCGACGTCGCGATGGCCGCGCAGTGCTTCCGTTACATGGCCGGCTGGGCGACGAAGATCGAAGGCAGCGTGATCGACGCCGGCATGCCGTACCTGCCGGACAGCGAGATCTTCGCCTATACGCGCAAGGAACCCGTCGGCGTGGTCGGCGCGATCATTCCGTGGAATTTCCCGCTGCTGATGGCCGCATGGAAAATCGCGCCGGCGCTCGCGACCGGCTGCACGGTCGTGCTGAAGCCCGCCGAAGACACGCCGCTAAGCGCATTGCGGCTGGGCGAGCTGATCCAGGCGGCCGGGTTCCCGGACGGCGTCGTCAATATCGTCACCGGCTACGGTCGCACGGCAGGCGCGGCGCTGTCGCGCGATCCGCGCATCGACAAGATCGCATTTACCGGGTCGACGCAGACGGGCAAGACGATCGGCCATGCGGCGCTCGACAACATGACGCGGATGTCGCTGGAACTCGGCGGCAAGTCGCCGGTGATCGTGCTGCCCGACGTCGATCTCGACAAGGCCGCACTGGGTGTCGCGAACGCGATCTTCTTCAACCAGGGGCAGGTGTGCACGGCCGGGTCGCGTGCGTACATCCATTCGAAGATGTTCGACGGCGTGATCGAGCGCGTCGCGAAGATCGCGGCGAGCCTGAAGATCGGCCCGGGGATGGACCCGTCGACGCAGATCGGGCCGCTCGTCTCGGCGAAGCAGCGCGAGCGCGTGTGCGGGTACATCGACTCGGGGTTCGGCGAGGGCGCGCGCGCTGCCGCGGGCGGCCGCGCGATCGACGGCCCGGGCTTCTTCGTCGAACCGACGGTGCTGGTCGATACGACGCAGGCGATGCGCGTGGTGCGCGAGGAAATCTTCGGGCCGGTGCTCGTCGCGATGCCGTTCGACGATCTCGATACGGCCGTGCGGCTCGCGAACGACACGCCGTATGGCCTCGGCGCGAGCATCTGGTCGAACGACCTCGCGACGATCCACAAGCTGATCCCGCGTATTGCCGCCGGCACCGTATGGGTCAACTGTCACTCGCTGCTCGACAACGCATTGCCGTTCGGCGGGATGAAGCAGTCGGGCTTCGGCCGCGAACTCGGCCGTGCGGTGATCGACCAGTACACGGAAAGCAAGTCGGTGATGATGAACTACGCGTGAGCGTCGCGGCGAGTGCATGCGTTCTCGGCGTATCGGGAACGCACGCGCCGCCGTCACGCGCGGATCAGCACCACCCCGACGATGAGGCAAGCGGCGCCGGCGATCCGGATCGCGCTCGCCGAATGCTGCTGGATGCCGAGCACGCCGAAGTGGTCGAACACGAGTGCGCCGGTCATCTGCCCGACGACGATCAGCGCGAGCGTCGTCGCCGCGCCCAATCGCGGCACCATCAGGATCGCGACGCCGACGAATACCGCGCCGAAGAACCCGCCCGTCCAGCTGAACCACGACCCCGCACCGGAGAACGTGCCGCTCACGCGCGGGTGAGGCGACAACAGCGCGACCGCCAGCATCGCGGCCAGGCCGACGACGTAGCTGACCGACCCGGCCCACCATGGCGAGCCGAGCTGCGCGCGCAGGTTCGCGTTGAGCACCTGCTGCAATGCAACGCTGATGCCGGCCGCCACGACCAGCAGATACGACAGGAAGGTAGCCACGAAGATGAACGCTCCGAAGGGATGGCCGCGACGGCGATGCCGGCACGGAAGGCTTTCATTCTGCGGAGCACGCCGGTATAACGCAAATATCGAATCTGACGCTCATCCATCTCGTTTCGGCATGCCATCACTCCGGCAAATCCAGTATTTCCTGACCGTGGCGGACCTCGGCGGCTTCACGTCGGCCGCGGGAGCGCTCCATGTCGCGCAGTCGGCGCTCAGCCGGCAGATCGGTCAGCTCGAAGACGAACTCGGGTTCCTGCTGTTCGACCGCGAACCGAGAGGCGTGCGGCTCACGCCGGCCGGCGCGATCTACCGCGAACGCGTGGCGTCGATCCCGGCCATGCTGATGGCGGCTGCCGACGAAGGCTCGCAGTTGGCGCGCGGAGAAGCCGGCGTGCTGCGGCTTCTGCATTCCAGTACCGTTCCCGTCGGCAGCCTGATGCCGGATCTCGACCGCTTCATGCGCGATTGTCCGGGCGCGCGGGTCGATCTCGACCGCGCGTCGTCCGAGGATCAGGTGACGGAAATCGCAAACGGCCATGCCGATATCGGGGTCGTCCGGCTGCCGGTGCTGCGGCGCGATGCACGCGTGCGTTTCGTCGAACTGGCGGCCGAGCGCCTGTGCGCGGCGGTGCCGGCCGATCATCCGCTCGCCGGCCGCAAGCGCATCGCGATAGCGCGGTTGCGGCGCGAGCCGTTCGTCTCGGCCGTGTATCGGGAGCGGGGCGGCCTCGCGCGCGTCGTGATCGATCTGTGCCTGAAGCGCGGCTTCGTGCCGGCGCCCGCGCGGATCGTGTCGCCGAAGACGTCGATGCTGAATCTCGTCGCGGCCGGGCGGGGTGTGGCGATCGTGCCGGCGCGGATGGCGAGCGTCGGGATCGACGGCGTCGTGTTCGTGCCGATTTCCGACGAGGACGCGAGATCGGTATGCGCGCTGGTGTTGCCGGTCGAGCCGACGGTGCTGGCGCAGGCGTTCGTGCGGGCTGTGAGCGCGGGCTGAACGCGCCGCGTCGCCACCGGTACAGGCCAGCATGTTCGGCCGGACCGACGTCCATACTCAGACGTTGTACCCCGCGTCGCGCATCAACCGACGCGAGGTGTCGCCGCGTGGGCCGTCCGCGTCGAATTGCGCGCGAAGTTTCGCATCCGCGCCGCGCGTCACGCCGCGGTGCATGGCCACGACGATGGCGAAAAGGGCGACGACGAAGAAAGCGGCAAGCATCGTATTACTCCTGGCCGGAGAGACCGGAAACGGACATCGCGACGGCCGGCCGTGTCCGTCGGCACCCGTTCCAATGACGCGCAACATCCGCGCCCGGGGTGGCACCGCAACGGGCGGATAGTGCGCGATTGCCCGGCAACTTCCAGCATAGGGCCGCCCCACGGCACCCGGATGCGTGTCGGAAATCTGTCAGCAAGGCCGTGGCGGAATCGAAAGGCGAACGCCGCATCCGGGCAATCTCGTCGCCCTCCAGAAAAACCAGGAACCCCCGTCCGGCAAGCCTCTTACCCAACCTAGTGGTTTCCACTCATAGTCGCAAACAGGCAAGAACAGGTCGCCGCCGGTCTTTTCGCGGCCAATATGGCTCGTTACTTTTACACCCACGATGCAGGCCGGCGCACACTCCGCGCACCGGCTGCCGCGAGATCAACCGGGAGGAATCGAACCATGAAGTCGACGAAGATCGCCGCGCTAGCCGCGGCCGTGCTGGCGACGGGCGCGTTCACGCACGCCGCGCTTGCCGAGACGGACGCCGCGACCTGCCGTACCGTGCGTTTCGCGGATATCGGCTGGACCGACATCACGTCGACCACGGCGCTCGCGTCGACCGTGTTCGAGGCACTCGGCTACAAGCCGACCACGACGATCGCATCGGTGCCGATCTCGTTCGCCGGCCTCAAGAGCAAGCAGCTCGACGTGTCGCTCGGCTACTGGTGGCCCGTGCAGCAGAAGCAGTTGCAGCCGTTCCTCGACAGCAAGTCGATCAACATCGTCGAACCGCCGAACCTGTCCGGTGCGAAGGCGACGCTCGCGGTGCCGAGCTACGAGTACCAGGCCGGCCTGAAGACCTTCGACGACATCGCGAAACACCGCGCGGAACTCGACGGCAAGATCTACGGGATCGAGCCGGGCAGCAGCGCGAACGCGACGATCCAGAAGATGATCGACACGAACCAGTACGGGCTCGGCGGCTTCAAGCTCGTCGAATCGAGCGAGGCAGGGATGCTGGTGACGGTCGAGCGCGCGATCCGCGAGAAGAAGTGGGTCGTGTTTCTCGGCTGGGAGCCGCACCCGATGAATATCCAGATCCCCATGAATTACCTGTCCGGCGGCGACGCGTCGTTCGGGCCGAACTACGGCGAAGCGCGCGTGTACACGCTGACCGCGCCCGACTTCATCGCGCGCTGCCCGAACGCGGGCAAGCTCGTGACGAACCTGCGCTTCTCGACACAGCTCGAGAACCAGCTGATGCAGTCGGTGATGAACAAGACCAAACCGGCCGAGGCCGCGAAGGCGTACCTGAAGAAGAACCCGCAGGTGCTCGATCCGTGGCTCGCGGGCGTCAAGACGTTCGACGGCAAGGACGGCCTGCCTGCCGTGAAGGCGTATCTCGGCCTGTAATGGCCCGCGCGCCGCAGCAGGCGCGTGCCGACGAAACATCAGCAGTGCGACACAACCCGATTCAAGCGAGGCATCCAGCATGAACCACGAAGTCATCATCACCTGCGCCGTCACGGGCGCGGGCGATACGGTCGGGAAGCATCCGGCGATTCCGGTCACGCCGAAGGAGATCGCGGCCGCCGCGATCGAAGCCGCGAAGGCCGGCGCGACGGTCGCCCACTGCCACGTGCGCGATCCGCGCACGGGGCGCGGCAGCCGCGACCCGAACCTGTATCGCGAAGTGGTCGACCGCATCCGCTCGGCCGACGTCGACGTGATCATCAACCTCACGGCCGGCATGGGCGGCGATCTCGAGATCGGCCCCGGCGAGGACCCGATGCGCTTCGGCAAGGGCACCGACCTGGTCGGCGGCCTCACGCGCCTTGCGCACGTCGAGGAACTGCTGCCCGAAATCTGCACGCTCGACTGCGGCACGCTGAATTTCGGCGACGGCGACTACATCTACGTGTCGACACCCGCGCAGTTGCGCGCCGGCGCGAAGCGCATCCAGGAACTCGGCGTGAAGCCGGAACTGGAGATCTTCGACACGGGCCACCTGTGGTTCGCGAAGCAGTTGCTGAAGGAAGGGCTGCTCGACGATCCGCCGCTGTTCCAGCTGTGCCTCGGCATTCCGTGGGGCGCCCCGGCCGATACGGGCACGATGAAGGCGATGGTCGACAACCTGCCGCCGGGCGCGCACTGGGCCGGCTTCGGGATCGGCCGCATGCAGATGCCGATGGTCGCGCAGGCGATGCTGCTCGGCGGTCATGTACGCGTGGGCCTCGAAGACAATATCTGGCTCGATCGCGGCGTGCATGCGACCAACGGCACGCTCGTCGAGCGCGCTCGCGAGATCGTCGAACGCCTCGGCGGCCGTGTGCTGACGCCGGCCGAAGGCCGCCGCAAGCTCGGGCTGCCGGCGCGCGGCGAACGTGCGCTCGAACGCCGCGCGATCGCCGAATTCGCGTGAGCTTTTTCATTGACCGACATGGCACGGCGGCTTGCGTCTGCACGCGGCCGCCCACCGATTTCCCCTGATTTGAAGGATGCGTTGACATGGCTGTGAAGACCGACATCAAGACGTTTGCCGCCATCGGCACCGGCGTGATCGGCAGCGGATGGATTTCCCGCGCGCTCGCGCACGGTCTCGACGTGGTCGTGTGGGACCCGGCGCCGGGCGCCGAGGCGCGGCTGCGCGCGAACGTCGCGAATGCGTGGCCCGCGCTCGAACGCGTCGGCCTTGCGCCGGGCGCCGATCCGGCGCGGCTGCGGTTCGTGCCGACGATCGAAGCGTGCGTCGCCGATGCCGATTTCATCCAGGAAAGCGCGCCCGAGCGCGAGGCGCTGAAGCTCGAGCTGCACGAGCAGATCAGCCGCGCGGCGAAGCCCGATGCGATCATCGCGTCGTCGACGTCGGGGCTATTGCCGACCGATTTCTACGCGCGGGCGACGCATCCTGAGCGCTGCGTGGTCGGCCATCCGTTCAACCCCGTCTACCTGCTGCCGCTCGTCGAGGTGCTCGGCGGTGCGCGCACGTCGCCGGAAGCGGTCGAAGGCGCGATGGAGATCTATCGCAAGCTCGGCATGCGGCCGCTGCACGTGCGCAAGGAAGTGCCGGGCTTCATCGCGGATCGTCTGCTCGAGGCGTTGTGGCGGGAGGCGCTGCATCTCGTCAACGAAGGCGTCGCGACGACCGGCGAGATCGACGACGCGATCCGCTTCGGCGCGGGCATCCGCTGGTCGTTCATGGGCACGTTCCTGACCTACACGCTGGCCGGCGGCGATGCGGGCATGCGACACTTCATGCAGCAATTCGGCCCCGCGCTCGAACTGCCGTGGACGAAGCTGGTCGCGCCGACGTTGACCGATGCGCTGATCGACAGCGTCGTCGAAGGCACGACCGAACAGCAGGGCACGCGCAGCATCAAGGAGCTCGAACGCTATCGCGACGAGTGCATCACCGAGGTGCTGAAATCGATCGCTGCGGTGAAGGCGCGGCACGGGATGCGATTCGAGGACTAGACGATGACGGGCGATACCCCGCTGACGATTTACCGCGACGTGGTGCGGCCCGAATGGGTCGACTACAACGGCCACCTGCGCGATGCGTTCTACCTGCTGATCTTCAGCTTCGCGACCGATGCGTTGCTGGATCGCATCGGCCTCGACGACGCCGCGCGTCGCGAGCGGGGGCGCTCGGTCTACACGCTCGAAGCGCACGTCAACTACCTGCACGAGATCAAGGAAGGCACGGCAGTGCGCGTCGATGCGCGCGTGCTCGCGCACGACGCGAAGCGGCTGCACCTGTATCTCGAACTGTTCGCCGACGGGCATGGCGACGCGGTATCGGCGAGCGAGCAGATGCTGCTGCACGTCGATACGCGCGACGGTGCGAAATCGGCGCCATTCGACGACGACGTGGCCGCGCGCGTGGCCGAACTGCATGCATTGCAGCGCGATTGCGCGGCGCCGGCGTATGCGGGCCGCGTGATCGGGCTGCCGCCGCGCCGCTAGCGGCGCGCTTCACCTTTCGATCCTCACCTTCGACCGCGGAGCGCACACGATGCTCGAACCGGAAATCGCGGCGTTCGTCGCGGCCGTCGACGCGTGGTATCCGGCCGATGCGGCGGCGCGCTCGCCCGACGAGCAGCGCCGCCTTTACGACCGCTTCGCGGCCGAATGGACACCGGCCGCGCTGCCGGCCGGCATCGTGCAGCAGGACGCCGCGTGGCGCGCGACGGACGGTCGCACGATCGCACTGCGGCGCTATACGTCCGCGCACGGCACGCCGCGCGGCACGGTGCTGTTTTTTCATGGCGGCGGTTTCGTCGTCGGCTCGCTCGACAGTCATGCGCTGATCACCGCGCAACTGGCGGCCGATACGGGCCTCGACGTGATCGCCGTCGACTACCGGCTGGCGCCCGAACACCGCGCGCCGGCCGCGCTGGAAGATTGCCTGGCCGTCACGCGCGCCGCGCTCGAGGCGTGCTGGCCGTTCGGGCATTGCGTCCGTCCGTTGACGCTCGCGGGCGACAGCGCGGGCGGGATGCTCGCGGCGGCGGTGGCGACCGCGTTGCGCGATGCAGGCGAAGGTAGCGTGGACGGTATCGCGCTCGTTTATCCGATGCTCGGCTTCGAACCGCAATCGTCCGCGCGCGAAACGGAAGCGCACGCGCCGATGTTGACGCTCGACGACGTGCATCGCTATCGCGCGCTGTACTGGGGCGGTGACGTGTCCGACGCGCTGCGGGACGACAACCCGCTGCTGCGCGCATCGGTGCCGCTCGAGGCGGCGCGTTTCGACGGCTTGCCGCCGGTGCTCGCGATCGGCGCGGAGCACGATCCGCTGCGCGACGATGCGCGCGTGTACGTCGAACGGCTTCGCGCGGCCGGCGGGGTCGCGCGCTACTGGATGGGGGAGGGGCTGGTGCACGGCTGCTGGCGCGCGCTCGGGACGAGCCCGCAGGCCGCACGAATGCACCGGATGGTCGGCGGGTTCTTGCTCGCACCACACGCGTAGCGGGCGTTTTCCGGGAGGCAACGATGCAGGCAGCGGCGCAACACCGTATCGAGGACTGGCGGACATTTTCGGCCGACGCGGCCATCGCGGCGGCGACGATCGGCGATGACGCGGTGGACGTCGAGTGGAGCGACGCGCGACGATCGCCGTTTCATTTCGACTGGCTGCGCGACAACTGCGCGTGTGCCGCGTGCGTGCATGCGACCACGCGCGAACAGGTGTTCGAGATCGCCGATGCGCGCGAGGATCTGTCCGTGCTCACCGTACATGTCGACACCGACGGTGCGCTGCATGTGGAATGGAACGACGGGCACCGCAGCGCGTGGTCGCCGGGCTGGTTGCGTGCGCATGCATACGACGATGCGTCGCGCGCGGAGCGCCTGGCCGCGCACGGGCGCCACGTATGGACCGGCGACGATGCGACGGCGATCGGCGTGTTCGCGTGGCGCGACGTGATGGAGGACGACCATGCGTTGCTGGCATGGCTCGGCGCATTGCAGCGCACGGGGCTGACGCTCGTCGAGGGCGTGCCGGCCGAGCGCGGCCGCGTCGACGGGATCGCGCGCCGCATCGGCCTGATCCGCGAAAGCAATTTCGGCGTGCTGTTCGACGTCGAATCGAAGCCGCGCCCGGACAGCAATGCGTATACGTCGCTGAATCTTCCGCCGCACACCGATCTGCCGACGCGCGAATTGCAGCCTGGCGTGCAGTTCCTGCACTGCCTCGCGAACGACGCGACGGGCGGCGACAGCATCTTCCTCGACGGCTTCGCGCTCGCGGATGCGCTGCGGCGCGAACATCCGGACGATTTCGAACGGCTCGCGTCGACGCCGTTCGAGTTCTGGAACAAGAGCGCGAACAGCGACTACCGCTGTTCGGCGCCGGTGATCGGGCTCGATGCGCGCGGCAACGTGACGGAGGTGCGCGTCGCGAACTTCCTGCGCGGGCCGCTCGATGCGCCGGCCGGTTCGGTCGCGGCGGTCTATCGTGCGTACCGGCGGTTTCTCGCGCTTGCGCGCGAGCCGCGCTTTCGCGTGCAGCGCCGGCTGCGGGCGGGCGACATGTGGGCGTTCGACAACCGGCGCGTGCTGCATGCGCGCACCGAGTTCGACCCGTCGACGGGCAGGCGGCATTTGCAGGGCTGTTACATCGATCGCGACGAACTGCTGTCGCGGTGGCGCGTGCTGTCGCGGTCGGCGCCGGCCGGGGCCGTGGCGCGCTGAGCGGTGCACGCGGCGCACACGGCGTATTCCCGCACACCTGGGCGGGAAAAAGCACCCGGACGCCAGGCGTCCGGGCGAAGCCACCCGCTGCCGGGCGGCGGAGGTATGCGTTTCACAAAAAAGACGAGCCCCGCGAAGGGGCTCGTCCGGACTGCGTGACTTCATCGCGCGAGGCGCGGCGCCCGCCGAGGGCGCGTCGGCTTACTGGCCGAAGAAGATCGAATCGCGTGCGTTCGACGACGCGGCCGGCGAGCCCGAGTGGACGAGCGGCGCCGGTTGTGCGCCGTAGCCGCTGGTGTCGGCGCCATGAACGCGCGCCTCGGCGCTCTGGATGTCGTTCGGGTAGTACGGGCTCGACAGGCCGGGCTTGTAGCCGGCTTGTTCGAGCTGGACCAGTTCGTTGCGCACTTGAGCGCGCGTCACGGTGCTTTGCGCGAATGCGCCGAACGAAGCGGACAGGGCGGCAGCGGCAACGACTGCGGAAACGAGCGATTTCATGGTGACCTCCGGTGTTTTATTGAGTTCGCTCTCGACACCATGTCTTGAGCGATTGATCAAATCTTAGTCACCGGCGTGTTCAGGGTAAACTCTGATTTTGACGATAAATTGTTTCCTGGCTGGTAACAGTGCCGCGTCGAATCAGTCTTTCAACGCGCTTTCTTTTCGGTTGTCGTAATAAGTATGAAGAATGCCGAGGTCGCTGGCGCGCGGTTCAGCGCGCTTCGGCCGCCGCATCGAACGGCCGGCCCGGCGCGCGTCCGGCGGGCGCGCCGACGCTAAGGAAGCGTACG
This sequence comes from Burkholderia sp. BCC1208, assembly GCF_902833095.1. NCBI lineage: Bacteria > Pseudomonadati > Pseudomonadota > Betaproteobacteria > Burkholderiales > Burkholderiaceae > Burkholderia > Burkholderia sp. BCC1208. The sequence continues at coordinate 265,461 of NZ_CADFDY010000012.1, read as the reverse complement.
CCCGTCGCGGCTTCCGATGCTTCCCACAGCAACGCCGCCGCCGCCACGCTGCGCGCCGCGCGCGGCACGCTGGCCGGTGCCGGGAGGCCGCGCGATTCGAACCAGCCGGACGGCCCGATGTACGCCCCGCCGGCCAGATCGGGCGACGTTGCCGCATGAATCGCCGGCAGCGCGCCCTGGTCGGCGGGTTGCGCGAGATAACGGTTCGCGGCGCGCATCAGCGCGGCGCGGGCCGGCGAGCGGTCCATCGCCGGGCCCGCGAACTGCAGATTGGTCGCCGCGTAGCCGGGGTGCGCGGCGACGCTGATGCCGGCGAACGCCGCGCGCTCGAAGCGGCGCTGCAACTCGATCGCGAACACCAGGTTCGCGAGCTTGCTGTCGCAATAGGCGAGATAACGGTTGTAGCGATGCGCGGCGCGCAGGTCGTCCACGCGAATCCGGCCGCCGCGGTTGAAACCGCTCGACATCGTGACGACGCGCGCCCGGCGCGCCGCGCGCAGCGCCGGCAGCAGATGGCCGGTCAGCGCGAAATGGCCGAGGTGGTTGGTGCCGAACTGCATCTCGAAGCCGTCGCGCGTGTGCCGCAGCGGCAGGAACATCACGCCGGCGTTGTTGCAGAGGATGTCGACGCGGCCGTGGCGTTCGCCGACGTCCGCCGCGAAGCGTGCGATCGACGCGAGATCGGCGAGGTCGAGCGGATCGACTTCGACGCGTGCATGAGGATGAAGCCGGCGGATCGCGTCGGCGGCCTGCCCGCCGCGGGCGGCGTCGCGGCAGCCCATCACGACCGTCGCGCCTTTCGCGGCCAGCGTTTCCGCGAGCTGCCAGCCGAGACCGCTGTTGGCGCCGGTCACGACCGCGACCTTGCCGCCTTGCGCCGGGACGTGGCGCGCGCTCCATGCATGCATGTCTGCCTCCATCGGCGCGACCGGTCGGCCGCGGCACGTAATCGTTACATTGAGTGGTGTAACGATAGTGCGGGCGGACGCAGCAGACAAGCGGGGAATTAGACCGGCGCTTCCAGGGCGGGCGTAGGGTGTGGCACTGCAAGCCCGGCGCGCGGCCGGCAGGTTTACCTGCTGCCGGCCAGCGCGAGCACCTCGGCGGCGGAGATCATGGCGGCGGCGTTCGCGGGGGCCGGGCGTTCGGCCGGGCGGAATACTTCATCGCCGCGATGGATGACCTGGCGCGACAGCGCGCAGGTACCGGTGCGCTGCGCGAAGCGGCGTCGCCAGCGCTGCTCACCGTAGTGACAGCGGCCGGGTTCGACCCAGCGGACGACGAGCAGCGTGTCGGAACGTTCGAGGATTTCGACGTGGACGTCGGCGGGATCGAGCGCAGGCAGGGATTTGGAGGCCTTCATTTGCCGTTTCCTAAAGCTCGTGCGGTTTCGGCCGTGGCAGTGGTTGTCACTACCCGATGGCGAATCCGTAGCGGTTTCCATGAGTGGTGCGCTAAATGTAAGCGTCTGTGACCGGAAAAAACATCCTGTCTGGCTCAAATTACCTTTTGCCGATTTAGAAACAATCCAAGCTTATTTTCTTGGAAAACCAATGACAAAAAGCCCCGGACGGGAAGTCCGGGGCGGAAAATCGGCCCGCGCGCCGTGTCTGCTCGCCCAGTCACGGGATACATCGCCAAGGACGGAGGTGCCCGCAGGGATCCGGCGCGGGCGGGGAGGCGATGTACCGGAAGCGCGGTCCGGCAACGCCATGATGGCGCGCGCTACCCGTTGACACCCTGACGCGAACATGACTTTTTTGTCAGTTTGCCCTTCCAGCGTGCCGAACGCTGCGGAAAGAAACGGCTGGAATACCCGCCGGTATTGGCTTTGAGCGAATCGCCGGGGCGGCGCCCACGCCGCTTTCCCACCGAATTTCTGCGCCGCACGGATTCGTCCGCCCGGGTAAATACTGAATCCCAATTTCGTGACAAACGCGCGATCCGTTCCTATGATTGGTTGGACCTTTAGTCCTTTGTGCCAATCGGCCGACTGGCGGCCGGCTTTTTCGGAGAGACGCTCATGAGATTGCAGGGCAAACGCGCGCTGGTGACGGCGGCCGGGCAGGGCATCGGCCGCGCGACCGCGTTGCGGTTCGCGAGCGAGGGCGCCGACGTGCTGGCGACCGACATCAACGAAGCCGCGCTGGAGCGGCTCGAATCCGACGCCGAGCGCGCGGGCGGCCGGCTGGTCACGCGGCGGCTCGACGTCACCGACGCGAACGAGGTGGCCGCGCTCGCCGCGAGCGAACGCGCGTTCGACGTGCTGTTCAACTGTGCCGGATACGTGCACCACGGCTCGATCCTCGATTGCGACGACGACGCATGGGCGTTCTCGCTGAACCTGAACGTCACGTCGATGTACCGGCTGATCCGCGCGCTGCTGCCCGCGATGCTCGAAGCGGGCGGCGCGTCGATCGTCAACATGGCGTCGGCCGCGTCGAGCGTGAAGGGCGTGCCGAACCGCTTCGTGTACGGCACCACCAAGGCGGCCGTGATCGGGCTGACCAAGGCGGTGGCGGCCGATTTCGTCGAGCGGGGCATCCGCTGCAACGCGATCTGCCCGGGCACGATCGAATCGCCGTCGCTGGCGCAGCGGATCGCGGACCAGGCGCGCACGCGCCATGTGTCCGACGACGAGGTGCGCCAGGCGTTCGTCGCGCGCCAGCCGATCGGCCGCATCGGCACCGCGGACGAGGTCGCCGCGCTCGCGCTGTACCTGGCGTCCGACGAAGCGTCGTTCACCACCGGCACGATTCACCTGATCGACGGCGGCTGGTCAAACTGACCGCGTCTAACTGACCGTGTCTAATTGATCGCACCTTCCCATTCACTTTCCGTTTCCGTTCACACGACGATATGAAACTGCTGAGATTTGGCGACAAACACCATGAAAAACCGGGCCTGCTGGATGCGCAGGGCCATATTCGCGACCTGTCCGGCGTGATCGACGACATCGCCGGCGACGTGCTGACCCCCGCGTCGCTCGCGCGGCTGCGCGACATTCCGCCGTCGTCGCTGCCGCTCGTCGAAGGCACGCCGCGGCTCGGCGCGTGCGTCGGCCGCGTCGGCAAGTTCATCTGCATCGGGCTCAATTATTCGGATCACGCCGCCGAATCCGGGATGGAGGTGCCGAAGGAACCCGTCGTGTTCGGCAAGTGGACGAGCGCGATCTCGGGCCCGAACGACGACGTCGAGATCCCGCGCGGCTCGGAGAAGACCGACTGGGAAGTCGAACTCGGCGTGGTGATCGGCCAGGGCGGCCGCTATATCGACGAAGCCGACGCGCTGTCGCACGTCGCGGGCTACTGCGTCGTGAACGACGTGTCGGAGCGCGAATACCAGCTCGAGCGCGGCGGCACGTGGGACAAGGGCAAGGGCAACGACACGTTCGGCCCGCTTGGGCCCTGGCTCGTGACGGCCGATGAAGTGCCCGATCCGCACGCGCTGCGGCTGTGGCTGGAAGTGGACGGCCACCGCTACCAGAACGGCACGACCGCGACGATGGTGTTCCGCGTGCCGCACCTGATCAGCTACCTGAGCCGCTTCATGAGCCTGCAGCCGGGCGACGTGATCTCGACCGGCACGCCGCCGGGCGTGGGCCTCGGGCAGAAGCCGCCCGTCTATCTGCGCGCCGGACAGGTGATCACGCTCGGCATCGACGGGCTCGGCGAGCAACGCCAGCGCACCGTGCACGCCTGATTTCCTTCAACGGACGGTTCGTCATGCCTATCATTCGATCGATGCGCGTCCTCGACGTGCGCTTTCCGACCTCGCGCCAGCTCGACGGCTCCGACGCGATGAATCCGGACCCCGATTATTCGGCGGCCTACGTCGTGCTCGAAACCGATCACGACGGCCTCGAAGGTCACGGGCTCACGTTCACCATCGGGCGCGGCAACGAAATCTGCTGTGCGGCGATCGATGCGATGCGCCACCTCGTCGTCGGCCTCGACCTCGACTGGATTTGCGAGGACATGGGCCGTTTCTGGCGGCACGTCACGTCGGACAGCCAGTTGCGCTGGATCGGCCCCGACAAGGGCGCGATTCACCTGGCGACGGGCGCCGTCGTCAATGCGGTGTGGGATTTGTGGGCGAAGGCCGTGGGCAAGCCGCTGTGGCGGCTCGTCGCCGACATGAGCCCCGAGGAGCTGGTGCGGGCGATCGACTTCCGCTACCTGACCGACTGCCTGAGCCCGGACGAAGCGCTCGACCTGCTGCGCCGGCAGGCGCCCGGCAAGGCCGCGCGAATCGCCGCGCTGGAGCGCGACGGCTACCCGTGCTACACGACGTCGGCCGGCTGGCTCGGCTACAGCGACGACAAGCTGCGCCGGCTCTGCCGCGAGGCGGTGGAAGAAGGTTTCGATTACGTGAAACTGAAAGTCGGCGCGAACCTCGAGGACGACATCCGCCGCGTGACGATCGCGCGCGAGGTGATCGGCCCCGATCGCAAGCTGATGATCGACGCGAACCAGGTGTGGGAAGTCGACGAGGCGATCGACTGGGTGCGCGAGCTCGCCTTCGCGCGGCCGTGGTTCATCGAGGAGCCGACGAGCCCCGACGACGTCGAAGGGCATCGCAAGATCCGCAAGGCGATCGCGCCGGTGCAGGTCGCGACCGGCGAGATGTGCCAGAACCGCGTGCTGTTCAAGCAGTTCATCGCGCGCGGCGCGATCGACGTCGTGCAGATCGACGCGTGCCGGCTCGGCGGCGTGAACGAGATTCTCGCGGTGATGCTGATGGCCGCGAAATACGGGCTGCCGGTGTGCCCGCACGCGGGTGGCGTCGGGCTGTGCGAATACGTGCAGCACCTGTCGATGATCGACTACGTATGCATTTCCGGCACGAAGGAGGGGCGCGTGACCGAGTACGTCGATCACCTGCACGAGCATTTCGTCGAACCGTGCGTGGTGCGCGGCGCGGCATACATGCCGCCGACGGCGCCCGGTTTTTCGATCGAGATGAAGCCCGAATCGCTGGAGCAGTACCGGTTCCGCGGCTGACGCATGGCAATGCACGACGGCGCGCCACGCGCGTCGTGCGCGGCGACAACATGAACGACGGAGACGCGAAGTGGATTTGAATCTGCAAGACAAGGTCGTGATCGTGACCGGCGGCGCGTCGGGCATCGGCGCCGCGATCTCGATGCGGCTCGCCGGCGAAGGCGCGATCCCGGTGGTGTTCGCGCGCCACGCGCCCGACGACGCGTTCTGGCGCGCACTCGCGCAGAAACAGCCGCGCGCCGCGTGCGTGACCGTCGAGCTGCAGGACGACGCGCAGTGCCGCGACGCCGTGGCGCAGACCATCGCGCGCTTCGGCCGCATCGACGGCCTCGTCAACAACGCGGGCATCAACGACAGCATCGGGCTCGATGCCGGGCGCGACGCGTTCGTCGCGTCGCTCGAACGCAACCTCATCCACTACTACGTGATGGCGCACTACTGCGTGCCGCACCTGAAGGCGGCGCGCGGCGCGATCGTCAACATCTCGTCGAAGACGGCCGTGACCGGGCAGGGCAACACGAGCGGCTATTGCGCGTCGAAGGGCGCACAGCTCGCGCTGACGCGCGAATGGGCCGTCGCGTTGCGCGACGACGGCGTGCGCGTGAACGCGGTGATCCCCGCCGAAGTGATGACGCCGCTGTACCGAAGCTGGCTCGCCGGCTTCGACGATCCGGACGCGAAGCTCGCCGGCATCGCCGGCAAGGTGCCGCTCGGCCAGCGTTTCACGACGGCCGACGAGATCGCCGACACGGCCGTGTTCCTGCTGTCGGATCGCGCTTCGCACACGACGGGCCAGTGGCTGTTCGTCGACGGCGGCTACACGCATCTCGATCGTGCGATCAGCTGAGGGCCGCGATTCATGCAACCCGACCTGAATCCGAACACCGCGCCGCCGCTGATCGCACTGACCGGCATCGGCAAGCGCTTTCCGGGCGTGCAGGCGCTCGACGATTGCCGTTTCGACCTGCGCGCGGGCGAAGTGCATGCGCTGATGGGCGAGAACGGCGCCGGCAAGTCGACGCTGATGAAGATTCTCGCGGGCGTCTATCAGCGCGACGCAGGCGAAATCCGGATGGACGGCCGCCCGGTGGAGATTGCCGATCCGCGTGCCGCGCAGGCGCTCGGCATCGGCATCATCCATCAGGAACTGAACCTGATGAACCACCTGAGCGTCGCGCAGAACATCTTCATCGGCCGCGAGCCGCGCGGGCGCTTCGGGGTGTTCGTCGACGAAGACAAGCTGAACCGCGACGCGGCCGCGATTTTCCAGCGGATGCGGCTCGATCTCGATCCGCGCACGCCCGTGGGCAGGCTGACGGTCGCGAAGCAGCAGATGGTCGAGATCGCGAAGGCACTGTCGTTCGACTCGCGCGCGCTGATCATGGACGAGCCGACCGCCGCGCTGAACAACGCGGAGATCGCCGAACTGTTCCGCATCATCCGCGACCTGCGCGCGAACGGCGTCGGCATCGTCTACATCTCGCACAAGATGGACGAGCTGCGCCAGATCGCCGATCGCGTGACCGTGATGCGCGACGGCAAGTACGTCGCGACCGTGCCGATGGCGGATACGTCGATGGAGTCGATCATTTCGATGATGGTCGGCCGCCAGCTCGATACGGACACCCGTACGCCGCCCGATACGTCCGCGAACGAAATCGCCCTGGAAGTGCGCGGGCTGTCGCGCGGCCGCGCGATCCGCGACGTCGGCTTCACGCTGCGGCGCGGCGAGATCCTCGGCTTCGCCGGGCTGATGGGCGCGGGCCGTACCGAGGTCGCGCGCGCGGTGTTCGGCGCGGACCCGGTCGATGCGGGCGAGATCCGCGTGCACGGCAGGGCCGTGACGATCCGCACGCCCGCCGACGCGGTGAAGTTCGGCATCGGCTATCTGTCCGAGGATCGCAAGCACTTCGGGCTCGCGGTCGGGATGGACGTGCAGAACAACATCGCGCTGTCGAGCATGCGCCGCTTCGTGCGCCGCGGCGTGTTCCTCGATGCGCGCGGGATGCGCGAGGCCGCGCAGTCGTACGTGCGGCAGCTCGCGATCCGCACGCCGTCGGTCGCGCAGCCCGCGCGACTGCTGTCGGGCGGCAACCAGCAGAAGATCGTGATCGCGAAGTGGCTGCTGCGCGACTGCGACATCCTGTTCTTCGACGAGCCGACGCGCGGCATCGACGTCGGCGCGAAAAGCGAGATCTACAAGCTGCTCGATGCGCTCGCCGCCGACGGCAAGGCGATCGTGATGATCTCGTCGGAGCTGCCCGAGGTGCTGCGCATGAGCCACCGCATTCTCGTGATGTGCGAAGGCCGCGTGACCGGCGAATTGCGCGCGGCCGACGCCACGCAGGAAAAGATCATGCAGCTCGCGACGCAGCGCGAGTCGACCGTGTTGTCCTGATTCACAAGCCGATCCCATCATGTCCAACGATACGCATCCCGTTCCGCCCCTTGCCACCGGCGACACGCCGGCCGCCGCATCGAGCCTGAAATCGCGCTTCTTCAACCCGGCCGCGCGGCAGAAGCTGCTCGCGTTCGCGAGCCTCGTGCTGCTGATCGTGTTCTTCAGCTTCGCGTCGTCGAACTTCCTCGAAGTCGACAACCTCGTGTCGATCCTGCAGGCGACCGCCGTGAACGGCGTGCTGGCCGTCGCCTGTACCTACGTGATCATCACGTCCGGCATCGACCTGTCGGTCGGCACGCTGATGACGTTCTGCGCGGTGATGGCCGGCGTCGTGCTGACGAAATGGGGGATGCCGCTGCCGCTCGGAATCCTGGCCGCGTTGTGCTTCGGCGCGCTGTCGGGCTGCGTGTCGGGTTTCGTGATCGCGAAGATGAAGGTGCCTCCGTTCATCGCGACGCTCGGCATGATGATGCTGCTGAAGGGGCTGTCGCTCGTGATCTCGGGCACGCGGCCGATCTACTTCAACGACACGCCGGGCTTCACGTCGATTGCGCAGGATTCGCTGATCGGCAACCTGATCCCCGCGCTGCCGATCCCGAACGCGGTGCTGATCCTGTTCCTCGTCGCGATCGGCGCGTCGATCGTGCTGAACCGCACCATCTTCGGCCGCTACACGTTCGCGCTGGGCAGCAACGAGGAGGCGCTGCGGCTCTCCGGCGTGAACGTCGACGCGTGGAAGATCGCCGTCTACACGTTCAGCGGCGCGGTGTGCGGAATCGCCGGCCTGCTGATCGCGTCGCGGCTGAACTCGGCGCAGCCGGCGCTCGGGCAGGGCTACGAGCTCGATGCGATCGCGGCCGTCGTGATCGGCGGCACGTCGCTGTCGGGCGGCGCGGGCAGCATCGTCGGCACCATCATCGGCGCGTTCATCATGAGCGTGCTGACCAACGGCCTGCGCATCATGTCGGTCGCGCAGGAATGGCAGACGGTCGTGACGGGCGTGATCATCATCCTCGCCGTCTATGTGGACATCCTGCGCCGGCGCCGCCGCTGACGCAGGCATGGACGCCAACACGCATGAGCTTCACCGCCGGCCGGGCCGGCATTTCAGTCGATACCAACCAAGGAGACGCGAAGTGATCAGGAGCAAGGTGTTGAACGCGATCGTCGGGCTGACGTTCGCCGTCGGTGTCACGGCCGGCGCGCAGGCGCAGGAAACCTACATCCCGCTGATCTCGAAAGGCTTCCAGCATCAGTTCTGGCAGGCCGTGAAATCGGGCGCGATGCAAGCCGCGAAGGACTACAAGGTGAAGGTGACGTTCGAAGGGCCCGAAACCGAGGCGATGGTCGACAAGCAGATCGACATGCTGTCGGCCGCGATCGCGAAGAAGCCGGCCGCGCTCGGCTTCGCGGCCCTCGACAGCAAGGCCGCGCTGCCGCTCTTGAAGAAGGCGCAGGCCGAGAAGATTCCGGTGATCGCGTTCGATTCGGGTGTGGACAGCGACATTCCGGTGACGACGGCCGCGACCAACAACAAGGCCGCTGCCGCGCTCGCCGCCGACAAGCTTGCCGCGCTGATCGGCGACGCGGGCGAGGTGGCCGTGGTCGCGCACGACCAGACGAGCCGCACCGGCATCGACCGCCGCGACGGCTTCCTCGACCGGATGAAGTCGGCGCACCCGAAGGTGCAGGTCGTGACCGTGCAGTACGGCGAAGGCGATCAGCTGAAATCGACCGAGGTGACGAAGTCGATCCTGCAGGCGTATCCCAAGCTGAAGGGGCTGTTCGGCACCAACGAAGGCTCGGCGATCGGCGTGGTCAACGGCGTGCGCGAGATGAAGCGCAAGGTCGTGATCGTCGGCTACGATTCCGGCAAGCAACAGAAGGACGCGATCCGCAGTGGGCTGATGGCCGGCGCGATTACGCAGAACCCGATCGGGATCGGCTACAAGACGGTCGAGGCGGCGGTGAAGGCGATCAAGGGCGAGAAACTGCCGAAGGTCATCGATACCGGTTTCTACTGGTACGACAAGACCAATATCGACGATCCGAAGATCGCGGCGGTGTTGTACGACTGAACGTTGCGGATGGGCGGGGCGGCGATGCGGGCCGTCGCCGCCGCGATGATCGAACACGAGGGCATCATGGGCGCAGTGCGCATCGATTCGCATCAGCACTTCTGGCGTTATCGCGCGGCCGACTATCCGTGGATCGGCCCCGGCATGGGCGTGCTCGCGCGCGACTACCTGCCCGACGCGCTGTGGCCGCGGATGCATGCGCAGGCGCTCGGCGCGTCGATCGCGGTGCAGGCGCGCGCCGGGCGCGACGAGACGGCGTTCCTGCTCGATCTGGCGCGCGACGATGCACGCATCGCGGCGGTGGTCGGCTGGGAGGATCTCGGTGCGCCGGAGCTGGCCGACCGTGTCGCCGAGTGGCGCAGCCCGAAGCTGCGCGGCTTTCGTCATCAGATGCAGGACGAAGCCGACGTCGGCGCGTTCGTCGCGGATCCCGGTTTCAATCGCGGCGTCGCGTGGCTGCAGGCGAACGGCTATGTGTACGACGTGCTCGTGTTCGAGCGCCAGTTGCCGGACGTGCGCGCGTTCTGCGCGCGGCACGACGCGCACTGGCTCGTGCTCGACCACGCCGGCAAGCCGGCGCTCGCCGAGTTCGAGCGCGACGACACGGCGCTCGCGCGCTGGCGCGCGTCGCTGCGCGAACTCGGCGCGCTGCCGCACGTCGCGTGCAAGTTGTCGGGGCTCGTGACCGAAGCCGACTGGCGGCGCGGCCTGCGCGGGCAGGACATCCGGCATATCGAGCAGTGCCTCGACGCGGCGCTCGACGCGTTCGGCCCGCAGCGGCTGATGTTCGGATCGGACTGGCCCGTGTGCCTGCTCGCGGCGTCGTATGACGAAGTGGCGTCGCTGGTCGAGCGCTGGGCCGAATCGCGGCTGTCGGCGGCCGAACGCGCCGCGTTGTGGGGCGGCACGGCCGCGCGCTGCTACGCGGTGCCGGGCGATGTGAAGCGCGGCATATAAAATAGGCGCGAGCGGTCCGCGCGATTCGTCGGACCGTCCGGAACGAAACCGATTACCAGCGTCAACGTATGTCCATCCAGCCGATTCAGAACCGCCGCCTCTACCAGCAGATCGCCGACAAGCTCAGTGCGATGATCGAGTCCGGCGATTTCCCGCCGGGCAGCTATCTGCCGCCCGAGCGCGAACTCGCCGAACGGTTCGGCGTGTCGCGCACGTCGGTGCGCGAGGCGCTGATCGCGCTCGAAGTGAACGGGCTCGTCAGCGTGCGCGTCGGCGACGGCGTGAAGGTGCGCCATCCCGAAACGGCCGCCGCGCCCGAACCCGCATCGGCGCTCGACGCGAAGGTCGCGCCGTTCACGATCGTCGAGATCGATCCGGAGCTCGGCATCGCGCTCGACCTCGATACCGAAATCCCGCCGTTCGCGCTGCTGCAGGCGCGCCGGCTGATCGAGCCGGAAGCCGCATCGCTGGCCGCGAAGCACGGCTCGGACGCGCAGATCGAAGGCATTCACGAAGCGTTCCTGCGCAACCAGGACGACAACCGCAGCGGCTCCCTCACGCATCCGGGCGACCGGCTGTTCCATATCCGCATCGCGGAAGCGAGCGACAATCCGGCGTATGCGCTGATGATCAAGCAGTTGCTCGCGCACAAGTACGACCTGATGTTCCAGCGGCTGCAGTCGCTGTACATGCCGAACGACATGCCGCACCGGTCGGAACGCGAGCATCGCGCGATCCTCGACGCGATCCGCGCGCGCGATCCCGAAGCCGCGCGCCGCGCGATGGCCGAGCATCTCGACGAAGTGATCCGCATCTTCGGCCGCGCGCTCGACTGAACGTGCGAGTCGATTCCCTGCAGGTCGGAAGCGGCGGACGCGATGCGGCTCCTCCCGGGTGCCGACGCGGCCTCCGTATCGCGCGAATGTACCTGCCGCCGGGGCCGAACGAACACTGCGATGCGAGCGACGCGCGCCGGCCCACCGGCATGCCGCTCGCGCGCCGAATGGAGTGTGACGAATGCGCGTGAACGATTGCCACAATTTCCACGACTTCCGTGAGCTCGCCAGACGGCGGTTGCCGGGACCGATCTTCAATTACATCGACGGTGCGGCCGACGATGAAGCCACGTATCGACGCAACACGAGCGCGTTCGAAAGCTGCGATCTGGTGCCGAACGTGTTGCGCGGCGTGCGCGATGTCGATCTGTCGGTGACGGTCATGGGGCAAAAGCTCGGCATGCCGGTTTATTGTTCGCCGACGGCGCTGCAACGCCTGTTTCATCACGACGGCGAGCGGGCCGTCGCCGCCGCGGCCGCGAAATTCGACACGATGTTCGGGGTGTCGTCGCTCGGCACCGTGAGCCTGGAAGAGGCCCGTGCGATCAGCCCGGGCCCGCAGGTGTACCAGTTCTACTTTCACAAGGATCGCGGTCTCAACCGCGAAATGATGAATCGCTCGCGGGAGGCCGGCGTGAACGTGATGATGCTGACGGTGGACAGCATCACCGGCGGCAATCGCGAGCGCGACAAGCGCACCGGCTTCTCGATTCCGTTCCGGCTGACGCTCGCGGGGCTGACCGAGTTCGCGTTGAAGCCGGCCTGGGCGTTCAACTATCTGACCCACGAGCGGTTCCGTTTGCCGCAACTCGACCGGCATGTCGACATGGGCGGCGGCGCGATGTCGATCAGCCGCTACTTCACGGACATGCTCGATCCGTCGATGTCATGGGACGACGTCGCCGCGATGGTGCGGGAGTGGGGCGGCCAGTTTTGCCTGAAAGGCGTGATGTCGGTCGACGACGCCCGCAGGGCGGCGGACATCGGTTGTACCGGCATCGTGTTGTCGAACCACGGCGGGCGGCAACTGGACGGTTCGCGCGCCGCGTTCGACCAGCTTGCCGAGGTCGTCGACGCGGTGGGCGACCGGATCGACGTGATGATGGACGGCGGCGTGCAGCGGGGGTCGCACGTACTGAAGGCGCTGGCGCTCGGTGCGAAGGCGGTCGGCCTCGGGCGCTACTACCTGTTCCCGCTCGCCGCTGCGGGGCAGCCCGGCGTCGAGCGCGCGTTGCAGCTGATGCGGACGGAGATCGAACGCGATATGCGGCTGATGGGCTGCGCGTCTGTTTCGCAACTGGGGCGAAATCAGCTTCGCTTTCGCTGACGGCGGGGGCGACGCCGGTCCTGCGTTCGGGCCGGTTGGCGTCGCGCGCTCAGAAGCGATCCGCGCGATACGGCGCCGGATCGGTGAACGTCGCCTCGCCCGTCATCATCTCGGCCAGCAGGCGGCCGGTGACGGGGCCGAGCGTCAGCCCGTGATGGTTGTGCCCGAACGCGAACCACAGCCCGCGATGCGCGGGCGCGGGGCCGATCACCGGGCGCATGTCGGGCGTGCACGGCCGGAAGCCGAGCCACGGCTGCGGGTCGAGCCGCTCGCCGAACCCGAACACCGGCCGTGCGACGCGTTCCGCGCGTTCGAGCTGCACGCCCGTTGGCGGAAGTCCGCGCCGCGCGATCTCGACGCCCGTCGTCAGCCGCAGCCCGCGCCGCATCGGCGCGATCACGTAACCGTATTCGCGATCGACGATCGGCGCCGACGGCACGCCGCGCGCGGACGGCGCGTAGTGCATGTGATAGCCGCGCTTCTCGCGCAGCGGGATCTTGTAGCCGAACTTGCCGAACACCGTGTCGGACCATGGGCCGAGCGCGACCACGACGGCCGGCGCGTCCGCTGGGCCGTCGTCGGTCGTCACCTGCCAGCCGGGCGACAGCGCGTCGAGGCTTGCGGCGTCGCCCGTCAGCAACGTGCCGCCGCCTTGCACGAAGAGCTGCGCATATGCTTTGACGAGCGCGGCCGGATCGACGACGCTTTTCGGGTCGAGCCAGTGCAGCGCGCCGCAAAAGCCCGGGGCGAGGCTCGGTTCATGCGCGCGCAGCGCGGCTGCGTCGAGCGGCGTGATGCCGAGCCCGTGGCGGCGCGCGGTGAGACCGGCTTCCGCCACGCCGCGTTCGAATGCGGCCGGCGTGCGGAACGCTTCCAGCCAGCCGCTCGCGCGGATCAGTTCGCCGGCGCCGGCCCGCGCGATCAGCGCGTCGTGTTCGACGATGCAGCGTTCGATCAGCGGCAGCATGTCGCGCGACGCCGCCGCGTGACGCAGCGGCGCCGATTCCCACCAGAATCGTGCGAGCCACGGCGCGAACGCGGGCAGCGATGCGCTGTGCCAGTAGAGGTCGGTCGAGCGGTTCAACGCGTAGCGCATCAGCGTGAACGGGCTGCGCGGGAACGGGTACGGTTCGACCGACGAGCGCTCGATCAGTCCGGCATTGCCGAAGCTCGTGCCTTCGCCGGGCGCGCCGCGATCGACGAGGGCGACCTTGCGGCCGCGATCCTGCAGGTGCAGCGCGGCGGAGACGCCGACGATGCCGGCGCCTAGAACGATGACGTCGAAATCCATGGGTGATGAAAGCCGGTTGGCGGTGCGCTTGCCCGCGATGCGGAGTGCGCGCCCAGGTTGGGGGGCGTTCGAACTGCAAGCATACTCGCGGCGGCGCGGGGCACCAAGGGGGCGCGTCGCTAACGAAGCATGTTCCGCCACGAGGCTGAGAACCGCCGTGCGGCGTCGAAGCAAACGGCCTCGCTCCCCGGCGCGCCGATCAACTGCACGCCCACCGGCAACTCGCCCGGCAGGAAGCACGGCGCACTGACGACAGGCAAACCCGCGAACGAGATCGGCTGCGTGAGCAGGCCGAGCGTCTTCGCGGGTTCGAGCGCTTCGCCGTTGACGTCGACGGTCGCGTCGGCGAAGCGCGGCGCGGCATAGGGCGTCGCGGCCGCGATCAGCACGTCGTGGTGCGCGAACAGCGCTTCGAGGCGCGCGCGCCACGCGGCACGACAGGCGATCGCTTCCAGATAGGCCGAGTCAGTCGTCGCGAGGCCGGCCGCAATGCGCGAACGCAGGCGCTCGGAGACGAGCGCGGCTGGCGCATCGAGCAACCCGCGATGGGCGCGAGCCAGTTCCACGTTCGAGATCACGACCGCCGCGTCGCGCACTCGCGCGACTTCGTCACGGCCGACCGATATCGAATCGCCGGCGCGCAGGCAAGCCGCCGCGCGCCGCACGGCGCGTTGCGCGTCCGCATCGGCGTGCCGTTCGAAATCGCCGGCCAGCACGGCGACGCGCAACTGCGTGCCCGGTGCGCGCATTCGTTGCGCATGCAACGTCACCGCACCGCCGAGCATCACGTCGTACAACGCCGCAAGATCGTCGATATCGTTCGCGAACCCGCCGACGGTATCGAGCGAATCGGCATAAGGCAGGCAACCGTCCCGCGACAGCCGCCCGTCGCCCGGCCGAAAGCCCCATACGCCGCACAGTGCGGCCGGCGCGCGGATCGAGCCGTTGGTGTCGCTGCCGAGCGCGAGCGGCACATAGCCGGCCGCGACCGCGGCGGCCGAGCCGCTCGACGAGCCACCGGTCATGCGCGTCGGGTCCGCCGGCAGGCGTACGGAACCGTAGTGCGGATTCACACCGGTGGCGCCGCACGCGAGTTCGTCCATGTGGGTCGCGCCGACCGGCACCGCGCCGGCCGCGCACAGCCGGGCGACCATCGTCGCATCGGCAGCGGCGGCCGGCAACGCGGCGCGCCCGGGCGATCCCGCGACCGTCGTGTAGCCGGCCACGTCGAAGTTCCACTTCACGAGAAACGGCACGCCGGCGAGCGGGCCCGGGTCGAGCCCGTCCTGTACGCACCGGTCGATACGCCGCGCGTCACGCAGCGCCCGTTCGTCGAACGTCTGCGCGCACGCGTGGATCGCGCCGTCGTGCGCGGCGATGTCGGCGAGCGCGGCCTGCACGAGCGACTCGGCGCCGATACGCCCCGCGCGAACCTCGGCTGCCAGCGCGAGTGCGCTGCGCATCGACGGCGCCGTGCTCATGCGCACCACCTCACGATCGCGCCATCAACCGGCGCGGAATCGACAGGATCAGCGCCGCCGCCGCGAACAGCGTGAACGCGAGCAGCGCGACGCCGAATTCCGTGCTGCCCGTCAAACCCTTCGCATAGCCCATCAGCGTCGGGCCGACGAATCCGGCGACGGCCGCGCCGATGTTGACGAGCCCCGCGCCGCCCGCGGCCGCCTCGCCGGCGAGGATCCGCGACGGCAAACTCCAGAACATCGCGAGCGTGCTCATGATGCCGGCCACGCCGACGGTCAGGCACGCGACCGCGAGCACGGGGTGCGTGCGCATCCCGAGGCTCGCGAGCAGCGCGACGCCACCGATCGCGACCGGTAGCGCCGTATGCCAGCGCCGCTCGCCGGTGCGCACCGAATGCTGCGCGTTCGCGACCATCGCGACCGAGGCGACGAGATACGGGATCGCGCTGACGAGACCGATCGCGAGATTGCTGAGATTGCCGAGCGACTTGATCATCGTCGGCATCCAGAACACGAGCCCGTAGTTGCCGACGTTATAGAGAAACGACGTCGCGAACAGGATCCACAGCGTCGGCTCGCGCAGCGCGGCGCCGAGTTGCGTGCGCTTGCCGGCCGCCTCCTGCGCCATTTCCGCGTGGACCGTGCGCTTCTCGGCGTCGGTCAGCCACGTCGCGTCGTCGATCCGTTCGGTCACGCGCACGAGCAGGACCAGCCCGAGCACAACGGCCGGCAGCCCTTCGAGCAGGAACATCCATTGCCAGCCGCGCAGGCCGAGCCCGCCGTGCGTCGCGTCCATGATCCAGCCGGACAGCGGGCCGCCGACGATCACGCCGAGCGGCATCGCGAGAAACAGCAGCGCCATCACCTTCGACAGCCGATGCGACGGAAACCACACGCTGAAATACGCGATGACGGCCGGGAAGAAGCTGGCCTCCGTCACGCCGAGCAGGAAGCGCAGCGCGTAGAAGCTGGCCGTGTCGCGGGTGGCGAGCGTGGCGATCGACACCACGCCCCAGGTCAGCATCGACCCGGCGAGGCAGCGCTTCACGCCGACGCGCTGCACGAGCCAGCCGGCCGGCACCTGCAGCAGCAGGTAGCCGACGAAGAACAGCCCCGCGCCGACGCCGTACGCCGCATCCGACAGGTGGAGGTCCGTCACCATCTGCAGCTTCGCGAACCCGACGTTCACGCGGTCGAGATAGCCGAAGAAGTAGCACACGAGGATCAGCGGAATGATGCGGCGGCTCAATCGCGCATACAGCGCATCGACGTCGGGTGTAGCGGCGCCCGCGCGCGCATCGGCGGCGGATGGCAGGCCGCGCGGCGAGGCCGCGCCGTTCGAATGTGTCATGACGACTCCCGGCTGGAGAGGATACGGCGCAGCGCGCGCCCGGGGCGTGCGCCGGTGTGGCGCCCGTCCGCGAGTACGGCCTGCCCGTTGACGAATACATGCTCGATGCCGTCGGGGCGCAGCGTCGGGCTCGCGAAGGTCGCGCGGTCGATCACGCGCGCGGGATCGAACACGACGAGATCGGCGTAGTGGCCGACCGCGAGTCGGCCGCGTTCAGCGATCCCGAACTGCTCGGCGGTGAGGCCCGTCATCTTGCGCACCGCCGTCTCCAGCGGGAACAGGCCGCGCTCGCGCGAGAACTCGCCGAGCACGCGCGGGAAGGTACCCCACAGCCGCGGATGCGGGCGCGTGTCGTTCGGCAGGCCGTCGGAGCCGACCATCGTCAGCGCGTGGCCCATGATGCGTTCGACATCCGCTTCGTCCATCACGAAGTAGATCGCGCTGGCCGGGCGCAGCGCGTCGATCGCCGCGTCGACGGAATCGCCGAACAGCGGCAGCAGGTCGTGGAAGTCGCGGCCCGCGAGCTCGGGATGCGGCTTCGACCACGCGAGGATCACGCGCGACGACTGGCGGATGCGGTCCGCGCGCAGCATCGTCGACGTGGCCGGATACGGATGGCAGTCGACGCACAGCGCTTGCCGCGCCCGCTGCGCGTCGATGTGCGCGAGCGTCTCGATCGAGCGGCCGTGGTTGGCCTTGCCGGCCACCTTGTGATGCGACAGCACGACGCGCACGTCGAGCGCGCGGCCGATCGAGAATGCCTCGTCGAGCGACGCGATGATCGCGTCGGTCTCGTCGCGCAGGTGCGTCGCGAACACGCCGCCCGTGTCGCGCAGCGGCGCGCACACGTCGATCAGCTCGTCGGTGGTCGCGGCGGCGGCGGGTGGATAGAAGGTGCCCGACGATACGCCGAACGCGCCGGCCGCCATCGCTTCGCGCACGTCGGCCGCCATCGCGGCGATTTCCGCCGCGTCGGCCGCGCGTTCGAGATCGGCCATGTGCCGCACGCGCAGCGTCGAATGGCCGACGAGGGCCGCCGTGTTGACGGCGGCGGGCGTGGCATCGAGCGCGTCGAGATACGCGAGAAAGGACGGGAAGCGGAACGCCTGCCACGCGCCGAGCAGGTCGAGCGGCTGCGGCACGTCGCGTTCGGCGAGCAGCGGCGCGAGGCTGATCCCGCAGTTGCCGGCGATCACCGTGGTGACGCCTTGCGCGACCTTGGGTTCGACGTCGGGATCGGTCAGCACGAACGCGTCGTCGTGCGTGTGGCTGTCGATGAAGCCCGGCGCGACGACCAGGCCGCTCGCGTCGAGCGTATGCGCGGCCGTCGCGCCGCTCAGGTCGCCGATCGCGGCGATGCGCGCGCCGGTCACGCCGAGATCGGCGTCGAAGCGCGCGGTGCCCGTGCCGTCGATCAGCTCGCCGCGCCGCAGGATTACATCGAAATGCATGGTGGCTCCTCCGGAATCCGTCCGGACCCGGGGAGTCGCCCGTTTCCGTCGTTCGTATCGGCCACCATCGTCCCCGGCCATTTTTCGGGCGTCCAATGCCGTTCGGCTCGCGATTCATGCGAAACCGGCATCAATGCGGGCGGCGCCGCGTCCGCGGGCGGTTCGTGGGCGTCAGGCGAGCGACGCCTTCACCAGGGCCTGGAGGTCGCTCGCGAAGCTGGACATCGAGATGGTGCGGTGCCGCACGATGCCGACCGTGCGCTCGATCGTCGGGCTCGCGATGGGCACGGCGCGCACGGCGGGCGAACCGTACGCGCGCAGTGCGCTCTCGGGCAGGATCGCGCAGCCGACGCCGGCCGCCACGAGCGCCGCGACGCACGAGATGTGCTCGACCTCGTAGAACCAGCGGGTCCGCACGGCTTCCTGGCCCATCAGCATTTCGAGCAGCAGGCGGTTGCCGCTGTCGCGCCCGCCGATGATCAGCTTCGCGTGCCGCAATTCGCCGAGCGTGACGGCGTCGGCGCGCGCGAGCGGGTCGTCCTCATGGGCCGCGAGCACGTAGCGGTCGGTGAAGAGCGACTCGAACGCGAGATCGTCGTCGTCGCCCGGGTGCAGGCTCACGCCGAATTCGGCGATGCCCGCGCGCACCTGCGACAGCACGAAGTCGTGATTGCCGTCGAGGATCTGCACGGCGACATGCGGATACCTGGCCGCGTAGCGGCGCAGCACGTCGGGCAGCGCCCGCGCGACGACGGTGGGGATGCACGCCAGCCGCACCTTGCCGTAGCGCTTCTCGGCGATCTCCTGGATCGACGACAGCATCATCCCGAGCTGCGCGATCTGCTCGCGCGCCATCGGCAGGAACTGGCGGCCGACGCCCGTCAGCGTCACGCTGCGCGTGGTGCGATGGAACAATTCGACGCCGAGCGCCTGCTCGAGCTTCTGGATGCGGCGCGACAGCCCCGGCTGCGTCAGGTGCAGCTTCTCCGCGGCGCGGTGGAACGTGCCGAGCTCCGCGACGGCGACGAACGCTTCGAGTTCCGAGTTTTCGACTTTCATGACGCTGGGCGCTCCGTGTCCGATCCGACGGCACGGAACGACGCGCCGCGATCAAGCGGTCATTGTCGTCGAAATCGCGGGGCGGCACGATCGGCGCGCGGGCGCAGCCGCGCGCGTCGATCCGCTCAGCGCATCTCGATGCTGCGGCACAGCGCGGCGTCGCGCTCGAAGCCGAGCCAGCCGGCCGACGTGCCGCTCCAGCCGATCATGTCGACACGCGCATCGGCAAGCTGCCGCGCCGCGACGAGAATGCGCTCGGCGTCGAACTGGTCGAGCGCGGCCGCGCTCAGTGCGATCTCGGTCACGGTGAAGCGCGCGAAGTGCACCCTGACGTTCGGCAGTTCGGCGACGATTGTGGTCGTCAGCGGTTCGAGCGCGGTGTTCGACGACGGCGTCGGGATGCCGATGCGGATACGTGAATGCATTGCATGGCCTCCGTTCAGTCGAGCAACTGCCGCACCGCGTCGACAGCCGCGCGGCGCAGCGCGGGTAGGTCGAGGCCCGGGATCTCGCCGTCATCCACCACGATGCGGCCGTTCACGATGCTGTACTTCACGGGCGCCGGCTCGCCGGCCGCGACAGGTGCGATCGCATAATCGTGGAAGCCGTTGAAGCGCGGGCCGCTCACGTCGTACAGCACGAGATCGGCGGCCTGGCCGACTTCGAGCGTGCCGACCGCATCGAGCCCGAGCACGCGCGCGCCGCCCTGCGTGCCCCAGTGCAGCACTTCCTCGGCGGTGGTTGCCGACGCGCCGTGCGCCGCGCGATGCACGAGCCACGCGAAATTCGCTTCGTGCGTCATGCTGCCCGATTCGTTCGACGCGACCCCGTCCACGCCGAGCGACACCGGCACGCCGGCCGCCGCCATGCGCGGCGCGGGCGCGATGCCGCTGCCGAGCCGCGCGTTGCTGACGGGGCAGTGCGCGCAGCCGGTGCCCGTTTCCGCAAGCATCGCGATCTCGTTCGCTTCGAGATGGACCAGGTGCGCGAACCACACGTCGGGGCCGAGCCATTCGTGATCGGAGACGAATTCGACGGGCAGCTTGCCGTAGCGCTCGCGGCAGAAATCGACGTAGCGCGTCGTCTCGGAAAGATGCGAATGCAACCGCAGGCCCATGCCGCGCGCGGCGCGCGCCACCTCGGGCAGCAGTTCGGGCGGCAGCGAGAAGGTCGGTGTGGTCGGCGCGACGACCACGCGGCGCATCGATGCGCTGCCCGCGTCGTGATAGCGCGCCTTCAACCGCTCGATGTCGGCGAGCATCTGGTCGAGCGTCTCGGGTTGCAGCGCAGTGCCGGCGAAGCCCGGATGGTCGCCGGCCGCCTGCAATGCGCCGCCGCGGCACAGCACGAAGCGCATCCCGAAGCCGGCGGCCTCGTCGAACAGCAGGTCGCCGGTCTCGGTGGTGCCGCCTGCGTGATACAGGTAGTGGTGATCGGCGCAGGTCGTCACGCCGGACAGCAGCAGTTCCGCGAAGCCGAGCCGCGCGGCGATGCGCGCGAGTGCCGGCGTGAAGCGCGCGACGCGCGGATAGGGCACGGCCGCGAGCCATTCCTGCAGGTCCGCGTTGATGCCGGCCGGCACGCCTTTCAACAGGTTCTGGAACAAGTGGTGATGCGTGTTGACCCAGCCCGGGTAGACGACGCAATCGCTTGCGTCGATCACGCGCTCGCCGGGGAGCGGCGCGAGATCGGGCGAGATCGATTCGATCCGGCCGTCGCGGATGCGCAGGTCGGCCTGGCCGAGCCGCGCGGCGTCGCCGGCGCGGCCGCTCATGACCGAGACGGGGTTTCTGATCAGCAGCGAAGAAGAGGGAAGGCTCATGCTTGGGTCTCCTCGGATTCGGATAGTGGTTGGCCATCACACGCCGCGCGCGGGCAGGTTGCCGCGCGCGGCGCCTGGCCGATCAGTCGCACTCGCGTGCCATCGGGCTGCGGTGCGAGGCGTCGTGATGCGCGTGGGCGTCGACCGGTTCGGCCGCCGGCACGCCGTTGAGCAGTGCGTTGAGCGCGACCGACACGAGGCACGCGAGCACGACGCCGCTGTGCAGGAACGGTTGCGTCCAGTCGGGCATGTGTGCGAACACCTTCGGCGCCATCACCGGAATCAGCGCGGTCGCGATCGTGAAGCCGACGATCAGCACGTTGTAGCGGTTGCCTTCGAAGTCGACTTTCGCGAGCGTTTGCACGCCGGCCGCGACGACCACGCCGAACATCGCGATACCCGCACCGCCGAGCGCGGCGGACGGCGTCGACGCGACGATCGCGCCGATCTTCGGCACCAGCGCGACGACGCACATCAGCACGCCGCTGACCGCGACGATCCAGCGGCTGCGCACGCCGGTCAGGATCACGAGCCCGACGTTCTCCATGAACGCGATGAACGGGAACGCAGCGAACGTGCCGGCGATCGCGCTCGCGACGCCGTTCGCGCGCAGGCCGCGCACGACATCTTCCTCGCTCACCTGCTTCTCGACGATGTCGCCGATCGCGACGAACAGGCCCATCGATTCGACCATCTGCACGATCATCACGACGACCATCGTCAGCACGGGCACGATCGCGAATACCGGCGTGCCGAAGTGGAACGGGACGGGCACGGTGAACCACGGCGCGGCCGCAACGTTCGTGAAGTTGCCCATCCCGAGCGCGATCGCGAGCAGGCTGCCGGCGACCAGCCCGATCAGCACCGACAGGTTGCGCAGGAACGCATTCGCGAAACGGTTGACCGCGAGGATCACGACCGCGACGACGAGCGCGACCGCGAGGAACGACAGCTCGCCGAACTGCAGCTTCGCAGCGTCGCCGCCGCCGGCCCACTGGTACGCGACCGGAAACAGTTGCAGGCCGATCACGGTGACGATGCAGCCAGTCACGACGGGCGGGAACAGGCGGCGCAGCCGGCCGACCAGCGGCGCCGCGAAGGTCGTGATGATGCCCGCACCGATCACCGCGCCGCACACGCCGGCGAAGCCCACGCCCGGCGTGAGGCCGATCGCGATCACCGGGCCGACGCTGCTGAACGCGACGCCCTGCAGGATCGGCAGGCGTACGCCGAGCTTCCAGACGCCGACTGTCTGCAGGATCGTCGAAATGCCGGAACAGAACAGCGCAGTGCTGATCAGCACGGTCGTGTCGGCGGGCGACATCTTCAGTGCCGACGCGACGATCAGCGGCACCGCGATCGCGCCGATATAGGCGACGAGCATGTGCTGCAGGCCGAGCGTCAGCATCTGGCGGCGCGGCAGGACCCGATCGACGGGATGTGAAGCAGAGTTCATGGGCGTGTCTCCTGAGGTTCGTTATCGGGCGGGTGCGCGGCGCGCCCGCCCGGCGTGCCCGTCAGGCCGCGATCGAGGCGGCGAGACAGGCATGGAAACGGTCGGTCAGTGCGGTGCGATCGAGATCGCGGCCGATGAAAACGATGCGCGACGAGCGCGGCTCGCACCCCCACGCCTGCGCGGCGCGCAGTTCGATCACGCCGTGCACGCCCTGCAGCACGTAGCGCTGCGCGCGGCCCTGCACGGCGAGGATGCCTTTCATCCGGAACAGGTTCGCGGTATCGGCGGCGCGCAGTTCGCCGAGCCACGTTTCGAGCGCATCGAGATCGACGTCCGCATCGATCTCGATACCGACCGACGATACGCTTTCGTCGTGTTCGTGATGGTCGTGGTCGTCGTGCGCGTGAGCGTCGTGGCCGTGCTCATGCTCATGGCCATGCTCGTGTTCGCTCGCCGGCGTATCCGCCCGCAGCCCGTCGCTCTCGACGAGGATCTGCGCGAATTCGTTCGCGCCGATGCCGAGGATGCGGTCGAGATCGATCTGCGCGTAGCTCGACGTAACGATCTCGGCCGTCGTGTTCAGCTCGCGCAGCCGCGCGGTCAGCGCATCGACGTCCGGCGACGTGACGAGATCGACCTTGTTGATCACGATCCGGTCCGCGCAGACGATCTGGTCGACGGCCTGGTTGTCGCGGCCGTCGAGCACGAGATCGTCGAGGTGCGCGCGGATATGCTTTGCGTCGACCATCGTGACGACCGCGTCGAGCGCGACTTCCTTCGCGATCGGATCGTCGAGGAAGAAGGTCTGCGCGACCGGATACGGATCGGCGAGGCCGCTCGTCTCGACGATGATGTGATCGAGCCGGTCGGGTCGCTCGACGAGCATCCGCACGATCCGCACCAGATCCTCGCGCACTGCGCCGACGCAGCACACGCAGCCGTTCGTCATCTCGTAGATCTCCTCGGTCGATTCGAGCACGAGGCCGCCGTCGATGCCGATCTCGCCGAACTCGTTCTCGATCACCGCGATCTTGCGGCCGTGCTTCTCGCGCAGGATGTAGTTGAGCAGCGTGGTCTTGCCCGCACCGAGAAAGCCCGTGAGCACGGTGACCGGAATCTTCTCGACGTCGCTGTGGGTGGTGTGGATGTGGGTCATGATGCGTCTCCGTTGAGTCGGTTGGGCTGCAATTCGCTTTCTTTCCAGCGATGGACGGTGCGGGAATCGAGGTCGAACAGATCGAGCACGCGGCCGAGCGTGTGGTCGATCATCTGGCCGAGCGAAGCGGGGCGCGCATAGAACGCCGGCACGGGGGGCGCGACGATCGCACCCATCTCCGTGACCGCCGCCATGTTGCGCAGGTGCGTGAGCGTGTAAGGCGTCTCGCGGGCAAGCAGCACGAGCCGGCGGCGCTCCTTCAGCACGACGTCGGCCGCGCGCGAAATCAGGCCGGACGACAGGCCGCTCGCGATCTCGGCGAGCGTCTTCATCGAGCACGGCGCGACGATCATCCCGAGCGTACGGAACGAGCCGCTCGAAATCGGTGCCGCGATGTCGTCGCCGCGGTACAGCACGCTCGCGAGCGCCGTGATGTCCGACAGCTTGAAATCGGTCTCGTGTGCCATCGTCAGCGCGGCGGCGCGCGACACGACTACGTGCGTCTCGATGTCGAGCTCGCGCAGCAGCGCGAGCAGCCGCATGCCGTACACGAAGCCCGATGCGCCGCTGATGCCGACCACGAGCCGGCGCGTGCTCATCGCGCGGCTCCGCCGAGCGCTGCGATGACCTGCGCGGCGCGCTGCATCGCGGCGTCGCCGACGCGCGCACGCACACCGTCGAAGCGCGAGCCGCGCGTCGCGTCGACGCCCATTCGCGACGTCGTGCCGTCAGCGGATGACGACGGATCGAGCGGGCTGCCGGGCAGGCCGTCGACGACGAACAGGTCGCGATGCGGCTGGAAGTGCGTCGCGATCGCCCAAAGCACCTGCGCGTCGTCGGTGATGTCGACGTCGCTGTCGACCGCGACGACGTTCTTCAGGTACGGATCCCAGCCGAGCAGCGCGAGCATGATCTGGCGCGCTTCGCCGTCGCGTGTCTGTTTCAGCGCGACGTAGCAATGAAAGTGCGTGCCGGAATTCGGATAGTGGATCGCGGTGACCGCGGGAAAGCGCGCTTTCAGCTTCTCGCTCATCTCGGCTTCGCGCGGCAGCCGCGCGAGCGTCAGGTGTTCCGCGTACGGGCCGCCGACCACGTCGACGAGCCACGCGTCGTCGCGGCGCATCATCGTGTCGACGCGCAGCACGTTGTTGGTCGAGCGGTCCGACGAGTAGCCGGTGAATTCGCCGAACGGCCCTTCGTCGGCATGCGCGTCGGGATCGATCGTGCCTTCGAGCACGAACTCGGCGGCGGCCGGTACGCCGATGCCGTGGCGCGGCGTGCGCACGAGTTGCAGCGGCGCGCCGAACAGGCCGCCGGCGATCGCGCGCTCGTCCGCGCCGAACGGCAGGCGCGCGGCGGCGGCCAGCATGAACAGCGGATGCGCGCCGATCACCATCGCGACTTTCAGCGTGTCGCCACGTGCCTTGGCGGTTTGCAGCATCCGCCACAGATGGCCGCGCGAATGCAGGCTCGTCGCCAGTGCGTTGCGCGCATGCGGCATCGAGCGGTGGTAACTGAGGTTCGCGATGCCCGTCATCGGATCTTCGGCGACGATCACCGCGTTGGTCACATACGGCCCGCGATCGGTTTCGAAGTGGCGGATCATCGGCAACTGTGCGAGATCGACCGCATCGCCTTCGACGACATGGCCGAGCACCGGGCCATGCGGCACGACGACCGGCGCGACGGGCACGTTCGCGCGCTGCTGCCACGCGTCGAACAGGCCATTCGCATCGACGCCGAACAGCCGGCCGATGCGCGTGCGCGATGCAAACACGTTGGTGACGAGCGGCGCGGCGAGACCGTCGACGCGCTCGCAGACGAGCATCTCGTGCCGGCCGCGCGCGGCGAGCGACGCGACGACGGCCGTGACGTCCTGGTCGGCGGACAGCGGCTGCGCAATCGTCAGCACGTCGTCCGGAAAACGTTCGCGATATGCGTTCGCGAAGTGGTGGAAATCCTGCTGCTCGGCGAAAAGGCTGGACGCCATGATGCACTCCATCGGATGCGGAAGAGGAACGGCCGGACCGCGCGCATGCTTGCGACGGCGCGCGATCCGGCCGCCGGCGCGTTACACGTAGGTCGCCGTCAGGCGCTTCTCCGCTTCGTCGAGATCCTTCGGCGGTTTGGTCGGTTCGATGCCGACGAGGCGGGCGATGTTGTTGCCCATGTAGTCCTCGAGGCCGTCTTCATCGAGATCCATCCCCTGCGGCGCGGGCCCGCACAGCATTTCCAGCTCGCGCAGCCACATGCCCGGTTCGTTCGGTGGCGAATCCGTGCCGAACACGATCTTGTTGCGCGGCAGCTCGCGCGCGAACTCGACGATCCGCGCCTGGTAGCACCAGCCCGATTCGCAGTACACGTTCGGCGTGTCCATTGCCATCCAGAACGCTTCGAACGAGTAGTTGCCGCCCGTCTGGATCCCGAAGTGGCCGATGATGAAGTTCACCATCGGAAACTCGCGGATGATCGGGTAGAACTGCGTCGGGATCGTGTACGGCCCGTCGCCGGTGTGGATCAGCACGACGATGTTGTACTTCGCACAGACCTTCATCGCCGGGCGCAGCCAGTCGAGCGCACGATCGGGCCGGTAGCCGTGCATGTTCGCGTGCAGCTTCACCATCTTGAAGCCGTATTCCTTGATGTGGAATTCAAGCTCGGCCGCACCGTTTTCCGGGCCCCAGCGCGGGTTGTACGTGAAGTTGCCGATGAAGCGGTCGGGGTATTTCTGCGTGAGTTCGGCGATATACGCCATGTAGTCGCGGATGCCGTCGCGGCCGCGGCGGTTGCCGTCGCGATAGCCGGTGTTTCCCGGCGGCGGCTGGATGAAACCCATGTCGATGCGGCGCGGCTTGCCGTTGATGATGTACGGGCCGTCCATCATCTTCAGCAGGCGTTCGCCGGTGAACGGCTCGCCGGTGTGGCGCCAGGCCTCGTCGACGAGGTTGGTCGGGTGCAGATGCGTATCGATGATCATGCAATGCTCCGGAATCGGGATAAGAGGGCGCGGCCGTCAGGCGGCAAGCAACGCTTTCGCTTCGTCGACGGTGCGCGGTGCGGGCGTCGGTTCGAGACCGATCATTCGCGCGGTGTTGTTGCCGAGGTAATCCTCGAGCGTGTCCTCGTCGAGATTCATCCCTTGCGGCGGTTCGAAGCACAGCACTTCGAGCAGGCGCAGCCACATTCCGGGTTCGTTCGGCGGCGTGTCGGAGCCGAACAGGATCTTGTGCTTCGGCAGCACCTTCGCGAATTCGACGATGCGCGACTGCAGGCACCAGCCCGATTCGCAATACACGTTCGGCAGATCCATCGCGAGCTGGAACGGCTCGAAGCAGTAGACGCCGCCCGTCTGCACACCGAAGTGCGCCATGATGAAATTGACCGTCGGGAATTCCTTGATCATCGGCACCCATTCGGTCGGGATGCTGTACGGGCCGTCGCCGGTATGCAGCTTCACGAGCACGCCGAGCTCCGCGCATTTCTTCAGCGCAGGGCGCAGCCAGTCGAGTGCGCGGTCGGGCCGGTACGCGTGCATGTTGGCCTGGAACTGCACCATCTTGAAGCCGAGCTTGCGGACGTAGTGATCGATCGCGTTCACCCCGTTCTCCACGCCGCAGCGCGGGTTGTAGACGAAGCAGCCGATGAAGCGGTCGGGGTGCCTGCGCACCATTTCGACCGTGTACGCCATGTACGCGTCGATCGATTCGGTGCCCGACTTCTCGCCGTCGGTATACGTATAGATGGTGTTGCCTTGCGGCGGCTGGATGAAGGCCTTGTCGACGCGGCGCGGCTTGCCGTTGATGAGAAACGGGCCGTTCATCGTCTCGATCAGGCGCTCGCCGGTGAACGGCGGGCCGTCGTGACGCCACGCGAGGTCGACGAGATTCGTCGGGTAACAGCTGGTGTCGATGATCATCTACTCGATCTCCTTGAGAGGAACCGGGGGAACCGGTTGCTGGTTCGCGGGCAGGCACGTCGATGAAGCGACCCTGTCGGTCGGATTCACGCGGCCTTTTTCAAGGCGCCTTTTTTGGCGCCTTCCCCTCGCCGGCATCGAGTGACACACTGCGACGTGCACTGCTGCTTGAGACCGAGTGTCACCAGCCAATTGCCCTCTGTACAATATTTTTTACTGACGTTCTTGATACGTTTGCGATATGGACATGCGTGTGTTGCGTTACTTCGCGGTGCTGGCCGACGAACTGCATTTCGGGCGCGCAGCCGCGCGGCTCCATATCTCGCAGCCGCCGCTGAGCCAGCAGATCCGGCTGCTCGAAGAGCAGCTCGGCACCGCGCTGTTCGTGCGCTCGCAGCATCGCGTCGAACTCACCGAGGCAGGGAAAACACTGAAGGAGCAGGTGCCGCTGATCGTCGCGCAGTTCGATCGCGCGATCGATCTCACGCGCTGCGCGGGGCGCGGCGAAGTGGGCCGCCTCGCGGTCGGCATCATCAGTTCGGCGATGGTCGCGCCGATCCCGCGTGCATTGCGCGTGTTCGCCGAACGTCATCCGCAGGTGCACTGGTCGCTGCACGAGATGACGCCGGCCGTGCAGATCGACGCGCTGAAGGAGAAGCGGCTCGACGTGTGTTTCTTCCGGCTGTTCCAGGACGATCCGTCGATTCGCAGCGAGATCGTCGTGCGCGAGACGGCCGTGGCCGTGCTGTCGCTCGGCCATCCGCTCGCGGCGCGCGATGCGATTGCGCTCGGCGAGCTGGCTGGCGAGCAGTTCGTGTCGTTCGGCTTGCGGCACTCGCAACTGGCGCGCTTCCTGCAGCAGAGTTGCGTCGAAGCGCGCTTCACGCCGCAGATCGTGCACGAGGTGGTCGAGGTGCACACGCTGCTGTCGCTGGTGCGCGAAGGGTTGGGCGTCGCGCTGCTGCCGGCGTCGTCGCGGCAGATTTCGACAGGGGGTGTCGCGTTCGTGCCGCTGCTGCCGCCGGCGCTCGAGGTGTCGCTGCAGGCGCGCTACCGCGCGGACGATACGTCCGCGGTGCTCGCCGCGTTCCTCGATACCGTGCGTGAGGTCGCGGCGGAATTCAGCGCGTGAGTCAGGGTGCGAGCGACTGCGCGACCAGCGCGCCGATCGCGTCGATCAGCGGCTTCACGCGCGCACGCCGCTCGCGCGGCCAGATCGCATGGAGGTTGTAGTGCGTTGGAATCGCGATCGCGCACAGTTCGACGAGCCGGCCGTCGCGGCGCGCGTCGGCGGCGAGCAGGCCGCGCACCAGCCCGGCGCCGAGCCCTGACGCGAGCGTCGCGACGAGCCCTGCCGCGTTGTCGAACACCGCGACCGTATCGGGCTCGACCGGCGCGAGGCCAGCCGCTTCGAGCCATGGAATCCACGAACGCTTCGTATAGCCGAGCAACGGCAGTTCCAGCACCTGTTCGGGCGTGAGCGGCGCGGTGAGTCCATAGCGTTCGAGCAGCGCGGGCGCGGCCATCGCGGTCAGCCGGTCGGGGCAGACCAGCGCACTGTCGACACCTTCCCATTCCCCGTAGCCGTAGCGCAGCGCCACATCGACGCGATCGAACGCGTCGCGGTCGTGACGCGGCGCCGACAGCACCATCAGCGCCACGCCGTCGAGCGTGCGCATCAGTTCCGGCAGCCGCGCGGGCAGCCAGCCCTGCATCAGTTCCGGATCGACGTCGAGCCGGATCGACGGCCCGGTCGTGCGCCCCTTCACCGACGATAGTGCGCGATCGATCTGTTCTAGGCCGTCCGACAACTGGTTCGCGAACAGCGTCCCGGCATCGGTCAGGATCACGCGGCCGCCCGCCCGCGCAAACAGTGGCTGGCCGATGAATTCCTCGAGCGAGCGAATCTGCTGGCTGATCGCGCTGTGCGTGAGCGAGAGCTGGCGCGCCGCGCTGGAAAAGCTGCCGACCCGCGCGGCCTGCAGAAACGCCTGCATCGACTGGATCGAAGGGTATCGCTTGAGCATCTGTTAGTCCGACTGACAGGGAATCGACGAAATGATCGCTGGCGTGCCCGCGCATCGCGTTTCGATAATGCTTCGAAACCGCGCAACGGACGCGGGCCGACACCATGAACGCGAATCAGGAGACAGCGCATGATCGACATCGTCGTGAACGATACACGCCATTCGCTCGAGAATGTACCGGAGGATATGCCGCTGCTCTGGGTGCTGCGCGACCGGCTCAAGCTCACCGGCACGAAGTTCGGCTGCGGCAAGGGCCTGTGCGGCGCATGCACCGTGCATCTCGAAGGGCAGGCCGTGCGGTCTTGCCTGATCCCGGCCGTCGCCGTGAACGGGCGGCGCGTGACGACGATCGAAGGGCTGTCGCCGGACGGGCGCCATCCGCTGCAGCTCGCGTGGGTCGCGGAAGACGTACCGCAATGCGGCTATTGCCAGCCGGGGCAACTGATGCAGGCCGCCGCGCTGCTGAAGGGCGGACAGCCGGTCGACGATGCGACGATCGTGCAGGCAATGTCGGGCAACGTGTGCCGCTGCGGCACGTATGCGCGGATTCATCGCGCGATCAAGCGCGCTGCGTCGGGCGATCCCGCGTTGAAGGCCGCCGCCGAACCTGCAAAGGAGGCGTGACATGCGCGACGATCACGCACAGGATGCGCAACGCGCCGACGATACGCCGCGCCGACGTTTTCTCAAGCAAGGCACGGCGCTGCTCGCGGCCGGCATCGCGATCGGCTTCCGGATGCCCGACGCCATGGCGGGCAATCAATCGGCAAGCGGCGACCCGCATCCGTCCGCCGGCGAATTCGAACCGAACGCGTGGGTACGCGTGCTCCCCGACGACACGATCAGGCTCGTCGTGCACAAGCACGATTCGGGCACCGGCACGCGCACCGCGCTCGCGGCGGTGGTCGCCGAGGAACTCGACGTCGATCCGTTCAGGGTCGACGTGATCACGCCGGAAGATCCGTTCTTCGCTGACTATATCCATCCGCTGTGGAAGGTGTTCTCCACCGGCGGCAGCACGAGCGTCGCGCTGGAATACGACCGGCTGCGCCACGCGGGCGCGACTGCGCGCGCGATGCTCGTCGAAGCGGCCGCGCATCGATGGAACGTGCCCGTGTCCGAGTGCACGACGGGCGACGGTGCGGTCTCGCATGTGGCGAGCGGACGTCGTGCAACGTATGGTGCGCTCGCGTCGGCGGCCGCGCAGTTGCCCGCGCCGAAGCAGGTCGCGCTGAAGGATCCCGCGCATTTCCGCTATATCGGCAAGTTGCGCGAGAAGCGCGGCGCCGCGCAGAAGGCCGACGGTTCGTTTCCGTACAGTCTCGACGTGTCGCTGCCGGGGATGCTCGTGGCGGTCGTCACACGCGCGCCGGTGATCGACGGTCGCGTGCGCAGCGTCGACGCGAAAGCCGCGCTCGCGGTTCCCGGTGTGCGCGACGTGCTGCAGGTTCCGCCGCGCCCCGACGTGCTCGGCGGCAACCAGGCCGGCGTCGCCGTGCTGGCCGACGACTACTGGTCCGCGCATAGCGGGCAGGCCGCACTGAAGATCGAATGGGAGGACAGCCCGTTCGAGACGTTCGACAGCAGCACGCTCGCCGCGCGCCAGGCCGCCTGGGTCGACGATCCGGCCGCGCGCGCCGTGCCGACGATCCAGGACGGCGATCCCGCGCAGGCCACAGCGTCAGGCGTACGCACGATCGAAGCGTCGTATGCGATGCCGCACAAGGCGGCGAACCCGCTGGAGCCGATCAACGTCACCGTGTGGGCGCACAACGGCGGAATCGAATACTGGGGCGGGCTGCAGGTACCGTCGACCGCGATGGAAGCGGCCGATGTGATCGGCGGCATTCCTTCGCATCGCGTGACGCTGCACGAGCTCGTGTCGGGCGGCAGCTTCGGTGCGCGCGAATCGAAATACTGGCTGTTCGAGGCGACCTGGCTTGCGCTGAAGACGGGCAAGCCCGTGAAGTTGATGAACAGCCGCGAGGACGAAATGCGTGCGCTGTTCTATCACGCCGCGAGTTGTCACCGCGCGCGGGCCGTGCTCGACGTGCAAGGCAATCTAGCATCGCTGTGGCTGCGCGGCGTGATGCCCGCATCGCCGGAGCAGTGGGAACCCGGCTATCTGAATCGGCCGGACCGGATGGATTTCAGCACGACCGAAGCGATCACGAAATGGGAGTTCGCGTATGCGGCGCCGCATCGCGACATCGGCTGGGTTCGTCTGGAGACCGGCGTGCCGACCGGCTGGTTTCGCGCGGTCAGCTATATCCCGAACGTGTTCGCGGTGGAATCGGTGATGGACGAGGCCGCGCATGCGGCCAAGCGCGATCCGGTCGAATTCCGACTGGCGCACATGCGCGGCCGGCCGCGTCATGCGGCCGTGCTGCGCGAGGCGGCGAAGCGTGCGGGATGGGGGCAGCCGTTGCCGGACGGTGTCGCGCTCGGTATTGCGACGAATCAGGCGTACGGCAGCTATGTCGCGGTGGTGGCGCGCGTGGTGCGCAAGGACGGCGCAGTACGCGTGGAGAAGCTGACGTGCGTGGCCGACTGCGGTATCGCGGTATCGCCGGGTGGTGTCGAGGAACAGTTGTACGGCGGGCTGATGTGGGGGCTTGGCCACGCGACGTCCGACCGCATCGAATTCCGGCACGGCCGCGTGCAGCAGTCGAACTTCGATACGTATCGCGTGATGCGGATGAGCGACATGCCCGAGACCGATATCCATATCGTGCAGGGCGATCCGGCGAAGCCGGGCGGTGTGGGTGAACTGTCGAGCCCGTCCGTGACGCCGGCGATCGCGAATGCGGTGTTCAGGCTGACGGGGAAGCGGTTGAGGGAGACGCCGTTTGATCTGTCGGCGGTGGGGTAAGCGTGGAAGCATCGTGGTTCAGCGCACGCACCGGACGCGAGAAAGTATTTGCGTCCGGTGCAATCATGTTCGCCGCATACAAGTACGTTCCACGCGCGCCGTTTGGAGGTTTTTTGCTGCTGTTCGGATTTGGAGTCGTGGCCGTTGGTGGATACGCAAGTAGAGCGCATATGCTGAAGATAAAACCGTTCGACAACAGCTGCAAGAAGGCGCGCGACAGCTACAAAGTAAAGGACGACGAGCAAGATCAGTCGAGGTAGTTGCAGACGGCAGCCCCATGCACTGGAAAACGATCTGGCTCGCCACGTAAGACCATATGAAGTTCGAGACAGCCGCGCATCCAATCCGCTGATCAATTCGCAGGCGTTGGCACTGAACCGACGACGGATGCCGCACTCCTCCAAATCATCAAAAACAGCCCCAATTCCCCATACTTCCCACCATTTCTCCCGGGTGTTTCCCACTGGTTGCGCACGCGACTTTCTACCTAAGATGAAGGAATCATGCGCGTAATTCGGTACCTGCACGCGCATGGAGGGAGGCAGTAGGCAGCGTCGGGACCGACGCCAGCGGATGTTCCCATCATGGATGCGAAAGTGTGCGCGTCCGCAGCCAGTTTTGCGACTGCAGCGACGCCAACGGGCGCGGCGGCAAGGGCCGCGCGGACGGCGTCCGGCCGGCTTGGCCGAACCGCTTCGCTGCGCCACGCGTTTCTCGCAATCGTTTGCGTTCTGAGCGCTGCGCCCGCCATGCTCGCCGGGGCACCCGCCGATGCGGACGATCGGCCCGACATCGTACGTATCGCCGCCGTCGCGAGCCCCGCCAATTCCCGCGATCCCGCCATTTCGTCACACGACACGGCCGTGCGTCAGGTCGTGCTCGGCATCATCAGCTTCACGCACTGGCCGACGACGCCGGTGCGCCTGCATCTTTGCGTGACAGGCCGGCCCGACTACGCGCGCGGCCTGACCGACACGCTGCAGGCCGGCTCGACGCTGCTCGACGTGCAGCGCGTGCGCTTCGACGATCCCGCGCTCGGCATGGTCTGCGACGTCGTTTATCTCGGCACCCTGAGCGAAGACGAGAAAACACGGGTGAGAGTAGCAGTGGCCGGCCATCCGGTCCTGACGATCTCGGAGCACGATCCGTCCTGCACCGCAGGCGGCATGTTCTGTCTCAACGTCGACGGCGAACGCGTGTCGTTCGACATCAATCTCGACGCCGTCGCGCGCAGCGGCGTGCGCGTGCACCCGAACGTCCTCAATCTCGCACGACGGCCGGTGACGCCATGACACGGTCCGCACCCCCCGTTTCCGCTTCGCGCCTGCCGCGCCCGACGCTGCAAAGCGTGTTGCGCCGTGCGCACCTGCGCCTCGCGTTCGTCGCCGTCGCGATGGCCGCCGTGTCGTTGATCGTCGTCGCCGTGATCGCGTTGCGTGCGTATGCCGGCAACAACCTGAACCTGCTGGCGCGCTCGCTCGGTTATACGGTCGAGGCGGCGCTCGTGTTCGGCGATCGCATCGCGGCGAACGAGGCGATCGGGATGATCGCCGGCGACGAGGACGTCGCGCAGGTAGTCGTCACGGACAGCAAGGGACGACTGTTCGCGACGTGGCAGATGCCGGCCGGAAACGGGATCGCGCGGCTCGAGCGCGCCGTCGCCGATGCGGCGCTGCCCGGGCCGGTTACCGCCGCGGTCACGCATGACGGCATCATCGTCGGTCACGTCGTCGTGCGCGGGCGCGGACATCAATTCTTCGGCTTCCTGCTCGGCGGCGTCGGCGGCATTCTCGGCTGTCTCGCCCTCAGCGTGTTCGGTGCGTATGTCAGCTCGAAACGTCTGCTGCGCGACATCGTTTCGCCGCTGCGCGCGCTGGCGGGCGTCGCGCACGCGGTGCGGCGCGAGCGTGCGTTCGGGCGGCGCGTCGAGCCCGCGGCGATCGCCGAACTGAACCAGCTCGGCGACGACTTCAACGCGCTGCTCGACGAATTCGAAGACTGGCAGAACACGCTGCGCGACGAAAACGCGTCGCTCGAGCACAAGGCGACGCACGATGCGCTCACCGGCTTGCCCAACCGCGTGCAGTTCGAATCGCGCCTCACGCTTGCGCTTTGCGATGCCACGTTGACGGGGCAGCGGGTCGCCGTCCTGTATCTCGACTGCGACCACTTCAAGGAGATCAACGATTGTCTCGGCCACGACGCCGGGGATGCGGTGCTGATTGGCATCGCGTCGCGGCTGCGCACGCAGGTGCGCGAGGCCGATCTCGTCGCGCGCCTGGGCGGCGACGAATTTGCGGTGATGCTGGCGGCGGTGCCCGAAGCGGGCAGCGTGTGCCGGATCGCCGACGAGATTTTGTCCGGCATGGCGCCGTCGATCGAGCTGTCCGACGGCCGCGTGGTGGCCACCATGATGAGTGCCGGCGTTGCGCTGTATCCCGATCACGCGTCGGACGCGAGCGGCTTGCTGCGCGCGGCGGATATCGCGATGTACCGCGCCAAGCGCGCGCGGCCGGGATCTTGGCGGTTGGCGGAGAGCGTTGCAGGGCCGGTGTGAGGTCGATCGACTAGCGCTGCGGGCGAGGCCGCGGCGGCGGTTAAAAGAAGCGCTTGCAGCGCGGGCGCGATGGAAGGGGATGTGAAATGAACCACTCGTTTCCTGTGAGCATGGGGCGGATGTGCGTCGGGAGTGCGCTGCTGCTGTGCATGCTGCTGGCGGGCTGCAAGGCGCCGCCGCTTCATCGCGGGCTGACGCAGACGCAGGTCACGGCATTGAAGTCGGCCGGGTTCCAGGAGACCGGGCAGGGATTCGAGTTCGGCTCGACCGGGCCGATTCTGTTCGATTTCGACCGGTATAACCTCAAGCCGGATGTTCGGCGGATCGTCGAACGGATCGGGCGGACGTTGAGATCGGCGGGGATCAACGGGGTGCGGGTTTACGGGTACTCGGACGACGAGGGGGAGGCTGCTTACGATTTCGAGTTGTCGAGGCGGCGGGCTGAAGTCGTTGCCGTTGAACTGGTTGACGTCGGACTCGATGCGAAGCGGATCGCGATCGTCGGGAAAGGGAAGCGCGATCCGGTAGGGGATAACAAGACGCCGGCAGGGAGGGCGCAGAACCGGCGGGCGGCGATTGTGGTTTCGCCGCGGTGAGGAAAGTGCGCCGCGATCGCGATGACGCGACTGCCCACCGGTAGGCAGTATGTTCGTTCAAACACTGACCCCGGCATGAGGTCGGTTAGTTTCAACTGTTTCCTACCGTTGTCACGCAAACATCCGAGCATCCGTTGATCGTCGTGGTGTCCCGGGCTGTCCGGCTTATCGAGGTACGCAGCGGCACGGTTTTCATTGCCGACCGTCGCGCTGCTTGGCCGTGGACGACCTGCGTTCAGGCGCTCTGCTGCCGGTCCAGGTTTCAGTTTTAAGGGCCGGAAAGCAAACGTTTGCGGAAGACTTTCAAGCAGTCGGGTTTTACCCTACATTATCGAAGCCGCGGACCGGCGAACCGGCCGATGGAACCTGAGATCACACGCAAGGAACAAGAATGAGTTTCGCTCCGAACGGGGGTATTCCCACTGGATTGGGCGGCGGTGCGTTCGGCTCCCTGAGCGCGCTCGGCGGCCTTGCCGGCCCGGTCGCGTCGAGTGTGGCCGGCAGCCTTGGGCCGCTCGCCGGCCTGGCCGGGCACGTCGACACCGTCCAGCGCGCGATGCAGCTCGCGCAGACCGGCTTCTCGCTGATGGACAAGACGCCCGGCGCGATTGCCGAAGCGATCAACGGCGCAGCCAACCCCGCGCGCCTGACCCAGCTCAACCGTTACGTCACGCTCGATACACCGCTCGGCCCGGACGTGCTGCTGGTCAGCGCGGCCATCGTCGACGAGCACGTGAACCGCTTGCCGGAAATTCATCTCGACCTGCTGTCGCACCGCCATGACCTGCGCCCGGAGGATCTGATCGGCCAGCAGGTCAAGATCCGCTTCGATCAGCAGGCGCGCCTGTCGACGCTCGAACGCGTCGTGGCGTCGGGTGCGGTCGAGGGCGATCGTTACTTCGACGGCTACGTCGCGTCGTTCGACCGCGCCGGCAACCCCGGGAACGTCACGCAATACCACCTGACGGCCGTGCCGTGGTTCTGGTTCCTGACGCGCTCGACCGATTGCCGGATCTTCCAGAACAAGACCGCCCAGGACATCCTCACCGAGATCTTCCAGGAACACGGTTTTTCCGATTTCTCGTTCGACATCCGGACGAGCCAGAAGCCGCTCGAGTACGTCGTGATGTACCAGGAGAGCTACTACAATTTCTGCGCGCGGCTGATGGAGCAGGAGGGGCTCGTCTGGACGCACCGCTACGAGAAGGACAAGCACTTTCTCGTGATCGGCGACACGAACCTGCTGTTCCGCCCGATCGACGGGCTCGCGACCGTGCCGTTCGCCGCGACCGAGGCCAGCGAGGACGGCGGCATCGACCAGTTGCACGAAGGCCGGCGCTTCGGCGTCGGCAAGGTCACGTTCCGCGACTTCAATCACCAGAATCCGTCGTCGCCGCTGATGCTGGTGGAGGCCGGGCCGCAAAACCTCAAGCACGCGCGGCTCGATGCGACCGAGCGGTTCGAGCACCAGTCGCTGTACGACCACGGCGACGACGGCAACCGCTACGCCCGTTTCGCGATGGAGGCCGAGGAGGTGCAAGCCCATCGCTATACCGGCGGCGGCTACGCGTGGCGCATGACGACGGCCGGCGCCATCAACGTGGCGAATCACCCCGTCCTCGAAAACAATCAGGAATACGTGATCCTGCACGTGCGTCACGAGGCGGTGAACGACTACACGCAGCACAGCGCGAAGCTGCCGTACCGCAACAGCTTCGCGCTGCTGCCGAAGAAGATTCCGTACCGTGCGCCGCGCGCGACGCCGAAGCCGGTGATTCACGGCACGCAGTCGGCGATCGTCGTCGGGCCGAAGGGCGAGGAAATTTATACGAACGGTAGCGCGGTGAAAGTGAATTTCCCGTGGGACCGGCGCGGCAAGAAGGACGGCTCGGATTCGATGTGGGTGCGCGTGTCGCAGCCGTGGGCGGGCGACGGTTGGGGCGCGGCCGCGATTCCGCGGATCAAGCAGGAAGTGCTGGTGGCGTTCAATCAAGGCGATCCGGATAACCCGGTGATCGTCGGCCGCGTGTTCAACGGCGAGCAGGGCAACCCGTACCACGGTGCCGCTGGCCAGACGATGGGGATCAAGAGCCAGACGCACAAGGGGCAGGGGTCGAACGAGATCCGCATGACCGATACGAACGGCATGCAGGAATTCTTCATGCACGCGCAGAAGGACATGAACACCGTCGTCGAGAACAACGAGACGCACAAGGTGATGGGACCGATGCGTACCGTCCTCGTGGCGACGGGCAGCGAAGAAAAGCAGATTCCGCAGGGCAACCTGACCGAGACGATCGCCGAGAAGCGCAGCACCACGGCGACTGCCGTCGAGGTGACGACGCCGGCGAAGGACGGTGGCGGCGGCACGCAGGTCTACATGGCCGAGCGCGGCATCCTGCTGAAGGTGCAGGACAGCTCGATCTCGCTCGCGCCCGAAGGCATCCGCCTCGAGCACAAGGGCTCCGTGATCCTGATGACCGACGACGGCGTGATGGTCAACGGACAGCGCATCGATCTCAACAAATAAGTCGAACGAAACCAGCCATGCACTACGCAATCCATGAAGGTACCTTTGAATTGCCGGACGCGGCGCTTGATCGCACCGTCAACATGCTGATTCTTCCCGTCGGCCCGGGCGGGCTGAGTCTCGTCGTGTCCCGCGGCCGGCTGCGCGAGCAGGAGTCGATCGATGCGTTCGTCGAGCGTGAATGGGCGCAGGCGTCGCGCACCGCGCAGAACCTGAACGTGCAGTCGCGACGCCCGGTGACGGTCGGGCGGGCGGAATGCCCCGGCGTACAGACGGAATCGACGCATGAACAGGACGGCCGCACCTTTCATCAGATGCAGACGGCGTTTCGGCTCGATGCCGGCGGGCAGGTCATCGTGATGACGTTGACCAATGCCGCGCCGCTCAACGACGAACAACGTGCGCTGGCCGCGCGCATGCTGGAGAGCTTCCAGCCGCGCCCGGCTGCGCCCATGCTGGTTTCGGATGCCGGCCGCTCATGAGCCAGCCGGCCGCTCGTAAGGACGATCCCTTTACCCACACGACGCTCGCGGGCGACCTGCTCGGCATGGGCGGGTCGCTGCTGGGCGGCTTGGGGATCGGATGGGCGCTGACCACGATAGCGGAAGGCCTCGTGTTCGGTGCATTGGGTGCGCTCGAAATCGGCACCGGCGGGTTGGCGACGCCCATCGTGCTGGCGATCGGTGTCGGCGTGGCCGCCTACATGCAGGGCTCGGGCCTCAACGACGAGATCGACGAGGCCGCGAAGGGGCTCGGCAATGCCATTTCTCCGCCCGAGGAGAAAGGTACGATCCAGAACGGCTCGCCCAATGTGTTCGTCAACGGGAAGCCTGCCGCGCGCGCGGCCGACGGCGCGGACATGGATCCGGTTCTGTGCAGCGATCATCCCGGCCCGCAATTCGTTGCGCAAGGCTCCGACGTGGTGTTCATCAACGATCTGCCCGCGGCGCGGGTTGACGACAAGACCACCTGTGACGGCACGATCTCGAAGGGCTCGCCGGACGTTTTCTTCGGCGGCGGCACGAAGACCGTGCGCGACATCAGTGCGGCGCGACCGTGGGTCGCCGGACTCGGCGCGGCGATCGGTATTGCGCTTGCGCTATGTGGTCGAGGCAAGGGAAGTTGGGGCGATTTCGTCAAGGGCAAGCTGCCGTGTCTCGCGATGAACTTCGCGGCCGGCATATTCGGCACATGGCTCGGCAGCAAGATGCAGCCGTCGGCCGGCCACCCCGTCAACGTGATCACCGGCGGCAAGATTCTCGACGGCAGCGACGACACGGACTTCGTGTTGCCTGGTCCGCTGCCTATCGTCTGGCGGCGTTTTTACAGCAGTCACGACGATCGCGCCGATGGCCTGTTCGGGACGGGGTGGAGCGTGCCGATCAGTGTCGAGTTGAGGTTGGGGCGGGAGAACGGTGTCGTCACGTCGATCACGTACTGGGACGAACAGGGGCGCGAGATCGAATTCCCGGCGGTGCCGCCTGGCGAAAGCCATTTCAGCGTGCCTGAAGGCATTTACCTGATTTGTACCGCCGGCGGGCACTATGTGGTCGAAACGGTCGACGGTTTGTATCGCGATTTCGGCCCGGCCCGAGCACTGGCGTCGGATGCTGAAACACTGGATCTTCGGCGGTTCGAGGACCGAAACGGCAACTGGATCGAGATCGAGCGTGCGAGTGTCGGCGAACGGGTGCAGCCGGTTCGGCTTCACGATAGCGCCGGCCGTGTGCTGGCGCTGCATTACGATTCGGGGCATTCGCGACGCGTCGCATCGATCGAACTGGTACGCGGCGTCGATGGCGAATTGCCCGAGATCCTGGTTCGTTACGGCTATACGAGCGCCGGCGAACTCGCATCGGTCACCGATCGCAGCGGCCATACCGGGCGGTATTTCGGTTATGAGCACGGCCTGATGACCCGGCATACGCTGCCCGGCGGACTACAGTGCTTTTACGCGTGGAATGGCGTCGGCCGCGACGCGCGTGTCGTGCGCCACTGGACCGACGACGGCGAAACGTACACGTTCGACGCGGACCTTGCGCTGCGTTCGGTGACGATCACCGATCAAATCGGGCGCGTGACGCAATGGACGTGGAACGAGGATCAACAGCCGACGAGTCATACGGATGCCGAGGGCCATATCTGGCGGCTCGAATGGAATGCGATGCGGCAACTGATCGGTACGACCGATCCGGCCGGGAATACGATTCGCTTCGAATATGACGAGCGCGGGCGGCAGACGCAGCGCATCGACGCGCTCGGCCAGGTCGAGCGGATCGAATGGAACGGGTACTACGATCTGCCGGTTGCGGAAATCGATCCGACCAACGCGCGATGGATCTATCGTTACGACGCGCGCGGCAACCTGACGATGACGCGCGATCCGGTGGGCTTCGCGACCGAGTTTTACCGCGACGATCATGGGCTCGTGCATACGATGCGCGACGCGCGCGGCGGCTACAAGTTCCTCGAATGGAATGGCCGGGCGCAGTTGACCGCGTATACCGATTGTTCCGGCAAGGTCACGCGGTTTGCGTATGACGCACGCGGTGCGCTCGCGCGGGTGACGGATGCGGCGGGGCAGGCTACCGTGTACGAAACGGACGCGATGGGGCGGGTCACGGGGATTGGGACGGCCGATGGTGCGCGTCAGACGTTTCGGTACGATGCGGCGGGGCGCCTCGTCGAGATCACGGATGCGAATCAGCGCAGCACGCGCTACGAACTCAATTCGCGTGGATTGTTGCTGGCACGCACGGATGCGGCCGATCGTGTCGTGCGGTTCGGCTACGACGATGCGTTCCGGTTAGCCAGCCTGACCAACGAGAACCATGAGACGTATCGCTTTCAGTATGATCGTCGCGATCTCGTGTCCGCACAGATTGGGCTGGATGGCCACAAGCGTACGTACGAGTACGACGTGTGCGGTCAAGGAACGACCGTACGCGATGGCCAACTCGAGACACGATACGAGCGCGATGCGACCGGGCGACTGACGGCGAAGCAAGCTCCGCATGAGCGCTGCGAGTACTTGTACGACAAGGCAGGCCGGATCACATCGGCCGAGTTGTACACACTTGCCGCGCGCGGGCCGTCACTGAAGAATCGCGTCAGCCTGAAATACGACGCGCGCGGAGAAGTCGTCGAGGAATACACGCCGACTGGCTGGCTCGCACACACCTACGACGAGCTTGGCAATCGTGTCAGCACGGCGATTTCCGGCGAGCGCTCGATCGATTGGCTGCATTACGGTTCAGGGCATGTGCACCAGATTCGTTTCGACGGCACGGCAGTTGCAGACATCGAACGGGACGATCTGCATCGCGAGGTGCTACGGACGCAGGGCAAGCTGACGAGTCACTTCGGATATGACGCGGTGGGGCGCCGTGCTCGGCAAACTGCACAGCGCGGTACGGCGGGGGGCGAGTTGCTTGCGAAGCAGTGGCAATACGATGCCGCAGGTGACGTGATCCAGAAGCGCGATCAGCGTTATGGCACGACGAGCTATCGGTATGACCCGACAGGGCGCATCGAACAGGCAGTAGGGCCGGGATTGCCGTCGGAAGTGTTTCGCTGGGATGCGGCGGCGAACCTGGTGTCGAGCGATCACCCGGGCGGCTACGTCGAGAACAACCGGCTCAAGATGTTCGAGGACAAGCGCTTCGAGTACGACGCATATGGACGACTTGTTCGCAAACTGAGTGGACACGGGCCTGCCAAAGAACTGGTTCTTGAATACGACGATTGGAACCAGTTGAAGACCGTCGTGACGAAGGATCGGCTTGGCATCGCGACGACGCATTTCGAGTACGACGCGTTTGGCCGCCGGATTCGGAAACTCAATGGCAGTTACGCCAGTACGGATTTCCTGTGGGACGGTATGCGACTCGTGCAGGAGACGTATCACGATCGTCAGGGCGAGGAAGCGTTGACGTACTTGTACGAGTCCAACAGCTATGTGCCGCTCGCACGGATCGATCAGAGCAAGCCGGCGGCGAACGATGCCGATGCAAGGGATGCGGTCTACTATTTCCACAACGATGTGTCGGGGCTGCCGGAGGAACTGACCGACGCGGACGGCGAGTTGATCTGGCAGGCTCGTTACAAGGTTTGGGGCAACGCCGTGCAGGAGGAGTGGATCGCGCGGGCGCCAGATCGACCGACAGCGGTGTGGGGAGACGTTCAAGCGGCTGCGCCGGTGCCCGCTCACGCACCGCGACCGCAGAACTTGCGCTTTCAAGGGCAGTATCTGGACCGTGAGACGGGGCTGCACTACAACACGTTTCGGTTCTACGATCCGGATATCGGTCGGTTCATCAATCCTGACCCGATCGGCCTGCTAGGTGGAACGAACCTCTACCGGTACGCACCGAATCCGATCCAATGGATTGATCCGTGGGGATGGGCTTACCAAGGCGTCGACTTTTCTGGGAGTCCCACTCTGTTTCCGGCGACGGAAGGCCAGCGGAATATCGTAGAGATCACCATGCAGGGATCGAGATCGAGAGACTTTGTTCAGGCATTCAAAGAAGCGAATATTTCAAAGGCGGATGCCACCGGCTATACGTGGCACCATCTGAACGACTTCAATCCTGAGACGGGGCGCACGACGATGCAACTGGTCGAAACGCAAGCACATATCGACACTTTCCCGCATGCGGGTTCGGCGGATCAATTTGCAAAGCACTTTGGCGTTGCATACGATTCCCCCGACGCCGTGCGGGTCGCCCAAGAGCAGGGATGGTTGAAGGGGCGCAGTCCCAAACGAGGATGCTAACGGAGAAAGTATGAAGCAAAATGAGTTCTCGAAGTGTGGACCCGCAATTGACCGATCGGGCATAGAGAAGCTCGAGAGCGACTTAGGCGTCCAGCTACCGGAAGCGATGAAGGGACACTATCTGAAGTTCAATGGTGGCATGCCAGTTCTCGACTGGTTTCCAATGGAGGATGATTGGGAACCGATATGGGTCCACGAATTCCTTCCTATCGG
Organism: Burkholderia sp. BCC1208; assembly: GCF_902833095.1. Lineage (NCBI taxonomy): Bacteria > Pseudomonadati > Pseudomonadota > Betaproteobacteria > Burkholderiales > Burkholderiaceae > Burkholderia > Burkholderia sp. BCC1208. The sequence goes on along the minus strand of NZ_CADFDY010000012.1, from coordinate 222,304 downwards.
AACGCAGGGTGCTAGCAAGCCTAATATTCAGAGCATTTATGCGCGAGTCGCGGGTGAGGGCGGATACCCTCGAACCTTTGTTCCATTTGCCACTGATCCTGGCGGTAATCTCTTCTGTGTCGACACCGGTAGCGGTGCCGTACATTATTGGTTGACCGACACCTACGACGAAACGTTGACGGACTTGGAGAACCGCCAGAAGGCTGATCGGCGTCTGACTGATTCATTTGACCAATTCGTCAGATCGCTCGTTTCTGAAGATGAGGCATTCGGCTAGCGTTCGGTCCTGCGACGCGATGGCAATGCAGGGCTGGGCGAACAAGGGTCGCCGCTAGGAGCGTTTGCAAGCAAGTTGAAGCTGATCAAGCTTGCCATGTCGCTGACCGGCTGCACCTTTCACCAGATGCCATGAGGAGGTGAGTATGTTCGATATCGAGTCACATAAAAAATATCTCGAATCAGTTCTTGCTGATGGCAAACTCGATAACCTTGCTCGTTTTGGTGTTTGGTGTTGTATTGGACTTTCGCACGATGATTCAATATTCGAGTTCCTTGCTACGCATGCAGGGGGCACAAGGGCGCACATCAGACAACGAGTCGGCGCTTACCTGGATCAGGTGTGGAACGGAAACGAAAACTCCAATCTGCTCAGCGATCTAGAGCAAGTGGATTGGGGGGGTGATGCAGTCGAAATGGATGGCAATGCTGCGGCCCACGGTGCGACTGATTTGCTAGCAGGGCTGTCTTTTTTGGAGAAATGGTGTGCTGAACATAACGTAGAACGGTTGGTTGCATGTGCCGAGATTCTGATAAACCGAATCGACTACTTGGAGAGTTTTGATTTGATTGGAGGATATGTTGCGAATCCAGTCGTTCATGAGATGAGCGTGCAGAGAGATTTTGCTCGTGAACTCGTTGCAGGTACCTTGGCAGATCGTGACAAGATGAAATATCACGAGTGGTTATTCAGTCTTGGTTCTCCCTGAATCATGAATTCAAGGGGCAACCATGAAAACGATTGACCTGTTGATTACCCATAATCAAATCGTAGTTCGACCGAGGTCGTGCCAACGCATTTCGAGTGCGACGCGTTTGGCCGGCGGATCCGGAAGTTCAATGGCAGTTGTCCTCCGTCCGGAGGGTGCGGGAATCTATACTGACGGTAGCGTCGCTGTAGTGCCACCGGCACAAGGAACAGTGACTATGGAATGCCAAATGAGATTTTAAATAGTATCGATTCGGAGATATCCAAGCCGAGCTTTTTCGATTTTTTACTGGCTAGGATTTCGATGGCCTATTTGACAAAGGGACGCTGCATCATTCGACGATCTCTAGATGCAGGCGTTTAACGAGGTCGATGGATTCGGCCCTCGTAGCCGACGACAAGAAATTCTTGGGATTTTATAGAGAGAAGGAATTCAAGCTCTCGTTTCGAGTCTCGGGAAATTTCGACATCGCGGGAAGAATTTCAGGCGACGCCGAACTGATCGCAAAGAGCATGTTGGCCGGGAAACGGGATAGTTGGCCAGTTAAGGTTTTGTGGAGCGGATATAAAAAAGGGGGCTTCCCTGCTGAATGAGTGTGACGGATAGGCCCACACTCAGCACAAATGGAATCCGCAAGCGCGCACTCAAAAGACTTTGCATTGGCTAACGAAGTATCGAGCCCGGCGCACATTGTCGAGTCCGAACTCGTAGAACTGTTTCCAAACGTCACGCTCGAATCAATTGTGTTCCGAATAGATGGCGCAGGTGTCGACTTGCCCGCCATCACGACCCGCTAACCAAAGCCAACTGAACAGGAGTTGCCCATGGCTAAGGCGAATCATAAAGCACGGCCACCGAAGACGGAACGTTTCGTAACGATCCAGGAAATGTGGGATACGCCGAAAACCGAACTCAAGCCGGAGAAGTTCTACCCGTACATGAAGATTGGTGGAATGTGGCTGATCAACGTTGCGAGTTTTGTCCCGGGCCGAAAGGCGCGAATCGATATTGAGCCCGGCAGGCCGACCATCACGCAGTTGTAACAGGCAGCGTCGCAGGATGCGGCCGCGCTGCGCGAAATCGCGCAGCGCGCCGGGCGGGGCAGTCGCAATCGGCCGCCCCACCGCATCACCAGGCGATATTGCAAGACGACCGCGACGTCCTCGCACCGCCAGTAGCCGTGCAATGCGTACCCGCGCCATTGTCGTAGAACGTACGCGTCTCCGGTTGCGGCACCGACGGATCGAACGGATTCGGCGTACCGTGCGGACCACGCGCGGCATCGTACGGCCGCGTTGGTGCATACGAGCCGCCACCACCAGCCGGCCGCGAGCCGTTATCTCGCAGGTACTCGTTCCAGTTCTGCTCGCGCTGTTCATGTCCGGACAACGCGCGACCGAAACTATCACTGCCACCCGCACCGAGCGCAACGCGGTTCGATGGCAATACAAACTCGGGTTCGTGTCCAGCAGAAGGCTGCGGCTCAAGCGTCTCGCCCGACACACGCACCGGCCGCGTATCCGGCGTATCGAACGGACTCCGCTCCACCGGCGCAACGTACTGCACGCGGTATCGGCTCATACGTGCGGCATGCCCACCATCACGAGCAGCAGCACGACGTTCCGAACGAAACACATTGGCACCGGCCGACCGATCGGTCAGCGTATCGGGTCCTGAAGCGTCAGCGACGGAAACAGAAAGCGCGCACGCAATCGCGGCGGCGGAAGACAAGCGGAAGGGATGATTCATCAGCGATCCAAAGCGGGTGATGTGCATTGAAAAAAACGGCAGATCACTGGCTGGCGGCTGGGCGACGGACGGGCGTCGAAGCGGCCCTGAGGCGACTGCGAAGTGCGGCGGGCGCGGCTCGCAGGAAGGCTGGCTGGATTGCAGAGGCGAATTCATATTATTTCATGGAAATAACAACGAGCTTCCAAATGTCTAGATCTGTCAGCAAGTGGAAGGATTTGCCGCCTCGACCGAGCGCCCCCTGTTGGTGCTTGCCGGCTCAATCATCAGTCGATTGAATTTCAACGATCGGACCCTTAGCAAACCAAGAACACGCCGCACGCAATCAGAGATTGCCGAACCCAAGGCGCAGCAAGGCAGACAGCCAAACCGGCACCCACCATAGCAATCCAATTGCACCACCAGCAAACGTTGTCGCCCGCTTCCGGTTGCGCCACCGTCGCCACCGCGCCACCCGCAAAACCTACGTGTTTTCCCTCAGTCGACAGGCATTTTTGACAGACGATTTAAAAACGCCCATATAATTTCGACTGCCTTGCCAACGGCTGTCGGACCACCCCTCCGATCAAGCGGTTTGGCAAGCGGGGCAGGCGAAACGCTTGCGCAATGCAAGACGCATCACGATGTCTTTCCGAACCAGACGTCCCCTTCGGGGACTGCAAGAGCCGGGCCCCGCTACGCAACATTCCGCCGGAGTTCCGTCTTCTATGTGTCTCGGGCGTGTCCCATGTCCTCGCCCCGGGTGCTGTTCGATTGCGCAAGTCATGCCGCCTTTGCCCGTATGACTAAACAACATCGAGGAGCTCCCAGATGACGCTGTCCCGTCTTACGTCCATTTCCGTCGCCGCCGTGCTGTTCGCCGCGGGCGCCGCCGCCGCGCAAGCGGAAACCGTGAAGATCGCCATCGCTGGTCCGATGAGCGGCTCGGTCGCCCAATACGGCGACATGGTGAAGGCCGGCGCGCTGACCGCGATCGAACAGATCAACGCGGCAGGCGGTGCGGGCGGCAACAAGTTTGAAGTCGTGCTGATGGACGACGCGTGCGAACCGAAGCAGGCCGTCGCCGTCGCCAACAAGATCGTCAGCCAGAAGATCAAGTACGTGATCGGCCACGTGTGCTCGGGTTCGACGATTCCCGCGTCGGACATCTACGAGAATGAAGGCATCGTGATGGTCACGCCGTCGGCCACCGCGCCGCAGCTGACCGAAGGCAAGAAGCGCCACTTCATCTTCCGCACGATCGGTCGCGACGATCAGCAAGGCCCGGCTGCCGCGCACTACATCATCAATAACGTGAAGCCGAAGAAGGTCGCGGTGCTGCACGACAAGCAGTCGTACGGCCAGGGCATCGCATCGTCGGTGAAGAAGGACCTCGAAGCCGCGAAGATCCCGGTCGTGCTGTTCGAAGGCATCAACGCCGGCGATTCGGACTACTCCGCGATCATCACGAAGCTGAAGTCGCAAGGCGTCGATTTCGTCTACTTCGGCGGCTACCACCCGGAAATGGGCCTGCTGATGCGCCAGGCGCGCGAGCAGGGCGTGAAGGCGACGTTCATGGGGCCTGAAGGCGTGGGCAACAAGGACGTGACGGCGATCGCCGGCCCGGCTTCGGAAGGCATGCTGGTCACGCTGCCGGCCGACTTCTCGGCCGATCCGGCCAACGCGGCGCTCGTGAAGGCGTTCGCCGACAAGAAGCGCGACCCGAACGGCCCGTTCCAGATGCCGTCGTACGCAGCGGTGAAGATCATCGCCGACGCGATCGCCGGAGCGAAGACGACCGATCCGACCAAGGTCGCCGCGTACATGCACAAGACGACGTTCGACACGCCGATCGGCAAGGTGTCGTACGACGCGCAGGGCGACCTGAAGGCGTTCAAGTTCGTCGTGTACACGTGGCACAAGGACGCGACGAAGACCGCCGCCAAGTAATACGGAGTACCCGCCCCGCGCACCCGCTCTGCCCGTCACCCGGGCGGAGCGCGTGCGCATTTGGCCGCGCATTCCCCGTGCGCGGCCAAAGAAGGCGGCCCGAGACGACACCGTGCGTTGCGCGCGGCCGCAGCCGTGATCCGGCGCGGCAAGCGACGCGGCGCCAACGGGAGCTTCCCGCACATGACTGACTTCTTTCCGCAATTCGCCCAGCAGCTGGTCAACGGCCTGACGCTGGGTGCGATCTATGCGTTGATCGCCATCGGCTATTCGATGGTCTACGGCATCATCGGCATGATCAACTTCGCCCACGGCGAGATCTACATGATCGGCGCATACGTGGGCCTCGTGACCCTCACGGCCATCGGCATTTCTGCCGGCTATCCGCTGCCGCTCGTGCTCGGCGCGGCACTGATCGTGTCGGTGATCGTCACGGGCCTGTACGGCTTCGCGGTCGAGCGCGTCGCGTATCGGCCGCTGCGCGGCGGCCCGCGCCTCGTGCCGCTGATCTCCGCGATCGGCATGTCGATCTTCCTGCAGAACTACGTGCAGATCGGCCAGGGCGCGCGCGACGTGTCCGTGCCGGTGCTGATCTCCGGCGCGTTCGAGATCCATCTCGGCGGCGACTTCGACGTGACGATTCCGTATGCGCGCCTGTTGATCGTCTGCGTGACGCTGGTGCTGATGATCGCGCTCACGCTGTTCATCTCGCATTCGCGGATGGGCCGTGCGTGCCGCGCGTGCGCCGAGGACATGAAGATGGCGAACCTGCTCGGCATCGACACGAACCGCGTGATCTCGTTCACGTTCGTGCTCGGCGCGATGCTGGCGGCCGTCGGCGGCGTGCTGATCGGGCTGACGATCGGCAAGCTGAATCCGTATATCGGCTTCGTCGCGGGCATCAAGGCGTTCACCGCCGCGGTGCTCGGCGGGATCGGCAGCATCCCGGGCGCGATGCTCGGCGGCGTGCTGCTCGGCCTCGCGGAAACCTTCGCCGCGGGCTACATGCCGGCCGAGTACAAGGACGTGGTCGCGTTCGGCCTGCTCGTGCTGATCCTGCTCTTCCGCCCGACCGGCCTGCTCGGCAAGTCGGACATCGAAAAGGTTTGAGGGAGACGCAGATGAGTCAAGTCATTTCCGTTCGCCGCCCGGCCGCCGACGCTTCGTTCGGCCAGGCGCTGAAGAATGCGGTGGTCGCCGCGGTCCTGACGGCGATCCTCACGATTCCGGTGCTCGGGCTGCAACTGAAGCTCGACGGCTATCAGGTGGTGCTGACGCCGCACTGGCGCCCGGTATGGATCGCGGTCGCGGCCGTGTTCCTGTTCCAGTTGTTCAAGCCGTGGCTGATGCGCGCGAAAGCGGCCGTGAAGCTGCCGGCGGCGCCCGCGATGGGCGCGCGGCAGCAGCGCGCGATCATCTGGGTGCTGCTCGCGGTCGGCCTCGTGTGGCCGTTCTTCGGCTCGCGCGGTGCGGTGGACGTCGCGACGCTCGCGCTGATCTACGTGATCCTCGGGCTCGGGCTGAACATCGTGGTCGGTTTCGCGGGGCTGCTGGATCTCGGCTATGTCGGGTTCTATGCGGTCGGCGGCTATACGTACGCGATGCTGAACCAGTATTTCGGGCTGTCGTTCTGGGAATGCCTGCCGATCGCGGCGATCGCGGCGGCGACGTTCGGCTTCCTGCTCGGCTTCCCGGTGCTGCGGCTGCGCGGCGACTATCTCGCGATCGTCACGCTCGGCTTCGGCGAAATCATTCGCCTGCTCGCGAACAACCTGACGAGCCTCACCGGCGGCCCGGACGGCATCTCGAGCATTCCGAAGCCGACGGTGTTCGGCTTCGAGATGGCGCGCTCGGCGAGCGTCGAAGGCGCGAAGACCTTCCATGAACTGATCGGGCTGGAATACAGCGGCGAGCACATGGTGATCTTCCTGTACCTGATCGCGCTGCTGCTGGTGGGCTTCACGCTGTTCGTGACGAGCCGCCTGATCCGCATGCCGATGGGTCGCGCGTGGGAAGCGCTGCGCGACGACGAGATCGCATGCCGTTCGCTGGGTCTCAACCCGACGCGCATCAAGCTGTCTGCGTTCACGCTCGGCGCCGCGTTCGCGGGTATCGGCGGCGCGTTCTTCGCGGCGCGTCAGGGCCTCGTGAACCCTGAATCGTTCACCTTCATCGAATCGGCGCTGATCCTCGCGATCGTCGTGCTCGGCGGGATGGGCTCGCAGCTCGGCGTGATTCTCGCGGCGATCCTGCTGACCGTGCTGCCGGAGGTCGCGCGCGGGTTCGCCGAGTACCGGATGCTGATCTTCGGTCTGGTGATGGTGTTGATGATGATGTGGCGTCCGCAGGGCCTGCTGCCCGCGAGCCGTCCCCACGTGGAGCTCCCGCAATGAGCGCGAATGCAGAACTGTTGAAGGTCGCCGGGCTGCAGATGCGCTTTGGCGGGTTGCTCGCGGTGGACGGCATCGATTTCGATGTGCGCCGCGACGAGGTGTTCGCGATCATCGGGCCGAACGGCGCGGGCAAGACCACGGTGTTCAATTGCGTCGGCGGCTTCTACAGGCCGACCGGCGGCGACGTCGTGCTCGACGGCCACGCGATCGCCGGGCTGCCGAGCCACAAGATCGCGTTGAAAGGCCTGGTGCGGACGTTCCAGAACATCCGCCTGTTCAAGTCGCTGACCGTCGTCGAGAACCTCCTCGTCGCGCAGCATCGCAAGGTGAAGGCGGGGCTGCTGCACGGCCTGTTCGCGACGCCCGCGTATCGCCACGCCGAGAAGGAGGCGCTCGAACGCGCGGCCGTGTGGCTCGACCGGATGGGGCTGACGGCGGTCGCCAACCGGCCGGCGGGCACGCTGTCGTACGGACACCAGCGGCGTCTGGAGATCGCGCGCTGCATGATCACCGAGCCGCGCCTCTTGATGCTCGACGAGCCGGCCGCCGGCCTCAACCCGCAGGAAAAGATCGAACTGCAGCACCTGATCGACAAGCTGCGCCGGGAATTCGGCGTGTCGGTGCTGCTGATCGAACACGACATGAGCCTCGTGATGGGCGTGTCCGACCGCATCCTCGTGATGGAGCACGGCCGGCCGATCGTGATCGGCACGCCGGAAGCGGTCCGCAACGACCCGCGCGTGATCAAGGCGTATCTGGGGGAAGAGTGATGCTGAAGCTGGAACAGGTCCATACGCACTACGGCGCGGTCGAGGCGCTCGCGGGCGTGTCGATCGAGGTGAACAAGGGCGAGATCGTCACGCTGATCGGCAGCAACGGCGCCGGCAAGACGACGCTGATGATGACGGTATGCGGTACGCCGCGCGCATCGTCGGGCCGCGTGCTGTTCGAGGGCAACGACATCACCGCGATGTCGACGCACCAGATCATGCGGCAGGGGATGGCGATCTCGCCGGAAGGGCGGCGCGTGTTCCCGAGCCTGACGGTGCTGGAGAACCTGAAGATGGGCGGCTTCTTCGCGAGCCGTCACGAGATCGACGACGGCATCGAGCATGTGTTCAAGCTGTTTCCGCGCCTGAAGGAACGCGCGGCGCAGCGGGCCGGCACGATGTCGGGCGGCGAGCAGCAGATGCTGGCGATCGGCCGCGCGCTGATGAGCAAGCCGCGTCTGCTGCTGCTCGACGAACCGACGCTCGGCCTCGCGCCGCTCGTGATCGCGCAGATCTTCGACATCATCCGCACGATCCGCGACGAAGGCGTCACGGTGTTCCTCGTCGAGCAGAACGCGAACAAGGCGCTCGGCGTGGCCGATCGCGGCTACGTGCTCGAAACGGGGCGCGTGGTGCTGGCCGACACGGGCGCGAACCTGCTCGCGAACGACCGGATCAAGCAGGCTTATCTGGGCGGTTGATGGGGGAAAGCCGCCGGCCTGCAATGGGCCAGCGGCTTGCGGCATCCTTCCTGGATGCTTCGGGACGACAGGCGCAAGACCCGTTTTGCAGGAAATCTGTAGCCGATTTGGCTTCGATCGTAGTCAAATTGGCTACATCTTCGCGCTGCGGAGGAAACCGATGAAGGTCAAACGAATCGTCGCCAATATCGACACGCAATCAGTCGACGACGCGAAGCGTTTCTATCAGCAGATCTTCGGCCTCGACCTGCTGATGGACCACGGCTGGATCGCAACCTACGGCAATGCCGAGCAGATGGACGTGCAGATCAGCTTCGCGTCGCAGGGCGGGTCGGGCACGCCGACACCCGATCTGTCGATCGAAGTCGACGATGTCGATGAAGCGCTCGCACGCGTTCATGCGGCAGGCGTGCCCGTCGAATACGGCCCGGCCGACGAGCCATGGGGCGTGCGGCGGTTTTACGTGCGCGACCCGTTCGGCAAGCTCGTCAACGTGCTCGCGCATCGCTGAGCAGCATCGGCGAGCGGGGCACGCCGGCGTTCACGCATGCAACGCCAACCCCTTCACCGCCTTGTCCACGGCCTTCTTCGGCCCGTGCAGCGCGAGGCCGACCAGATCCAGATTTGCTGCATCCTCCGCGCGAAACACCTCGCGGTTGGCCGCATCGTGTCCGGTCGAAAACATCGCGCGCACGTAGGGCACGATCGTCAGTTCCCGCGACAGCGCCTGCCGGTGCGCGGCCTGCAATCCATTCAAGTCGGCCGCGAACACCAGCATCGGCTGGCCGAGCATCCGGCCGTAGCGGCGCCCGGCCGCATCCTCGTAAGGCTCGCCCAGTGCGTCCGGCGCACCGGCCGCGACACCCGTCGCGAGAAACGCGACGACGTTGAGTTTTTGCCACGCTGCGAGATCGTCGCGCACGATCAGCGCTACTTTTGTATCGAACATGCTTGCTCCCGGTTGAAGCGCCCATGATCGGATGTCGTGCGCGATCAGTCTGGAACGTTTGTGCAGAGTTGCCGGTACGCGGCCGGCGTGATCCGGTACGCGCGACGGAACCAGCGGCCGAGGTGGCTCTGGTCGGCGAAGCCGACGTCGGCGGCCGCCTGCGCGGGCGTTCGGCCGGCGGCCAGCAGTTTTCGTGCGGCGCGCAGCCGCAAGCGCACGAGGTACGCGTGCGGCGACGTGCCGAACGCGCGCTGGAACATCCGCGTCAGCCGGAACCGGTCGATGCCGGCGACGCTCGCGAGTTCGTCGAGGCCGAGGTTGCCGTCCATGTGTTCGTGCAGCAGGTCGCGCACGCGCGCGATCGCGGGCGGCACGACGCCGCCTTCCAGCGCGAGCGGGCCGCCCAACTGGCTGCCGAGCCGCATCAGCAGGCGGTCGAGCGTCTGGTCGCGCGCGAGCCGACCTTCGTTGTCGTGGATCGCGAAGAAGGCGTTCCGGATCGCCTCGACGAGGTCGCGATCGTCGACGAGCGTGTGGCCGAACGTGGCTTCGACGCCGCCGAGGCCCGGCAGGTCGAGCCGGCGTGCGGCGCGCTCGACCCACGCCTGCGGCAGGTACAGCATCCCGTACGTGAAGCCGTCGGCTTCGGGCGCGTGGCCGTCGTGCATCGCGCCCGGCTCGATCAGGATCGCGCGGCCCGGTACGCTGGTATGCAGTGAACGGTGGCACTGGAAGCGCTGCACGCCCTGCTCGGTGAAGCCGACCAGCATGTCGTCGTGGTCGTGCGCATCGTACGCATGGCCGTTGAAATGCGCATGCAGGCTTTCGATGCCGGTTTCCGCATCGCGGTGTGCGACGAGCCAGTGGTCCGTCGTGCCGGCTCGGGTCGTCGCGGTCGTCATCGGGTGCCTCGCACGTCGTCATTGCCTGACGGGAGGGATACGCGGTCGGCGAGGAAACGGTGGCGGGTGCGGTTCATGGTTCGATCGGTTCGACCGCCGCCTGTTCGTCGCGCGCGTATTGCGCGGGCGGCCGGCCGACATGCCGCGTGAATGCGACGCTGAAGGTGCTCGCGGAGCTGTAGCCGACGCGCGCCGCGATTTCCGCGATGCGGCCTTCGTTGCGGCGGAGCAGATCCTTCGCCAGCGCCATGCGCCACGTGAGCAGGTATTCCATCGGCGCGACGCCGACCGCGCGGCTGAAGCGCTCGAAGAAGGTCGAGCGCGACAGCGCCGCTTCCTTCGCGAGTTCGACGATCGTCCACGGATGCGACGGGCGCGCGTGCATTGCGCGGAGCGCGGCCGCGAGGCGGCTGTCGGCGAGCCCGCGCACGAGGCCGGGCGATGCGTGCGTGCCGGCCGTGAATCGCAACGCCTCGATCAGCAGCACTTCCATCAGCCGCGACAGCACGATCTCGCGCGCGGGCCGCTGCGCGCGCGACTCGTCGCGCACCAGTTGCACGAGCGTGGTCAGCCGCGGATCGCCGCGCACGTGCACGACTCGCGGCAGGAGCGACACCAGCAATGCCGCGTCGGGCGAACCGAAGCTGCAGTTGCCCAGCATCATGCGCGTGTCGACCGGGTTGCCGGGATCGCCCACCCGGTATTCGCCGGTGTCGAGCGCCACCGGCGGTGCGGATTCGACGCCCGGCGGCGGCGGTTCGAGGCTCGATGTCGCGATGCCGTACGCCGCCGGAATCAGCACGAAATCGCCGGCCCGCAATTCGATCGGCGCGTGCCCGTCGATCGCGATCCGGCACCCGCCGTCGAGAACGACGCAATAGAACGGCTCGCCGGCGACCGTGCGACGCACGAGCCACGGGCTCGCACCGTGAACGGACTTGGAGTGCCGCGCAGCCGGTTGCAGCAGTGTCACGACTTCGGTGAGCGGGTCGATCATCGCCGGACTCTCGCAAAAGAAAAGCGGATTTTCGATTGTAGCGAATACGGGCCCGGCCATCTATCGTACGAACACTTGCTCAACACAACCCGTCAGGAGTTCGCATGAAGACCGTATTGATCACCGGCTGTTCCTCCGGCTTCGGCCTCGAGATCGCGCGCCATTTCCTGGCGCACGACTGGCAGGTCGTCGCGACGATGCGCACGCCGCGCGAGGACGTGCTGCCGCCGTCGGAGCGCTTGCGCGTGCTGCCGCTGGACGTGACGAACACGGACAGCATTCGCGCCGCGATCGACGCAGCCGGCCCGATCGACGTGCTCGTCAACAACGCGGGTTTCGGCGCGGCCGCGCCGGCCGAGCTGGCGCCGCTCGATACGGTGCGCGCGCTGTTCGAGACCAACGCGATCGGCACGATGGCGGTGACGCAGGCGGTGCTGCCGCAGTTTCGGCAGCGCGGGGCCGGCGTGGTCGTGAACGTCACGTCGAGCGTCACGCTGAAGGCGCTGCCGCTGGTCAGCGCGTACCGCGCCACCAAGGCGGCGGTCAATGCGTACACCGAATCGATGGCGGCCGAACTCGAACCGTTCGGCGTGCGCGTGCATCTCGTGTTGCCGGGCCGCGCGCCCGACACACGCTTCGCCGAGAACGCGCGCGCGAACATGCACGGCTTCGAGCACGAAGCGTATGCGGAATTTGTCGAGAAGGCCTTCGCGCGCATGCTCGATGCGTCCGCACCGATTACCCATGCGCAGGACGTCGCCGACGCCGTATGGCGCGCGGCAACCGATCCGTCGAGCCCGCTGCGCATCCCTGCCGGCGCGGATGCCGAAGCATGGGCGGCCGAAGCGCGCTGATCGATCCGGAATACGAAACATCAACGCGTCGCGCCGGAACTTCGAACCGGCGCGACGGATCGCGTGACGCGAGGACGGGGCGGCCGCGTGCCGCTACAGCGCGCGCGTGATCGCCTGCTCCAGCAGCGACAGGCCGAGGTCGATCTCTTCCTCGCTGACGGTCAGCGGCGGCGCGATCCGGAACACGCCGCCCATGCCGGGCAACTGCACGATGTTCATGCTGAGCCCGAGGTTCATGCACTCGCGCGTGATCTTCGCGCCGAGCCCGTCCGCCGGCTCCTTGGTGCGGCGATCCTTGACGATCTCGACGCCCAGCAGCAGCCCGCGCCCGCGTACGTCGCCGATGCAGTCGAAGCGCTCCATCAGGTCGAGCAGGCCGCGCCGCAACCGGTCGCCCATCGTGTTCGCGCGTGCGACGAGGCCGTCGCGCTGCACGACGTCGAGCACGCGCAGGCCGACCGCCGCCGGCAGCGGGTCGGACACGTGCGTCGTGTAGAACAGATAGCCGAGCTGGTGCGCGCGCTCCTCGATGGCCGCCGACGTCACGATGGCCGCGAGCGGCAGCCCGGCGCCGAGCGTCTTCGACAGCGTCAGGATGTCGGGCGTCACGCCGTCGCGCTGGCACGCGAACATCGTGCCGGTGCGGCCGACGCCCGTCTGCGCCTCGTCGAGAATCAGCAGCATGCCGCGTTCCTCGCACTTGCGCTTGAGCGCGGCCATATAGCCTTCGGGCAATTCGATGATCCCGCCGGAACTGAGGATCGGCTCCGCAATGAACGCGGCGAGGTTGCCGCTCGACTGGCGGTCGATCAGGTCGAATGCGTAGTCGAGTTCGGCGAGCGGGTCGTAGGCGCCGTTGCGCTCGAAGCGCGGCCGGTACGCGAACGGCGCCGGAATCGCGAACGAGCCGATCGATGCCGGGCCGACGCCCTTGCGGCCGGCGCTGTACGTGGCCGATGCGGCGGCGCCCGTCATCCCGTGCCACGACTGCGCGAAGCCGACGATCTCGTACTTGCCGGTGACGAGCTTCGCCATCCGGATCGCCGCCTCGTTCGATTCCGCGCCGGTGCTGAGCAGCAGCGCGCGATCGAGCCCGGCGGGCGTGATGTCGGCGAGGCGCGTCGCGAGATCGACGACCGGCCGCGACAGCATGCCGCTGAACAGGTGGTCGAGCTTGCCCGCGTATTCGCTGACGACGGACACGATCTCCGGATGGCTGTGGCCGAGCACCGCGCTCATCTGGCCCGACGTGAAATCGAGGATCGCGCGGCCGTCGGCATCGTAGACGAAGCTGCCTTTCGCGCGCTCGATGATCATCGGCTCGAACGTGCCGCCGTAGCGGATCAGGTGCTGCCTGGCATTGCGCCAGAAGGTTGCGTCGTCGTTCAGGGACATCGGGCGTCTCCGGACAAAAGGGCAGGGATCGCTTGCAGTCTAGGCGCGCGTCTGGTTTGATGGAAACGAATAGTTCTAATGCAAGGTAGAAAAGGAGCTAATACCTTGGGGCTTTCGCTCGAAATCGACCTTCTGCGCTCGTTCGTCGTGATTGCCGAGGTGCGCGCGCTGAGCCGCGCGGCCGCGCGCGTCGGCCGCACGCAATCCGCACTCAGCCAGCAGATGAAGCGGCTCGAAGAGGCCGTCGACCAGCCGCTGTTCCAGCGCACCGGCCGTGGCGTGGTGCTGACGCATCCGGGCGAGCGGCTGCTCGTGCATGCGCAGCGCATCCTGCGGCTGCACGACGAGGCGATGGCCGACCTGTGTGGCACGGGGCTGTCGGGGACGATCCGGTTCGGTTGCCCGGACGATTACGCGGAGGTCTGGCTGCCGTCGCTGCTGCGGCAGTTTTCGAGCCAGCATCCGCAGGCGATCGTCGAAGTCGTCTGCGGGCCGACGCCGCGGCTCGTCGAACAACTGGAGAAGCGCGCGGTCGATCTGGCGATGATTTCGCTACCGGACGACGGCGCGACCGACGACATCATCCGCCGCGAGCAACTCGTCTGGATCGGCTATCCGGGGCTCGAACCCGCGCATTTCGATCCGTTGCCGCTCGCGTTGTCCGATCGCGATACGCTCGATCACCTCGCGGCCTGCGACGCGTTGAATCGCGCCGGCCGCGACTACCGCGTCGCGTATGCGAGCAGCAGTCTCGCCGGGCTGATCGCGCTGGTGCGCTCGGGGCAGGCGTTCGCGGTGATGACGCAGACGGCCGTGCCGGCCGACCTCGCGATCGTCAACGGCGATCCGCGCTTGCCGCCGTTGCCGGCGGTGGGCATTACGCTGAGGTTCGACCGGAAGCGGCCGTCGCATCTGACGACAGCATTCGCCGACCATATCCGGCAAACGCTGCCGTTGCTTTGAGGGTCGACGCGAATCGGTCGATCATCGACGAGGCCGACACCGGCGTGCGGCCCGGTATCTCCGCCGCCGCATCGCGTCGCATCACGCGCGGCTCAACTGCGGCTCAACCGCCGCGCAGCCAGCAATGCGACCGCGAGCAGCACCGCGACATACGCGGCGACGCTCGCCCACGCGCCGCGTTGCCAGAACGCGCCGCCGACCGAGCCGAGCACGCTCGAGCCGACATAGTAGGCGAGCAGATACAGCGAAGCCGCATGCCCTTTCGCGGCGCCCGCGAGCGCGCCGACCCAGCCGCTCGCGACCGAATGGGCGACGAAGAAGCCGATCGTCACGAGCACGATGCCGACGACGATCGCGGCGAGCGAGTGCGACAGCGTCAGTGCGAGGCCCGCCGCGAAGACGACGATGCCGCTGACCAGCACCGGCGCCCGCCCGAGACGATCGGCGAGCGCGCCGGCGCTCGATGACGACACCATCCCGAACAGGTACGCGCCGAAGATCAGCCCGCATGCGGTCGGGCTCAGGTTGAACGGCGCCGCCATGAGTCGGAACCCGGCGTAGTTGTAGATCGTCACGAACGCGCCCATCACCAGGAAGCCGATCGCGAACACGAACGGCAGGCGTGCGTGACGCAGTTGCGCGTGCCACAGCCGCAGGTGGTGACGCAGCGTCAGGTCGGTGCGCTTCACGAAGCGTCGCGAGGCCGGCAGCAGCATCACGAACGCGAGCGCTGCGAGCAGGTCGACGACGCCGATCGACAGCATCGCCGTTCGCCACGAGAAGTGCTCCTCGAGCGCGCTCATGCCGATCCGTCCGATCATGCCGCCGAACGCGGTTCCGCCGACATAGAGCCCCATCGAGAAACCCAGCCCGTCGGCGGCGATTTCTTCCGCGAGATAGGCCATCGCCACCGCCGGCACGCCGCCCAGCGCGAAGCCTTCGAGCGCACGCCAGACCAGGAGCAGGTGCCAGTTCGGCGACAGCGCGGCGAGCATGTTGAACAGCGCGGCCAGCGTCATCGACGCGAACATCAGCCCGCGCCGGCCGACCCGTTCGGACAGCGCGCCGGCACACAGGATCGACACCGCGAGCATCCCGGTGGACAGCGACAGCGAGAGCGAACTCGACGCCGCGCCGACGTTGAACTCGCGTGCGAACGCGGGAAGCAGCGGCTGCACGCAGTACAGCAGCGAGAAAGTGGAAAAGCCGGCGAGGAAAAGCGCGAACGCGATGCGCTTGTATGCGGGCGAGCGCGGGGACACGCCGGCCGGCAGCGCATCGTCGGATGCGGATGGTTGTGTGCCGGGCATGGATCGGGAAATCGAAGCGGAGAACATGGATGCACTCGATGTGCGACGGAATACGTGAATTCTTGCGCACCGTCATATATATGTCCAATATATGAAAGAAACCGCAGCGATATGTTTTAACACTGGCTGACAGGCCAGCCCCGACTCACCGCGAGGTCACGTCACGAATGGAACTTCGGCATCTGCGCTACTTTCTGGCCGTCGCGGCCGCGTCGAATTTCACGAAGGCTGCCGAAACGCTCGGCATCGGCCAGCCGCCGTTGAGCCAGCAGATCAAGGCGCTCGAGAACGAGCTCGGCGTGGAGCTGTTCAAGCGGACCGCGCGCGGCGCCGAATTGACGCTGGCGGGCGAGGTCTTCGCGGAAGAGGCGCGACGCGTGCTGGACGATGCCGAGCGCGCGGCGCGGGCGGCAAGGCGCGCCGCGCGCGGGGAAACCGGCCATTTGCGGGTCGGTTTCACCGGGACGGCCGCGTTCAATCCGAAAGTGTCGGATCTGATTCGCCGCTTTCGGGAGGCGTTTCCGGATGCCGAGCTGACGTTGCAGGAGGCGACGTCGGGCGTCCTGCTGGAGGCGCTGGAGGCCGGGCGTCTCGACGTCGCGATCGTGCGGCCCGAGCGCCGCGTCGCCGCGACGCTGCGGGTAGCCGACTGGGACGAGGAGCCGATGTTCGTCGCGCTGCCCGTCGCGCATCGGCTGGCGCAGCGCCGGCGCATCGATCTGGCGGAGCTGGCCGACGAGTCGTTCGTGCAGGTGCCGCGCGCGGCCGGCGGCGCGCTGTTCGACGACATCGTGGCTGCGTGCCAGGCCGCCGGGTTCGAGCCGCGCATGGCGCAACCGGCGCCGCAGATCGCGTCCGCGGTGACGCTGGTGGCGGCCGGGCTCGGCGTGTCGGTCGTGCCGAAGGCGATTACGCAGGTGCAGGTGCCCGGGGTCGTGTACCGGCCGTTCTCGGGTAACCGGTTTCGCGCCAGGCTGGCCATCGCGTCGCGCTGCGACGAGCCGTCCGCGGTGGTGCGGAATTTTCTGTTGCTGGCGTAGCCGACAACAAAAAACCCGCGCAGCCACATGCTGTCGCGGGTTTCAGATCATGCTCGGAATGCGCTGGAAACGCATCTGGTGCCGACGGCGAGACTCGAACTCGCACAGCTTTCGCCACTACCCCCTCAAGATAGCGTGTCTACCAATTTCACCACGTCGGCACTGCAAGGGGCGCAATTCTAACGTCACGTCGCGCGTTTGTGAAGGGGATGTGACAAGGTCGTGTACGGGCACGCCGTCGATGCCGGTAGAATTCGTCCGATCGACCCGACGGGTCCCCGCAACCGCCACCCGTTTTCTCCGTGATACATACCCTCGAACAGCTGCAGTCCGGACAACTGTCGGGCGCGCGGCAACTCAAGCTCGCGTGCGGACTGACCGAATTTCCGCGAGAGATCTTCGAGCTGGCCGACACGCTCGAAGTGCTCGACCTGACCGGCAATGCGTTGTCCGCGCTGCCCGACGATCTGCCGCGGCTGCATCGTCTGCGCATCCTGTTCGCGTCGGGCAACCGCTTCACCGCCTTCCCCGACGTGCTCGGCGCGTGCGAACAGCTCGACATGATCGGCTTCAAGGCGAACCGGATCCGCACCGTGCCGCGCGGCGCGCTGCCGCCTGCGCTGCGCTGGCTGATCCTGACCGACAACGCGATCGACGAACTTCCGCCCGACATCGGCGACTGTGCGCGGTTGCAGAAGCTCATGCTTGCCGGCAACCAGCTGCGGGCGCTGCCTGCGGAAATGGCCGCGTGCCGCGCGCTGGAGCTGGTGCGCCTGTCGGCGAACCGGCTGGAAGCGTTGCCCGACTGGCTGCCGCGCCTGCCGCGTCTCGCATGGCTCGCCGTTGCCGGCAATCCGTTCGGTGCGGGGCCGGAAGCCACGGCGTCCGCCGGGCCGGACGTCGCGGAGATCGACTGGGCGGCCCTTTCATGTGAACGGAAGCTGGGCGAGGGCGCGTCGGGCGTCATTTATCGCGCGCAGTGGCGGGCGGCGGGCCATCCGCCGCGCACAGTCGCGGTCAAGCTGTTCAAGGGCGCGGTCACGAGCGACGGCCTGCCTGACTGCGAAATGGCCGCATGCCTGCATGCCGACCGTCATCCGAACCTGATCCCGGTGATCGGCAAGCTGCGCGGGCATCCGGACGGCACGCACGGCCTCGTGATGGAGCAGGTCGATCCCGCACTGACGAATCTCGCCGGGCCGCCGAGCTTCGCGTCCTGCACGCGCGACGTCTATGCTGCCGATCTGAAATTCGATCCGGCGCAAGCGCTGCGGATCGCGCACGGCATCGCCTCGGTCGCCGGCCATCTGCACGCGCGCGGCATCATGCATGGCGATCTGTATGCGCACAACATCCTGCACGACGGCGCGGGCGGCGCGTTGCTCGGGGATTTCGGGGCGGCGTCGCTTTACGACGTGAACGAGCGCACACGCGGCGCCCGGTTCGAGCGGCTCGAAGTGCGCGCGTTCGGCTATCTGCTCGGCGAATTACTCGAGCGATGCGAACCGCATGCCGGCGCGCTCGATCCGCTTGCGGCGGCGTGCGTGAACGAGGACGTCGATGCACGGCCGTCGTTCGACGAGATCACGGCCGCACTGGCCGCTCGCATGCACTGACGGAATCGGGCCGGCTTACGCCTGCCGCGCGGTCAGCAGCTTGATGCCGAGCCCGACGAACAGCAGCCCGCTCGCGCGCTTGAGCGCGCGCACCGCGCGGCTCATGCCGAAGCCGCGATGCAGGCGGCGCACGCCGGCCGAATAGACGCTGTGAACGATCACGACCGTGCAGGCGATCGTCGCGTACATCACGACGAACTGCAGCGCGAGCGGGCGGTCGTGCACGATGAACTGCGGCATGAACGCGGACAGGAAGATCATCGTCTTCGGATTGCTGCCCGACACGAACAGCGCTTCGCGGAACAGCTTCCGGCGATCGGGCACGATGCTCCTCGCCGCATCGCTCGATGCGGCGGCCTTGCGGTCGCCGCGCAACTGCCGCACACCCAGGACCATCAGATACGCGGCGCCGCCCACCTTCATCGCGACGAACAGCGGCGGCATCGCCGCCAGCAGCGCGCCGACGCCGAGCGCGACCAGCAGCACGACCACGCCCTGCGCGACGAGATTGCCGGCGATCGTCGCGACGGTGCCGTGCGTGCCGTAGCGCACCGTGTTGCGGATCACGAGCAGCACGTTGGGCCCCGGCGACAGCGTCGTGGCGAGATAGGCTGCGGCAAACAGCATCCAGGTCTGAATGGACATGCGGCGCTCCGGGAGGCGGTTGCGGCGGTCGGGATGATGCGATGATGCCACGCCAATAATGGCGCGGGCCGCCGCCGGAACCGTGCCGTCGCGACGCGTCAGCGCGCGTCGCGCATGCAGTACGCGGGAATCGGCGGCGGCGTATCGATGGCGGCGGGCCGCGTCATCCACGCGATCCACGCGGCCCATGAGCCGCAGACGATCAGTACCGCGACATTCAGCGGCGTCCGGTAGCGAACGATCAGGTCGGCCAGCGGCAGGCGGTCTTTCATGTGCGTCTCCTTCGGTCGAGGGGCAGGCGGCGTTACTGGCCGGCGTAGGTCGGCGCCTTCGCGTCGCAGGTCACGGACACGGCCGAGCCGTCCGCGAAACGCAGCCGGAACGGCACCTTCGCGCCGGGCGCGACGGCCTGGCGCGGCGCTTCCAGCATCACGTGATAGCGCTTCGGTTTGAAGCTGACCGTGCCGTGCGCGGGCACGACGACCGAGTCGACGTGGACCATCTTCGCGGTGCTGCCGCTCGTCTGCGTTTCATGCACCATCGCCATCCCGTATGCGGGCGTGTCGATACCGATGAGCGTCGCGGGCGCGTCGCCGTTGTTCTTCAGCGTGAAGTAGCCGGAGGACGGCACCGTCGCCGGCATCGTGCGGATCCAGCACGCATCGGCCTGTATGGCCGGCGCGGCGAACGTGGCTGGGGCATGCAGCGCCAGTACCATGAGCATGCTGGTCGAAATCGAGCGTTTCATCGTTTGTTCTCCTGATCGGTGCGATGCCCTGGGGCATCGATGCGAATGCGATCGGCACGGCGCGCCGATGCGCATCGCGTGCGTTACTTCAGCGTGAATGCGTAGCGGCCGTGCGTGCGATGGCCGTCGCTGGCCACCGCGATCCACGCGACCGTGTAGGTGCCGGCTTTCAGGCCGGTCAGTGCGACGCGCATCCGCTTCCGGTTGCCGGCGTCGACGGCCGACTTCCCGTCGACGACCGACTGCCCCTGGCTGTCGGTCACGGCGATCGAGCTGAACGCAGGCTCGAGCGCCTCGCCGAAGTCGATCGTGACCGCGTGCGGCGCGCTCGACAGCGTGGCGCCGGGGGCCGGGTCCTGTGTTTTCGGGAGCGCATGCGCATGGGCGGCCTGGATGACGACGAAGCCGAGTGCGGCGAGTGCGCCGCGAACGAAAGTGGTGGTTTTCATGGCTGGATGAGCGAGTGACGAATCGGATGGAAAAGACGGATTCGACGGACGGCCGCGCGAGCGGCATCGATGCCGGCGGCGGTTGGCGCGGCCGTGCGCTGCCGGACATTCGCATGCGGGCGAATGCGGGCGCGGTAATCCGGACCGGCGGCGGCCGACCACGCGCACGGCACGACGCCGCGCGCAGCATGGTGAGACATGATCGTCCTTCGAAACGTGGCATGTCGCGCACGCGGGCGGCGTGCGCAGGCTACGCGATGCACGACGGCATCACGCGCAATGACGACGGATCAGGACGCGAATGGCGGAGCGCGCGGTTGCGCGGCCGTGAGCGGCAGCGCGCGGCGCAGGCTTTCGAAGCGGGTCGCCGCGCGATGCTCGATCGCATGCACGTGGGCCGCGAACGTCAGTTCGGGCGCAGGCAGGGCGGGAGTATGAGCAAGCAGGCTGCAGTAGCCGCATGCGTGGAGATGCGCCTGCAGGCTTTTCATCGACGCATCGGCGGAGCGGTCGCCGGAGGCCGGCGCGGACGAACAGTAACCGGCCAGCAGCGCGTCGACGCGGCCTTGCGTGGTCAGCGCCTGCGAGATCGTCGGTGCGAGCGCCGTCATCAGGATGAAGAGCATCCCGATCAGACTGCCGATCTTCCGGAGACGACGACTCAGCATGCGATGCGCGGCGGGTGGGCGACGATGCCGCCGATTATGCCACGCACGTCGATTCGCCGGCCGGCCCGAACGTGCGGCGTAGCGGCGCGCTACGCGGGCAGCGCCAGATACTTCGCGATCAGCGTCATCTGCGCGGCCCAGCCCTGGTCGTTCATTTCGCGCGCCGTCGCGCGACGCGCCTCGATCAACTGGTCGAAACCCGTTTCGGTGACCGTGAGCAGCGTGCCGCCGGCCTGCGCCGCGAGCGTGAACGTGACGAGCGTCATCGGCTCGGATGCGTAATCGACATGCGGGTCGATCGCGAACGGGTGCCAGCGGAACGAGAACAGTTGCCGCGGCTCGATACGATCGACGACGATTTCGAACGCGGTGCCCGCATAGGGCTCCTGCGCCTTCGCGACGTCGTCGTCGACGCGGGTGGGCGTGATGCGGCCGAACAGCGGCTGGCCGGCCTCGAACGGGCCGTCGAACGAGACGCCGAACCACTGGCCGAATTCGCCGGAATTGCTGACGGCTGCCCAGACGCGGTCGGGCGAGGCGCCGAGCAGCGCCTGTTTTTCGATGCGATCGGTTTGCTGGATCATCGCGTTCTCCATGCAGAATCGAGCGTTGCAGGTCGACGCGCGCTGGCGCGCCGTGTCTAGTCGAGCATGACGGCGTCGGGCACGTCGAGCACGAGGTCCGACGTTGCGACGGCCACGCACGGCAGCGTATAGCCGTCGGCCTTTTCCTCGCGGCTCAGCCCCGGCCATTCGATCGTGTAGCGTACGCTTCCGCTGACGATCCTGCACAGGCAGCTTCGGCACGTGCCGTTGCGGCACGAACGCGGCAGCGACACGCGTGCGAACGCGGCGGCTTCGAGCACCGTCAGCGAATCGGGCGCGTCGAAGCGTGCGCCGAGCGGCTCGATGCGCACGAGGGGCGGGTGTTCTGGATCGGTCATGACTGAAGCGGGCAGCGGTTCGGCGGCAACGCGCCAAGCATACCCGAACCCGCCGGCGGCCGACGGCCGCCAGCCGTGGGCGTCAGTGGCGTCGCAGATACCGGTACACGGTGTTGCGCGCGAGGCCGAGTTCGCGCGCGGCCGCCGATACGTTGCCGCCATGCCGCGCGAGCACCGCGTCGATCATCGCGGCCTGGTGGCTTTGCAGCGTCGTGCCTTCGCGCTTGCCGGCCGGCGTGGCGGCTTCCGGTGCAGCCGCGGCGTCGTCGCAGTCGAGCCAGAAATCGTCGGGCAAATGCGCGAGCGCGATCTCGGCTTCGCCGTCGGCGAGCATGCCGGCCGTGCGCAGCACGTTGGTCATCTGCCGCAGGTTGCCGGGCCAGCGGTGGCGCGCGAACGCGTCGAGCACGTCGGCCGAGAGGCGGCGCGGCATCGGCTCGCTGCGCGCGAGCCGCGCGAGGATCCGCTCGACGAGCGCCGGCAGGTCGGTGCGTGCGGCGAGCGCCGGCAGCGTGACCGCGAGCCCGTTGATCCGGTAGAACAGGTCTTCGCGGAACGTGCCGTCCGCGATCATCGCGCGCAGATCGCGGTGGGTCGCGCAGACCACGCGCACGTCGACCGGCACCGCGCGTGCGCCGCCGAGCGGCATCACCGCGCGCTCCTGCAGCACGCGCATCAGCCGCACCTGCTGCGCGAGCGGCATGTCGCCGATTTCGTCGAGAAACAGCGTGCCGCCGTCGGCCTGCACGATCTTGCCGGGGCTGCCGCGCTTGCGCGCGCCCGTGAACGCGCCGTCTTCATAGCCGAACAGCTCGGCCTCGATCAGCGAATCGGGCAGCGCCGCGCAGTTGACCGCGACGAACGGGCCGTCCGCGCGCGGCGACGCCTGATGCAGCGCGCGGGCAAGCCATTCCTTGCCGGTGCCGGTCTGGCCGAGGATCAGCAGCGGCAGGTCGCGCCCGCGGATCTTCGCGACGCGTTCGAGCACGGCGGCCATGCGCGCGTCGCCGGTGTCGAGCGTCGCGAACGTGATCGCATCGGGGTCCGGCGCGCGCACGCGTGCGGCCGGCGCGGGCGGCGTGACGGCGACGGTCGTTTTCTGCGCTTCCGGGAATTCGCAGCGAGCGAGCACGCGCACGCCGGTCGACAGCGTGAGGCGGAACGTGGCGCCCGGCGCGCGCGCGGCCTGCTGCGCGAGCTGGCCGAAGCGCATGCCGAACAACGCGTCGCTGGCCTGGTGCTGCAGTGCGTCGAACGACGCGCCGAGCTGGAACTGGGCGCTGCGGTTCGCGGCGATCAGCCCGCCGTCGGGGCCGAAGGCGACGAGCCCCGCGAACAGCGAATCGACGCAATCCTCGTGTGCGTGAAAGCGCAGCCGCAGCGCTTCGCCGCACTGGTTCGCGAACAGGTGGTTCTCGATCAGTTGGGCGGACATCCGCACGAGCGCGAGCGTATGCGGGCTGGAGCCGCGCGGGTCGCCGCTCACGTCGAGCGTGCCGAGCGTGCGGCCGAACGGATCGACGATCGGCGCGCACGCGCAGGTGAGGATGTGGTTGGCGCGCAGGAAATGTTCGGAGCCGTGCACGACGACGGCCTGGCCCGATGCGAGCGCGGTGCCGATCGCATTGGTGCCGCGTGCGCCTTCGGCCCACGACACGCCGTTGCACAGTGCGACGCGGTTCGCTTTCTCGATGAAGTCCGCGTCGCCGATGCTGTGCAGGATCACGCCGTCGGCATCGGTCAGCAGCACGAGGCTTTGCGTCTCGGCGATCTGCGCGTGGAGATCCTCCATCACCGGGCGTGCGTGCGAGAACAGCGTGTGGTTCGTGTCGAGCAGTTCGCGCAGCGCGAGACGCGACAGCGGCGAGAAATCGGGGCGTTCGTGCGCGCGCAGGCCGACCGCGGTCGAACGCGCATGCGCCTGCGCGAGCAGGTCGGTACGCCCCACGGTGGCGGGCAGCACGAAGGATTGCGGCATGGTTTGTCTCCTGTTCCCGGGGCCGTTGGAGCCGGCCGGATCGGAATCGGCGGCGGAGTGCGGCTCCGCTCGCGGTGCACCATTCGGCGCGACAGCCGACCGTCCGGGTACGCATCATCATACAAGCGCCACGTGCGATGTGCGACCGCGAACAAAATCCCCTTGCTTTTAAGCGCCCGCCTGCAATGATGGAAATGGAGCACGCACGCGCCGTGTTCCGCACTGCAACAAGCATGCGACGCGACATGCATCCGTTCGGGAGACGCATCATGGTTCGGGCGGAACTGAGAGTCGTGCTGGCGGCCATCGCCACCTTCATCATGCTGGGCGGCATTGCCGTGGCGATCCACGGATTGCTGTTCGACCTGACCGACGCGGTGAGATACGGAGCGGCCGCGATTGCGGTGGGCGTCACGACCGCCGCGATCGCGCTCAACGTCTGGCCGACCGATCCGCACTGACGCCCGTTTGCGAAACGGTGCCGGATGCCGCGCAGATCAGACGAAATGCGCGTCGGAACGACGCACACCGAAATTTTTGTCTCCCGCGCGAAACCGTCTAAAGTGGAATTCAACCGGCATGCATCGACCGCGCCACACTCCGCGGTCGGGGCCTCCGCCGGCGAGCCCGCGTACATTTCGTCCGGCCGGTAGCGGACGACGGACGCGGTCATTCGTTTTCTACCGGTCGAGGCGGCTCCATGCAGATCCATTTCACGAACGAGAAGCCGGAGTATTCGGGGCGTGACCTGATGCTGGCGTTCACGGCACTGGTCAATGGCGAGCGCGTCCAATGTCAGATCACCGCCGAGGCGCTGGAAGACCACTTCGGCGCGGCATCGCCCCGCTTCGAGGACATGGTCGGCGCATTCGACCAGCACCGCGAGCGCATCGAGGCGGCCGCGCGGCGCCTGCTGTCGGAAACGCGCGCGCAATGCGTGACGCTGCGCAGCGGCTACGTGCGTTTCTACGAGGCCAACTGGCGAGGATGACACGACGCACGTCTGGCGGCGCGCACATCCGAGCGGCGCACGCGAAGACGTTGCCTTCACGCAATGCCGTTCGGCGGGGCCGGGCGGCATTTTCGTATGCGGGCCGCGCGGGATGGCCCGAGCGTCGGCAGGATCATGCGCGTCGATTCGTGAGGATCGCGGAAGAATCGTGCGAAAACGAAAACGCCACCCGAAGGTGGCGTTTTTTCATTTCATCGCGCGGCGCAGCGATGCGCTTCGCTTACTCGCTGCCGAGATAGAAGAAGCGAAACAGGAACACGGCCGCGATGATCCATACGATCGGCTTGACCGTGCGGGCCTGGCCCGTCAGCAGCTTGAGGCCGCCGTATGCGATGAAGCCGAACGCGACACCGTTCGCGATCGAGTACGTGAACGGCATCAGCAGCGCGGTCAGCGCGGCCGGCACGGCTTCCGTCGCATCGTCCCACGGCACCTCGACCATCTCGCGCAGCATCAGGCACGACACGTACAGCAGCGCGGGCGCGGTTGCGTAGGCCGGCACCACGCCGGCGAGCGGCGCGATGAACAGGCACGCGAGGAACAGCACCGCGACGGTGATGGCCGTCACGCCGGTGCGGCCGCCCGCTTGCACGCCCGACGCGCTTTCGATATACGCGGTGGTCGACGACGTGCCGAGCACCGAGCCCGCGACGATTGCCGTGCTGTCGGCGAGCAGCGCCTTGTTCAGGCGGTTCATCTTGCCCTCGACGAGCAGGCCCGCGCGATTCGCGACGCCCATCAGCGTGCCCGTCGCGTCGAACAGTTCGACGAGGAAGAACACGAGGATCACGTTGATGATGCCGGTCGACAGCGCGGCGCGGATGTCGAGCTTGAACAGCGTCGCATCGATCGACGGCGGCGCGGAGAACACGCCGTGGAACTGGTTGTCGCCGAAGAAGAACGACAGGATCGTCACGCCGATGATGCCGATCAGGATCGCGCCGCGCACGCGCAGGTGGTCGAGCGTGACGATCGTGAAGAAGCCGACGATCGCGAGGATCGTGTCGTGCTTGTGCAGATCGCCGAGCGTGACGAGCGTGGCCGGATTGCCGACGATCACGCCCGACGTCTTCAGCGAGATGATGCCGAGGAACAGGCCGATACCGGCGGTAATGGAGATCCGCAGCGATTTCGGAATGCCGTTGACGATCGCCTCGCGCACGCGGAACAGCGTGACGAGCAGGAACAGGCAGCCGGAAATGAACACGGCGCCGAGCGCGGCCTGCCACGTGAAGCCCATCCCCTTGACGACCGTATACGCGAAATACGCGTTCAGGCCCATGCCGGGCGCGCAGGCGATCGGGTAGTTCGCGTACAGCCCCATGATGACCGACGCCAGCGCCGCGACGAGGCAGGTCGCGACGAACACGGATTCCTTCGGCATGCCGGCGTCGCCGAGGATCGCGGGGTTGACGAAGATGATGTAGGCCATCGTCAGGAACGTGGTGACGCCCGCGAGTATTTCGGTGCGGAAGTCGGTGCCGGCTTCAGCGAAGCCGAAATACCGCTTGATGGATTCCATGAACGCGTTTCTCCGGTCGGGTTGTCGTGTTGATTGTTGTGCCGAATTGTTGTAAAGGCAGTGCGGCCGGCTCACTGTAACCAGCCACTATTGTCCGGCTATCGGCGGATTGTAATAGCGCGGATAGCTCGGACGATATAGTTGGGGGGCACGATCGGTTGCCTGCGCGCGAACGGTTGGGCAGCCCGCCCGCGCGACGAAGGCGCGCATTTTACCGGTTCGCGCGGCACGGGCCGGCAGAAATGGCTGAAATGGTCGAAGCGGTGGAAGCGAGCGGAAGGGGCGCGGGGCAGGCGGGCGACACCAGCCGATGCGTGCGCAACGGCACGCCGGCAACGTCGCACGCGGCCGGTGCGCGATGACATGCGACTGAAACGGAGTGCCCGCATGCTGCACGAACGCGGCGCAGGCGGCGCAGGTGAGGCACGCATGCGAACGTACGTGCGCGGCCGGTGCGTGCGCGCGGCAGCGGCGTGCAGCGGCCATTCGTCAGTCCAGGCGGTTGCAGGTATCGGGCAATCGTGCGCCGAAGCCGTCCCGTCCGCAACTGCCATTTCGCGATGCGGGGGCGACTGTGGTTTCTGTGTAAAAGATTGCAAGACCCCATCGCGTAAACCGGCAAGTCTTTCTAGGATAGATACACCGCGCATACACGCGCCGGCCGGTAATTGCCGATGCGGGGGAGTCGCAGTCCGTGCAGGCCAGGCGGTGCATGGCGGTCAAGGCCGTTGCGCGATTGGGCAGGCACGGCCGGTCAGGCACGGCCGATTGCGATTGCCCGATGCGGGTTCGTCCGTAATCACGGAGGTCAGCATGTTGAACTGGATCAGCCGCTGGGCGATGCGACACGCCCCCACGCCGGAAAAAACCGCCGCGTCGATGCTCGTGACGGCGCGCATGGAACTGTTCACAGCCGAACAGCGCGTCATCGATGCGAAATTACAGGCGGATTACTGGCGCACACGTGTGTCATTCCTCGAAGAGGTGCAGAAGCAGGGCATCGATCCGTGGGTGACCTCGCAGGCCGCGCAACGCCCCGACCTTGATTCCACGCCCCGGAGCACGGGCCCGCGTCTCGCCGCCAGCACCTGATGCACCTGCTGCATCCCGTTGCTGCGCACGGCGCGCGATCGCTCGCGGCACGCACCGGCGTGCCGCGTCCTTCGATGCGCACCTGCGGCGCGTTGTGCCGCGGGTGCGTCCGTTTCCGGTCGCGGCCGTCCCGCGTATCGCGTGCGTAACGGCGCGTCGCTCATCCGCTCCTTCTCCCTACCCCGACGAGCAAACGTTGCACTTGCGCGAGCATGCGCCTGACGCGTTCGCCGCGCCGCACGTACGCGGTCGTGATCGTCGCTTCGGCCGACCGGTCGGCATCGGTGCCGAGCCAGATGCGCTCGCCGCGCGCGATGCGCAGCACCTCGCCGGGCCGCACCCAGTAATCGTCGATGCTCGGCGGCCGGGTGATCCACAGCGCCGCGCCGTGCGCGCGGATTTCCGCGTCCTGCGGCGCGCGCCAGGTCATCGTCGTGCGCGGCGCGACCGCGAAGCGGATCACGACGGTCGGTAACGCGATCGTGCCGGCGTGGCGCCGATCGCGGCGTTCAAACAGCGGGCTTGCCTGGTCCATCGTCTGCTCCATTCAGTGAGCCGGACGGATGACGTGCACCAGAACAAAAAGGCCTCATCCGTTTCCGGCGAGGCCTTGTGTGACATGCGGTACTGCTCGATTGCTAACGCACAAGCGCCTCCCGTGATCCATTCTTTCGAATGTTCACCGGGCAATGAATCGCGATGGCGATGAGCTTGAACGTAGGCATGCGAACGATTTTGTTGTCGGCGTGCGGCGTTGTCAACGACTATTTTCGAGATATGCGCGGGCGATGCGTTGCCGCGCGCATGCGGTGTTTCACGATGTCGCGGCGCACCTGGATCGGATGCGCAGCGATGCGTGCGTCATGCGCGACCCCGCCATCGCTTGCCCAGCCGGTCGCGCATCCATGCGAGCGCACGCGCAAGCCATGTAACGCGCTGCATCACGTACACGGTCGTGATCGACGCTTCGGCAGGCCGGTCGTCGTCGGTGCCGATCCAGAGGCGATCGCCGCGCTGCACGCGCAGCACGTCGCCGGTGCGCAGCCAGTAATCGTCGATGCTGCCGAGCCGCGTGATCCACAGCGTCGCGTCATGTGCGCGGATCTCGGCGGCGTGCCGCGCACGCCACGCCAGCGTCTTGCGCGGCGCGACCGTGAAATGCAACTCGACTCTCGGCAACGCGATCGTATCGGTGCGACACCGATCGGGGCAGACAACCAGCCGGCTTGCTTGGTCCATCGTCATCTCCATCCGTTGAGCCGGGCGGGATGACGCGCACCAAAACAAAAAGGCCTCATCCGTTTCCGGCGAGGCCTTGTGACATGCGTGACTGAATCTCGATGCTAACGCACAAGCGCCTCCGGTGATCGCCGCGGGTGGGCGTTCACTCGGTTTTTATGCGCGATGGCGACGGGCTTGAGCATAGGCATGCGAACGAGTGTGTCGCGGCCGCGCAGCCGTGTCAACGGAAATTTCGAGATACGTGGCGGTTACGCGTCGCGTTGCGCGAGGCCGTTCACGATCAGTTCGGACAGCAGGCCGGTCATCCCTTCCGGGTGCGTGGCCGCGCGTGCCTTCAGCTGTTCGACGAGCTCGGCGTTGAGCTTGCACGCGAACGGCACGAGTCCCTGTTCCTGGTCGAGCTTGCGCTGCGCGCGGCGGTCCAGCTTGGCCGTTTCGTCGGCGCCCTTGCCGAAACGCGTGGCGTTCGACTGCTTCATTGCTTGCGTCAGCTTGAGCGCCTTGTTCTTTTCGAGATCGGTTTTCTTCATGGCCATCGCGGTACCTCCGGGAAATTGAAGCCGCGATTGTACGCATTTCGGCGGGCGCTGCCCGCCGAACCGGCCGAAACCCGCTCACGCGCCTTTCGTCGTGCCCCAGTTGCCGCCGTGCGCGGCCGCCTGCGCGGCCGGCGAGCGCGCGAGGTAGGCGAGCGCCTGCTCGGTCGAGCCTTCGTGGTGCGGCGTATAGCCCGGCTTGAAATAGCGCAGCGCCGCGCCGATCACCTTCCAGAACGACGGCAGGTGCCCGCGCCGCGAACCCTGCCGCCATGCGAGCACGAAGCCCGGGTAGCGGCCGGCGTCCGGGTCGCGCCGGTACATGAACTTCGCGCCGGTCGTGATGTAGTAGAGCAGCAGCAGGATCACGAACGCCATGTGCACGCAGCGCTCCGGATAGGTGCCGCCCAGGTGCCGGTAGATGTCGAACGCGACGGTGCGGTGCTCGACTTCCTCGGCGCCGTGCCAGCGCAGCAGATCGACCATCGTCGGGTCGGCTCGGCCTTCGTCGAGGCCGTGCGCGTTGAGCACCCAGTTGCCGAGATAGCCGAAGAAATGCTCGAGCGACGCGATCACGGCCAGCTGCTGGCGCAGCCAGAAGCGCGTATGGCCGATCTTCAGCCCCAGCGGCTGCTCGCCGAGCACGCGCGTGAACAGCCGGTTGAGCTTCTGCGTGAACGGCTTCGTGTCGATGCCGTGGCGGTCGTAGTAGTGCTTCAGCACGCCGCCGTGCGAACGCGAATGCACGGCCTCCTGCCGCAGGAAGCCTTCGGCTTCGTCGCGCAGGCGTGCATCGGCGATCAGCGGCAGCGCCTTGTTGTACACGCGGCAGAACCACAGCTCGCCTTCCGGGAACAGCAGGTTCAGCGTGTTGATGATGTGCGTGCTGCCCGGATCGTTCGGCACCCAGGTGATCGGCGTATCGCTGAAGTCGAACTTCACGTGCCGGGCCCTGATCTTGTGGTAGTCGGCGGTATCGGTCATGTTGTCTCCCTGTGCGGCGTCGTGCGCCGTCAATGCGATGCCATGCTGACGCGGGCGATCATCCGGCCCAGCCACGGCATGAAGCGGCCGACGAAGCGCATCGCGTGCGCTTCGCCGCCCACCGCGACGACGGGGCGGTTGCGCAGCACGCCGTCGACCATCGCCCGCGCGACGGTTTCGGGTTTCAGGCCGCGCATCTGGTACAGCTTGGTCGCGCGCTTGCGCAGCCGCGCTTCGTCCTGTGCGCTGGCGCCCGCGTAGTGCGTCGACGCCATGATTCCGGTCTCCGCGAAACCGGGGCACACGGCCGTCACGCCGATGCCTTTCTCCGCGAGTTCCGCGCGCATGCATTCGCTGAGCATCAGCACCGCGGCCTTCGTCGTCGCATACGCGGGCAGGTCGCGCGACGGGCCGAACGCGGCGGCCGACGCGGTATTGACGATGTGGCCGCCGGTGCCGCGCGCGGCCATCTGCTGCGCGAACAGCCGCGAGCCATGGATCACGCCCCACAGGTTCACGTGCACGATGCGCTCCCAGTCTCGCGTACTCGTGTCGAGGATGCCGCCGGCCATGCCGATGCCCGCGTTGTTGATCATGACGTCCGCGCCGCCGAGTTCGCCGCCGACCCAGGTCGCGAGCGCTTCCATTTCGTCCGCGGACCCGACGTCGACACGTTTCGCATGCGCGTGCGCGCCGATCAGCCCGATGAGCAGCGCGGTGCGCTCGGCGCTCGCGAGATCGATGTCGCATGCGACGACCGTCGCGCCTTCGCGTGCGAAGGCCAGCGCCGCGCAGCGGCCGATCCCGCTGCCCGCGCCGGTGACGACCGCGACCTTGCCGCTGAAGCGCCCGCTGGTTGCGCGGCGGCGCGCGTTCGCGAGCGCGGGCGGTTCGTTGCCGGATTCGACCGCGTCGATCAATTGCCCGGCGAGATCCGCGAAGCGCGCGGGATCGGCGAGCGGCAGCCAGTGGCCGGCAGCGACTTCGCGGCGGTAGTACTGCGGCACCCAGCGCGACAGGTTCTCGGACAGGGCGGGGCTCACGTACTTGTCGCCGAGCGGCACGATCGTCTGCACCGGTGCGTGCGCGTAGCGCTCGCGCGGCGCGAACAGGCAGCGGATGAAGTTCGCGCGATAGAGGCGTACGCCGCGTGCGCCGTCGTCGGCCTGAGTCGGGCGCGGCGCGGCGGGCGTTTTCTCGAGCCGGCGCAGCAGGCCCGGCCACGCGCGGCCGAGCCACAGCCGCCAGCCGAGCTCGGGGACGAACGGCAGGTGGAACAGATACACGTACCACGAGCGCACGAGCTGGCCGCCGAGCCTGGTCAACGACGCGGGCGTCGGGCGCAGCACGCGTTCGCGCAGCCAGAAGCCGACGTGGTCGAGGCACGGCCCCGAGCACGACGTATACGACGCGATGCGGCCGGCGAGCCGCGGATCGGTGACGAATTCCCATCCCTGGATCGAGCCCCAGTCGTGTGCGACGAGGTGCACGGCGCGGCCGGGGCAGAGCGCGTCGATCACCGCGACGAAATCGTCGGTCAGCTTCGCGAGATGGTAGTCGGCCGTGCGCTTCGGCACGCCGGACAGGCCCGCGCCGCGCA
This sequence comes from Burkholderia sp. BCC1208, assembly GCF_902833095.1. Taxonomy (NCBI): domain Bacteria; kingdom Pseudomonadati; phylum Pseudomonadota; class Betaproteobacteria; order Burkholderiales; family Burkholderiaceae; genus Burkholderia; species Burkholderia sp. BCC1208. The sequence continues at coordinate 190,331 of NZ_CADFDY010000012.1, read as the reverse complement.
CGTCGTACGCGATCACGTAATGCTTGCGCGCGAGCAGCGGCGCGACGTGCTGCCAGACGCTGCTGTCGTCGGGATAGCCGTGCACCAGCACGATCGGCGAACGGGCCGGGTCGCCCCAGGTCCGGACCGCGAGCGTCAGGTCGCCGGAGGCGACCGCCGTCTCGCTGTGAACCGATTCGAACAGGGCCAGCGGCGCTTCGTCGGAAAGAGGCTGCATCGTGAGTCCGTCGTTCAGGGAGTCGGGAAGAGGAAGCGGGTGGGTCAGGCGGCGGCCGGCACGTTTGCAACGGCCTGCGCGCGCTCGGCCTGGCGGCGCCGCCAGCGGCGCACGTGCGGCAGGTCCTCGTCGAGCCAGTACGCGTCGTCGTCGGTGATCACCAGCAGCTCCTCGAATTTCGCGCCGACGCCGGCGAAGCCGAGATGCGGCTCGACGGCCCACAGGCCCGGCACGGGCGCATGCTCGGAGCGGCGGTCGATCGACCACAGCGGCGACCAGCCTTGCTGCTTCGCCGCGCGGCCCTGGTCGAGCAGCAGGTTGCGCGTCGCATTCAGCCCGAAGCGCGCGACGAAGCGCGGTTTCGACAGCTTGTGGATCTTCGCGACGCGATGCGCGAGCACCTTGAACGGATAGGCCTTGTGGCGCGGCTCGACGCCCTGGCGGCGGCACAGCGCGTCGACTTCCTGCGCGACCTCGGCCATCGACCGTCGCGCCTTCACGAGCCGCACGATCATGTCGCGATGGTCCATCAGGTCGTCCTGCAACTGCTCGAGGATCGGGTTGCGGCCGAGGCAGTGCGCGTAGCCGACATCGGCGACGATGCCGTCGAGTACCGGCGCGACGTCGAGGATCACCGGCATGTCGGTTTCGAGCTGCCGGTTGCTCGGGAAGAACGCGAGATTGAAGCCGCCCATGTGCTTGAGGCCCGAGAAGCCCTCGAACGCGGTGCGGTCGCCGAACCACGCGAACGGCTTGTGCAGCCAGTCGTGCACGCCGTTGTCCTGCAGCCATTCGGTCAGGAGGCGCGCGGCTTCCTTCTCGGTGATGCCGGGGTACAGCATCGCGCCGACGGTTTCGACGCAGCGGTACGCCAGTTGCTGGACCGCGCGGAATTGCGGCAGTTCGTCGAGGTGGACTTCCGGCAGCGGGTGGTCGGTCATGATGCGTCTCCATTGGTCGACCGGAGTCGGCGCTTCCGCGCTTACTCGGGTCCCATGCTTTGCGGGGCGCTGACCCGGAATGCGCCCGCCGGCATCCGCCGTCACGCGTTATTCAGTCAGCATTTAATGTGCCATTGAGTAATGTAATAATCATAGGCGGTTCCGGAAAACGCGCCAGCCCCCGGGGGTGGGGATTTGTCCTAATGGAGGGGTGAAATGGAGGGAAGGCTCTAGCGTGCCCATGGCCGGGATACTTTCCGGCGTCCATCCGACATTGCTTTTCGAGGGAGGGCAGACCTACAATATTCAAAGGTAATACCTCTGGATACTTTTTATCATGGCAACCTCGATCAAACTCGATCCGGCCCTTCAGGACCGGGTGCGTCATCTGGCCGAACAGCGCCGGCGCACGCCGCACTGGATCATGCGCGAGGCGATTGCGCAATATGTGGCGCGCGAGGAAAAGCGCGAGTCGTTCAAGCAGGAAGCGATGCAGGCATGGGCAGATTATCAGTCGACGGGGCTGCACGTGACGCACGAGGAGATGGACGCGTATCTCGAGAAGCTCGAGGCCGGTGAAGCAGCGGAGCCGCCCGAGTGTCACGACTGATCTGGACGCGAACTGCCCAGCAAGCGATTGTCCGCCTTCATCGTTTTCTCGCCGACCACGATCCGCCGGCCGCGCGTCGTGCGATCAAGGCGATTCGTCCTGGCGTCGATGTTCTGGTTCGACAGCCCCGGCTCGGCCGTCCCGTTGACGAACTCGATACGGTTTTTCGCGAATGGCTGATCGATTTCGGCGACAGCGGATACGTGGTGATGTACAGGGTCGATGATGATGGCGTCACGATTCTGACGATCAGGCATCAACGGGAAGCCGGGTATTGAGCGACCGGGCCGCGCCCGCCGGAATCGTGCAACGCTCCGTTGCACGATGGCCGGAATGTCGTTCATACGGACCTCGGCGTCGTTAATCCTCCCGCTTTCCCCCCAACCGCTCCAGCAACGCCCCCAGCAGATCGATCGGCAGCGGAAACACGATCGTCGAATTCTTGTCCGCGGCGATCGTCGTCAGCGTCTGCAGATAGCGCAACTGCATCGCCTGCGGCTGCCGCGCGAGCGTCTGCGCGGCCTGCAGCAGTTTCTCCGACGCCTGCAATTCGCCTTCCGCATGAATCACCTTCGCGCGCCGCTCGCGTTCGGCTTCGGCCTGCCGCGCGATCGCGCGGATCATCGTCTCGTTCAGGTCGACGTGCTTGATCTCGACCGTCGACACCTTGATCCCCCACGCGTCGGTCTGCGCGTCGAGTGTCTTCTGGATGTCGGCGTTCAGTTGCTCGCGCTCGGCGAGCAGCGCGTCGAGGTCGTGCTTGCCGAGTACCGAACGCAGCGTCGTCTGCGAGAGCTGGCTCGTCGCGTCGAAGAAGCGCGCGACCTGGATCACGGCCTTCTCCGGATCGACGACACGGAAATACACGACGGCGTTGACCTTCACCGACACGTTGTCGCGCGTGATCACGTCCTGCGGCGGCACGTCGAACACGACGGTGCGCAGGTCGATCCGCACGACCTGCTGGACGATCGGGATGATCAGCACGAGCCCCGGCCCCTTCACTTTCCAGAACCGGCCGAGCATGAACACGACACCGCGTTCGTATTCGCGAAAGATGCGGATCGACGACGCGACCAGCACCACGACGAAGACGACCAGGACGCTGCTGAAGCCGAACGTGTAACCAATCATGAAGGTTCTCCCTGGGGATGGGCGGGCGCAGGCATGTCGTAGAGCGGCGCGACCGTCAGCGTCAGCCCGTGGCGGCCGGTGACGCGCACACGGCAGCCGGCGGCCAGCGGCGTGCTGCTGGCCACGCGCCAGCGCTCGCCGTGCACGCGCGCCCAGCCGGCGGCCGACGGCGGCGCGCCGGCCGCGTCGTTCGGCTGGTCCGGATGCAGGCCGTCGTCGAGCACTTCGCCGATGCTGCCGAGCATCGCCTCCGCGCCCGTCACGACCGGCCGGCGCCGCGCGCGCAGCGCGACGCTCGACACACCCGCGACGAGCAGGCCGCCGCCGAGCGCGAGGCTCGCGATCACGGGCCACGGAATCCCGTAGCCGGGCACGTCGGTGTCGATCAGCATCAGCGCGCCGATCGTGAACGCCACGATCCCGCCGAACCCGAGCACGCCGAAGGTCGGCAGGAAGGCCTCGGCGACGAGGCAGCCGAGCCCCAGCAGCACGAGGCCGAGGCCCGCATAGCTGATCGGCAGCAACTGCATCGCGAACAGCCCGACCAGCAGGCAGATCGTGCCGGCGACGCCCGGCAGCACGAAACCGGGGTTCGCGAATTCGAAGAAGAGGCCGTAGATGCCGATGGTCAGCAGGATCAGTGCGACGTTCGGGTCGGCGATGATCGCGAGGAAGCGGCTGCGCCAGTCGGGCGCGAGCACGACGAGCGGCGCGTGAGCGGTCGCGAGATGCAGCGTGCCGGCGGTGGTCGTCACGGTGCGGCTGTCGAGCTGGCGTGCGAGATCGGCCGGATCCTGCGCGATCAGGTCGACGACGTGCTGCGCGCGCGCCTCGTTCGCCGACAGGCTCACGGCCTCGCGTACCGCGCGCTCGGCCCATTCTGCATTGCGCCCGCGCAACTGCGCGAGGCCACGGATGTACGCGGAAGCGTCCTGCATCGCCTTGCGGATCTCGGTCAATTGCGTATCGGTCGGCAGCGCGGCAGCCGTAGCGGACGCGTCCGATGCAGCCGATGCGCCGGTGGGGCGCGGCGTGGCGGGGTTCGCGCCCGGCGGCGCGGCGCCGCCGATGCCGAACTGCACGGGCGATGCCGCGCCGAGATTGGTGCCGGGCGCCATCGCCGCGAAGTGGCTCGCATAGACGATGTAGGTGCCCGCGCTCGCCGCCCGCGCGCCGCCCGGCGCGACGAACGCGGCGACCGGCACCGGCGAGCCGAGGATGGCCTTGATGATCTGCCGCATCGACGTATCGAGGCCGCCGGGCGTGTCGAGCTGAAGGATCGCGAGCGGTGCGTGCTCGCGGGCCGCGCGGTCGAGCGAACGCACGATGAAATCGGCGCTGGCCGGGCCGATCGCGCCGTTGACGGGAATCACGACGACCGGACGCGCGGCCGGCGCGTCGGCCGATGGCGGCGCCGCGACCGCGGCGCACACGACGAGCAGCGCCGCGAACAGCGCGGCGCGCGCGACCCGCGCGGACAGCGGGTGACGGGGGCGGCCGTCGGGCGCGGCAGGCGCCGGCGGCGGCCCATGACGGTGAAAGCGCATCGGGACGTCCGGGCGGCGCACGGCCGCGTGCCGTCCGGCTTGCGGAAAGGGCGTGAGCCCGATACTTGAAGATTAGGCGGTTTCGGCGGAAAGCGCGAAGGTGCGGCGGCGCCGGCCGGATTCAGCCGGCGCCGCCGCCGCGCGCGAGCACTTCGTCGCGATAGTCGGCCGGGCTGCGCCCGCTCCATTTGCGAAACGCGCGGTAGAACGCGCTCGGTTCCGCGAACCCGGTGGCGGCCGCGACATCGGCAATCGTGCGGGCGGGGTCGGCCAGCGCCTCGAACGCCAGATCGCGCCGCAGCGTGTCCTTGATCGACTGATACGCGTGGCCTTCCTGGTGCAGCTTGCGGCGCAGCGTGGCCTCGGCCACGTGCAGCCGCGCGGCCATCCCGCCCGCGCCCGGCCACGCGGCGGGCGGCATCCCGCGCAGCACCGCGCGCACGCGCTGCGCGAGCGCGTTCGGGTTGCGGTACTTGACGATGAAACTGGCCGGCGCGTTGCGCAGAAACGTTTTCAGCGTCTTCGCGTTCTGCACCACCGGCAGCGTCGCGAATTCGGGATCGAAATCGACATACGAATCGGGCTCGTTGAAACGCATGTCGTCACAGAACATCGACGGATACTCGTGATCGGCGGGCGGCGTGTCGCAGCGAAAGCTCGCATGCAGCAGCGGAATGCGCCGGCCGATCAGCCAGCAGGTGAGCCCGTAGACGATGATGAAGTAGGTCGCGTACGTAAACATCGCGGGCGTCGCGCTGTTGTTGCGGTGCACGAAACGCAGCCGCACGCGCTGCGGGTTCGCGTCGAGTTCCGCGTGCAGGTCGTCGAGCACGCAGTGCATGAAGTTCACAGCGCGCGCCATCGCGTGCAGCCCGTCGCGGGCGGACAGCGCCGCCTGGCTCATCGCGATGAAGCTGCCGCTGCGCATCGGGTGGCGATCCTGCCCGAAAAACTCGTCGTCGAGCGTGCGCGCGATGGCGTTCCACAACGCGCCATATTGCTGCGCGGACACGCGTGCGCGCGGCTGCCCGAGCAGCGCGGGCGCGATGCCGGCCTGCGCGAGCAGCGGCTCGGCCGCGACGCCGCGCCGCGTGGCCAGCGCGACGCTGTACGCGACGAGGCTGATCGCGACGGTTCCCTTGTCTTCCTGCTTCATCGGTGTCGCCGGTGTGGCAAAAACGCTCAGTGTAAATGAGCGACGCGAGCATCGAACAGTCGCGCGTGCTTGCCTACACTTGTTGCATCGAAACGTAAGGACGGTCGCGCCCGGCGGCCGCGGGAGACTGCAGCACCATGGACGAGCTTTACACCGAAGACCAGCGGATGATCCGCGATGCCGCGCGCGCTTTTGCCACCGAGATGCTGGCGCCGAACGCGGCCCAGTGGGACCACGACGCGCATCTGCCCGACGCGATCGTCGCGCAGCTCGGCGAGCTGGGCCTGCTCGGGATGATCGTGCCGCAGGAACTGGGCGGCTCGTATACGGACTACGTGGCCTATGCGCTGGCGATGGAGGAAGTGGCGGCCGGCGACGCCGCGTGCGCGACGATGATGAGCGTGCACAACTCGGTCGGCTGCGGGCCGATCCTTGGCTTCGGCACGCCCGCGCAGAAGGATCGCTGGCTGGCCGACATGGCGGCCGGCCGCGTGATCGGCGCATTCTGCCTGACCGAGCCGCATGCCGGTTCCGAGGCGAACAACCTGCGCACGCGGGCCGAATTGCGTGACGGCAAGTGGGTGCTGAACGGCGCGAAGCAGTTCGTGACCAACGGCCAGCGCGCGGGCGTCGCGATCGTTTTTGCCATGACCGACCCGGAAGCCGGCAAGCGCGGCATTTCCGCGTTCCTGGTGCCGACCGACACGCCGGGCTTCATCGTCGGCAAGCCCGAGAAGAAAATGGGCATCCGCGCGTCGGATACGTGCCCGATCACGTTCGAGAACTGCGCGATTGCCGAAGAAAACCTGCTCGGCAATCGCGGCGAAGGGCTGAAGATCGCGTTGTCGAACCTCGAAGGCGGGCGCATCGGCATCGCCGCGCAGGCGCTCGGCATCGCGCGCGCCGCGTTCGACAAGGCGCGCCGCTATGCGGGCGAGCGCGTGCAGTTCGGCAAGCCGATCGCCGAGCATCAGGCGATCCAGCAGAAGCTCGCCGACATGGCCGTGCAGATCAACGCCGCGCGGCTGCTCGTGCATCACGCGGCGAAGCTGCGTACGGCCGGCCTGCCGTGCCTGTCGGAAGCGTCGCAGGCGAAGCTGTTCGCGTCCGAGATGGCCGAGCGCGTGTGCTCGGACGCGATCCAGATTCACGGCGGCTACGGCTACCTGGTCGATTACGAAGTCGAGCGTCACTATCGCGACGCGCGCATCACGCAGATTTACGAAGGCACCAGCGAAGTGCAGCGGATGGTGATCGCGCGGCAGCTTTGAGCCGCGACGGTCGCGCCGACGACAGCATCACGCAGGGCACGAGGGCAGCGCGGTGAACGCGGCACGCAACGACGTGACCGTGCGCCGTGCAACACGGAACCGGGCATGTGCTGCAGCACGTGCGCCGGTTGACCGCTGGGCATGGAGACTGGACGGAGACGACACATGACGGTACAGGCATTCCTGGACGCACGCGACTTTCTGCTGCGCCATCGCACCGACTACGACACCGCGTATCGCGATTTCGAATGGCCGGTGCTCGATGCGTTCAACTGGGCGCTCGACTACTTCGACCCGATGGCGCGCGGCAACGAGCAGCCCGCGCTGTGGATCGTCGATGCGGCGACCGGCACGGGCGATCCGTATTCGTTCGCGCTGATGTCCGAGCGTTCGTCGCGGATCGCGAACTGGCTGCGCTCGATCGGCGTCGTGCGCGGCGACCGCATTCTGCTGATGCTGCCGAACCGTGTCGAGCTGTGGGACGCGATGCTGGCCGCGATGAAGCTCGGCGCGATCGTGCTGCCCGCCACCACGCAACTGTCGCCCGACGACGTGCGCGACCGCGTGCGGATCGGCGGCGCGAAATACGCGATCGTCGACGAGAACGAAGCCGCGAAATTCGAGCAGCCCGATCTCGGTCTCGCGCGGAAGATCGTCGCGGGCGCGCCGCGCGCGGGCTGGCTCGCGATGAACGACGGCTATGCGGCGAGCGCCGCGTTCGAGCCGGACGCCGTCACGCACGCGAACGATCCGATGCTGCTGTACTTCACGTCGGGCACGACGTCGAAGCCGAAACTCGTCGAGCATACGCATCGCACCTATCCGGTCGGCCATCTGTCGACGATGTACTGGGTCGGCCTGCAGCCGGGTGACATCCACTGGAACATCAGCTCGCCGGGCTGGGCGAAGCACGCATGGAGCTGCTTCTTCGCGCCGTGGAATGCGCAAGCGTGCGTGTTCGCGTTCAACTATGCGCGCTTCGAGCCGAAGGTCGTGCTCGATGCGCTCGTCCAATACCGGGTGACCACGCTGTGCGCGCCGCCGACCGTGTGGCGCATGCTCGTGCAGCAGCCGCTCGCGTCGTTCGACGTGAAGCTGCGCGAGATCGTCGGTGCGGGCGAGCCGTTGAATCCCGAGATCATCGAGCGCGTGAAGAAGGCGTGGAACATCTCGATTCGCGACGGCTACGGCCAGACCGAGACGACCTGCCTGATCGGCAACTCGCCGGGCCAGCCGGTGGTCGCGGGCTCGATGGGCCGGCCGCTGCCCGGCTACCGGATCGCGCTGCTCGACCCGGACGGCGCGCCGGTGACCGAAGGCGAGGTCGCGCTGCCGATCGGCGCGGACGTCACGCGCCCGGTCGGGCTGATGAAGGGCTATGCGAACAATCCCGACGCCACGGCCTACGCGACGCGCGACGGCCACTACCGCACGTCGGACATCGCGATGCGTCGCGACGACGGCTATTACGTGTACATCGGCCGCGCGGACGACGTGTTCAAGTCGTCCGACTATCGGCTGAGCCCGTTCGAACTGGAGAGCGTGCTGATCGAGCATCCGGCGATCGCCGAGGCGGCCGTCGTGCCGAGCCCGGACCCGGTGCGGCTGTCGGTGCCGAAAACGTTCATCACGCTGCGCCAGGGCTACGAGGAAAGCCCCGCGCTCGCGCTGGAGATCTTCCGTTTCTCGCGCGAGAAGCTCGCGCCGTACAAGCGCATCCGCCGCCTGCAATTCGCGGAGCTGCCGAAGACGATCTCGGGGAAGATTCGTCGCGTCGAACTGCGCCGCCGCGAGATCGAACGCGGCGACGACGCGACCGCGCGCATGCCCGGCGAATACTGGGAAGAAGATTTCGCCGCCGAACTGAAATGACCGACCGCGGGCCGCGCGTGCCGCATTCCGCGGCCGCCGCCCGTAGCCGAATCGAACCGGTCGCACGGCGGCATGCCGCTACGCCGCGACCCACTGCAAGGAGAGAGCTCTGATGAACGCGAATCCGACGCCCCGTACGGGGCAAGACGTGCCGACGGTCAAGCTGCTGATCGACGGCGCCTTCGTCGAGTCCGCCACCAGCGAGTGGCGCGACATCGTCAACCCGGCGACGCAGCAGGTGCTCGCGCGCGTGCCGTTCGCGACCGTCGCGGAAGTCGACGCGGCCGTGCAGGCCGCGCACGCCGCGTATGCGACGTGGAAGAACACGCCGATCGCCGCGCGCATGCGCATCATGCTGAAGTTCCAGGATCTGGTGCGCGCGAACCAGCAGCGCATCGCGAAGACGCTGACGGCCGAGCAGGGCAAGACGATTCCCGATGCAGAAGGCGACATCTTCCGCGGTCTCGAAGTGGTCGAGCACGCATGCTCGGTCGGCACGCTGCAACTGGGCGAATTCGCGGAGAACGTCGCGGGCGGCGTCGACACCTACACGCTGCGCCAGCCGCTCGGCGTGTGCGCGGGCATTACGCCATTCAATTTCCCCGCGATGATTCCGCTGTGGATGTTCCCGATGGCGATCGTGTGCGGCAACACGTTCGTGCTCAAGCCGTCGGAGCAGGATCCGATGTCGACGATGGAGCTCGTCGAACTCGCGCTCGAGGCCGGCGTACCGAAAGGCGTACTGAACGTCGTGCACGGCGGCAAGGAAGTCGTCGACGCGATCTGCACGCATCCGCTCGTGAAGGCGATCTCGTTCGTGGGGTCGACGGCGGTCGGCACGCACGTATACAACCTCGGCAGCCAGCACGGCAAGCGCGTGCAATCGATGATGGGCGCGAAGAACCACGCGATCGTGCTGCCCGACGCGAACCGCGAGCAGGCGATCAACGCACTCGTCGGCGCGGGCTTCGGCGCGGCCGGCCAGCGCTGCATGGCGACGTCGGTGGCGGTGCTGGTGGGCAAGGCACGGGACTGGCTGCCCGACATCGTCGCGAAGGCGAAGGCGCTGAAGGTCAATGCGGGCGCGGAAGCGGGCACCGACGTCGGACCGGTCGTGTCGCGCGGCGCGAAGGCGCGGATTCTGACGCTGATCGAAGCGGGCATCAAGGAAGGCGCGAAGCTCGAACTCGATGGTCGCGACGTGAAGGTGGCCGGCTACGAGCAGGGCAACTTCATCGGCCCGACGATCTTCTCGGGCGTGACGACCGACATGTCGATCTACACGCATGAAATCTTCGGGCCGGTGCTGGTCGTGATGGAGGTCGACACGCTCGACGACGCGATCGCGCTCGTCAACGCGAACCCGATGGGCAACGGCGTGGGCATCTTCACGCAGAGCGGTGCGGCGGCACGCAAGTTCCAGAGCGAGATCGACGTCGGGCAGGTCGGCATCAACATTCCGATTCCGGTGCCCGTGCCGTTCTTCAGCTTCACCGGTTCGCGCGGCTCGAAGCTCGGCGATCTTGGCCCGTACGGCAAGCAGGTCGTGCAGTTCTATACACAGACCAAGACGGTCACCGCGCGCTGGTTCGACGACGACACGACGGCCGGCCCGGTGAATACGACGATCCGGCTGCATTGAGCGGCGGAGGAAACGAACATGAAAATCGGATTTATCGGCCTCGGCCACATGGGCGCGCCGATGGCGCTGAATCTGCTGAAAGCCGGCCATGACGTGCACGCGTTCGACCTGAGCGCCGACGCGTTGCGCGCGCTGCAGGACGCCGGCGCGCAGGTGGCCGCGTCGCCGCGCGATGCGGCGTCGGGCGCGACGTTCGTGATCACGATGCTGCCGGCCGCGCCGCACGTGCGCTCGGTGCTGTCCGGCGAGAACGGCGTGCTGGCCGGCCTCGGCGCGGGTGCGACGGTGATCGATTCGAGCACGATCGACCCGGCGAGCGCGCAGGCGTTCGGTGCGCTGGTGCGCGAGCACGGCGGCGCGTTCGTCGATGCGCCGGTGTCGGGTGGCACCGGCGGCGCGGCGGCCGGCACGCTGACCTTCATGGTCGGCGGCAGCGGTGCGGATTTCGAGCGCGTGAAACCCGTGCTCGCCGGCATGGGCAAGAACATCGTTCACTGTGGCGCGACCGGCATGGGGCAGGTCGCGAAGGTCTGCAACAACCTCGTGCTCGGCATCTCGATGGCGGCGGTATCGGAGGCGATGTCGCTCGGCGTCGCGCTCGGCATCGATCCGAAGGTGCTGGCCGGCATCGTCAACACGTCGACGGGCCGCTGCTGGAGTTCGGACACCTACAACCCGTATCCGGGCGTGATCGAGACCGCGCCGTCGTCGCGCGGTTACTCGGGCGGCTTCGGCACCGACCTGATGCTGAAGGATCTCGGCCTCGCGAACGATGCGGCGAAGCAGGTACGCCAGCCCGTCTATCTCGGCGCGCTCGCGCAGCAGCTGTACCAGACGATGAGCAGCCGCGGCGACGGCCAGCTCGATTTCTCGGCGGTGATCCGCCTGTACCAACCGGCCACGAAGAAGGACGCCTCATGATCGAACTCGACTACGTCGACGACGGCGCGATCGCGTGCGCGACGCTCAAGCGTCCGCCCGCGAACGCCTTTACCGCCGACGGGCTGCAGCAGCTGCAGGAAACCGTCGCTGAACTGAATGCGAACCCGCGCGTGCGCGCGCTGGTGATCACCGGCGACGGCCCGAAGTTCTTCAGCGCGGGCGCCGACCTCAACACGTTCGCCGACGGCGATCCTGCGGTCGCGCGCGCGATGGCGTCGCGCTTCGGCGCGGCGTTCGAGGCGCTGCACGATGCACGCGTCGTGACGATCGCGGCGATCAACGGTTATGCGATGGGCGGCGGCCTCGAATGCGCGCTCGCGTGCGACCTGCGGATCGCGGAGACGCATGCGCAGATGGCGCTGCCCGAGCCGTCGGTCGGCCTGCTGCCGTGCGGGCTCGGCACGCAGACGCTGCCCTGGCTCGTCGGCGAAGGCTGGGCGAAGAAGATCATCCTGACCGGTGCGCGCGTCGATGCGGCCACCGCGCTGCGGATCGGCCTCGTCGAAGACGTTGTGGAAAGCGGCGCCGCGCGCGATGCGGCACTCGCGCTGGCGCGCAACGTCGCGCGGCAAAGCCCGCACGCGCTCGCGTACAGCAAGGAGCTGATCGGCCTCGCGCGCCGCGGCGTGCCGCGCGGTGCGGCCCTCGCGGTCGAGCGCGAGCGCTTCGTCGACCTGTTCGACACGGCCGATCCGCGCGAAGGCGTGGCGGCGTTCCTCGGCAAGCGCGCGCCGCAGTGGCGCACCGATGGGGAGGCGCAACGATGAGCACGCCGGTGACGAATCACGGCGCATTCGCGGAGCATGCGCCCGAGGTGCTGTATCGCGTGGTGAACCGCGTGGCGCTGATCACGCTGAACCGGCCGGCCGCGCTCAACGCGCTGTCGTACGCGATGATCGGCGAGCTGGCCGCGCTGTTCGAGCGCTGCCGCCACGACGACCAGATCGTCGCGGTCGTGCTGCGCGGCGCGGGCGAGAAGGGCTTCTGCGCGGGCGGCGACGTGCGTGCGCTGTACAGGATGGTCGCGCAGCGCGAGACCTGGCTGCCGTTCTTCGTCGACGAATACCGGCTCGATTACGCGATCCACACGTTCCCGAAGCCGGTGGTCGCGCTGATGGACGGCGTGACGATGGGCGGCGGCATGGGTCTCGCGCAGGGCGCGGCGCTGCGCGTCGCGACCGAGCGCAGCAGGATCGCGATGCCGGAAACGCGCATCGGCCTCGTGCCGGATGTCGGCGCCACGCATTTTCTGTCGCGCATGCCGGTCGAACTCGAACTGTACGTGGGGCTGACCGGCACGATGCTGTCGGGCGCCGACGCGCTGAGCGCGAAGCTCGCGGACCTGTGCGTGCCGTCCGCGTGGCTCGATACGTTCGAGACGCGCATCGAAAGCGTCAAGTGGGACGGCGATGCGCTGCCGTTGCTGCGCAAGGTGTTCGAGCCGCCGTGCAACGTGGTGCCGCATGCCGCGCTCGACGGCCAGATGCCGTGGATCGTCCGCCACTTCGACAAGCGTTCGACCGTCGAGCGGATCGTCGCGACGCTCACGCAGGACCTGGCGCGCGACGAGCTGGCGCGCGAGCACCGCCAATGGCTGCAGGCGACGCTCGATGCGCTCGCGAGCCATTCGCCGACGATGCTCGCCGTGACGCGCGAGGCGCTGCTGCGCGGCCGGCAGATGACGCTCGCGGAATCGTTCCGGATGGAGCTCGGCATCGTGGCGCGCGCGATCGAGGAAGGCGATTTCTGCGAAGGCGTGCGCGCGCATCTCGTCGACAAGGATCGCAAGCCGCGCTGGGCGCCCGCGTCGCTCGTCGAGCTGCGCGCCGAGCGCGTGCGGCATTTCCTGACGTCGCCGTGGAAGCTGTTCGCGCATCCGCTCGCCGATCTCGGCGCGGCATGATGCGTCGACGCGCCGTGCGGCGCGTCGGCTTCCACGCGTCTCATTGCGCTTCGCCCTGGCGCGCGATCATCGGCGGAACCGCCTGCGCGAGCGCGTCGATCACGCAGCGCGTCTTGCGCGGCAGGTAGCGCGTCTTCGGCCAGATCGCGTGAATGTCGCCTTCGCAGACGAAGCAGCGATCCAGCACGACCACCATCTCCCCGCGCTTCACGTAATGGTCGAGCAGCCAGCTCGGCAGCCACGCGATCCCGTACCCCGACGCACCGGCCGCGGCGATCGCCTGCACGTCGTCGAAACTCAGTTGATGCGGCATGTCGACCCGCACCGTCGAGCCGTCCGGCGCGCGCAAGTCCCACGGCTGCACCATGCCCGAACGCGAATACGCGATCGTCCGGTGGTGCTTCAGGTCGTCGAGCGTCTTCGGCATCCCGTAGCGCGCGAGATACGACGGCGCGGCGCCGAGGCTGCCGTATTGCGTGCCGAGCCGCCGCACCGCGAGGCTCGTGCTGTCCGCGAGCGTGCCGATCCGCACCGCGAGATCGATCCCTTCCTCGACGAGATCGACGAAGCGGTCGGTGATTGACACGTCGATCCGCAGATGCGGGTAATTGCGCGCGAGGTCGAGCACGATCGGCGTCACGCAGTGGTGCCCGAATGCGAGCGGCACGCTCAGCCGCAGCTTGCCGCGCGCCTCGTGGCGGCCGCAGTCGAGATCGGCTTCCGCCGCTTCCAGTTCCGCGAGCGCACGCACGCAGCGGTCGTAGTACGCCTGGCCGTCGTCGGTCAGGCTCTGGCTGCGCGTCGTGCGTTGCAGCAGGCGCGCGCCGAGCCGCTTCTCGAGCCGCGCGATCGCCTTGCCGACCGCCGAACGCGTCATGTCGAGCCGCTCCGCGGCCAGCGCGAAGCTGCCCGATTCCACGACCTGGACGAAGGTCGTTACGCCGTCGAGTCTGTCGGTCATTACGGGTTTGCGTCGATTGGATCGATTGGGTCCTGGGATTCCCCAGTGAATGGAAATGCGTGCGTCAATGGGGAGGGGAATTCTCACTATAGTACCGATTCCCGTTCAGCGTGCGTCACCGCCGCACGCGGCGAATCCTACTTACCTGGAGGCGCGCGACCTGTCGTCGGGCCGCCGCGCAATACGCATGACGCTATCCGACTCTCGCAGGAATGCGGTCGCGCTCGCGGCCGTCTGTCTCACGTCGCTGATGTTCGGCCTCGAAATCTCGAGCGTGCCGGTGATCCTGCCGACGCTCGAACACGTGCTGCACGGCGATTTCAACGGCATGCAGTGGATCATGAACGCGTACACGATCGCGTGTACGACGGTGCTGATGGCGGCCGGCACGCTCGCGGACCGGTTCGGCCGCAAGCGCGTGTACGTGATCGGCACCGTGCTGTTCGGCGCGACGTCCCTGCTGTGCGGGCTCGCGCCGAACGTGCCGGTGCTCGTTGCGGGCCGGCTGCTGCAGGGCGCGAGCGGCGGCGCGATGCTGATCTGCCAGATTGCCGTGCTGTCGCACCAGTTCCGCGAAGGGCGCGAGCGCGGCCGCGCATTCGGGATCTGGGGGATCGTGTTCGGCATCGGCCTCGGGTTCGGGCCGATCGTCGGCGGCGCGATCGTCGCGCTGGCGAGCTGGCCGTGGGTGTTCCTCGTTCATGCGCCGCTCGCGGCCGTCGCGCTCGTGCTGATCGGCGGCGCGGTGCGGGAATCGCGCGATCCGCATGCGGGGTCGCTCGACATCGCGGGCATCGTCACGCTGTCGCTCGCGGTGCTCGGTCTCGCGTTCTACATCACCCAAAGCGCCGAACTCGGGTTGACGAGCACGGCCGGCCTCGGCGTGCTCGGCGCGACCGTGCTCGCGCTGGTCGGCTTCGTCGCCGCGGAGCGCGCCAGCGCGCGGCCGATGTTCGACTTCTCGGTGTTCCGGATTCGCGCGTTCACCGGCGCGATCTTCGGCTCGATGGGGATGAACTTCAGCTTCTGGCCGTTCATGATCTACCTGCCGATCTGGTTCCAGGTCGCGCTCGGCTACGACAGCGTGACGGCCGGCCTCGCCTTGCTCGCGTACACGCTGCCGACGCTGATCGCGCCGCCGTTCGGCGAACGGCTCGCACTGCGCTACGGGCCGGGCGTCGTGATCCCTGGCGGCCTGTTCACGATCGCGGCCGGTTTCGTGCTGATGCGGTTGGGCAGCGCGGCCGATCATGCGAGCTGGCTGACGATGCTGCCGGGCTGCGTGATCGCCGGCATCGGGCTCGGGCTGACCAACACGCCCGTCACCAACACGACCACGGGCGCGGTGCCGAGTGCGCGGGCCGGGATGGCGTCGGGCATCGACATGAGCGCGCGGATGATCTCGCTCGCGCTGAACATCGCGGCGATGGGCTTCGTACTGGTGGCGGGGATCGTCGCGAGCCTGAAGGGCGGGCCGGCCGGCGCGATCGGCGAGGCGGCGCTGCGCCGGCTCGCGCAGGAAATCGCGTCGGGTCGCACCGACGGCCTGCAGGCGATCGCGCCGGCGCTCGGGCAGGCCGATCCGAGCGGCGCGGCGCTGCACGCGGCGCTCGTGCATGGGTTCGGCTGGGTGATGGTGTACGGCGCGGCGGGCGTGGCCGTGCTCGCGACCGCGAGCACGGTGGCGTTCGCGCCGGCGCGGCGCGAGGCGGCCGTATGCGAATGACGCGGCCGGCGTACGGCGTGTGACGGCCGGTCAGGACGTCCCGCCGCCGAGCGCGCGATAGAGCTTCATCTGGTTGTTGAGGCGGTTCAGGCGCGTCAGTTCGTCGGCGCTCTGTGCGCTCCTCAGGACCTGCTGCTGGTCGAGCCACGGCTGCACGGCGGTCGCGCCGGCCGCGAAGCGCGCGGCGGCCAGCCGTTCGGCACGCTGCGCCTGGACGAGCGACAGCGCGCGCTGTTCGGCTTCGCGCTCGAGCTGCACGCGTGCCGACAGCGCGTTCTCGACTTCCGCGAGCGCCGTGTAGAGCCGCTGTCGGAAGCCGACCACCGCTTCCTCGTACTGCGACTTCGACACCCTGATCTGCAATTGCATCGTGTTCCACTGGATGAACGGCAGCGCGAGGCCGAGCCCGAGCGTGCCGACCGGGTTCGTCAGCACGCGCTCGAGGCTCGTGCTCGTCGTGCCGGCGCTGCCGGTCAGCGTGAAGGTCGGATAGAAGCTCGTGCGCGTCGCGTCGACCTGCGCGAGCGACTCGCGCAGCCGGAATTCCGCCGCGCGCAGGTCGGGGCGCCGGCCGAGCAGGCTCGCGGGCAGACCGGCCGCCACGTCGGGCGGCGCGGCGTCGGGCAGCGCCGCCGGCTCGGCCGCGAGCTGCTGCGGCGGCCGGTCGAACAGGATCGCGAGCGCGTGCCGGTTCTCGGTCCGCTGCTGGATCAGCTGCGTTTGCGCCGCCCGTTGCGCGGCGAGGCTCTGTTCGGCCTGCGCGAGATCGAGCCCCGACACGGCGCCGGCCGTGTGCCGCGACCGAACGAGCGCGAGCGTGCGCACCGCATATGCGATGTTCGCGTCGCCGAGCGCGATCTGCCGGTTCAGATAGCCGATCTGCCAGTACAGCGCCGCGGTCGTGCCGATCAGCGACAGCCGCGCGGCCTCCAGATCGGCTGCCGTCGCGTCGGCTTCCCAGTGCGCGGCATCGCGCAGCGCGGCCAGCCGGCCCCACAGGTCGATTTCGTAGCCGAGCGAACCGGTGAGGCCACTCGATCGGCTCGTTTGGTGGGTATCGAGCGTGCGCGACACCGCGCCGTTCGCGCCGAGCGTCACGCTGGGTGTCAGGTTCGTGTCGACGAGCCCCGCCTGCAATTGCGCGCGATACACGCGGATCGCCGCGATCGCGAGATCGCCGTTGGCGCGCAGCGCGTCGTCGATCAACGCGTCGAGTTGCGGATCGCCGAAGCTGCGCCACCAGTCGCGCGCGGTGGCCGGCGCCTCGGCCGCGACCGGCGCGGCCCAGTTCGCGGGCATCGCGACGGCCGGCAGCGGATCATGGCGTGCGCCCGCGCAGCCGGCGAGCAGCGCGGCCGCGCACGCGAATGCGCCGAGACGGTGAAGCAGGGAGGAATGCGTCATGGCCATGTTTCGTCAGTCGCGCGCGAGCGCATCGATCGGATCGAGCCGCGACGCGTTGCGCGCGGGCATGAACCCGAAAATCACACCGGTGAGCGTCGAGCACACGAACGCGGTCACGATCGCGCCGGCCGAGAACACCATCTTCCACTGCGCGACGAACATCGAGAACAGCGCACCGAGCCCGAACGACAGCGCGATGCCGATCGTGCCGCCGAGCAGGCAGACGAGCACGGCCTCGACGAGGAACTGCTGCAGGATGTCGGACTGGCGCGCGCCGACCGCCATCCGGATGCCGATCTCGCGCGTACGCTCGGTGACCGACACCAGCATGATGTTCATCACGCCGATGCCGCCGACGACGAGCGAGATCACCGCGATCAGCGACAGCAGCAGCGTCAGCGACTGGCCGGTCTTCTCGACGGTCTTGACCACGCTGTCCATGTTGTACGTGAAGAAGTCCTTGCGGCCGTGGCGCTGGATCATCAGTTTCTCGAGGCTTTTCTCGGCGGCGGCGCTGGGCTGTCCGTCGCGCACGCGCACGGTGATGCTGTCGAGATAGCGCTGGCCGAACAGGCGCCCGCTCGCGGTCGTGTACGGCACCCATACGTTCAGGCTCTTCACGCTGCCGAATGCGCTTTTCTTGTCGGCGGTCACGCCGATCACGATGCACGGCACGTTGTCGACGAGGATCACTTCGCCGACCGGATTGCGCGTCGCGCCGAACAGCTTGCGGCGCGTGTTCTGGTCGATCACGGCCACCTGCGCCTGGCGGCGCACCGCGTCGTCGTCGAACGCGACGCCGAGCGCGAAACGCATCCCGCGCGCCTGGAAGTAGCGGTCGCCGACGCCGCTCACGAGCGCGTTGACGTCGATGTTGCGGTAGCGCAGCAGCAGCGTGCGCGACGTCTCGGGCGTCGCGCTGTCGACGTACGGCTGCTCGGCGAGCGCGGCGACGTCGGCGGGCACGAGCGTCTGGATCGTATCCGCGCGGCTGTCGCCCCAGTCGGTGCCCGGATAGACGTTGATCGTATTGGTGCCGATGCTGCCGATCTCCTCGAGCATGTAGCGTTTCGCGCCTTCGCCGACCGCGACGATCGACACGACCGACGTGATGCCGATGATGATGCCGAGCATCGTCAGCAGCGTGCGCAGCCGGTGCGACACGAGCGCGATCCATGCCATCCGGCACGCCTCGGCGAAGCGGCCGGTGCCGGCCGCGAAGCGTCGGGCGCGCGGGGCGGGATCGGTAGTGGTGTCGGCTTCGGTCTCGGCGGGCAGCGTGGCATCCCCGGAAGCCGGTGCGGACGGTGTGTCGGTTGCCGTTTCGGCCATTGCGGCCGCTGCGGCCGCGCCGACGCCGGATTCCGCGAGCGCTTCCGCGTAGTGGCGGTTCGGCCGATCGGCGACGATCTCGCCGTCGCTGATCTCGATGATGCGCCGCGCATGGCGCGCCACGGCCTTGTCGTGCGTGACGATCACGATCGTATGGCCGAGCGCGTTCAGCTCGTGCAGGATGCGGATCACGTCCTGACCGCTTTTCGTGTCGAGCGCGCCGGTCGGTTCGTCCGCGAGGATCACCTGGCCGCCGTTCATCAGCGCGCGCGCGATGCTCACGCGCTGCTGCTGGCCGCCGGATAGTTGCCCGGGCCGGTGATGTGCGCGATCGGCCAGCCCGAGGCGCGCGAGCAACGCGCGAGCGCGGGCGTGCCGCTCGGCGCGCGGGGTGCCCGCGTAGATCGCCGGCATTTCGAGGTTCGCGACCGCGTCGACGTGCGGCAGCAGGTGATAGCGCTGGAACACGAAGCCGAAGTGCTCGCGGCGCAACTGCGCGAGCTCGTCGCTGTCGAGCATGTGCGTGTCGCGTCCGCCGACCGTGTACGTGCCTTCGCTGGGGTGGTCGAGGCAGCCGAGGATGTTCATCAGCGTCGACTTGCCGGACCCGGACGCGCCGACGATGGCGACGATCTCGCCCGCGTCGATCGCCAGGTTGACGTTGTTCAGGACGACGACGTCCTTGTCGCCGGCCGGAAAGCGTCGCGTGACGGCGGCGAGTTTCAGCAGGGGCTGGCTCATCGTTACACCACGTCCGACAGCGGCGCGTGTTCGTCCGCCGACGCTTCGCCGATCACGACGCGCTCGCCGTCCTTCAGGCCGGCCAGCACTTCGACGCGCACGTTGTTGTTGATGCCGACACGGATGTGGCGCGTTTGCGTGCTGCCGTCGGCGCGCAGCACGCGTACCGCGACGGTGCCGTCCTTGCGCTTCTCGCCGAGCGCGGCGGCCGGAATGATCAGCGCGTTGCGTGCGTCGCCGAGCACGATGTTGACCTGCGCGGTCATCGCGATGCGCAGCCGATGCTCGGGATTCGGCACGTCGAACAGCGCGTTGTAGAACACCGCGCTGTTCGGCTTCGTGCTGCCGCTGAGGGTGTTCTGTGGGTCGGCGAAGTTCTGGGGTGCCGGCTCGATCGCACGCAGCTTGCCGTAGTGACGCTTGTCCGGTTCACCGAGGCTCGTGAAATATGCGGTCTGGCCGGCGCGCACGCGGATCACGTCGGCTTCCGAAACTTGCGCCTTGACGGTCATCGTGTCGAGCTCCGCGAGCTTCAGGATCACCGGCGCCTGCTGCTGCGCGATCACGGTCTGGCCCTCCTGCGTGACGATCGCGACGACCTCGCCATCGATCGGCGCGACGATGCGCGTGTAGCCGAGGTTGGCCTGTGCGGTCTCGATCTGAATGCGGGCCGAACGAATCTGCGCGGCGAGCGATGCGAGTGAGGCGCGCTGCACGTCGAGCGTCGCGCGCGCTGCCTCGAACGATTCGCGCGACGTTGCATCGTCGGGCAGCATCGCCTGCTGGCGGCGGAACGCGAGCTCGGCCTGTGTCAACTGCGCGGCGGCCGATTGCTGCTGCGCGCGCAGGCTTTCTTCGCTGGCGCGCGCCTGGCGCAGCGCGTTTTCCGAGATTACGGGATCGATTTCGGCGAGCCACTGGCCCTTCGTGACCTTGTCGCCGAGCTTGACCTTCAGCGTCTTCAACTGCCCCGACACCTGCGCGCCCACGTCCACCTGCTTGAACGCCTGCAGCGCGCCGGTCGCCAGCACCGCGTTCTCGAGATCGCCGCGGGTGACTGGCGCGGACAGATACTGCGGATGTTTGCTCGGCGTGGCTATCGTTATTGCTACAACGGCGGTAGCGATGACTGCGCCGCTGATGGCCAGCATGGTGAGCCGGCGGCGGATCTTCTTATTCATGAGAATGCGGCGTTGATGAATCGGGCGTCGACGGTGTGGACGGCCAATCGGGGTGGTCCTGCAATCGTGGCATGCAGTGCAGATCGATAGACGAGTCGGATGGATACGGCGCGGCAGTGCAGGTTCAGGTCAGGCGGTCATGATAATCGAGGTAATTTCGTGAATTCGTGTAGGAATTGTGCTGAATTGTGCCGGCGGTTGTACGGCGCGGCTGCCGAGCTTTGTCGGTGTTTGAGACGATCGTCGCCCGGATTCGATTCTCGCTACCGTGACTGCGGAATGCCCTCGCAACTTTAGGGGCGAGAAGAGGTTCCATGCCTCGCGTGGTTATTGCGATCGATCTTGTCGGTCAGATCTTCCCCGGAAATAAATCCCGCGATTCTTTGTCCGGAAGGCAGGAATGTGGTGGGCGTGCCCCTGATGTTGAGTTTCTTTCCCAGAGAAATGAGTTCATTGGTCATGGCGGATTGACAATGTTTTCCGGGGGTGGTGGTTTTTCCTCTTTCTACCCATTGCTTCCATGCTTGAAGTCGGTTTTCTGAGCACAGGATGCTTTGGGATTTGATGGCGGAGTCGGTGGAAAGGGCTGGGTACAGAAAAATGTATATGGTTGCGTCGGGAATCTTGCCTAGCTCCGGAGTCATTTTCTTGCAAAACAAACAGTTGGGATCGAAGAATGTGGCGATCACACGCTCTCCAGTTCCATTTTTTTGTTTGATGGCATATTGAAATGGAAGATCGCTGATGTTGATGCTGTTAATCTTGTTAAGCTGTTTTTCTGTTATGTTTTCCTGATTGGTGGTGTCGAATAGATTGCCGATAATAATGTGAGATCCGGACGGGTTACTGTAAAAAATTTGGGAATTAGCGGTGATTTCATATAGCCCTTCAATTTTAGATGGGGTAACGTTCTCTATCTTCAATTCGGGGAGTTTGGCCTGCAATTTTCGTTGCAAGTTCACTTCCTCATCAATGGCAAAAGCCTTGGTGTGCATTGTTGTGAGTGCGATTGTCAGAAGCGACGTTAGAAGGGGTTTAAGGTTATTCGGCATAATGAATGGAAATCGGAGTTGGCGTGGCTGAAGGGTGAAATTTCAGGAATTCACGATTCTTATCTGGGTTTGCGTAATGCTGGTCTCGGATTTTTTCTCTATAACACCAGTGTCTGAAAGTTTTTTGAGCCGATGATAGAGAAAGATGTCTCCCGGAAAGTCGCGTTTTTCAAAGTGAATTTTTTCCATTATGCGCAATACTACTATGGGTGAAGGTTCCCATTTTTCAGCTGTGGAGCTCAGAATATATTCATCGAAATCAGAAGATTGCAATGATCGTATTGTTCCGGTTTCGTCGATCAATCTGAAATCGCCGTTTTCTTCAATGAGTGCACCCCATTCGTGGGTATAGGTTTTGATGTCGTTCGATTTTTTCTCAATTGCGTTGTTGAAGCGCTCGGTAAGCTCAAGGAAATTCGCCTGGGCGGGATAGGCGACGCCTTTAGGGACGGGAACGACGAAAAAATCGTCCGTTGTTTGATGGCTTATCCAATGTAGGAAATTAGCATATTCGACGGATGATAGTGGGTCTACCCATGCGCATATTTTTTTCGTCTTGTCAGTGGCGGCGATGGGTTCTTGGATGGTCAAGTCATCTGGGATATATCCAAAATGATCGGAAAACCAGGTCGACAGTGTCGAGATGTTGCGTTTTTTGAGAGGCCCGAGGTGCCAGTTTCCGTCAATAAGAACGTGCGGCCCAGTCAAATTACCGTTTGCAATTGCGGACTCGATGACGTTGAAGGTGATGTCCGAGAATGATGCATGGACTAAATTTTTGTGACCTTTGATCATTGGGATGCCTCGATCTGGGATGAAAATTTCAACCTCGTCGCGAGTGAACGACGACCATTTTCTGCAGTTGAGAACCTATCGACATAACCACTCACGACGAAGCGTGTAGCTATCGTTATACGGCGCAACCGCTGATCATCGGCCACCATCCATTCGAACGGTTACAGTTATTCAAGCAATCTGCGCATCGTGTCATACCAGCCGTGCTGCCGGGTCTGCTGCCGTATCGTTGGATACACATTGTGTAGAAAACGGAGCAACTTGTGAATGCTCGTTGATTGGAATTGTTCGGACCCTCGAGGATTTGGTTCGCGAGCCCATCAGCGGCAGCGATGCCGGGATGAAGCAGGGAAATGGCAATGCCAAAGGCGACTGCAGTCGATCTGGCGGCCCTTCGTGTGAAGAAGCTCTGCTTGGAACGCATCGAAACCTCCTTTGTAGCGGGTTGAGGAAAGGCAGTGAGCGCTTGACGGAATGGATGTGTTTTTGAGATTTTTTTCGCTTACAATTTAGTATTCCTGTGTTTCATAGATTAATTTTTAAGGAGGTGATTTTTCAAGAGGTTATTTTTTTGAGATAATCAAATTGTTGCTGATTGTTATTTTTGTTAAATTTGTTAAATCGAGCTGATTGGCGTTTTCGCAATGGCGGGGGGAGTTGACTCGGGACCCTCGCCGGAGGCGGGATCAGGGATTTCGCGTATCGAGACAGGAAATTAGAGCGCCGTTGGCGAAACGGCTTGGACGTTCTGTCCGGTCCGGCACAAGCGGCGCGCGAATCGGCCGGGCGGTGGCGAAGGTATCGAACTGATGGCGCGCGGGGACGGGCATGTTGCGGAAGACGGGACATATATAGCCCATCCGTACTGGTGCTGAATGCGACTTGCGGCGGCTTCGCGGTCGCGGCAATCGAACATGGTTTCCGGGCGGAGAGGTCCGCGTGCCGCTTATATCGAACAGTCGGCGATAGGTACGAGAACGGGTGCCCCGCGCTACCGCCGCGCGGCGACGATCGCCATCATCGGCCGGTCGCGTTCCTCGTCGAGCGCGGGCAACGCGTCGACCTGCTCGGGCGTCGGCCCCCATTCGTCGAGGTGGGTGAGCGTGAAGCCGCTGCCGATCAGCAGGTTCACGAGCGTGCCGAGCGTGCGATGCTGCTTGACGACGCCCGGCGCGAGCCAGTCGGTCACGCGTTCGCCTTCGCGCTGGTAGCCGTCGAGCGGCCACGAACGGTTACCTTGCGCATCGACGACGAAACCGGGCCGGCGCGGCGCCGTATGGATCGGATGCTCGATCGAGAACACGAGCCGGCCGCCCGGCACGAGCGCGCGATGGATCGCACGCAACAGCGTGTCGAGGTGCACGATGTAATGGAACGCGAGCGAGCTGTATGCGAGATCGAACGCGGCATCCGGCAGCGCGAGCGTCTCGAGATCGGCGCGACGGTACGTGATCGCCGGATGCGCGGCAGTCGATGCCGCGCGTTCGAGCATGCGTTCGGACACGTCGATGCCGAGCACGCCGGCCGCGCCCCGGTCGGCCGCCCAGCGGCTGAACCAGCCGTAGCCGCAACCGAGATCGAGCACGTGACGGCCGTGCAGGTCGGGCAGCAGCGCGCGCAGCGCTGGCCATTCGGGGGCGCCGTCGAGCCCGTGAATCGAGCGGTTCAGGCGGCTGTAGCCTTCGAAGAAGGCCGGATCGTCGTAGATGTTCTGCGTCATGCGTCGGCTCTCATGCGGGCAGGGCGAGCGACGCGAGCGGAGTAGCTCGCCCGATTCCGCGAGCTTACGCGCGGTGTCCGCCCGCGTCGATCCTGCGCTGCGTATCGGCATCGACGATCTCGCGGATCGCACTGAACAGTGGCGCGGCGTCGGTATAGCGCCGGCCGTAGCCGAGATTGAACGCATAGTCGAAATCGGGCGGATTGCTGCCCTGGTTGTGCTGCAGGATCGTTTCGAGCTTGTCGAGCGCCTTCGCCGCGCGGGCTTCCGGCGAGGCGGCTGCCTCGTATTCGTCCCACAGCGCGACGATCTCGTCGCGCACCGCGCGGTCGAGCGACGCGGTCAGCGTCAGGAGATCGTCGCGTTCGTGCGCGCTCTTGTCGGGATGCGCGGCCTGCTCGATCGCGGGGATGTCGCCGTGCAACGCTTCACCGAGGTCGTGGACGACGCACAGTTTCAGCAGCTTCAGCGTATCGACGCCGGGCAGCGCGTCGGCGAACACGAGCACCATCAGGCACAGTCGCCAGCTGTGCTCGGCCGTGCTTTCGGGGCGCCCGCCCGACGTATGGCCGCTGCGCAGCACGTCCTTCAGGCGTTCGGCTTCGCGCAGGAAATCGAGTCGGGCGTGGATCGTATCGGAATTCATGGTCGGCGTCCTTGCGATGAACCGCCAAGCGTACGCCGGCCGGCGACGGTGCGTCCACGCATGAAATATGCGCGGACGTCAGCGTGCGTCGAGCGTTTCCACGAGCCGCACGGCCGAGCCGTCCGACAACGCCATCCGTGTCCATCGGCACCGGCTGCCGCGAATCGGCACGACGCGCGACGCATTCGCGCCGGTGTCGAACTCGACGCTCGGCGGCCCGGCGCGGTCGTGCCAGCCGAGCGGGTCGAGCGCGGCTTCCATGCGGACGATTTCCGGCGTCGCGTAGCGCCACAGCGACGTGCCGAGCAGCGTCGAAAGCGGCTGCGAGAACTCGGCCGCGCGCGTCGGCGAGCTGGCAAGCAGACGGTGCGTGAGATCGCATACGAGATGCATGCGGCCCGCGCTGCCGGCGATCAGCCGCGCGAGTGCGTGGTCGCCGGCGGAACCGAGGCGCGCGGCGAGCAGCCGTTCGGCCGTCGCGCGCTCGGCGGGCGACATCTGCTGGCGGCCGGCCTCCCAGCGCGAGATCGTCGATTGCGCGACGCCGAACAGTTCGGCCGCATGGCTTTGCTTCACGCGGTGCAGCGCGCGCCAGCGCTTGAGTTGCGGGCCGAGCGAGGACGGATGAAGCGGCAGGTGTGGCATGTCGATGCTCCTGTTTCATGCGCCGGCCGGCGCCGCGGCGCGCCGGGCCGGCCTAGAACCCGACCAGTGGCCGGTCCTTGAGCGAAAAATAGGCGACCGGCAGCAGCAGGATCCCGCCCAGCACGAGTACGCCGTCGGCCGCCACGGTGACCGGCGTGGCGAGAATTCTGAGCCCCTTCGCGAACGCGGACGGTGCTTCGCTGATACGGACCGTATAGCGCTCGTTGAAGGGTTGCGCGGCGCCATTCGGTTTCAGCGTAAAGCCCTCGGTCGAATAGCGCTTGCCGACGAGTTTGCCGTCGAGTTCGATCCGGTCGCGCGAGGCCGTGAAGCCGTCGGCGGTGGCCGCCTGGCGCGCGTCGGCCGACGCATCCTTCGACAGAACGGTGTCGTAGTCGCCGGTCACGTCGCTGCCGTCGGCATGGAAGCTGCTGAACGACGTATGCAGCGATGTGCGGTAGCTGGCCGCCAGCACCGGGCGCAGCTTGTCCGGCAGATCGAAGATGTAGTGATAGCGCTCGCCCAGCACCACCAGCTTTTTGCCGTCTTTCGTGATCAGGAACGCGGAAACATGCTCGATGTAGGCTTCGTCGCGGTTTTCGTAGAGCGCCGGCGTGAAGCAGCCCGACAGCGTGAGGCTGCTCGCGGCGATGCAGGCGGCAAGCATGCGCCGGCGCGTAATCGATCCATTCATTTGTTTTTGTCCCGTCTGTGCGGTTCGGTTTGGTGGCTTTCGCCCTCGGAAGCCGGATTCTCGCGTATCCGCCGGACGTTGTCGAACCCGAAATCTGTCGTGGCTTTAGGTGACCGCACCCGCCCGCATCGCGCCGAGAACGTTTTCGCGAGGCTTTCAACTGGCCCCGCCATATCTTATTATTCGGCCAGAGCGGCGCGTGCCGGCCGCCGTCGATCATGTCGACGACATGACGCGCCGGCAACGATGACCGCCTTCCGGCCGGCGCGTCGCCCGACGCGTGGTCGCAACGACAGGGAGCGCGAGGCCGCGCGTTTCCCGAAAAAGATACGAGGGCGCAATGGTACGACTGGTGTTGCTGCTGCTGGGCATCGAATATCTGCGGACCCGCTGGCGCGGGCTGACCGTGCTCGGCTGGCTGTGGGTCGTCGCGGGTGTCGGCATTTTCGTCGATGCGCTCGACGGCGCGCTGCATTTTCCGATCGAACTGTTCGCCTGGCTGTTCCTGATCGAGGGACTCGCGACGCTCGCGGTGGCCGGCAGCGGGGTCGGCGGGCAGCGCATCCTGCGCTACGTGAAGGGCATCGCGGTCGTGGTGGCCGCGGGGCTCGTGTTCGCCGGCCATCATCACGGCCACTTCCTGCTGTCGATGATCTTCGGCACGCTGTTTCTCGTCGACGGGCTGTTGCAGTGCACTTCCGCGTGGATGGTGCGCTATCGCCGCTGGAACGTCGCGTTCGCGTGGGGCGTCGTCGAGATCCTGCTGGCGATCTTCTTCTTCCAGCCGTACCCGACGCACTACGCGGGCACCGTGCCGTACTGCCTCGGCCTGTTGCTGATGTTCGGCGGGATGCACATGCTGAGCCTCGCCGCACGCGTGCGGCGGCTCACGCGCAACCCGGCGTTCGCGACGTCGCCCGCGCCGGCGCTTGCGCCGGATCTCGACGATGCACCGGACCTGCCGCAGTTCGCGCAATCCGAATGGGACGGCCCGCCGGCCGACGGCGAGCGGGCACTCACCGTGCACGTATGGACGCCGACCGGCACGTCGAAGGCCGAGGCGCAGCGTTATCCGGTGATCGACCGCTATATTGCGGCGGTGGACGTCAACGGCGTGATCTCGACCGGCCATGCGGCGCTGGAGTCGCCGGAAGGCATCTATATCAGCCTGTATCCGGGCGTCGAAATCGATCGTTCTCCGGACGAATTCACGCGCATCCTGCGCGCGACGCGCGAGAACGACGTGCCGGGCCTGTTCCAGCCCGACTATGCGACCGAGTCGAAAGCGTGGTGTCCGTCGACGGTGCGCGTGCGTATCCGCAACTACGATCCGGCCAAGCTCGATGCGTTCTGGTCGTCGTACCGGCAGAACACGACGTACAACCTCACGCACCGCAACTGCTCGAGCACCGTGTCGTATGCGCTCGAGGCCGCGCTCGACGGCGCGGTGTGGCGGCTGAAGGGCGCGCGGGCCGGGTGGGGCGCATTCGTGCGGCTCCTGCTCACGCCCGAGCTGTGGGTGGCCGCGCAGATCCGCAAGCGTGCGGTGACGATGGCGTGGACGCCCGGGCTCACGCTCGACTATGCGCGCGCGCTCAGCATGCTCGCCGATCCGCGTCCGTTCGCGTGGTGGAAGGTTGCGCGCTCGGCCGTGAGCGCGATCATGGCGTCGCGCCGCGCGTGGCGCGAGCAGGACAGCGCGGCGCTGTCGCCCGGCGGATCGGAGGCGGCGTCGATGAAGTGAAACGCGTGGCGCCGGATGCGGGCCCGGCATCACGAGGGGCGCCTGCGCGCGGCCCGGCGATATTGCCCGCCATCAGCACCCACAGACGACGACAATGAACAACACGAGAGCGTTCCGCATCCTGATTCCCGCCGCGCTGACGCTGGCGAGCGCCGGCCTCGCGCAGGCGGGCACGGACGAAGTGCCGCGCATGAGCAACGACGTGTACCGGATGTCGGTGTCGTTCTGTTCGAACGTCGCGGCCGCCGAGAAGATTACGTGCCAGGGCGACATGATCGCCGCGGGCAGCCGGATCGTCGCGGCGATCGGCGGCCTGCCGCCGGCTTCCGCCACGGCGATCGACGAAGGCGCGCGCAACAAGCTGCCGCCGGCGGAGCGTAACGGGCTCGCGCCCGTCGAGCCGGCAGCGATCGACAAGGACGATACGCTGGCCGGCCTCGCCGGCATGGTGCGCCTCTGCGACGTGTACGAATCCGGGCCGGCGTCTCGTGCGCGGCATCACGCGGCGCTGCAGCAGAAGGCGCCCGATGTCGCACCGCGTGTCGAGGCGTTGCTGGCCGACGCGTCGACGGCGGCGCGCCAGCGCGTCAGCATCGGCGTGTGGCAGATTCTCGCGCTCGAGGGCCCCGAAGCGTCGGCGCGCGCGTGCACGCAGCTCGGCACCTGAGCGATCACGTGCGGTAAGCGCATGCCGTTCGATCGGCGACGCACTGGCGCCGATGGTGCAACGTCCGTGGCGGTCAGCTCAATCGTGCGCGATCGTGGCCGGGCCGATCCGTATCGGCTTGCCGAGGGTGCGGGCGACCGGCGAGGCTTTTACCGCGTTGCTGACGAGTATTTGCTGCGCTTGCGACAGCGGCGCCGCGAAGCGCACCGTGATGTCGAAACCGGTTTCGCGATCGAGGCGTTCGATGGCGACGTCGACCCTACACGTCGGCAGCGTCATGCCCGCCCGCTCCGCGGCCAGGTCGACCGACATGCGGACGCAGGCCGCGAGCGCGCCTTCGAGCAGTTCATGCGGCCGCATGCCGGCGTCGCCGCCGATGCCTTCCTTGTGCGTGTCCGAGCGCACGAGGCTGCGCCCGTTCCCGATCTCGACGCAGTACGGTTTGCCCAGCCGCGTGGCCGTCACCATGAGAATGCTCCGTTGCAGGATGAAAGTGACGACAGCGTATGCCGGCATCGCACGCGAAGGAAGGCAATCACCGGTACCGGTACCCGCTGTAACAGCGTCGGCGGCGCCCCGCGAATTCTTTCGTCCACCTTCACATTCGTGCCACGTTGCGGCAGCAACAATCATGGGCAGACATTCGACAACCTTGCGGCGCATCCCGCGACCGCAAGCCCTTTCCGAGGAAACACGCCATGCTCAAGACGCTCGCCCGCGCCGCTGCCGCACTCGCCGTCGCTTCCGTTTCACTGCACGCCGCCGCGCAGACCAGCTACGACTACCTGTTGCTCGCCGCATCGTGGGAGCCCGGCTTCTGCGCGTCGCACGACACACCGGAATGCACGAACCTCGCCGGCTCGTATGCGGCGACGAGCCTGTCGCTGCACGGGATGTGGCCGAACCGTTACGACGGCAATCAGCCGTTCTACTGCGGCGTGCCCCAGAACGACATCGATCTCGACAACGCGCACCAGTGGTGCAGCATGGACGCATACCCGATCAGCAGCGCGACCCGCAACACGCTGTCGACGTACATGCCGGGCGTCGCATCGTGTCTCGACAAGCACGAGTGGTTCAAGCACGGCACGTGTTCGAATTCGGCCACGCCCGATGCTTACTGGAACCAGGCGTCGGGCATGATCAGCCGGTTGGGCAACACGTCGTTCAACGCATTCCTGCAAGCGAACGCAGGCAAGACGGTCACGCGTAACCAGTTGCTGTCGGCGTTCGAAGGCGCGTTCGGCAGCAACACGCGCAGCGCGGTGTCGCTGAAGTGCACGAAGACGAACGGCGTGAGCTACTTCACCGAAGCGTGGATCGCGGTGAAGACGAATGCGACCGCGCAGTTTCCGAGCGCGGCGTCGCTCGTGACGGACGGCAATACGCAGGGCACGTGCCCGACGTCGGGTGTGTTCATCGCGAAGTGACGGGAGGCGGCTGACGTGCGCGACATCGCGCACGTCGCCGGCGGTCAGGGCGGCGGCAGGACGGATGGCATGGGCATTCGGGCATGCCGTTGATGGCACGCATGCAGGTACGTCGGTCGGCAAGACGCGACCGCTCCCTGCGTCACGCGGCTGCGCTCAACGCGTCGCGGACGGTACGCCGAACCACCGAGTGGCCGCATGCGTGGCTGCGTCGATGTCCGCATCGTCATCGCAGGCCCATGCGACGAAGCCGTCGGGGCGCACCAGCACCGCACGCAGCCCGAGCCGGTCTTTCGCATCGCTCGCGATATAGGCGATCCGGTCTCGCCAACGGTTTGCCAGTGCCCGAAGCGATGGATTCGCATCGAAGTCCAGCAGCACGCCCTTGCCGTGCCGGACGTGTTCGCCGAGCCGCGTGCCGTCGGCCAGTTCGAAGTCGGGAACGCCGTGGCCCACGAGCGGATGGCCGCCGCCGAGATCGTACGCGAGCGACACGCCCCACAAGCGTTCGGCGAAGTACGTCGCGCCGTCGCGCGTGTCGACGAGATCGCGAATGATCGCGGCGAGCGCGCGCGAACTCGGGGACGGCCGCATCAGCGCGACCTGCGCACGCGACCAGTCGAGCACGCGTGCGCCCACCGGATGCCGTTCGTCCGTGTAGCTGTCGAGCAGCCCGTCCGGCGCGTCGCCGCGGATCGTCGCGGCCAGCTTCCAGCCGAGATTCATCGCATCGCCGAGTCCGAGATTGAGCCCCTGGCCGCCGAGCGGCGAGTGGATGTGCGCGGCATCGCCCGCGAGCAGCACGCGGCCGTTGCGGTACGTCGATGCCTGGTACGCGCGATCGGTCCACGTGGCCGCGAGCCGGAGCGCGGTCAACGTGATGGCGGTGCCGGACACGCGCCGCAGGACGGCCTGCGCATGCTCGAGCGTCACCGGCCCGCTCCGGTGGAATGCGCTGCCGTCAAACTCGACCAGCGCCACGGTTCCGGGCGGCGTGTACGTGTACATCCCGGCCGCCGTGTGGTGACGGCCCGGCAGCAGCGCGCCCGGATCGGCGAACTCGGCTTCGATCGAGTAGCCGGTGAACTCGGCGTCGGTGCCGGTGAACGCGAAGCCGCCGGCCTTGCGGACCGCGCTGCGGCCGCCGTCGCAGCCGACGAGCCAGCGTGCGCGCAATGTCTCGCCGCCCGCGTACAGCGTGACGCCATCGTCCGACTGATCGAAGCCCTCGACGGCAAGGCCGCGGCGGATTTCGACGCCCGTTGCGTGCGCACGGGCGGTCAGCACGGATTCGACCCGCGCCATGTCGGTCGCCATGTGCGTGCCGGCCGGGCCGGGCAGATGGTACGGCCACTGCGACGCATCGACGTCGTCGTGGAAGAACTGAATGCCGGCGAAATGGCCGGCCGGACGACGCGCCTGGCGCATCCAGTGCGCGGTGTCCTTTGCATGAGGCGCCAGCGCGATGCCGTCGAGCAAGCCGCGACGGTAGAGCGCGTCGATCGTCGGCGCCGACAGGCCGCGCATGCCGAACGGGAGATGCTTCAGCGGGGATTCCGGCTCGTCCGCCTGTTCGACCACCAGCACGGAGACGCCGGCAACGCGCAGCTCGCACGCGAGAAACAGGCCGACAGGGCCGGCTCCGGCAATCACGACATCATGGGTCACGGGCACATTCATCGGGGATTGGGGGCTCGGTTTCAGGCCAGGGCGGCCCGGTGTGATCGAGAGGGCGGTACGCGCCGGTATTGCGCTCTCTTCGGGGAAGTAATGGAATGTCGTTCCATTGACGAGATTTGTTACGCCAGCAGCCGAAGCGCATCGGCGAGCGACAGCACCGTCGTACGTGATTCGAACGCGGTGGCGAACAGATGCTCGTGGACCACCGGGTCCGGGTCGTAGCAGCAATCCTTGACCGTGTAGAGGCGGAAATCGGCGTCGCTCGCGTGGGCGATCGACGACAGCATCACGCCGGTCGACGCGATGCCGACCATGATCAACGAATCGACGCCTTGTGCGACGAGCCGTGCCTGCAGATCGGTGCCGAAGAATACGCTTGCGCGGTGGGCGATGATCAGCGGTTCGTCGGGTTGCCTGGCCAGTTCGGGGCACGGGGCGTCGTCGATGAACAGGCCGAGTTGCTTGATGCCCTGGCCATTCTTGTTGCGCGGGCTGACTTCCGGATAGCCGGGGCTGAAGCGGAGATTCGCGAACCAGACGCCGATGCCGGCGGCGCGTGCCGCGTCGCAGAGACGGCGCGTATTGGCGAGCAGCTCGGGCGCGACCGACGGGAACAGGCCGAGGATGTCGGTCTGGTAATGCATGACGAGCAGCGCGGTTTTTGATGGCGTGATGGGGAAAGGCTGAGCGTGCACGTTGTCGTCATTGGCGGGCGAGCGGGTTGCCATGTCGATATCCGATGCGTTTTCCTCGTTCATGAACGACGTTCTCCAATAGCTCGGGCAATTTTTCGGTGCTGCCTTATCGGGCTTGCGCGACAGATAGTAGAAGAATCCGGCAAACGGCGCGCGCCAGTCGTCCGGCATTCGAGGCAGTGCCGCGTTTCAACAAGTTGGTATGGCCTCGTGGCGCATCTAGCGCGGAACATCCGCGAGTGCGCCGTCAAAGCGCGTGCGTGCGGCATGGATGTCGGCATAACTTCGATCGGCCCAATCGACGAGAGCCGCCATCGGGTCCAGCAGCGATCGACCGAGCGGAGCCAGACGATATTCGACGCTTGGCGGCTTGGTGGGAAAAACATGACGTGTGACGAGTCCGTCACGCTCCAGATTGCGGAGTGTCTGCGTCAGCATGCGCTTGGAAATGTCGGGGAGGGATCGGCGAAGCTCGCCGAAGCGCTGCGATCGCGTCGCCAACTCCATGATCATGAGCATGCTCCATTTGTCGCCGATTCGGTCGAGCACGTCGCGAACCGCACAGTGGGCGGGCGGGGCGTCACGTGACTGACGTTGATATCGGCCGAATCTCTCGATTGCATTCTCTGCAGCGCTCATTCGGGTTCCCTTCAACTCTTCTGGTAACAAAAAACTGCCTCCTTACGGTGCGAGGCGCAGGTCTCTATGATAGGCCTGCCCTCGAACTTAGACCGTACCTCGAGAAGTTCTCATACCGGCCCCTGTTTCCCGCTTTCGATATTCAGGTGCCGGCGGACACCCGGCTCGCCATGGATTGAAGGCGCTGCCGCGGCTTTTACCTGGGGCGAGTGTCAGTTATCGATGCTCGAAGGCAATACTGATTTCAGGAGAAACCTATGTTTTTGGTAACAGGAATAACAGGACGCGTCGGCGGCGCAACGGCCCGACACCTGCTGGCGCGAGCCAAGAAGGTCCGTGCGCTGGTCCGGAATCGCGACAAGGCGATGCACTGGGCGGATCAAGGCGTGGAAGTGATCGAAGGCGACTGGAACGATGCGGACGCAGTCGCGCGGGCGCTTGAAGGGGTGGAAGGTGCGTTTGTCATGCTGCCCGGTGTCTGGGCTCCGTCGCCGGATTTCAGCGAAGCAAGGGGTGTGATCGCGAACTATGTCGACGCGCTGACCAAGGCACCGCCGCCGCGGGTGGTCGCACTCTCGTCGATGGGGGCGGACAGAACCAGCGGGTTGGGAATGATCACGGCCCTGGCACTTCTGGAGCAAGGGCTTCGCGACCTGACATTGCCGATTGCCTATGTGCGAGCCGGCGGTTTTTTCGAAAACTTCCTTTACGGCTTGCACGTCGCCCAAGGCGGCACGCTGCCTGTCTACTACAACCCGACGAGCCGGAAATCGACCATGGTCGCGACCGACGACATCGGTGCCGAGGTGGCGACGCTGCTGACCGGGCCGGCGTGGTCAGGGCATCGCGTCGTCGAGCTTGGCTCGATGTTCAGCGCGGATCAGGTCGCGGCCCAACTGGGCGAAATCATGCAGCGCGACGTCAAGGCCTTCGCCATCCCCCGGGCCGAGTGGCCGGCAGCATTCGAACGGTTCGGCATCCCGAAGGGCCAGACCGGGCCGGCCGAAGCGATGTTCGATGCCGTCAACGCGGGATGGATGGATATCGGTGTCGACGGGACGGAGCACGTCGGGGGCACGACGCTTCCTCGCGACGTCTTTGCGGCAGCCTACAAGGCCGCCAACACTTGAACCGGGGCAGTCACATCGAGAACGGAGGCGCGTAGGCCGCCTTTTTCGAGCCGCGGCAGTCAGCGGTGATTGGCTGGCTCGTCGACGAGCCAGCCACACTGGTTTACGGCGGCACGCGGATCAGACAAGGAGAAAGGACGAATGTCCAAGATGTCGTGGCACCAAGTATTGCCGTTGTTGCTGGCGGCTTTTTTCGTCGCGGGATCGCTCAGCAACATCGTTGCCCCGCGATCCATCGTCGACGAATACCTGAAGTGGGGATATCCGCCGGGGTTCCATTTCGTGACCGGCGCGCTGGAACTCACGACCGCCATCCTGCTGGCGCGAACGAGGACGCGACTGTGGGGTTCGGCGCTCGGCTGTGCCGTGATGCTGGCTGCGCTCGCGACCGTCGCGTTCTACGGCGAATACGGACATGGCGTGGCGCCGCTCGTCGCGGCGATACTATCGAGTGGGATCGGCTGGATCACCTGGCGCAGGCGGCTCGCCGTCGGTTCCGTGGCAAGAGCCTGAGTTTTATGCGGCCGTCAAACGCTTGAAAGCATGCTGAAGGTGCTGTTTGGGAATCGGTTGTTGGTTGCAAATCGCGTTGTGTCAGAGGAGGCACGCCTGACTTCGTCGCATCGAAAAATCGACCGCCCCGTATAAGTCGTCAACCACTCCAACGCCGGCGTCCCCGCACTCCTGCAATATGAAGTGACAGAGACTCCTGCGGGGCAGACTGTGCGGGTCGGTGTCGCGCCGCCTTCGACGACCGAATTGGTCAACTAGGGTCAGTCGACGGTGGTCCGAGATCGTCAACAATGAGGCTTCAGACGAGAATTCTTGCTACCGTTCGGAATCGATCTCAGGGTTGAAGCCGGAATCGCAAGTATCGAATCCGACTTGCCGGAAGCACTCCCCAGCTTCAGCGATCCGATCGAAAACGGGCGCATCGTAGGGGTTGTTGAAGGCGGCGAGCAATTGTTGCTATCGCTAGCGCGTGTCGGTATCGATTTATCCAACCCGCTGTTCGCACAGGCAATCAACGATTGCGTAGCCAACCTTCAATCAGGCTGATGGGCGAATATCCGTATAGGCCAGAAGCGGTCGTTGGAAATTTGTCACAAATCGCGTTCTTCAGTGCACGGGTTTCACATCACATTAGGTCTTTTGAAGGCAGACATGGATGCACTAGCCAAGGCACTGGTACTCGCCGTTAAGTACATCGATCAGCGGGCAACTTGCACACTGAGGACGACGACGTGAACGCACTTGAGGAGATCGCATCTGCACTTGCAGTCGCATCGACAGCAGAGCGCAGTGCCTTTGCCAGGGTCGCAACGTCGCTTGGCTTCCCCGACCTAGTCGAGCAGTTCGGCCTGGATTCACTGCAATGACCGCCTTGCAAAATCCTAACAGCTCATCTGGGCGTGCGTTGGGGCTGCTTGGGTCAGTCCAGCATTAGACAACGTGTCTCGGTGACCAGCGTCCGCTTTTTAGAATTCCCACGGACCGCTTCGGGTCGACAGCCGTCCGTTACGTTTGGCGGGTAGCGGCCAAGTGCGGTCATCTTGCCGGAAGTGCACCCGGACACTCAAACGGCAGCGCGGCAACGTAAAGCGGCCCTCTCGCCGTGAAGGGTATGCAACGGCCGAAATGAAACGATCGCGACTCAAACGAGAATTACGCGATCACCGACTGCCAGCGTGAGCACCTTCAACTAACTCAGACCGCTGTATCTCAGGCTAAAGCATTCACCAATCTCTCAATACGGGCACGCGCGCAGTGACGGTTTCCATGCAATACCGTCTCTCACCGCCGGAGCGCCTCGAACGGTACGTCGTGTTGCTATGCACCATCTTCCCATCGTTTCTACGCTAGAGTTCGCTTACGTGGTCCGAGGACCAATAACCTAAATCGCGCAACCATGGCCGGAAAAGTTCAGCACGAGATTCCGCAGTTATTCCTCCGCGGCTTCCTCATTCCGAGGGCCGACGGTGTTCAGCAGGTCTACGTCTATCGACGTGGTCGGACGGCCCCCTTCATCTCCGGCATCGATCGTGTGGCAGCTGAGGGCTATTTCTATTCCCGACTGGCGACCGACGGCAGTAAAACGCTTGACGATCACATAACCGACTACGAGAACCGTCTCCGTCAGTTGGTCGCGGCGCTTCGCGCAGTCCCGATAGGCGCCGTGGCTCCCTCGGCAGTCGCGGCAGAGGTGGTGGCACACCTCACGACTCGAAACGCGCATTTGCGCGGTACTTTCGCTCAAGCGGTGCGGAGCATTGCAAATCACGCACGGACAATCTTTGGGAATCAGGATACCGTCTTAAGGCTTTTGGGCTTAGATGAACCCGAGCCAACCGACCGCTTTCACGAACGCCTCGGTGACACACTCAACAAGAACTCAACGCTTGCACAGCTCGGCCTTCCTGAACCAGTGCTAGAGAGGGTTGCGTTCTTCCTTGCGAAGGAAAATTTCGAATCGGCTGCCACCGGGTATCTCGCTCCATTGATGTGCACGCTCGAGCAGCTTGAGGAGAAGGCACCGAACTTGGCTCGCGACGGTCATAACAAAGCTCTCGCCGCCTCCATGGCGCCTGATCCACGTGTCCAGTCGCTCGGTGCGTTCGAGTGGCGCGTCGACGAGGCGAAAAACGATCTCATTCTTCCCGATTGTGTTGCACTCGCTCGTGAGGCGGGTGGCGACTGGAAACCGCTGATGATGGCTGATCCGGATGAGGTCCGAACCGTCATCCTGCCGCTAAGTTCAAGGGTACTATTGGTTGGATGTTTGCCAGACACCCCGCCAGTCGACGTTACTGCATTCAACGCGGCCGCGGCCGCGTGCTGTCAAACCTACTTCCTAAGCGGATCTCGGTCAGTCGAGCTGGAAAGTCTCCTGCCCACCTTGGGCTGTCGTGCGCTCACCGTGGTAGAGGATGCAATTCGAAGCGGCGTCTATGAACTATTTCCGAGCCCGCAGTCCGCGTTACCACCCACTGGTGAACACGCCATTCGATCGGAAATCAATTCTGATACCCACCGGCCGTCACGCAAAGTACCTCGTTCAATCGCGATTGTCTTCCGTGGCGACTTCGATAACTCCACGCGCAACAGGATCGCCGAAGCAACCGCTCAGATCGTAGGCGAGGCATGCTGGACGATACCGCTGGACCGCCTCGACGGTATCACGTTCGCCGACAACTATCCCGAAGCGCTTCGCACCCTCGATCGCGGCTTCCCAACAACCAAGCCCCTCGAAACCTACCAATCAGAATTGGGTGTCGGCATTGCGCAGTCACCCTCAGTCCTTCGTGATGGCGTCGTCAAGGGGCACGTCGTGATGAACGGTGGGCTCGCTCGCGAACTTGTGAGGGAAGACACATTCTATCGCCCCGTCGCCGTGCATGCGCTCGTCAAACAACTGGCGCTCATCGGCTGTACCCAGATTTTCGACGATGCGCTTCCTGGCATCTTGCTGAAGCCCTTCAAAGACAGCTTCGGCCACGACATGCAGGTGGGGGCCTACCCGGGTTGGAATGGGTATTTCGCGTCGCGGGCCGCCGCGGCCTTCAATCGCGCCCACGGCAAAGCCGAAGCCGAGGTTCTCGCAAACGGTCTACTTGAGGCCAAGGAGAGAGTTCCGTCCGCGCGGCTAGCCTACCGTCAGCATGGTGACTTGGTTCTGCTCTTTCACGAGATACTTCCGCGCCTCGCTTTCGTCCTTGAGCACGCTGGCAATCTTCTCGGCCACTGCGATGGGCTGGGCACCGCGCCATTGGACGATGAACCGGAGCTTGTCGCTCTTCTTGAAGAGACGGG
This sequence comes from Burkholderia sp. BCC1208, assembly GCF_902833095.1. Taxonomy (NCBI): domain Bacteria; kingdom Pseudomonadati; phylum Pseudomonadota; class Betaproteobacteria; order Burkholderiales; family Burkholderiaceae; genus Burkholderia; species Burkholderia sp. BCC1208. The sequence goes on along the minus strand of NZ_CADFDY010000012.1, from coordinate 152,404 downwards.
CTTACGTAACTGGTTCGATACTTACCACCGCCAACTGGCTGAGCTATGGAGCCGACGAGGCGAGTGGACCAGCTTCGATGAGTTCCTTGCTTTGAATCGGCACACCGAGCGGCTTCTCTGGCAATTCGGCATATTTCCGTGGCGTGCCGCGGATGGTAGCTATCGCGTTGAGATTCCGCTGGCGACGGACGCGGTCGAGCTACTCAAAATCACCGCCGAAACACTGGGGAGAGTTGAATGACCGCAAACTCCGACCGGACATCAGAACGATAGTGGCAGCGGGAGTTAGGCGAACCAGATTCCAACTCAAGCGGACGCGCTCAACGTTCGATATGGCCACGGCGCCCTGTGGAATGCTGCAACTGGCAGCGCGCCTCCACGCATGGCCGCTCAAATTCGAAAGCGGTCATAGCCGCGCACAAGCATCGAACGTCGGCTTTGGGTCGATTGCTGCCGATGGCTGAGTTCCCCATTGAGCGTGCCCGTGCGCGCCAATGTAAATCTGCCGCCATTGCGCCAAATGAGGCACGCTTAACTTCGCCCCCTCAAAAAATCGACCTTCCCGTATAAGTCGTCAACCACTCCAACGCCAGCGTCCCCGCCAACGAATTCCCGTTCGCATCCAGCCCCGGCGCCCACACGCACACGGCCATCTCTCCCGGCAGCACCGCGACGATCCCGCCGCCGACGCCGCTCTTCGCCGGCAGCCCGACCCGGTACACGAAATCGCCGGCCGCATCATAGGTGCCGCAGGTCAGCATCAGCGCCGACAGCCGCTTCGCGGAACTCGAATCGATGATCCGCTCGCCGGTCGCCGGCGCGACGCCGCCGTTCGCGAGAAACAGCGCGGCGCCGGCGAGTTCGACGCAGTTCATCGTGATCGCGCACTGGCGGCAATACGCGTCGATCACCGTATCGGGCGGCATCTGCATGTTGCCGAAGCTCGCCATGAAGTGCGCCATCGCGCGGTTGCGCTCCGCGTGCTGCAACTCCGACAGCGCGACGCGCGAGTCGTAGTCGATGTCGTTCGCGCCGATCAGCCGCCGCACGAATTCGACGAGCGCCGTTTCGGCCTTCACGAAGCGGCGGCACAGCACGTCGGTGACGACCAGTGCGCCCGCGTTGATGAACGGATTGCGCGGCTTGCCGCGCTCGCTTTCGAGCTGGACCAGCGAATTGAACGCGGTGCCGGACGGCTCGCGGCCGACCCGTTCCCACAGCGCGTCGCCCAGCAACTGGAACGCGAGCGTGCACGCGAACAGTTTCGAGATGCTCTGGATCGAGAAGCGTTCGTGCGCATCGCCGACCGTGTAAACGTTTCCGTCGAGCGTCACGACGGCCATCCCGAACTTGTCGGCGGGCACTTTCGCGAGTTCGGGAATGTAGTCGGCCACTCGTCCCTGGCCAATCCAGGGGGCGAGTTCGGTGTGGATGCGTTCGAGGATCGTCTGGTAATTCATCGCGTCAGGCAGGGTAGAGGCATGGCCGGATTCCGGCGAGCCCGTATGGAACCGTCCCGGCGCCGATTCGTCAAGCGCGGCCGGAATCGCGCCCTTATTTTCGAGACCGGCAAACAGGCAAGCGGCGGGCGCAGTATCATGCGGTACGTTTCGGCCGAGGGCCGGCGTCCGGCACCGGCCGGCGCCGCCGCGGCTTTCCCGATGACTCGACCGCCGCCCATGTCTTTTCGCATCCTGCTCGTCGAAGACGACACCCGCTTGTCCACGCTGATCGCCGGCTACCTGCGCAAGAACGACTATGAAGTCGATACCGTGCTGCATGGTGACGCCGCGGTGCCGGCGATCCTGTCCATTCGCCCCGATCTCGTCATCCTCGACGTGAACCTGCCGGGCAAGGACGGCTTCGAAATCTGCCGCGAGGCGCGCAAGCAGTACGACGGCGTGATCATCATGGTGACGGCGCGCGACGAGCCGTTCGACGAATTGCTCGGCCTCGAATTCGGCGCGGACGACTACGTGCACAAGCCGGTCGAGCCGCGCATCCTGCTCGCGCGGATCAAGGCGCAACTGCGCCGGGCGCCGGCGCGCGCGGCCGAGAGCAGCGCGCCGCAGCCGGAGCGCTACGCGTTCGGCAAGTTCTCGATCGACCGCACCGACCGCACCGTCGTGCTGCCCGACGGCAGCACGCCCGAGCTGACGTCGGCCGAATTCGACCTGCTGTGGGCGCTCGTGTGCCATGCGGGCGAAGTCGTCAGCCGCGACGATCTGATGCTGCAACTGCGCGGCGTCGAATTTGACGGTCTCGACCGCACGATCGACGGGCGCATCTCGAAGCTGCGCCGCAAGCTGCGCGACGACGCGAGCAACCCGCAGCGGATCAAGACGATCCGCAGCAAGGGTTATCAATTCAGCAAGCACGCGTGGGAATGACGCCGCCGTCGCGCGACGCCGTCACGTTCCGCGCGGGCATTCCGCCCGCCGGCCGGGAGCCGCGATGATCCGACCCACCCGTTCGCACCCCGATGCACCACCGCTGCCGACGCTGCGCTACGTCAAATGGCGCTGGCTGCATTTCCGTCGCGCGTGGACCGACACGCGCGCCGACCGCATTCCGAGCTGGTCGCGCCTGTACGTGCGCACCTACCTGCATCTGCTCGGCCTCGTCCTGCTGACCGCGCTGGTGCCCGCGCTCGCGCTGTGCGTCGAGTTGTCGCCGCAGGTCGTGTGGCATGCGTTCGACTCGCTGCCGGGCGACATCTGGATCGTGCTTGCGTTCGTGTTTACGGCGCCCGCGCTCGCCGCGTACCGGTGGATGCGGCCGGTCTGGTCGGATCTGGTGATGGTACGCGAGCGCGCGATCGACTTCACCGGCGGCCGTTTCAACACGCGCGCGCGCGAATCGCACAGCGTGATCATCGGCCCGCTCGCGCGCACGCTGAATGCGCTCGCGATGCGCATGGAGCGGCTGATCGCCGCGCAGCGCGATCTGACGAACGGGATCTCGCACGAACTGCGCACGCCGCTCGCGCGCGTGCGCTTCGCGCTCGAAATGCTGCGCGAACCGGGTTCGGCGGCCGAATACCAAGGCGCGCTGGAGAGCATCGCGCAGGACGTGACCGAGCTCGAGGAACTGATCGACATGAGCCTCACGTATGCCCGGCTCGAATACAGCTCGCTGCAGTCGAACATCGAGATGACCGCGCCGGTCGCATGGTTCGAGCACCAGGTGAACGACGCGCAACTGCTGTATCCGGACCGTGCGATCGAGTCGCGTATCGCGATCGGGGCGGATTTGCGCGTGAAGATGGACCGGCGGCTGATGTCGTATGCGATGCGCAACCTGTTGCGCAACGCGAGCAAGTACGCGAAATCGCGGATCGTTGTCGGAATCTCGCTCGTGCACGGCAATATCGGGATCTTCGTCGAGGACGACGGCCCCGGCGTGCCCGAGAGCGAGCGCGAACGGATCTTCGACGCGTTCGTGCGCCTCGACCGTCGCACCGGCGGCTACGGGCTCGGCCTGTCGATCACGCGGCAGGTGCTCCACGCGCACAACGGCCGGATCGCGGTCGTCGATCCGGTCGAGCTCGGCGGCGCGCGCTTCGAGATCAGTTGGCCGGTCTAGGGCTACGCTGCGCGAGGACCGATCCGCGGCAATCGTGACGACGAAGGCTGCCGCCGAGCGCACCGACGTCACGGATGCCGCCGAAGCGGCATCCGCGCATGCTCAGTAGGTGCGGCCGAGCTGCAGGTAGAAGTTGCGTCGGCCGCCGGGCGCGAGCGCCACGCCGATGTAGACGGGCCCGAACGCGGTCGACAGGCTCGTGAAGAACGTGTAGCTCTGCTTGAGCGCGCCGCCGCCGATCTGCTGGCCGCTGGACCAGACGTTGCCGACTTCCGCGCTGGCGCCCACCGACAACGCCTTGATCGGCGATGCGTTGAACGTCATCAACTGGTTCATGTACGTGACCTGCCCGTACGCCAGCTCGTTGCCGTTCAGCTGATCGGCCGCATAGGCGGACAGATGCTGGAAGCCGCCGAGCGTGAAGTTGAACGCGTTGATCAGGTTGGTGCCGCCGATGCTCTTGCCGCCTTCGATCGTCGCGCTGACGCTGTGCCGGCCGAACTGCTGCGCGATCATCGCCTTGCCGTAGATCTCGGTATAGGGCGCGTTGTTGATCCCGTCGTCGAATGCCTGTGCCGAGCCGCCGTTGCGCGACACGAGCGAGCGTTCGATTCGCAGTTCGCCGAAATAACCCTTGCGCGGGAACATCGGATCGTCGAGCTGATCGATCACGAACCGCGCCCGCGCGATCAGCGCCTGGGACGTGAAGCTCGGCCACAGCAGCGTCTGGCCGCTGCCGTTGTCGAACGGCAAGTTGTAGGTCGGCGAGCCGTGCCCGGTCACGTAACCGAGGCCGATCCGGAAATCGCCGAGCCGCGCGATCGGCAGGCCCAGATCGATTCCCGCCCGTGCCGTCTGCATCAGGTACTGCGTGATCTTCACGTCGCCGGAGTCGTCGTACAGGTTCGCATAGCGACGCTGGTATTCCGCGTACGGCGACAGGTACACACCGTACGCGGACGACAGCGGCTGGCGCAATTCGACGCGGGCCGACTGCAGGTCGCTGCCGATCGTCGTGTCCGCGCGGAATTCGAGCCCCGATTCGGTGAGCCACGGCCGCCGGTAGCCGACGTGCAGGCGGAAACCGCCTTCGTCGGTCGAACTGCTCGACATGCCGAGCCCGAACAGCAGGAAGTTGGGCCCCCAGTACTTCTCGCGCGCGTCGATCTCGAGCACGTTGTCGTCGCCGCGGCTCACGATCTGCTGCGTGACGCTCTCGAAGTTGCCGCCCGTCGTGAGCCCGAGCAAATCCTGGCTGACGGTCTTCGGATCGTAGATGTCGCCGGGTTTCACATGCAGCGCGTTGCTGACGACGCGCTTCGGCACGCCACCACTGGTCTTGATGTCGATGCGCGTGATCCGGATCGGCGGCGGCAGCGGCTGCGCGTGCGCGGACCGGTAGGCCGCGTACTGTTCCGGCGTGAGCGCGAAACGCCGCAGCTTCGGCAGCGCCGCGGTCGCGGCGACCTCGCCGGCGGCAATCGCCTGCTTCGCGTTCTGGAAATCGGTGAACGCGAGCGAGCCGAGGTTCGGCGTGAGCAGCACGTCCTGCGCGTCGAGTTGCTTGCGCTGCGCGGTCACGTTCTGGCGGATCAGGATGCCGACCATCTGCTGCATCACGTCGGCCGGCGACGCGAGCGCGTCGAGCGGGCGCAGTTGCGAGCCGATGTCGACGGCGATCACGATGTTCGCGCCCATCTGCCGCGCGGTGTCGACGGGCAGGTTGCTGACGAGCCCACCGTCCACCAGCGCGTGCCCGTTGATCTCGGCCGGCGCGAACAGGCCCGGCATCGCCATGCTCGCGCGAATCGCGAGCGGCAGCGAGCCGTGGTCGAGCACGACCATCTGGCCCGTCTGCAGGTCGGTCGCGACCGCGCGGTACGGGATCGGCAGGAGGTCGAACGGCTGGTTGGTCGGCACGGCGGCCGTCCAGTTCGCGAGCAGCGCCTGCAGCCGATTGCCCTGGACGAGGCCGACCGGCGCCTTGACGCCTTTCTTGCCGAAGCCGAGCGTCAGCCCGTTGATGTACAGGCGTTCATCTTCCCGGCTGGTCTGGGGCAGGTCCGCGCGGTCCGTCACGTCGAACGCGATATCCGCCAGATTGACTTCCGACAGCCGCTTTTGCATCTCGTCGGCCGCCATCCCGCTCGCGTACAGGCCGCCGACCACGGCGCCCATGCTGGTGCCCGCGATGCAGTCGATCGGAATCCGGTTGTCCTCCAGCACTTTCAGGACACCGAGGTGTGCGTAGCCGCGCGCGCCGCCGCCGGACAGGACGAGGCCGATCGACGGGCGGCCGGCCGGGCCGCCGTCGGCCGTGCAGGTGTGCGTCGACGCGGCGGGTGCGGCGGGCGCGGCGGCGGCCAGGGCGTTGGCGGCAGCGGCAACGGTCCGGGCAGCGGCGGATTCGGTGGCCGGCAGCGGTTGGGCGGCGACCGTGCAGCACCAGAAGGCAACGAGCGCCGTGCAGAGCGGGCGCACCGGCGCCCAGCGGAAGAAAACGGTCGCTGTCATGGTGAACATACCTGGCGTGATCGTGCGTCTGAGGCCTGCCGGGAGCAGGCAAGACCGAGAGATTACCGTGTTTTACAGGCCCAACGCGAGAGGCCGTTGCGTAGCCGGACGTGCCCGAAACGCCACGTTCGGCAATTTCGTCGCGAAAAAATCACGGGAATTGCCTAAAGTATCGGAACGATTTGCCGCTAAGCTCGTGATGGGGCGGCATGGACGCGCGGCAAAAAGTGCGGCGCGGCTGTCCCGGCCCGTTCCCTCACAAAGGTTTGATATGTCGACACCGCTGTTCGGAAAGTTGTTTTCGCAACCCGTTGCGATCGACCCGGGAACGGCAAGTACGCGGATCTATACGCACGAACGCGGCGTGGTGCTGAACCAGCCGTCGGTCGTCTGCTTCCGCAAGGGCGGCGCAAGCGACGCGCGGCCGATTCTCGAGGCCGTCGGCGAGCTCGCGAAGGCGTTGCTGGGCCGCGAACCGGGGCATCTCGAATCCGTGCGGCCCATGCGGCACGGCGTGATCGCGGACGCGCACGCGGCCGAACAGATGATCCGCAGCTTCATCGACATGTCGCGCACCCGCTCGCGCTTCGGCCGCCGCGTCGAGGTCACGTTGTGCGTGCCGTCCGACGCGACGGCCGTCGAGCGCCGCGCGATCCGCGAGGCCGCGTTCGCGGCCGGCGTATCGGAGGTCGAACTGATCGAGGAATCGCTCGCGGCCGGGCTCGGCGCGGGTTTGCCGGTGACCGAGCCGGTCGGCTCGATGGTCATCGACATCGGCGGCGGGACGACCGAAGTCGCCGTCATCGCGCTCGGCGGCATCGTGTACCGCGAGGCGATTCGCGTCGGCGGCAGCCAGTTCGACGCGGCGATCGTCAACCATGTCCGCAACCTGTACGGCGTGCTGCTCGGCGAGCAGACGGCGGAGCACGTGAAGAAGACGATCGGCTCGGCCACCAGCGCGGTGCCGCGCACGTCGACCCGCGCCGTCGGCCGCAGCATCGGCGACGGCCTGCCGCGTTCGGTCGAGCTGTCCAATCACGACGTCGCGGACGCACTGGCCGCGCCGCTCAAGCAGGTGATCGGCGCGGTGAAGTCGGTGCTGGAAAACGCGCCGGCCGAACTCGTGACCGATATCGCGAATCGCGGCGTGGTGCTCACCGGCGGCGGCGCGCTGCTCGCCGATCTCGAACGCCTGCTGTACGACGAGACCGGGCTGGTCGCACGGGTCGCCGACGAGCCGGCCACCTGCGCGGTGCGCGGCGCCGGCGAGGCGATGGGGCGGCTCGCGATGTGCCCGGCCGATTGAATCGGTCCGGGCCGCGCGGCGCGGCCATTCATACTCTTTCGATCTCCGTATTGCCGGCCCGCTTACCCGGGCGCGCGCCGTCGGTCATCGTGCCGAAAGGCCGGTAGCGGCCCGGCGTCGGTCCGGCGCGTGGACACGCGCGAGCGCGCCATGCTAGCGTTACGCGCCCATGCGGGGCCGGGCCAGCCGATACGCCCGACGACCTGAGAGACCGAAAACCTTGAAAGACCACACCAAACGGGGCTTTGCGGCCCGAACGGGCCGCCTGCTGGCCGTCGTCGCGTGCATCTGGGGCGCCGCCGCCGTCGCGCTCGTCGGATACGGGATGCGGATGCCGAGCGAACCGGCCGACGTCGCCGTGATCTTCGGCAACGCGCTCGACGACACCGGCGCGCCGAAGCCCGTGCTCGCAGCCCGGCTCGACGTCGGCGTGCGCTGCTACCGCACGGGGCAGTGCCCGGCGTTTCTGGTCAGCGGCGCGATCGACGGCCCCGGTCTGAACGAGGCGACGGCCATGCGCGACTACCTCGTGGCGCGCGGCGTGCCGGCCGACCGGATCGCCGTCGACGACCAGGGCGACAACACGCTCGCGACCGCCCGGCACACGCTTGCCTACCTGCACGCGCATCGCCTGTCGCGCGTGCTGATCGTCAGCCAGTACTACCATCTCGCGCGGGCGCGCCTCGCGTTCGAGCGTGTCGGCATTGCGCGGGAGAACATCTCCGCCGCGTATCCGCGCCGCTTTCAACTGCGCGATGTCTATTCGAGTTGGCGCGAGGTACCGGCCTATGCCGTCTATGCGGTGCGTCTGTGGGCGAATCCCGATGCGCGACCGGTCTCGTTTCGGCCGATGCTTTATCTGATGAGCCTGTTTTCGTGATGTGGTGACCTCGGGAGCGCGCGCTTTCGGCATGCGTGGTTTCGTTGTTTTCTCCGGGTTCCCGTCGTCTCATGCCGGCTGCGCGAACGCCATCGACACCAGATAAACGATAACGATTCGTGTTGAAAATCCCTTGCACGGCGAAAAATCAAAATAATTTCCCTGGAAGCTCAACAATTCGGTTCGTCTATTAAGCGGATGCTGATTATCCATATTGACGATTCGTCGCGGTAAAAATATTGCGCTGCAAAATCCGTCTGTATTGAATCAAAACCATATATATCGGCGTTTTCACGGATGCGTCGTGTCCGATATCTTTGCGAAAAATCAAAATAAGCCGGCGAAAAACGTGCGGGGTGTCGTACCCGGAGCTCCCTGGCGGGTAAAAAGTACATGTTCGTCGACGCTTGATCCGATGGGTAAACATCGACTGGAAAACGGTTTGCGTTTGATATAGCCTTGTCTGATAAAAGCAGGGCAGTAATCGAATCAACCAGAAAGTCGCTGCAAAAACCAGGGGCCGCCATCATGTCATTCGACTAGTTTCGACCGTATTCCCGGGTCGATCAAAACTTCATCCACGAATAAACCGATATCGCGTCGCGATTATCGGGGCGGACGCTTTTGTCCGTGATTTTCTACTGCGTGCCATGCGGTGCGGCCGCGATACCAATACCAGGGCCGAAATCAATAACGAGGGACAGCATGAATATTGCGCGTTCGAAAAAAGCGGGTGAGCCGTTTCCGAGACTGCTGTTGCCCACGGGCGTGTTTCTGGCGCTGTCGGGCGCGGGCATCGTTCCCGCCTATGCGACCTGCAGCACGGCGGGCACCACGGTGACCTGTTCCGGCGTCGCGAACCCGCTGGCACCCAGTTACGCGAACAGCGCGAACAACCTGAACGTGACGGTCAACCCCGGCGCCAGCGTCGGCGTGCTGCTCGGTGTCGGCGGCACGGCGATGTCGCTGACCGGCAGCGGCACGACGTTGACCAACAACGGCACGATCGCCCCGGCGCTGCTCGGCTCGGGGCTCGGCATCCTGTCGAGCGGCACGGTAGTCGGCAACGCGTCGGCGAGCACGACGACCGTGACCAACAATGGCACGATGAACGGCTCGACCGGCGTGGCGATCGCCGGCGTGACGGGCATGGCGCTGTCGGTTCAAAACGGCACGGGCGGCACGTCGACCATTACGAACACCGGTTCGATCGGCTCCACGGCACTATCCGGCGCGACCCTCGTCGGCGCCGATGCGCCGGTGGTCGCCGCATACGGCGGCGGCACGGTCAACATGTCGAACAGCGGAACGATTACCGGTCGCGTATCGTTCAGCACGAACGGCACGCCCGGACAGGGCAATACGTTCACCAACTCGGGCACGATCAACGGCGGCGTGTCGATGGGGGCGAACAGCACGAATACGTTCAATGCCGTGACGGGCTCGTCGGTCAACACGGCCGGCGGCACCGGTGGTGCATTCAACATCACGGTCGGCCCGATCACGCTCGGCGTGGCGGCAACCGGCGTCGTCGACGGCGGCGCGGGCGGCAACAACACGCTCAACCTGCAGCAGGGCGCCGCGGCGAACGGCACGATCGCGGTCAACAACTACATCAACTTCAATCACCTCGACGTCGCGAGCGGCAACTGGACCATCAACGGTGCGTCCACGGCGCAGGACGCGACGCTCAGCGGCGGCGTGGCGATCATCAACGACAACGCGTCGCTCGGCACCGGCACCGTCACGGGCAACGGCGGCGCGTTGCAGGCGGGCGTGGCGGGGCTCAACGTCTCCAACGACGTGTCGCTCGGCACGGGTGGCCTGACGGTGCAGGGCGCGACCGGGCTGACGCTCTCCGGCACGGTGTCGGGCGGCGGCGTGCTGACGAAGAACGACGGCGGCACGCTGACGCTGTCCGGCGCGAACAGCTACACGGGCGGCACGAACCTCAACGCCGGCGGCCTGGTGGTCGGCAACAATTCGGCGCTCGGCACGGGTACGCTGAACGTCAATGCGTCGGCGGCGCTTGACGCGAGCACGAACGTGACGCTCGGCAACACGGTCAATCTCGCCACCGGCTCGACGCTGACGATCGGCGGCAGCAGCAATCTCGGGCTGACCGGCGCGATCAACGGAAGCGGCGGCCTCACGAAGAACGGCGCGGCGACCATGACGCTGAGCGGCGTGAACACGTATACGGGCGACACGACCATCAATAGCGGCACGCTCGCGCTGAGTGGGGCCGGCAGTCTGTCGGCCGCCGGCACGGTCAACCTGACCGGTGCGGGCGCAACGTTCGACGTGAGCGCCGCATCGGGCGGGCGGACGATCGGCTCGCTGGCCGGCGCGGCCGGCACGAACGTGAACCTCGGCGCGAATTCGCTGACGCTCGACGGCACCGGCAATGCGACCTATGCCGGTACGATCGGGGGGGCCGGCAGCGTGACGCTGTCGGGTACCGGCACGCAATCGCTGACGGGCACGAACGTGTACACGGGCGGCACCAACCTGAACGGCGGCAACCTCGTCGTCGGCAGCAATGCGTCGCTCGGCATCGGCGTGGTGAACGTGAACGGCTCGTCGACGCTCGACGCGACCGCCAACGTGTCCCTGGCAAATGGCGTCAACCTCGCGACGGGCACCACGCTGACGCTTGGCGGCAGCACCGATCTCGGCCTCGGCGGCGTGATTTCCGGCGGAGGCGGTCTCGTGAAGGACGGCGCGGCGACGCTCACGCTGTCGGGCGCGAACAACTATGCGGGCGGCACGACGCTGAACGCCGGCGGACTGGTGCTCGGCAACGGCTCGGCATTGGGTACCGGCGCGCTGACCGTCGGCGGGGCGGCGACGCTCGATACGAATGCGGCCTTGTCCGTCGGCAATGCGGTCAACCTCGACACGGGCGCCGCGCTCACGCTGGGCGGCAGCAACAGCCTCACGCTGGGCGGCGCGATTGCCGGTGCGGGCAGCCTCGTGAAGAACGGCGCGGCGACGACGACGCTGACGGGGACGAACACGTACACCGGCGGCACGACGATCAATGCCGGCACGCTCGCGCTCGGCGCGGGCGGCAGCCTTGCATCGACGGGCGCGATGAACCTCGCGGGCGCCGGCGCGACGCTGGATCTGGCCGGTGCGACGGGCGGGCAAACGCTCGGCGCGCTGTCGGGTGTCGCGGGAACGAGCGTGAATCTCGGCGCCAACGCGCTGACGCTGGGCGGTACGGCCAGCGGCACGTTCGGCGGGGTAATCGGCGGCACCGGCAGTCTCACGTTGTCGGGTACCGGCACGCAGACGCTGAACGGCGCCAATATCTACACCGGTGGCACGAACCTCGATAGCGGCAGCCTGGTGCTCGGCAACAACGGCGCGCTCGGCACTGGCGCGCTGAACGTCGGCGGCACGGCGACGCTCGATACGAGCGCAGCCTTGTCGGTCGGCAATGCGGTCAATCTCGGCACGGGTGCCGCACTGGCGCTGGGCGGCAGCAACAGTCTCACGCTGGGCGGCGCGATTTCCGGCGCGGGCAGTCTCGTGAAGGACGGCGCGGCCACCACCACGCTGACCGGCGCGGGTACCTACACGGGCGGCACGACGATCAACGCCGGGACGCTGGCGCTCGGCACGGGCGGCAGCCTCGCGTCGACCGGCGCGATGAACCTCGCGGGCGCTGGCGCGACGCTGGATCTGGCCGGTGCGACGGGCGCGCAGACCATCGGCACGCTGACCGGTGCGGCCGGCACGAACGTGAATCTCGGCACGAATGCGTTGACGCTGAATGGTGCCACCAACGGTACGTTCGGCGGCACGATCGGCGGGACGGGCGGTGTGACGGTTGCCGGCACGGGCACGCAGACGCTGACGGGCGCGAACACGTACACGGGCGGCACGACGATCAACGGCGGCAGCACGCTCGCGCTGGGAGCGGGCGGCAGTCTCGCCTCGGGTAGCGCCGTGAACCTCGCGGGCACGGGCGCGACGTTCAACCTGAGCGGCGCGACGGGCGCTCAGACGCTCGGCACGCTGACCGGCGCGGCCGGCACGAACGTGAATCTCGGCGCGAATGCGCTGACGCTGAATGGCGCCACCAACGGTACGTTCGGCGGCACGATCGGCGGGGCGGGCGGTGTGACGGTTGCCGGCACCGGCACGCAGACGCTGACGGGTGCGAACACGTACACGGGCGGCACGACGATCAACGGCGGCAGCACGCTTGCACTCGGCGCCGGCGGCAGTCTCGCGTCGACGGGCGCGGTGAATCTCGCGGGCACCGGTGCGACGTTCGACGTGAGCGGTGCGACCGGCACGCAAACGGTCGGTGCGCTGTCGGGTGCGGCCGGCACGAACGTGAATCTCGGCGCGAATGCGCTGACGCTGAACGGCAGCGGCAACAACACCTTCGGCGGCACGATCGGCGGGACGGGCGGCGTGACGCTGGCGGGCGCCGGCACGCAGACGCTGACGGGCGCGAACACGTACACGGGCGGCACGACGATCAACGGCGGCAGCACACTCGCACTCGGCGCCGGCGGCAGTCTCGAGGCGACGGGCGCGGTGAATCTCGCGGGCGCCGGTGCGACGTTCGACGTGAGCGGTGCGACCGGCACGCAAACGGTCGGTGCGCTGTCGGGTGCGGCCGGCACGAACGTGAATCTCGGCGCGAATGCGCTGGCGCTGAACGGCAGCGGCAGCAGTACGTTCGGCGGCACGATCGGCGGGACGGGCGGTGTGACGGTGGCGAGCGGCACGCAGGTGCTGACCGGCGACAACACGTACACGGGCGGCACCACGATCGCAGCCGGCGGCGCGCTGCAACTCGGCAACGGCGGCACGTCGGGCAGCGTGGCCGGCAACGTCGTCGACAACGGTGCGCTGATCGTCGATCAATCGGGCAATGTGACGATCGCGAGCGTGCTGTCCGGCACCGGCTCGCTCACCCAGGCCGGCAGCGGACAACTCACGCTGACCGGCACGAGCACGCTGAGCGGCCCGACCACGGTCGGTGCGGGCACGCTCGCCGTCAACGGTTCGCTCGGCCAGTCGACCGTCACCGTGCAGAACGGCGCGACGCTGACGGGCACCGGCACGATCGGCGGCCTCGTGGTGCAGGGCGGCGCGACGGCCGCCGCCACGCAGCCGGGCGCGTCGCTGAACGTGGCCGGCAACGTCACATTCCAGCCGGGTTCGACGTTCCAGGTCGCCGCCACGCCGCAGCAAAGCGGCAGCCTCGCGGCGAGCGGCACGGCGATGCTCAATGGCGGCGCCGTGCAGGTGCTCGCGAACCAGGGCAGCTACCAGCCGAGCACGACCTACACGATCCTGACCGCATCGTCGGGCGTGCAGGGCGTGTTCAGCCAGGTGAACGCGAACTACGCGTTCCTGATGCCGAAGCTCAGCTACGATCCGGATCACGTGTACCTGCAACTGGTCCAGAACGGCACGTCGCTGCCCGACGTCGCGACGACGCCGAACCAGCGCTCGGTCGCGACCGCGCTGGGCGGGCTCGGCACCGGCAATCCGCTGTACGACGCGGTGCTGACGACCGACGCGCCCACCGCGCGCCGCGCGTACGGGCTGCTCGATGGCGAACTGCAGGCGAGCCTGAAGAGCATGCTGCTGCTCGACAGCCGCTATGTGCGCGATGCGGTGACCGATCGCGTCCGTCAGGGCCTCGCGCCCGGATCGGGCCCGCTCGCGGCATTGTCGTCGGGCGGCGCCGCGCTGTGCGGCGACAACACGGCCGGCGTGACCGACCCGACGCTGCCGCCGGAACGCCGGATCGGTTCGCGCGAAGGGTGCTACGGCGGGACGCCTTATCAGCCGGTCGTCTGGGGGCAGGCGTTCGGCGGCCGCAGTCGCCTCGCCGGCGACGGCAACGCGTCGACGATCAAGCGCAGCATGACGGGCTTCATCGCCGGCGCCGACATGGCGCTCAACGACAAGTGGCGTGCGGGTCTGGCCGCGGGCGTCACGCACAGCTCGCTCGACAACGACCAGAGTTCGTCGGCTGCGGTGAACAGCTACTACCTGTCGCTGTACGGCGGCGCGCAGTATGGCGCGCTCGGCGTGCGCGGCGGCGCGTCGTACACGTGGTATCGCATCAACAGCGACCGCTATCCGGGCTTCGCGGGCTTCTCCGATCACGACTCGGCCGGCTACAACGCGAATTCGGCGCAGGTGTTCGGCGAAGTCGGCTACGCGCTGCCGGTCGGCCCGGTCGCGATCGAGCCGTTCGCGGGCCTCGCGTATGTGAACCTGCATACCGACGGCTATACGGAAACCGGCGGCGCGGCCGCGCTGCGTGCCGGCGGCGAGACGACCCACGTCGGCTTCTCGACGCTCGGCCTGCGCGCGGCATCGCAGCTCGGCTCGATCGCGAGCGGCACGTTCACCGCGCGCGGCACGGTCGGCTGGCGGCATGCGTTCGGCAACGTGCGGCCGTCATCGGCGTTCACGTTCGCGAACGGCGGCACGTCGTTCCAGGTGTCGGGCGTGCCGATTGCTCGCGACAGCGCGGTGCTCGAAGCCGGCATCGACGCGAACATCACGAAGCGCCTGACGCTCGGCCTCACGTACAGCGGCCAGTATGGCAGCGGCGTGCGCGACAACGCGATCCTCGGCAACATCCTGTGGAAATTCTGACCGGCAACTGACGTGCCCGTACGCGACGCCATGCGATGAAGCAACGTCGCATGGCGTCGCGGCCGTTTCGGCGCTGCGCACGTTCGCCGTTCTGGCCTATCCTGTGCGAAACACGCGACGCGCGCCGCGCGTTGCGCCTCGACACAGGAGCATCGATGCCGAATCACGCCGAAGCCACGACGACGCAGGCGCCGCAAGTCGCGCCCATTGCCCCGACCACCGCGTCGGGTCCCGCTTTCATCGCGCCCGAAGCCGATCCGCAGGCCCTCGCGCGCAACAACCAGTACGTGCTGAAATCCGGCGACGCGTTCGTGGTCAGCGACGCGCTCGGCGACATCGGCGGGCATGACGACGGCCTGTTCGTCGACGACATGCGCGTGCTGTCGACCTGGCGCCTGACGTTCGGCGGCCGCGCGCCGTCGCTGCTGTCGGGCGCGACGAGCGCCGACAACGCATCGTTCACCGCGCACCTGACGAACCGCCCGCTGCCGCCGCTCGGCGGCCACGAGACGCCCGAAGGCGTGATCCATATCGAGCGCATGCGCGTGCTCGCGGGCGACGTGCTTTACGAAGCGCTGACGCTGACGAACTACGGCGCGAGCGAAGCCGAGGTGCCGCTGTCGCTGTCGTTCGCGGCCGATTTCAAGGACATGTTCGAAGTGCGCGGCACGCGGCGGCCGAAGCGCGGCACGGTGGGCGCGCCGCGCGTCGACGCGGGCGCGGTGCGGCTGCACTACGACGGCCTCGACAGCGTGGCGCGCAACGTGACCGTGCATTTCTCGCCGGCGCCCGACGCGCTGTCGGTCGATCGCGCCGACTACACGCTGACGATCGCCGCGCAGGCGTGCGTGTCGATTTACCTGACCGTCGATGCGACGCTCGGGCCCGCGCAGGCCGAAAGGCCCGGATGCGGCCGCGTCGCGCTGCGCACCGCGCTCGTCGGCGTGCATCGCGAGATGCGGGCACGGCGCGAGTCGATGGCGCGCGTGAACACCGGCAATCCGCTGTTCGACGCATGGCTCGATCGTTCGCTCGCGGATCTCGGGCTGCTCACGACGCAGCTCGACACGGGGCCGTACCCGTATGCGGGCATCCCGTGGTTCTCGACGCCGTTCGGCCGCGACGCGATCATCACGTCGCTGCAGATGCTGTGGCTGCAGCCGTCGCTCGCGCGCGGCGTGCTGCGTTTTCTCGCCGAGCATCAGGCGCGCGAGACCTCCGCGTTCCGCGACGCGGAGCCCGGCAAGATCATGCACGAGTTCCGCCGCAGCGAGATGGCCGCGACGGGCGAGGTGCCGTTCGCGCTGTACTACGGCGGCGTCGATACGACTCCGCTGTTCATCGTGCTCGCGGGCGCCTATGTCGAACGCACCGGCGACGAAGCGCTGATCGACGAGCTGTGGCCCGCGCTCGAGCGCGCCGCGCAATGGGTGATCGACAAGTGCGACCGCAATCCGTACGGGCTGCTCGATTATCAGCGCACGTCGGAACGCGGCCTCGCGAACCAGGGCTGGAAGGACAGCCACGATTCGGTGTTCCACGCGGACGGCCGTTTCCCGGACGGGCCGATCGCGCTCGTCGAAGTGCAGGCCTATGCGTGCGCGGCGCTCGACGCGATGTCGGCTTGCTCGCACCGGCGCGGCCATGCTGCCGACGCGACGCGCTACGCGTTGCGCGCGAAGACGCTGCGCGAGCAGGTCGACGCGCTGTTCTGGATGCCGGAAGGCGATTTCTACGGGATCGCGCTCGACGGTCATGGCGACCTGTGCCGCGTGTTCGCGTCGAATGCGGGCCATCTGCTTGCGTTCGGGCTGCCCGACGCGGAACGCGGCGCGGCGGTCGCCGGCGTGCTTGGCTCGGCGCTGTTCCAGACGGGCTGGGGCATCCGCACGCTCGCGGCCGGGCAGCCGCGTTTCAACCCGATGGCCTATCACAACGGCTCGGTGTGGCCGCACGACAATGCGCTCATCGCGCGCGGCCTGGCGCGCTACGGCGACAAGACGGCCGCGGTGAACCTGCTGCGCGCGCTGTTCGAGGCGGCGGTGAGCTTCGAGATGCGCTTGCCGGAGCTGTTCTGCGGTTTCCCGCGTCGGCGCGGCGAACCGCCGACCGCGTATCCGGTGGCCTGCCTGCCGCAGGCGTGGGCGGCCGGCGCGCCGTTCATGATGCTGCAGGCGTGCCTCGGCGTGAGCATCGACGCGTCGCGCCACGAGGTGCGCGTCGAGCGTCCGGCATTGCCGGAAGGCGTCGACTGGCTGCGGATCGATGCGCTGCGCGTCGGCGACGAAACCGTGTCGCTGACGTTCCGCCGTGTCGACGGCCAGGTGGTCGCCGCGGCGGAGCAGCCGGGCCGCGTGAAGGTGGTCGCGGTGCTGTAGCGGCGTGCCGCGCGAACGTTGCGCGATGTCGCGCCACGTTCGCGCGCAGCGGCATAGAATCGTGACATGACCCTTGAACGATGGCGGAGGTAGACGATGACGACCGACAACCGGCCCGACGACGGCGAGCACAAGCTCGAGAATCTGGAAGCGGCGGTCGACCACCTGCACAAGTCGATCGAATCGCAGAGCATCGCGGTCGGCGCGGCGAAGGGCATCCTGTTCAGCCTGATCGAAACGCTCGGCGCACTGATCGGCGATCCCGACCTGCCGGAGCATGCGCGTTCGGGCTACGAAGCGTTGCGCGACAAGGCGAGCGAATTGCGCGGCGGGCTCGACCGCCATTGACGCACGGGCGGCGCAGCCGCTGCCCGATTCGGCGGACGCGGCACAAAACCTCGTCCGCTCAATCGGTTAGGCGCCCGATACGCAGGATATCCACAAGCTTGCCAACACAATCTGTGGAGAACCGCGCGGCCATCGGCCGGGCGCGCCACGCGTGCACGGCGTGCGGTTCGGCAACCGTTTCCGTGCCACACCATTGACCGGTCAAGGTCCGTGCACTGAATCCCCTTGTGTATCAAGATGTTACGCGTCCGATCTGACGGATATCCACAGGCTTGCCAACAAAATCTGTGGACAACTCGCAATCGATTGCGTCGTACGGGTTGAGGATCCGGCCGGAATGCGACGGGTGCGCGAAGCCCGTG
The DNA here is from genome assembly GCF_902833095.1 of Burkholderia sp. BCC1208. Lineage (NCBI taxonomy): Bacteria > Pseudomonadati > Pseudomonadota > Betaproteobacteria > Burkholderiales > Burkholderiaceae > Burkholderia > Burkholderia sp. BCC1208. The sequence goes on along the minus strand of NZ_CADFDY010000012.1, from coordinate 134,386 downwards.
CGCAAAGGCTGCCCGCGCCGTGCATCGGCGCGCGAATGTATGCGCGATCAAGGGCTTAGGCCTCGGATACCCAGGATATCCACATCCTTGCCAACACTTTCTGTGGACAAGCGCGGCGGCGTTACTCGGTGGGCGCCGCGCCGGCCGCTTCCGCCACGATCCAGTCGCGAAAGAGCGTCATCGCGGGCGTCAGCGGTTTCGATTTCAGCGACGTGAGCCAGTAGCCGCCCGCACGCACGTCGATGTCGAGCGGCCGCGCGAGCTGGCCGAGCTGCAGTTCGCGCGCGAACATGCACGCGGGCGCGAGCGCGACGCCCGCGCCCTGCATCGCGGCCTCGACCATCAGCCGCGACGAATCGAACACGGGCCCGTTGACGGCCCACGGTTCGAGCTGCGCGGCATCGAACCAGCCGAGCCATTCGTCGGTGCGGTACGAGCGCAGCAGCGTTTCGTTCGCGAGATCGGCCGGCCGCGCGAGGCGTCGCGCAATGTCCGGCGTGCACAACGCGGTGAGCGGTGCATCGAGCAGCCGCTCGTTACGCGTCGTCGGCCAGTTGCCTTCACCGAAGCGGATCGCGAAGTCGAGGCCCTCGGCGGCGAGGTCGACGACGTTGTTGTTGGTCCGCAGCCGCAGCTCGACGAACGGGTGCGTATCGCCGAACTGCTTCAGCCGCGGCATTAGCCAGCCTAGGGCAAAGGTGCCGACGACGCCGAGCGTCAGTACCTCGTGGAAGCGCCCGCCGTCGAACTGCTTGAGCACCGTCTCGATACGGCTGAACGCGTCGCTCAGTACCGGCAGCAATGCGCGCCCCTCGTCGGTCAGCCCGAGGCCGCGCGGTAACCGCGTGAACAACGTGCAGCCGAGCCGCTCCTCCAGCGAGCGCACTTGCTGGCTGACCGCGGCCTGGGTCACGCTCAGCTCGAGGCCGGCGCGCGTGAAGTTCAGGTGGCGCGCCGACGATTCGAACGCGCGCAACGCATTGAGCGGGAGATGAGGGCGGAGCTTCGTCATAAGAATTTCTTTTGTCAGCGCTCAATTATCGTTGCTTGTCAGTCAACCGTAAAGTCCCGATAGTGCTGTCTCGGCGGCCGGCCGTTTTCGACACGCAACACCGTTTCGCCGCCATTCCACCACGAGACAACCGACATGACCTACTCATCGAAACGTCGAACCCTGTTGCTGGCCGCCGCGACGGCGCCGCTCGTTCTCACCGTCACCGCGTGCGCGTCGCGGCAGGCCGCCGCACCGGACGAAACCACGGCGGCAGGGGCGGCTGCCGCGGACGCCATTGCGCCCGCCGCGGCGGCGGCGACGCTCGCCGATCTCGAGCGCGACGCGGGCGGCCGTCTCGGCGTGTGCGCGATCGACGCGGCGAGCGGCCGGGCCATCGAGCATCGTGCGGGCGAGCGCTTCCCGTTCTGCAGTACGTTCAAGGCGATGCTGAGTGCGGCCGTGCTCGCGCAGAGCGTCGAGCGGCCGGGCTTGCTGCAACAGCGCGTGACGTACACCAAGGCCGATCTCGTCAACTATTCGCCGGTGTCGGAGAAGCATGTCGGCACGGGCATGACGGTCGCCGCGCTGTGCGAGGCCACGATCCAGTACAGCGACAACTCGGCTGCGAACCTGCTGATGAAGCTGATCGGCGGCCCGTCGGCGGTAACGGCCTATGCGCGTTCGATCGGCGACGACACGTTCCGTCTCGATCGATGGGAGACCGAACTGAATACCGCGCTGCCGGGCGACCCGCGCGACACGACGACGCCCGCCGCGATGGCCGCCAGCATGCGCGTGCTGACGCTCGGCGACGCACTGCCGTCCGCGCAGCGTGCGCAGCTCATCACGTGGCTGCGCGGCAACAAGGTCGGCGACAAGCGAATTCGCGCGGGCGTGCCGGCTGGGTGGGTGGTCGGCGACAAGACCGGTACCGGCGATTACGGGACGACGAACGACGCGGGCGTCATCTGGCCGACGTCGCGCGCGCCGATCGTGCTGGTCGTGTACTACACGCAGACGCGCGCCGATGCGCGGGCAAAGGACGACGTGATCGCGTCGGTCGCGCGTATCGTCGCGCAGACGTTCGGTTGAGCCGCGCGGCACGGCATGGGTGGCGCGCGCCTCGGACGCGCCGTGCCGCAGTCGTGACCCGCGCGATCAAACGTTGTGCGATCAACGACTTAGGTCGCGCATGCTCAGGATATCCACATGCTTGCCAACAAAAATTGTGGACAAGCCCGCGAGTGGCGGCGTCCGGCATGACGCGCGCCGCCGTGCTCGATTTGAAGCGGCGCGGACAAAGTCTTTCGGATCAAGCGCTTGGTCGCGGTATGCGCAGGCTATCCACACGCTTGCCAACACAATCTGTGGACAAGCGTGGCAGGCGGCGCGTCGCGTGCCGAGGCGTCACGCAACAGGCGATCGGGCGGCCGTGTGCCGTTTCGAGGCGGCGCGGACAAAGTCTTTCGGATCAAGTGCTTGATCGCGGTATGCGCAGGCTATCCACAAGCTTGCCAACACAATCTGTGGGTAAGTGGCGCCGCGCCGGTCCGGCATGCGTGCGGGAGTGACGACGTCCATCGGGCGTACGTCGTCGTGGCGGCGTGGCGGCGTGGCGTCGTGATGCGATGTGCGGCGAAGCGGTGAAGGCGGCGGCATTGCCCGCGCCTCGTCTGCATCACGCGTGCCAAAGTCCATCGGATCAAGGGTTTAGCGTCACGGTGCGCAGGATATCCACAAGCTTGCCAACATTTTCTGTGGAGAAGTCCGTGTTCGCGATTCGGCCGATGCCACGCACTGCCACGTCTCGCACGCCGGCTCACGCCGTGCAGATACCGGCCACGCCGACCTTCTGGAACAGGTGCGGGCTGGCGACGGCGGACGACGGATAGGCCGACAGCTTCGCGACGAACTCCGGATGCGTGAAGGCCGCGCGAAACGCATCCGTCGATTCCCAGATCGCATAATTCAGGTAGGTCGGGCTGTCGCCGAGCGCGCGGTGAAGCTGCGTCGAGATGAATCCGGGCTGCCGCTTCATGAACTCCGCGTCGTCTTTCCAGACGGCGAGAAAGTCGGCTTCGTCGGCGGGCGCCAGCGTGAACACGTTGACGAGCACGACCGGCTCCGCGTCGATCGCGATCTGTTGCTGGATCGGAAAGGCCGGATCCATCGGCTTGAACTGAGGCATGGGTACTCCTGGTGGGGTAGAGGGCAAGCGGGCGATCACGCGTGGCCGCCTGGGCCGTGCGCGCCGGACATCGCCGACAGCACGCGCAGCGCCGCGTCGAGGTCGGCCGAACTGAAATCGACGGCGATGTCGCGGACATGCCGCTGCCACTGCTCGACCACGGCCTGATAGGCCGCTTCGCCACGCGGCGTCAGCGCATACAACGGCGAGCGCTTGTGCGCCGGATTGGGCAACGACAACACCAGCCCTTCGTCGGTCAGCACGTTGATCTGTTTCAGGACGGCCTGCCGCGTGATACCCATCGCATCGGCGATCTGCGGGATGTTCGGCGCGTCCTGCGCCATCGAGATCGCGCCCAGCACCTGCCAGCGCGCGCTGGTCAAGCCGTGCGGCCCGGCGAAGGCGTTGCCCCATTCGATCAGCAGGCCGTTCAACCGGAATACGGACAGCGCGACGGCGGTCAACTTGTCGGATTTCGTCATATCCAGCTCGGATCGTAAATTGACAACCATTTTACGTAATGGACAACTGGTTGTCAAATTTTCGAATGAGCGCGGACGAAGGGAACTGCTGTATTGCAGCGCTGAGAAGCTCGCGGACATCCTCGAAACCTCGACCGGCCTTCGGGTCGAGCGGATCGTCTACGCCAACTGATGCGGGCGCGTGCTTGCTCCGCGCCGGCGCATTTGCCGCGCACACACGACAAACCCTTTCCGATCAACGGCTTGGTGCCGTTAATGGAAGGTTGTCCACAAGCTTGCCAACATAATCTGTGGACAAGCCGCCCGCCGTCCGCGCATCAGGCCGGGCGCGGGAAGCGCACCGTGACGGTCAGCCCGCGTCCGCCGCGCGTGGTCCCGAGCGCGACGGTCGCGCGATGTTGTTCGGCGATCCGCTTGACGATCGACAGCCCGAGCCCGCTGCCCGACGTGGCGGCTTGCGCGCCTTCGCCGCGATAGAAGCGTTCCCACACGTCCGTGCGTTCGGCTTCCGGGATGCCGGGGCCATCGTCGGCGACTTCGAGTACGGGCGTCGCGCCGTCCATGCGCGCCGACACGTCGACGCGCGCACCTTCGCCCGCATAGCGGATCGCGTTGTCGACGAGATTGTTCAGCAGCACGCGCAGCGTGTCGGCATTGCCCGCCGTCAACACGGGCCCGTCGACGATCGCACCGAGATCGATCCGGTGCGCGTCGGCGACGCGCGCGCGGTCCGACACCACCGAGCGGCACAGCGCGGCGAGATCGAGCGGCGCCGACGCGGCGACGGCCGCCTGCGCATCGGGTTCGAGGCGTGCGAGCGTCAGCAACTGTTCGGCGAGGTGGCCGAGGCGCGTCGTGCCCGCATGGATTTGCGCGAGGATGTGCTCGCGTTCCTCGGCCGTCGCCGCGCGGCGCAGCAATTGCGACTGGATCGACAGCCCCATGATCGGCGTGCGCAGCTCGTGCGCGGCGTCGGCGATGAAGTGCCGCTGCAACGTGAACGAGCGGTCGAGGCGGGCGAGCAGGTCGTTGATCGCCTCGGCGAGCGGGCGGACCTCGTTCGGCATCGATGCGACGTCGACCGGCTCGAGGTTGTTCGCATTCCTGCGTTTCAGGCCGGACGCGATTGCCCGCAACGGCCGCAGCCCCGCGCCGATGCCGAACCACAGGCCGAGCGCGAGCAGCGGCAGCATCGAGAACACGGGCCACAGCAGATGGACGGCGATGCCCGCGATCGCTTCCCAGCGCGCATGCCGCGCCTGCGCGAGCCGGATCGTCGTGCCGCCGCGCTCGGTCACATAGGTGCGCCACGGCTGGCCGCCGACGTCGACGCTCGCGATGCCTTGCTGCGCGGGCGGCGGCAACTTCGAGTCGCGGTCGGTCGAATACACGAGCGTGCCGTTGCGCCAGACCTGCAGCAGCACCGCATCGGGGTCGCTCGCTTCGAAACCATGCTTGCCTTTGGCCTGGTTGCTGAACGACAGCTCGCCGTTCGGGCCGACGACGATCTGTTTCGACATGCTGCGCATCTGGTCGTCGAGCAGGTCGTCGAGTTCGCGCAGCGCGCCCCAGTAGGTGCCGGCGCTCGCGACCAGGCCGATCACGCACGCGGCCGGCAGCAGCCACGTCAGCAGGCGGCGCCGCAGCGACGCGTTGCGCCAGCGCGCGACCGCGCGTTGCATGCGCGTCACGTGCCGTCACCGATCCGGTAGCCGACGCCGCGCACCGTGCGGATCATGTCGTGGCCGAGTTTCTTGCGCAGGTTGTGGATATGCACTTGCACCGCGTTGCTCTCGATTTCCTCGCCCCAGCTGTACAGCCGTTCCTCGAACTGTTCGCGCGAAATCACCGCGCCCGGTTCGCGCATCAGCTCGTGCAGCAGCACGAATTCCTTCGGCGACAGCGGCACTTCGTCGTCGTCGAGCCAGACGAGGTGCTTGACGGGATCGAGCCGCAGCGGGCCGATCGCGAGCGTCGTCTGCGCGCGGCCTGCATGGCGGCGGCTGACCGCGCGGATGCGGGCGAGCAGCTCGTCGAGCTCGAACGGCTTGACGAGATAGTCGTCCGCGCCGCTGTCGAGGCCCGCGATACGGTCGGGCACGCCGTCGCGCGCGGTGATGATGATCGCGGGCAGGTTTTCGTCGCGGCGGCGCAGCGCGGCGAGCACCGACAGGCCGTCGCGGTTCGGCAGCCCGAGATCGAGCAGCAGCAGCCCGTAGCCGGTCGCCCGCAGCGCGAGCGACGCGGCGTCGCCGTCCTTCACCCAGTCGACCGCGAAGCCTTCCTGTTTGAGGCCCTGTTCGAGCCCGCTGCCGATCAGCGGATCGTCCTCGACGAGCAGTACGCGCATGGATTCGTGTCTCTCCAACGGGGGCGCCCGGCGCCCGGGGTTCTCATGATAAGCGCACGCGTCTTAGGCCGAGCTTAAATGCGCGCGGTGCGAGGCCCGCTTTCGTACTCGTCCAATGGGGCGCCGTCTCGCTTCGGTATACCCTTCAGGTTGCTTAATCTTACGGTCCGTAATCTGGCGCCGTCGCGTTCAACGGAGCGCGGCGCCACATCGAGGAAGAGGAACGAAATCATGAAACACCTGGCCAGAATCCTGGCGATTGCGCTCGTCGCGCTGCCCGCCGCCGTCTACGCGCAATACACGGGGCCGTCCGCATTGACCCCGACGACCGTCAAGGAACTGCTCGCGAACGGCAAGGACGACCAGCACGTGCAGTTGCAGGGGCGCATCGTCAAGCACGTCGGCGGCGAGGATTACGAGTTCGCCGACGCCACCGGCACGATCCGCGTCGAGATCGACCACAAGCTGTGGGCGGCGGGCCAGCCGGTCAGCGACAAGAACGAGGTGAAGCTGACCGGCGAATTCGAGCGCAAATGGTCGGGCCGCGTGAAGGTCGATGCCGATCACGTCGAAGTGCTGCGCTGACCGGTGGGCGCGGGGCCGGTGATACCATGGACGACCGGTTCCCGTTCCCACCAAGATGGCCGCCAATTTCGACGAACTCGCGTCCCGGATCCGGGCGCAATTTTCCGAGCTGAGCCCGCAATTTCAGGCGGGCGCCGCCTTCCTGCTCGATCATCCCGACGAAGTCGCCACGTCGTCGATGCGTAAGGTCGCGCAGCGCGCGCAGGTGCAGCCTGCGTCGCTCGTGCGGCTCGCGCAGCAATTCGGTTTTCCCGGCTGGAACGAGTTGCGCGACCTGTGCGTCGCGCGCGTGCGCACGCGCCCCGAGCCGCTCACGCAGCGTGCGCGCTCGCTCGTGCGGCCCGACGCGAAGGCATCGCTTGCGCACGATCTGCTCGCCGCGCAGCAGCACAACCTATCGGCGACCGCCGCGCAGAACGAGCACGCGCTCGCGGATGCGGCGAGGTTGATCCGCAAGGCATCGCACGTGCACGTGGCGGGGTTTCGTTCGTGCTATCCGGTCGCTTTCGGTTTCGTCTACGGCTACCGGCTGTTTCGTCCGACCGTGTCGCTGCTCAACGGCGTGGCCGGTTCGCTCGAAATGGAGTTGCGGACGATCGCGAAGCAGAGCGTGACGGTGATCGTCAGCTTCGCGCCGTATTCGGCCGAAGCGACGCGCGTCGCGCAGGCCGCGAAGGCCCAGGGCAGCCGGATCGTCGCGATCACCGACAGCGCGGTGTCGCCGATCGCGCTGCACGCGGACGCGCAACTGATCTTCACGCACGACAGCCCGTCGTTTTTTCCGTCGCTGGTGGCCGCGCACGCGATGGCCGAGGCGCTGGTCGCGCAGTTGCTGGCGCTCGAGGGCAGCGATGCGATCGCGGCGCTCGAGCGGACCGAAGCGGAGCTGCACGCGAAGGGCGCGTACGTCGTTTGACGGGCCCAGGACGTTCGGTTTCCGCCAACCTTCATTGACGACCCCACGCAACCGATGACGTTGACCTATGCAGTGACCGACGCGGGCGACCCGGAGGTGCGCAAGCAGGTCGTCGCGCCACACGATTGACGCTGCCAGCGGCCGTCGCCTACGATACCGGGCAGCGATGCAGGTCGCTTCCGGGTCCGCGGAAAGGGTTCAACCCACCTGTCGCGGCAAATCCAGTCTTCCCCCATCCTTTGTGCTGGCGGTATTGCGGACCTTCGGCCAACCATGCACGAGGATCCGCATGAAAAAGCTGCCTCCCGACGCCCATCCCGATCATCTGAAAAAGCAGGCCAAGGCATTGTTGCGCCTGTACCGGCAGGGCGACGTCGACGCCGTCGCGCGCTTCGTCCAGTCGCTGCCGGCGGCCGCGAATCGCACGCATGACGAAACGCTCGCGCTCGGGCTGCGCCTGCACGACGCGCAGTCCTGCATCGCACGCGAGTACGGTTTTGCTTCGTGGGCCGATCTCGGCGTGTTCGTCGAAACGCATGCGCTCGCACGGCAGCCGCGGCCGCAGCTGATTAGCCGCTGGCTCGACCTCGCGTACGGCGCCGACGTGACCGGCGGCTTCGACGCATCTCGGCCGCGCGTCGCCGCGCAATTGCTGCTCGACCATCCCGATCTCGTGTCGGCGGACCTGGCCATCGCATGCGCGGCGGGCGATCTCGACGCGGTAAAGGCGGCGCTGGCCGCCGATCCCGGCTGGATCGCGCGCGCCGGCGGTGCGCTGAAGTTGCCGCCGCTCGTCGCCGTCACGCATTCGCGGCTCGCGCAGCTTCCCGAATTCGCGGCCCGGCTGCGCGCATGCGCCCGTCATCTGCTCGATGCGGGCGCCGATCCGAACCAGCGGATCGGCAACCGGTATCCGCCGGCCTCGCTTGCGGAGCCCGACGAGTCGCAGCCGCTGTCGGCGCTATATGGCGCCGCCGGCGTCAATCGCGATGCGGCGCTCACCGCGATGCTGCTGGAAGCCGGCGCCGATCCGAACGACGGCGAATCGCTGTATCACTCGGTGGAGAACCCGGCGTGCACGCGCCTGCTGCTCGAGTACGGCGCCCGGGTGGGCGGGACGAATGCGTTGCGGCGGGCGCTCGACGTGCCGGACGCGGCCGCGCTCGAATGGCTGCTCGCGCATGGCGGCGACCCGAACGAGCCGGCCGGCGACGGGCCGACGACGATGTGGGGCGCGCCGTTGTTGCGCGCGATCGCCGTGCGTTGCCCGGCGCGCCATGTCGCCGCGCTGCTGGCGGCCGGCTCCGATCCCCGCGCGCGGACCGCCGCTGGCGTCAGTGCGTACCGGCTCGCGATACAGACCGGGTTGTCCGACGTCGCGGCGTTGTTGCGCGCGGCCGGCGCGGAGGAGGCGCTCGACGCGCAAGACGCGTTCGTCGCGGCCTGCGCGCGCGCCGATGCCGATGACGCGCGGCGCATCCAGGCGCGCCATCGCGAGCTGCCCGGTGCGCTGTCCGACGACCGGCTGCGGCTGCTGCCGGACGCCGCCGCATGGGGTTCGCGCGATGCGGTGAAGGTGATGGTCGAACTCGGCTGGCCGATCGCCGTGCGCGGCGGCGACTGGGACGCGAGCGCGCTGAACCACGCGGTGTTCCGCGGCGATGCCGAACTGCTGGCGTTCCTGCTCGCGCACGGCGCCAACTGGCGCGACGTGCACGGGTTCGACAGCGATGCGCTCGGTACGTTGTCCTGGGCGTCGGTCAACGAGCCGGAGGGCGTCGGCGATCCCGACTGGGAAGCGTGCGCGCGCGTGCTGCTCGCGCACGGCGTGCCGCCAGCGGTGCGCGATCCGTCGAATCCGGATGGCGTGTTGATCGACGGTCGCGCGATGCGGTTCTCCGAGACCGTCGCCGACGTGTTGCTCGGCGTCGATGTCGGGCTGCCTGCATCGACGTGAACCGACGCGGGCGGCCGTGCGTGGCGGCTCGCATTCGGCACGGCCGGGTTTTTCCCGTTGCGCGACGACATTTCGGCGAACGCTGAAACGTCGCGTGCACGGCCGGCGTAAGCTCACTCGTCCACACCGCCCCGGAGTTCGCGATGCCCCGTTCCGACCTGCAAGCCCGCCACGCCGAAGCTTTCCGTGCGCTGCACACGCGCCCCGGCGCGTTCATCATCCCGAATCCGTGGGACGCCGGCACCGCGCGCCTGCTCGCGATGGCCGGCTTCGAGGCGCTCGCCACGACGAGCGCCGGCTACGCGTTTTCGAAAGGGCAGCCCGACAACGCGATCGACCGCGACGCGATGCTCGATCACATCGCCGATCTCGTCGCCGCGGGCGGCCTGCCGGTGAGCGCCGATCTCGAGAACGGCTTCGGCGACGCGCCCGACACGGTGGCTGAAACGATCCGGCTGGCGGCCGAGGCGGGCGCGGTCGGCGGCTCGATCGAGGATGCGACCGGCCGCGCCGATACGCCGATCTATGCACGCGACGCGTCGGTCGAGCGCATCGCGGCGGCCGTCGATGCGGCACGGGCGCTGCCGTTTCCGTTCACGCTGACCGCGCGCTGCGAAAACTACCTGCACGGCCGGCGTGACCTCGGCGACACGATCACGCGGCTCGTCGCCTATCGCGACGCCGGCGCCGACGTGCTGTATGCGCCCGGCATCACCGACGCCGACGAGATCGCGGCGGTGACCCGGGCGGTCGGCGCACCGGTCAATGTCGTCATGGGTCTGCAGGGCGGCCTGCTGAGCCTCGACGAGCTGGCGGCGCTCGGCGTGAAGCGCGTCAGCGTCGGCGGCGCGCTGGCGCGGGCCGCGCTCGGCGCGTTCCTGCGTGCGGCGACGGAGATGCGGCGCGACGGCACGTTCACCTTTACCCGGGCGGCTGTACCGGGGCGCGATATCAACCGCTGGTTTGCCGCGCCGGATAATTCGCCGATTTTGTTCGACGAATGAGCCCCAATAAAAGCTGGAATCGGCTGGAATCGTTTCCGGCGAAACATTGATTGACAATAATCAACCGATTTCGCGTCCGAATTAATCGTCGATGACGGCGCGAAAATCATCGTCTATTCTCCGCATTCCGCCCGAACGGCCGCAGCCGGCGTGTAAGCCACGCCGGACTGACGCCCGGCAGGCCGTCATCCGCGACGATGTCGAGCATTGTTGCAGGTTTCCGTTCTGAGCATTTTCTTGCGCGGGAGTTGCCGGATGATTTTTTGATTGATAATCTGCGGCACGTTCAAATGGCCAGCCGGTGGGCCGCCGGGAATATCAACATATTCAATATATAAAAAGCTGAGAGAGCGATGACGATCCGAGAAAATCACCGCGTCAGGTTTCGCGTGGGCGATGTCGTGACGCTGAAAACGGGCGGCCCGCGCATGACCGTCACGTATGCCGGGCCGGTCGTGTTCGACGACGGCGACTGGTTGATCTGCCAGTGGTTCGACGAAAGCGGCGAGTTCCGCCAGGAAATGTTCCATCACGATACGGTGGTGGCCGAGCCGCGCGCGATTTCGGCCGGGCGGGTCCGGTTGCGCATGCAGTCGCACCGCTACCGGTCGGCGGCCTGACGCCGGCTTGCCGTTGCGACGCCGCGGCGCCGGGTGCCCGGCGTCCGTGCGACGACATTTCACGCAATCCCGAAACATGCGGCGGCGCGCTGCGCCGATACTGAACGCATGAACCCGACCGATCCCATTGCCGCGGTCACGCACCGCGATCCCTATCCCTATTACGCAACGCTCGTCGACGGGCCGCCGCTCGCGTTCGACGCCACGCTCGGCCTGTGGGTCGCGAGCCGTGCGGCGGCCGTGACGGCCGTGCTCGGCCACCCGGCCTGCCGGGTGCGCCCGCTGGACGCGCCGGTGCCGCCCGCATTGCGCGGCACGACGGCCGGCGCGTTGTTCGGCGAGCTGGTGCGCATGAACGATGGCGCGTCGCGACACGACGTGCCGAAGCAGGCGTTGCGCGCGGCATTCGCGCCGATCGACACGGATGCGCTGCGCGGTCGCGCCGAGGCGCTTGCCGCGCGGCGACTGCCGACGCCCGGCGATGCCGACGCGCTGAACGCGTGGTGCATGACGGTGCCCGTGTGTGCGGTGGCGGATCTGCTCGGCTTCGACGAAACGCAGCTCGACGACATCGCGGCGCGGGTCGTCGAGTTCGTTGCCGCGCTGTCGCCGTTGTCGGATGCCGCGGCGCTGGCGCGCGCGAGCGACGCGGCGCGGCAACTCCTCGACCGGATGACGGAACGCGTCGCGCGGTCGCATGCGCACGACGGCACGCTGGTCGCTGCGGTGCAGCAAGCGGCCCGCGCGTCGGGCTGGCAGGCGAGCGGCGCGCAGGTCGCGAATCTCGTCGGGTTGCTGTCGCAGACGTGCGAGGCGAGCGCCGGATGGCTCGGCAATGCGCTCGTGGCATGGAGCGGCGAAGCAGGCGCGATGCCGGACGCCGCCGCGCTCGACGCATTCGTCGCCGAGGTCGGGCGTTTCGATTCACCGGTGCAGAACACGCGCCGCTTCGTCGCGGCACGCACGACGATCGAAGGCGTGAGCGTCGAGGCCGGCGATGCGATCCTCGTCGTGCTTGCCGCGGCGAATCGCGATCCGGCCGTGCATCGCGATCCGCACCGGCTGATGCCTGGCCGCCCGACGGGGCCGAATTTCGGCTTCGGCACGGGGCCGCACGGGTGTCCGGGCGAGCGGATCGCACGGGCGGTGACGGCGGGGGCGTTCGCGGCGCGGTTGCGCGCGGGCGGCTGGCCGCCGCGCGAGGCACTGAAGTGGGATTACCGCGCGTCGACCAACATCAGGATGCCGAAGTTCGACGCGATACGGTGAAGGGGAAAGGGGGACCTAACGGCAGCCTTGCTTTTCCGCCCATTGCTCCTGGGCGGCGACGCGGCGTTGCACGCGTTCGACGAGGCCGGTCGAGAAGGTGCGCATGCTGACGCCGCGGCGCTTCGCGAGGATCGTCTGCGCGACGTCGGTGCGCGGGTTCGGCTGGCACGCCCAGTACAGCGTCATCAACCAGCCGATGCCCGTCCACGCGAACAGTGCGTTGAACAGTGCGATCGTCAGCTTGTCGTGCCGGCCGCGCCTGTCTGCAATGATCGCCGGCAGAAAATAGAGTGCGATCGCGACGACCGAGCCGGCCAGTTGAATCAGGACTGCGTCATGCATGGTGCTGCTCCGTCCGAACTGCAATGGGGCTGATTGTCGCGCTTTTTCCGTTTATGTGCTGGCAATTGATTGTTGCGCTTTTGGTGACGATCAGGCGGCTTCGGCACCTGCCGACTGCACTTCGTTGCTCAGCGCGAAACCTTCGTCGAGCCAGCCCGTCACGCCGCCGATCATCAGCTTGACCGGGCGGCCGAGGCGGGCGAGCCGGATCGCCGCACGCGCGGCGCCGTTGCAGTGCGGCCCCGCGCAGTAGACGACGAAGAGCGTGCCGGCCGGGTAGCCGGCGAGCTTGCTTTCGATGATCTTGCGGCGCGGCAGGTTGCGCGCGCCGGGCACGTGGCCGGCGGCGAACTGGTCGGGACCGCGCACGTCGAGCAGCACGAAATCGGGCGTGCCGGATGCGATTGCGTCGTGCACGTCCCAGCAATCGGTTTCGAAGCGCAGCGATGCCTCGAAATGCGCGAGGGCGGCGAGGCTGTCGGCCGCGGGGACGTCGGTGACGTAGGACATGGTCAGGCTCTCCGGGTTGAACGGGCACGGAACGCGCCGCAATGGAGGGCAGTATCGCGGTTCGGCGCGTTTGGCGGCAGTGGCGCGATCGACAAGTTCCGGTAACATCGCGCCATGCACAATCATCTCGTCGTCGCACTCGCCTACGATCGCCTCTGCACGTTCGAATTCGGCTGCGTGGTCGAACTGTTCGCGCTCGAGCGCCCCGAACTCGGCGTCGACTGGTATCGCTTCGCGGTATGCGCGAGCGAGCCGGGGCCCGTGCGGGCGGCGGGCGGCATTACCGTTGCCGCGCCGTACCGGCTCGCGACGCTCGATCGCGCGGATACCATCGTGATTCCCGGCTGGCGCGATCCGGACGAGCGGCCGCCGGAACCGTTGCTCAAGAAATTGCGGGCCGCGCACCGGCGCGGCGCACGGCTCTGCTCGATCTGTTCGGGCGTGTTCGTGCTGGCGGCGGCCGGCGTGCTCGACGGCCTCACCGTGACGACTCACTGGCGGTATGCGGAACGCCTGCAGGCGCGTTATCCGGCGCTGCGCGTGAATCCGGATGCGCTGTACGTCGACGCAGGGCAGGTCGTCACGTCGGCCGGCTCGGCGGCGGGGCTCGACATGCTGCTGCATCTCGTGCGCCGCGATCATGGCGGCGCGATCGCGAACCGCGTTGCGCAGCGCCTCGTGCTGCCGCCGCATCGCGACGGCGGGCAGGCGCAATTCGTGCCGCGTCCGGTCGCGCCGGGCGGCACCGACCGGCTCGCGAAGCTGATCGACTGGATGCGCGCGCATGCGGCCGAGCCGCACACGCTCGCATCGCTCGCCGCGCAGGCCGCGATGAGCACGCGCACGTTGCAGCGTCAGTTCGCGGACGCGACGGGAATGTCGCCGCTCGCGTGGCTGATCCGCGAACGCGTGAACGTCGCGAAGGACATGCTCGAAGCGCAGCCCGCGTTGTCGCTTGCGCAGGTGGCGGCGCGTGCGGGATTCGGTTCCGAGGAATCGCTGCGCCGGCATTTCCGGCGCGTCGCGGCGACGAGCCCGGCCGCGTATCGGCGCGGGATGGATCGCGGCGGCACGTAGCAGGCGCCGGGCGGGAGGGCTCGTGCGCGACGATGAAAAGAACAACCCGTGTGGCGACGGCCACTCATTCCGAACAAGGATGCCGATGACGATGCTGCCTTCCCGTTTGCCGTTGATCCAGGCCCCGATGGTCGGTTCGCTGAGCCCGCTCGCGATTGCCGTGTGCGAAGCCGGCGGGCTCGGTTCACTCGCGTGCGCGGCGCTCGGCCCGCAGCAGTTGCGCGACGAGATCGCGGCGATCCGCGCGCGCACGGCCGCGCCGTTCAACGTGAATTTCTTCTGTCATGCGCCGCCCGCGCCCGATGCCGAGGTCGACGCGCGGTGGCGCGCGGCGCTCGCCGGCTACTACGCGGAAGCCGGCTTGGACTCGGCCGACGTGAAGGGTGGCCCTGGCCGCGCGCCTTTCGACGATGCGATGTGCGCGGTCGTCGAGGACCTGCGGCCGGCCGTCGTCAGCTTCCATTTCGGACTGCCGGACGACGCGCTGCTCGACCGCGTGCGCCGCACGGGGGCGCGGGTGGTGTCGTCCGCGACGACCGTCGAGGAGGCGCGCTGGCTCGATGCACGCGGCGTCGACGCGATCGTTGCGCAGGGGGCGGAGGCCGGCGGCCATCGCGGGATGTTCCTGACCGACGATATCCACGCGCAACCGGGTCTGTTCGCGTTGCTGCCGCAGATCGTCGATTCAGTGCGCGCGCCGGTGATCGCGGCCGGTGCGATTGCCGACGGGCGCGGCATCGCGGCCGCGTTCGCGCTGGGCGCCCGCGCGGTGCAGATCGGCACCGGCTACCTGCTGACGCCGCAGGCTGGCCGTTCAGCACAGCATCGCGCGGCCGTGCGCGCCGCCCGCGACGACGGCACGCGCATGACCAACCTGTACACGGGCCGCCCCGCACGCGGGCTGCTGACGCGCTTCATGCGCGAACAGGGGCCGATGAGTGCGCTCGCGCCCGCGTTTCCGCTCGCGACGGCCGCGGTCGATCCGCTGCGCGGCGCGTTCGAGCGGCAGGGCCGCGACGATTTTTCGCTGCTGTGGTCGGGCGAGGCCGCGGCGCTTGCGCGCGAAGAGGATGCCGGTGAACTGACGCGGCGCCTGTGGCGCGACGCCCTCGCATGCGCGGCCGGGCTGCGCGACGCGTTTCCGAAGGCGGTCTGAACGGCGGGGAAGGGGGCGCCGGCGCGGGGGCATCGGCGTATCATCGGGTTTTTCGTCAGCCCGATCCAGGCACCCCCACCATGACTTCCGTCGACACTACCCCCGTCCTCGACCATGACAAGCTCGTGACCTTCGTCGAGCGCAAGTGGAACGATGAAATCCTCCATGCCCTGACCGACTACATCGCGATTCCCGCGAAGAGTCCCGCATTCGACCCCGACTGGGCGAAGCGCGGCTATCTCGAGCGCGTGGTGACCGATGCCGCGCAATGGGCCGAACGCCAGCCGGTGAAAGGCCTGAAGCTCGAAATCGTGCGCCTGCCGGGCCGCACGCCGGTGATCTTCTTCGAGACGCCCGCGACGCGTTCGGGCAGCACCGACACGATCCTGCTGTACGGCCACCTCGACAAGCAGCCCGAATTCGACGGCTGGCGCGCGGACCTCGGCCCGTGGACGCCGAAGTTCGAGAACGGCAAGCTGTACGGCCGCGGCGGCGCGGACGACGGCTATGCGATCTACGCGAGCCTCGCGGCGCTCGGCGCGCTCGACGAGCAGGGCATCGAGCGGCCGCGCTGCGTCGGCCTGATCGAGACCTGCGAAGAGTCGGGCAGCTACGACCTGCTGCCGTACGTCGACGCATTGCGCGACCGGCTCGGCCAGGTGTCGCTCGTCGTCTGCCTCGATTCGGGCGCCGGCAACTACGACCAGATGTGGCTCACCACGTCGCTGCGCGGCCTCGTGTCCGGCGACCTGCAGGTCGAGGTGCTGGAAGAAGGCATCCACTCGGGCGTCTACGGCGGCATCGCGCCGTCGAGCTTCCGCGTGATGCGTCAGTTGTTCGAGCGCCTCGAAGACGCGAAGAACGGCAATCTGCTGCCGGGCGCGTTCCATTGCGAGATTCCGTCGAGCCGCGTGCGCGAAGCCGAGGCGGCCGCCGCGATTCTCGGCGACACGGTGTGGAAGGGGCTGCCGTGGGCGTGCGGCGCGGACGGCAAACCCGTGCTGCCGACCACGACCGATCCACGCGAGGCGCTGCTGAATTCGACATGGCGCCCGTCGCTGTCGGTGACCGGCGCGGCCGGCATGCCGGCGCTCGCCGATGCGGGCAACGTGCTGCGTCCGCGTACCGCGTTCAAGCTGTCGCTGCGCCTGCCGCCGCTCGTCGACGCCGTGCAGGCCGTGCAGCAGCTGAAGGCATTGCTCGAACTCGATCCGCCGTACAACGCGAAGGTCACGTTCAAGCCGGACGCGGGCGCTGCGACAGGCTGGGCGGCGCCGGATCTCGCGCCGTGGCTCGCGTCGTCGCTCGACGCCGCGTCGCGCCGCCACTTCGGCGCCGACTGCGCATATATGGGCCTGGGCGGCACGATTCCGCTGATGAACGTGCTGCAGGAGGGCTTCCCCGCAGCGCAATTCATGGTGTGCGGCGTGCTCGGGCCGAAGTCGAACGCGCACGGCCCGAACGAGTTCCTGCACGTGCCGTACGCGAAGAAGCTCACTGCGGCGGTGGCCGACGTGATCGCGACCGCGCGTTGATCGTCGCAACGTCCGACGTGCCGATTGCCCGACCCGAACCGACTTGATGGAGTGTTGCCGATGATCGCACTGCCGACGCCCGATGCCGAACCGCTGCGCATGCGCGATGAACCGCTGCATGCATTCGTTGAGGCACTCTGGGAACGGGCCGGCAGCAACCTGCGCGAGGCGACGCTCGTCGCCGATCACCTGGTCGGCGCGAATCTCGCGGGCCACGATTCGCACGGGATCGGGACGATCCCGAACTACGTCGCGTCGTGGCGGGAAGGGCAGTTGCAACTGAACGGGCACGCGTCGATCGTCCGCGACGGCGGCGCGGTGCTGACGATCGACGGCGGCCGCGGCTTCGGCCAGGTGATCGCGTTCGAGGCGATGGTCGAAGGGATCGAGCGCGCGCGGCGCATGGGCATCTGCACGATCGGGCTGCGCGACGTTCATCACCTCGGCCGCATCGGGCACTGGGCCGAGCAGTGCGCGCGCTCGGGGCTCGTGTCGTTCCATTTCGTCAACGTGCCGGGCGACCTGCTGGTCGCGCCGCTGCACGGCACCGATCCGCGTTTCGGCACGAACCCGTTCTGCGCCGCGTATCCGCGGGCGGGCAAGGCGCCGCTGTTGCTCGATTTCGCGACGAGCGCGATCGCGTACGGCAAGACGCGTGTCGCCTACAACCAGGGCAAGCGCGTGCCGGCCGGCGCGCTGATCGACCATCGCGGCCAGCCGACCGACGATCCGGCCGTGATGCACGAGCAGCCGTTCGGCGCGCTGCTGCCGTTCGGGTTGCACAAGGGGTATGCGCTCGCGGCGATGTGCGAGATATTCGGCGGCGCGCTCGTGGGCGGGCATACGACGTACGGCGATACGCTGCAGAAGACGAGCGCGATCGTCAACGGGATGCTGTCGGTGCTGATCGATCCGACAGCGTTCGACGCGGCCGACGCCGAACGCGAAGCCGATGCATTCGTCGCTTGGGCGAAGGCGTCGCCGCGGGCCGGCGATGCGCCGGTGCAGGTGCCCGGCGAGCCGGAAGAGGCGAGCCGCGCGGTACGCGGCACGGCCGGCATTCCGGTCGACCGCGCGACGTGGCGGCAGATTCGCGAGAGCGCGGCGGCCGTCGGTTTCGACGCCGCCGAGCTCGATGCGTGGACGCGGCGCTGCGAGGCACCCGCATGAGCTGGCAGGCGGAGAAGGCGCACGGCGAGGAAATCGCGTATCAGCTTGCGCCGCTCGGGACGGTCGCCGTCGCACGGTTCTTCAGCGGTGCGGCCTTGCGGCTCGACGGCGTGATGTTCGGTTTCATGTCGCGCGGGTCGCTGTTCCTGCGCGTCGACGATGTGAACCGCCCGGCGTTCGTCGCGGCGGGGATGGGGCCGTTCTCGTATGCGCGGCCCACGCGCACCGTCGCGCTCGAAGGCTATTACGAAACGCCGGCCGACGTGCTCGAGGATGCGGGCGCGTTGTTCGACTGGTGCCGCAGCGCGTATCGCGCGGCGCTGCTGGCCGGGCCGCCGAAGCGCAAGGCGAGGGTGGCGTCGAAGACGGTATCCGGGGCAGGGCCGAAAGTCGCCCCGACGGCCGCCCCGAAAGCAACGCCGAAAGCAACGCCGAAAGCAACGCCGAAAGCAACGCCGAAAGCAACGCCGAAAGCAACGCCGAAAGCAACGCCGAAAGCAACGCCGAAAGCAACGCCGAAAGCTGCAGCGAAGCTTGCATCGAAGCCGGAGCCGAAAAAGGTGTCCAGGCCAGCGGCGAAATCCGCATCGAAGCCGGCGTCGGCGCAGAATGCGAAACCGGCCTCGAAATCATCACGTGCACCGGCGCCGAAGGCCGCGACGAAGCGCAAGCAGACGTAGCACCGACCGCGCGGCGCGACAGCCTCGCAATTTTTCGCTTTCCTTTCTTTCAGGCATGCCGGCACGAACCGGCCCACGAATGCATCGAGCTTGACGCGCCGCACATCGGGCATGCTTCACAACGGCGGCCCCGGCGTTTATGATCGGCGCGGGTTGCGCCCGTGCCTGGCGCGACCCGCACCGGCCTCGCCGCCGGCTCCGCGAACGGCGCACGGACGCCGCGTGGAATGCTTCCCCACTCATCATTCCAGATGGAGACAGCCGATGCTCGTCCTGATTCTCGGTTTAGCGATCTTCCTCGGTGTGCATTCGATCCGGATCGTCGCCGACGGCTGGCGGTCCGCGACGATCGAGCGGATCGGCGAGAAGGGCTGGAAGGGCGGTTACGCGATCGCGTCGATCGTCGGCTTCGTGCTGATCGTCTGGGGGTACGGGATCGCCCGCGCGGGCGCGACGTTGCTGTGGGTGTCGCCGGTCGGCGTGCGCCACCTGACGGGCATGCTGACCGCGATCGCGTTCGTGCTGATCGCCGCGTCGTACGTGCCGCGCAACCGGATCAAGACGCTCGTCGGGCATCCGATGCTGGCAGGCGTGATGGTCTGGGCGGTGGCGCACCTGCTCGTGAACGGCACCGTGCACGCGGTCGTCCTGTTCGGCGCGTTCTTCGTGTGGTCGATCGTCGATTTTGTCGTGTCGCGTGCACGGGACCGCCGCGACGGGGTCCGCTATCCGGCCGGTGGGCTGGCCGGCGACGTCGCGGCCGTTGCCGCCGGACTCGTCGCCTGGGCCGTGTTCGCGCTGTTCCTGCACGGCCCGCTGATCGGCGTGCGGCCGTTCGGCTGAACGGAACGCGCACCCGCGCCGCTGCTCTTCGCGAGCAGCAGGAACAAATCTCCGCCGCTCGCGAAGTGCATGCCGAGGATCGACACGCAGATGGTGAGGCACAGCACGAGCGCGTTCATCGGCACGCCCTTCGCGTTGGCGCGGCCGAACATCGCGGGCGCGTGGCCGCGATGGCTCAGCGAGGACAGCACGCGCGAGTTCGAGAACAGGAACGAGTTCGTCACGGACATGAACGACACGAACAGCGCGTCTTCGTCGCGACGGCTGCCCCCGTGAAGCCCGCCATGCCGAGCAGCGATACATACGGCGATTTCAGGTTGACCTTGTCGGTCCATGACATGCACAGGATGAGGATCGACACCGAGCCGACGTAGAACACCATCACGCGCACGATCGCGCTGTTGATCGTGCGGATCACGTTCCTGCTCGGGTTTTCCGATTCGCCCGCGGCCATGGCGGCGATCTCGGTGGGACGAGCGTGGCTTCAGATCGGTTTGACGAACAACCCGACGGTCAGCAGTGCGCCGATGCAGACGATCGCGATCCGCAGCACGCGTTCGTTCACGCGATGCAGCGCCCACGCGCCCAGCAGGCCGCCGACGATCGCGCCGCCGCCGAGCGCGATAGCCGCGTGCCAGTGCAGGTGCGGCGAAGTGAGGAACAACACGACCGCCGACGCGTTCATCACGCCCGCGAGCGCGTTCTTGGTCGACATCGCGTGGCGTGGCGGCAGGCCGGCCATCGTCAGCGCGGCCATCATCAGGAATCCGATGCCACCGCCGAAGTAGCCGCCGTAGACCGCGATCAGGAACTGCGAGACCCCGGTCGCGACGGGGCCGAGATGTCGCGCGCCCGCGCCCGGCTTGCGGAAGAAACTGCCCCACGCGAACACGACCGTCGCGAACAGCACGAGCCACGGCACCAGTTGCGAGAAGATCGACGACGGCGTTTTCAGCAGCAGCAGGCCGCCGAGCGCGCCGCCGGCCACGCTGATCGCGAACAATGCGCGAAACGGCAGCTTGCCCACGCCGCTCACCATGGTCCGGCTTGCCCAGCCCGTCGTGACCTGGCCGGGGAACAGTGCGACCGTCGACGTGATGTTGGCCGCGAGCGGTGACATTCCCGACACGATCAGCGCGGGCAGCGTGACGAACGAACCGCCGCCCGCGAGGGCGTTCTGGAGGCCGGCCCACAGGCCGGCGACGATGATGAGAGCAAGCACGATCGATTGATCCGGGATATCCGACCTGCAACCGCTGACGGGCCAAGCCCGCCGCGCGAGGATGCACGATGGTAATTCAGGACCGCCGTCCACGCACGCACGTTCGCGCCATGCGGGCGATGACCGGTGCGCGGACAAAACGCGCACCGATTATCTATGGCGAGGATTCAATTTGGACAAAACCTCATTATTTATTTCCTTTTTAGGATTTGTCAGATTTGGTTTTTTGGGAAGCTGGTTTTCCGGTGTGACGGATATCGTTACAGCGAAGACTGAATTGAATTCCGGGTGTTCGGCAGACGGATGTGGAGGTTTGGCGGCGCCGTGGATGGCTACGGGCTTTCGATAGAGATCGACAAGAACGAAAGGGCCCGAAAAGATCCTTGTTCCCGACGAGGTTTGTAGCCGGATGCGACGCGCCGGAATACACGGCCTCAATATAGTTGCATGCCGCTATCTGATTTCGTTTTCGTTCCGGGACGTGAGCCCATGCGGCCGGGCTTTTCGAGATAACCAAATCGCGATAAATCATTGTCGAGACAATGAATTCGACGAATCAATCCTGCAAATTGTTTATCTTTTTATAGTGATGGAAAAATATATGAGCGAAAGACTGAAAATATTTGTAAAAGCTTCAACGGAGTGCAATCATGTCCATGAAAGATCGGTGTAATCTAAATGCAGGCACGAGCGGTACATAAAGAGAGTAATGGTGCACCGCGACAATTCGCCTTGATCGAGCGAATTGTTGATTATTCGCGATAAAAGGAAATAACTAATATGGCGAGGGCGGTAGAGATGCAGATCCAATATCAAACCAAAAATCGCCGTATGGAGAAAATCCGCGGCACAAGGGCCATCAAACACATACGTCTGTCGGGGTGGTGCGCCGTAGTGGGCCGTTTCCCGGCACGCAGGGCGAACGGCTTTTCCGGCCGTCTGGATTCCTCGCTGATTCCATAGCAGCCCCGGCTCCTTTCCTCTTCCTTTTCCGTTATAGACCGTCTCGGGCGGGCTAGCGGCTCATTGCGTCCCGCGTGAGCCGGATACCCGATTTGCAGCGGCGCGAAATCGCGTCGTGCCCCGTCGCGCCTGTTTGGTTGAACGTTTGCCCGTCAGCGACGGGCCAGGTTTGTCACCCCCATCTACAAGGAGTCGGGCAATGGTTTCCTCGTCGGTCTTGAGCAATCACGTCGATGTTCCGGTCGCCAATGGTTCGCAGGTCGTCGCGTCGCCGGGCGGTCCCGCCAATTTCCTGCTGTCGGCTCACAAGGAGGACGTGGCCAACTACGCGCGCTCCGGGAACGACCTGGTCGTCGAATTCAAGGACGGCCGAACGGTGCGCGTGCAGGCGTTCTTCGAGAACGGCGCGGATTATCACAATCTCGTCTTCGTCCAGGACGACGGGCGATTTCTTGTGCAGTTCGGCCCCGCCCTGCAGGCGACCGGCGACGGCATCGTCGATTCGGCGCTCGTCTATGCGCCGATCGGCGACGGCTTGTCGACCGGTGCCCTGCTCGGAATACTCGGCGGCGTCGCAGCGGCCGGCGGCATTGCGGCAGCCGCGGCCAGCGGCGGCGGCGGGGATGGTGGCGGTAGCGGTGGCGGCGGCGGAACGCCGACCGGACCCGCGCGACCGGCGATCGACTCGATCGATGGGCAGCCGATTGGCGGCAACGGCAATATCGTCACGGGTCGGGCGTCGCCGACGATCGCCGGTTCGGGTGCTCAGCCGAACGCGACCGTGACGATCCAGATCGATGGTCAGACGGTCGGTACGGTGACCGCGGACGCGAACGGGCACTGGTCGTACACGCCCGGTACGTTGCCCGAAGGCGCCCATCAGATCACGGTGACGCAGACCGACAGTAGCGGCAATACGAGCGAGTTGAGCACGGTGGGGATCGTGGTGGATACGGTCGTGCCGGAAACACCTGCGATTACGGCCGTCAACGACGATGCGCAACATCCGGTTGCGATCAGCGGTGCGACGCACGATACGACTCCGACGTTGAGCGGTACCGCGGAAGCGGGGAGTACGGTGAGGGTCTATGACGGTACGACGTTGCTGGGGACGACGACGGCGGATTCGTCCGGGAAGTGGACGTTCACGCCGAGCACGGGTTTGGGTGAAGGCGCGCACTCGATCACGGTGACTGCAACGGATACGGCAGGTAACGTGAGTGCTCCGAGCACGGCCTTCGATCTGACGATCGATACGACGGCTCCGGCATTGCCGACGGTGAACGCGACGGACGGTACGTCGCTGTCTGGCACCGCCGAAGCAGGCGCAACGATCAACATCGACACGAATGGCGACGGTACGCCGGACGCAACGGTGACGGCCGATCCGAGCGGGGCGTGGACGTATACGCCGTCGACCCCGTTGCCGGTCGGCACGGTTATTGGTGTGACGGCTACGGACGCGGCGGGCAATACCGGTCCGTCTGCCTCGGTAACGGTGGCTGGCGACACGACGGCACCCGCGGTGCCGGTCATCGGCACCGTGGCGGACGACGTGGGTTCCGTTGTTGGTGCGATCGTTTCTGGCGGCAGTACGGATGATGCGGCGCCGACGTTGAGCGGTACAGCGGAAGCGGGCAGCACAATCAATGTGTACGACGGCCCGACGTTGCTGGGCACCACGACGGCAGATTCTTCCGGAAACTGGACGTTCACGCCGACCACGGCGCTGGGTGAAGGCGCTCACATCCTGACCGTCACTGCAACCGATACGGCAGGCAACGTGAGTGCTCCGAGCACGGCATTCAATCTGACGATCGATACGACGGCTCCTGCATTGCCGACGGTGAATGCGACGGACGGTACGTCGCTGTCGGGAACGGCGGAGGCGGGCGCGACGGTCAACATCGATACGAATGGCGACGGTACGCCGGACGCAACGGTGACGGCCGATCCGAGCGGCGCGTGGACGTATACGCCGTCGACCCCGCTGCCGGCCGGTACGGTAATTGGCGTGACGGCTACGGACGCGGCAGGCAATACGGGTCCGTCTGCCTCGGTGACGGTGGCTGGCGACACGACGGCACCCGCGGTGCCGGTCATCGGCACCGTGACGGACGACGTGGGTTCCGTTATTGGTGCGATCGCTTCTGGCGGCAGTACGGATGACGCAACGCCTACTCTTGCCGGTACCGCGGAAGCAGGCAGCACGGTGAGCGTGTACGACGGCACGACCCTGCTGGGCACGACGACGGCCGATCCGTCCGGAAACTGGACGTTCACGCCGAGCACGGGTTTGAGCGAAGGCGCGCACTCGATCACGGTGACTGCAACGGATACGGCAGGCAACGTGAGTACTCCGAGCGCGGCATTCAACCTGACGGTCGATACGACAGCTCCGTCGATTCCCACAGTGAATGCGACGGACGGTACATCGCTGTCGGGAACGGCGGAGGCGGGCGCAACGGTCAACATCGACACGAACGGCGACGGCACGCCGGACGCCACCGTAACGGCCGACCCGAGCGGCGCGTGGACGTATACGCCGTCGACTCCGCTGCCGGCCGGTACGGTAATTGGCGTGACGGCCACCGACGTGGCAGGCAATACGGGTCCGTCCGCTTCGGTAACCGTGACTGGCGACACGACGGCGCCGGCTGCGCCGATCATCGGCACTGTGTCGGACGACGTGGGTTCCGTTGTCGGCGCAATCACTTCTGGTGGTACTACTGATGATGCGACGCCGACATTGAGCGGTACCGCGGAAGCGGGTAGCACGATCAATGTGTACGACGGCACGACCCTGCTGGGCACGACGACGGCCGATCCGACCGGAAACTGGACATTCACGCCGACCACTGGCCTGGGTGAAGGCGCTCACAGCCTGACCGTCACCGCAACCGACACCGCAGGCAACGTGAGCACCCCGAGCACGGCCTTCGACCTGACGATCGATACGACAGCCCCATTGATTCCGACGGTGAACGCGACGGACGGTACATCGCTGTCGGGAACGGCGGAGGCGGGCGCAACAATCAACATCGATACGAATGGCGACGGCACGCCGGACGCCACCGTGACGGCCGATCCGAGCGGCGCGTGGACGTATACGCCGTCGACCCCGTTGCCGGCCGGCACGGTAATTGGTGTGACGGCTACTGATGCAGCAGGCAATACGGGTCCGTCCGCTTCGGTGACCGTGACTGGCGACACGACGGCGCCGGCCGCGCCGATCATCGGCACCGTGTCGGACGACGTGGGTTCCGTTGTCGGCGCAATCACTTCTGGTGGTACTACTGATGATGCGACGCCGACATTGAGCGGTACCGCGGAAGCGGGTAGCACGATCAATGTGTACGACGGCACGACCCTGCTGGGCACGACGACGGCCGATCCGTCCGGAAACTGGACGTTCACGCCGAGCACGGGTTTGAGCGAAGGCGCGCACTCGATCACGGTGACTGCAACGGATACGGCAGGCAACGTGAGTGCTCCGAGCACGGCCTTCGATCTGACGATCGATACGACAGCTCCGGCGATTCCGACGGTGAACGCGACGGATGGTACATCGCTGTCGGGTACGGCCGAAGCGGGCGCGACGATCAACATCGACACGAACGGCGACGGCACGCCGGACGCCACCGTAACGGCCGATCCGAGCGGTGCGTGGACGTACACTCCATCGACTCCGCTGCCGGTCGGTACGGTGATTGGCGTGACGGCCACCGACGTGGCAGGCAATACGGGTCCGTCCGCTTCGGTAACGGTGACGGGTGACGCTACCGCGCCTGCGGCACCGATCGTTGTTAGCGTCACGGACGATGTCGGTTCCGTTGTTGGTGCGATCGTTTCTGGCGGCAGTACGGATGACGCAACGCCTACGCTTGCCGGTACCGCGGAAGCAGGCAGCACGGTGAGCGTCTATGACGGCACGACGCTGCTGGGCACGACGACAGCAGACCCGACCGGAAACTGGACATTCACGCCGACCACCGGCCTGGGTGAAGGCGCACACAGCCTGACCGTCACCGCAACCGACACCGCAGGCAACGTGAGCACCCCGAGCACGGCCTTCGACCTGACGATCGATACGACAGCCCCATTGATTCCGACGGTGAACGCGACGGACGGTACATCGCTGTCGGGAACGGCGGAGGCGGGCGCAACAATCAACATCGATACGAATGGCGACGGCACGCCGGACGCCACCGTGACGGCCGATCCGAGCGGCGCGTGGACGTATACGCCGTCGACCCCGCTGCCCGTCGGCTCGGTGATTGGCGTGACGGCCACTGACGCAGCAGGCAACACCGGTCCGTCCGCCTCAGTGACAGTGACGGGCGACACGACCGCGCCTGCGGCACCGATCGTTGTTAGCGTCACGGACGACGTGGGTTCGATCGCCGGCCTGCTGACGACGGGTGCAGCGACGGACGACACGACCCCGACGCTTGCCGGTACGGCGGAAGCAGGCAGCACGGTGAGCGTGTATGACGGCACGACACTGCTGGGCACGACGACAGCAGACCCGTCCGGAAACTGGACGTTCACGCCGAGCACTGGCCTGGGTGAAGGCGCTCACAGCCTGACCGTCACCGCAACGCACACGGCAGGCAACGTGAGTACTCCGAGCACGGCCTTCGACCTGACGATCGATACGACAGCCCCGGCGATTCCGACGGTGAACGCGACGGATGGTACATCGCTGTCGGGTACGGCGGAGGCGGGCGCAACAATCAACATCGATACGAATGGCGACGGCACGCCGGACGCCACCGTAACGGCCGACCCGAGCGGCGCGTGGACGTATACGCCGTCGACCCCGCTGCCCGTCGGCTCGGTGATTGGTGTGACGGCTACTGATGCAGCAGGCAATACGGGTCCGTCCGCCTCGGTGACCGTGACTGGCGACACGACGGCGCCGGCCGCGCCGATCATCGGCACCGTGTCGGACGACGTGGGTTCCGTTGTTGGCGCAATCACTTCTGGTGGTACTACTGATGATGCGACGCCGACATTGAGCGGTACCGCGGAAGCGGGTAGCACGATCAATGTGTACGACGGCACGACACTGCTGGGCATGACGACAGCAGACCCGACCGGAAACTGGACATTCACGCCGACCACCGGCCTGAGTGAAGGCGCTCACAGCCTGACCGTCACCGCAACGGACACCGCAGGCAACGTGAGCACCCCGAGCACGGCCTTCGACCTGACGATCGATACGACAGCCCCATTGATTCCGACGGTGAACGCGACGGACGGTACATCGCTGTCGGGAACGGCGGAGGCGGCCGCAACAATCAACATCGATACGAATGGCGACGGCACGCCGGATGCCACCGTGACGGCCGATCCGAGCGGCGCGTGGACGTATACGCCGTCGACTCCGCTGCCGGCCGGTACGGTAATTGGCGTGACGGCCACTGACGCAGCAGGCAACACCGGTCCGTCCGCCTCGGTAACGGTGGCTGGCGACACGACCGCGCCTGCGGCACCGATCGTTGTTAGCGTCACGGACGACGTGGGTTCGATCGCCGGCCTGCTGACCACGGGTGCAGCGACGGACGACACGACCCCGACGCTTGCCGGTACGGCGGAGGCGGGCAGCACAATCAATGTGTACGACGGCACGACGCTGCTGGGCACGACGACGGCAGACCCATCCGGAAACTGGACCTTCACGCCGACCACCGCCCTGGGAGAAGGCGCTCACAGCTTGACCGTCACCGCAACCGACACCGCAGGCAACGTGAGCACCCCGAGCACGGCCTTCGACCTGACGATCGATACGACAGCCCCATCGATTCCGACGGTGAACGCGACGGACGGTACATCGCTGTCGGGCACGGCCGAAGCGGGCGCAACGCTCAACATCGACACGAACGGCGACGGTACGCCGGATGCCACCGTAACGGCTGATCCGAGCGGCGCATGGACGTACACTCCATCGACCCCGCTGCCGATCGGCACGGTGATCGGCGTGACGGCCACCGACGCGGCCGGCAACACCGGTCCGTCCGCATCGGTAACGGTTGCAGACCTGACGGCACCGGCCGCACCGATCATCGCTACCGTCACGGACGACGTCGGTTCGATCGCCGGCCTGCTGACCACGGGTGCAACGACGGACGACACGACCCCGACGCTTGCCGGTACGGCGGAGGCGGGTAGCGCAATCAATGTATACGACGGCGCGACCCTGCTGGGCACGACGACGGCAGACCCATCCGGAAACTGGACCTTCACGCCGACTACCGGTCTGGGAGAAGGCGCACACAGCCTGACCGTCACCGCAACGGACACCGCAGGCAACGTCAGCGCACCGAGCGCATCGTTCGCGATCACGGTCGATACGACCGCCCCGACCGCGACGGCCACGCTCACGACCCTGACCGACAACACCGGCGTACCCAACGACTGGATCACCGGCGACACGACCCCGACCCTGGGCGGCACGCTGAACGCGGCGCTCGGCGCGGGCGAGGTCGTCCAGGTCAGCCTCGACGGCGGCGCACACTGGACCAACGCGACCGTCAACGGCACGAACTGGACCTGGTATGCACCGGGCGTGTTGTCCGCGGCCAACTACACGGCGACGGTGCGCGTCGTCGATGCGGCGGGCAACCTCGGCCCGACGACCTCGCAGCTTTTCACGATCGATCCGAACGTCGCACCGGTCGTATCGGCGCAGGCGTCGGGGAACCTGCTCGGGATCATCGGCGCGAATCTGCTCAACCTGATCGATTTCAGCACGCAGCAGGCGTTCTCCGCATCGGACTACAACAACAACCTCGATCACGTGACGCTGCACTACGGCGGGTTGATCGGCCTCGGCGCGCTGCAGTTCAACGCGAACCAGGCGCTGGCGAACGAACTGGGGCTGCACTTCAACGTCGTCAACAACCCCGGGATCCTCGGCTTGATCGGGCCGTCGTCCGACCTGACGATCACGGCGACCGACGGCGGCACGATCGACAACCTGAAGCTCAACGAGTTTCTCGGTTCGATCACGCTGAACGGCGGCCTCATCAGCGTCAGCGCGCTCGACAGCGTGACGATCTCCGCGACCGACAAGACAGGCCTGTCGGCGTCGGCCACGGCCGGTCAGTTGCTGAATGCGAACCTGCTCGGCTCGACGCAGTCGGCGTCGATCATCGAGGGGACGTCGGGCAGCGATACCGTCACCGGCACGTCCGGCAACGACCGCCTGTACGGCTACGGCGGTGACGACGTGCTGAACGGCGGCGACGGCAACGACCTGCTGCGCGGCGGTGCCGGCAACGACACGCTCGACGGCGGCAACGGCAACGACATCCTGATCGGCGGCGCCGGTAACGACACGCTGACGGGCGGCGCCGGCACCGACGTGTTCCTGTGGGAAGTCGTCGGCGCGGACAACACCGGCGGCAACGGTCAGGACGTCATCACCGACTTCCAGCTGGCCAGCGGCCCGACCGATACGAGCGGCGACAAGATCGATCTGTCGAAGCTGCTGGTCGGCTACACGACCGATGCCGACGGACCCGCA
Organism: Burkholderia sp. BCC1208; assembly: GCF_902833095.1. NCBI lineage: Bacteria > Pseudomonadati > Pseudomonadota > Betaproteobacteria > Burkholderiales > Burkholderiaceae > Burkholderia > Burkholderia sp. BCC1208. Next base: position 104,992 of record NZ_CADFDY010000012.1, on the reverse strand, counting down.
CACTACGTGGACGGCGTGCCCACGATCGATGCGGGCGACACGATCGGGCAGTTCCTGTCGGTGACGAACGTCGGCGCCGATACGGTGATCAGCATCGATCGCGACGGCGCCGGGACGGCGTTCGGTTCCGAAACCCTCGTCACGCTGAACAACGTGACGACCAACCTGGAGACCCTGCTCGCAAACCAGCAGATCATCGTCTGACCGCGGCGCGACGGGGAGGCCGGCCTGCCTCCCCCGACACGGCGAGCCCCGTCGCATCGCGACGCGGGCTTGCCCGACGCATATCCGTCCCCGCGGCAAGGGGGGCCTGCTTTGCCGGACGGCTCGCCGCCGGCGTCCCGATGATGCTCAAGACAATCGCTCGTTCCAGATACACCTTGCGTCGCGCCGTTTGCGCGGTGCGTGCCGTTTTCCATCCAGGCCATGTGTTGTTCGCGATCGCGCTGCTCGACACCGCACCGGCGGCGTTCGCGTCGTCGTCGCCGCTGCCGAGCGGCCGGCTGACCGATTCGTTCGAGACCGCGGCGCGCGTGCCGGCTGATGCGGTCCACGCAGTCACGGCACCGTCTGCGTATGCATTGCCGGCCGCGCCGCCAGCGCCTCCCAGGGCGGCCGCTCCGTCGATGCGGCCGGCGGTGGCGACGGCGTCGTTCGTGCCGCTGCCGGCCGGCATGCCCGCCGCCGCACCGCGCCGGCACCTGGCGCCGCCATTGCCGCCCGTGGATCCGGCGCGGCGCATCGTCCTCGCGAACCTGTCCCGCGCGATGGCGCCGATCGACCCGCAAGCGCCGGTGTCGCCGCTGCATGATGGGATGACGGCGGGGGTGACGACGATCACGCCGGACAGGCAGGACGAGTTCGACGTCCCCGCTGCCGGGCGCGCCGAGGATGCCGAGGATGCCGGCGGCGATTCGGGCGAAACGCTGCGCATCGCGCTCGACCGTCTGACGCTGCGCGACGCCGTCGGCGTCGCGATCGCGCGCCATCCCGACATCGGCCGCGCCCATGCGGAAGTGGCGCAAAGCATGTCGGAGGTCGAGGTCGCGAAGGCGGCCTGGTACCCGAAGATCGACTACGGCGTGCGTCCCGGCTATGGCGGAAGTTTCGGCAGCAACGGCAACCGTACCGGCACGCGCGCATCGATCGGCGTGTCGCAGTTGCTGTACGACTTCGGCCGCACGTCGGGGCGGATTTCCGCGGCGGACTCGACGCGCAGCCAGAAGCAGTACCAACTGGCCGACACGATCGAGACGGTCGCGTACCAGACGGCGACGACGTTCGTCGAACTGGCCGCCAGCCAGGACGTCGTCGCGGCCGCGCGGCGTCAGGTCGTCGCGCTGAGCGACACGCGCACGAAGATCCTCGATCGCGTGCGGGCCGGACTATCGGTTTCGTCGGACCGCAATCTGGTCGAACTGGCGATCCTGCATGCGCAGGCGGAAGTGTTGAAGGCCAACACGCGCTTCGACGTCGCCGCCGCGAAGCTCACCGAACTGATCGGCGCGCGCCCGCGCCGCGTGGCGAATCTCGGCGGCACGGTGGATTTCGTCGGCGATCTCGGGTATGCCGGCGGCGACATCGAACGAACGCCGTCGGTGCTCGCCGCGGCGGCCGCCGTCGATGCGGCCGATGCGCGCGTGCGGGTCGCCCAGGCGGAGCGCTTTCCTTCCATCGGTATCGGCGCGAGCCGTTCGATATCGAGCGGCCGACCGAACGCCACCAACGATACGTGGATCGGTTTCGCGGTGAGCGGCAACTACTCGCTGGGCGGCCTGGCGCGACACCAGATCGCGGCCGCCGAAGCCGAACTGCGCGCGAACCGTGAAAGCCTCGAGAACCGGCGGCTCGTCACGCGCAGCGCGCTCAAGTCGGCGCAGATCGAAGCGTCGGGTGCCGCGGCACGCCTGAACGGCTACGAGAAGGTGACCGCGCTGTCGCGGGCGTCGCGCGACCTGTACTGGCAGGAATACATCCTGAACAAGCGTACGTTGACCGACGTCGTGAATCCGGAGCGCGACATCTTCGAATCGGAAGTCGAGTCGATCAATGCACTGGCCGACGGCGCGATTGCGCGCATCAAGGCATACGTGGCAGTCGGCAAGTTCGTCGAATTGCTGCGCGAACACGAGGGGAGTCGTCATGAATGATGCGTTTCGCGCCGGGCGCGATGCCGGCGCCGACATCGCGCGCTGGGCCGACCCGCTGATTTTCGCGGCACGGCACCTCGGTCTGGCCGTCTCGCCCGAGCAGGTGCGCGGCGCGGCATCGTGGGCGAGCGCCGCGGACCCGGACGCGGCCGTCGTCGAAGTCGCCGCATCCGCGGGCCTGGCCGCGCAGTTCGTCGCATTGCCGCCGGCGCGGCTCACGCCGGCGATGCTGCCGGCGCTCGCCGTGTTCGACGATGCACATGTCGGTGTGATCGTGTCGGTCGCGGCGGGACGTGCGGTCGTCCAGTTCGTCTTCGACGGCAAGCCGCTCGAACGCGCGATCGATCTGGACGCGCCGGCGCCGGCATGGCCGGCCCGCGTGCTGATCGTCCACGAGCGGGTCGCGCGGCGTGACGAGCGCGTCGACGGCTACCTGTCCGCCAAACCCGACACCTGGCTGCACGATCTATTCTCGGCGCAATGGAAGGTGTTGCTCGATCTCGGCGCCGGCTCGCTGTTCGGCAATCTGCTCGCGATCGCGACGTCGCTGTTCGCGATGCAGGTGTGGGATCGTGTGGTCCCTGCGCGGGCGACGCATACGTTGTGGGTGCTGGCGTCAGGCGTCGTGCTCGCGCTCGCGCTGGAACTGCTGCTCCGTACCGCGCGCGTGTCGATTGCCGATCATTTCGGCAAGCAGGCGGACCTCAAGCTGTCCGCGATGTTCTTCGCGCGCGTGCTCGACATCCGCAACGATGCGCGGCCGCGCTCGCCGGGCACGCTGGTCGCCCAGCTTCGGGATCTCGAACAGCTGCGCGAACTGCTGACGTCGAGCACGATGGGCGTGCTGATCGACATCCCGTTCGTCATCACCTTCCTGTTCATCATCTGGCTGCTCGGCGGGCCGCTTGCATTCGTGCCGCTCGCGGCGATCCCGCTGCTGATCCTGCCGGGCGTGCTTGCGCAAATCCCGCTGGCGAAGCTGTCGAACCAGGGGCTCGAGGAATCGGCGCTGCGCAACGCGATCCTGATGGAGGCCATCTATCGCGCCGAGGACATCAAGGCGTTGCAGGCGGAGCCGCGATTCCGGCAGATGTGGGCGCATACGAATCGCGTGAATGCCGATATCGGCTTGCAGCAACGCCGGCTGGCCGGCCTGCTGGTCAATCTCGCGCAGACGGTGCAGCAGCTTGCCTACGCCGGCGTGCTGGTTGCCGGCGTGTACGGCATCCTGGACGCGAGCCTGTCGTTCGGCGCCGTGCTCGCCTGTTCGATCCTGACGAGCCGCACGATCGCGCCGCTGGGTCAGATTCCCGCCGTGCTGTCGCGCATCCAGAACGTACGGGCGGGCAAGAAGGGGCTCGACAACCTGCTCGCGCTGCCGGTCGACCACGATCCGGCGGTCGATGCGTATCACAAGCCGGCGCTCGTCGGCCGATATCGCTTCGAGCAGGTCGGATACAGCTTCGATCCCCAGGAAAAACCCGTGCTCAGTATTCCGAATCTATCGATCGAACCCGGCGAACGGGTCGCGATCCTCGGCCGGGTCGGCGCGGGCAAATCGACGTTGCTGAGGCTGTTCGGCGGGCTCGCGACGCCGGTGCAGGGGCGCATCCTGTTCAACGACACGCCGATGCCGCTGATCGACGTTGCCGATGTCCGCCGCGACGTCGGGATGCTGCTGCAGGAATCGAGCCTCTTCTACGGCACGCTGCGAGAGAATCTGCTGATCGCGAGTCCGCTCGCCACCGACGACGCGATGCTCGCCGCGATGAAGGTCGCGTGCGCGGACCAGTTGCTGCTGCGGCAGCCGCACGGCCTCGACCTGAAGCTGCGCGAAAGCGGCCTTGGCCTGTCCGGCGGCCAGAAGCAGGCGCTGATGCTGGCCCGCGTGATTCTGCGCTCGCCGAACGTGTTGCTGCTCGACGAGCCGACCGCATCGCTCGACGAGGCGACCGAGCGGGCGATCGTCGAGCGCCTGCAGCAGTGGCTCGGCAATCGCACGTTGATCGTGGCGACGCATCGTTATCCGGTGCTGTCGATCGTCGATCGCATCATCGTGCTCGATGGCGGGCGCGTGGTGCGCGATGGTCCGAAGGACGAGGTGCTGGCCGCGTTGCGCGGCTCCGGCACGCCGGAGCCGGCGGCCGCCGCGCGCGCACCGGACGGCGGCTCGCGTCCGTTGCCGGCGCGGATGGCGGGAGAGACGCGATGAGCGATTTTCCGTGGTTGGTGAATCGCGCGCGCGAAGCAGTGCCCGCCCGGCGGATGCTGTGGCTGATCGTCGCCGCGCTGGCGATCTTCCTGGTGTGGTCCGTGTTCGCGAACCTCGACGAAGTCGCGGTCGGCGAAGCGAAGGTCACGCCGGCATCGAAAGGGCAGGTCATCCAGAGCCTCGAAGGCGGCATCCTGCTGGAACTGGCGGTGCGCGAGGGCGATGTCGTCGACGCGGGCCAACGGCTCGCGACGCTCGATCCGGTGCTCGCGCGCGCGTCGATGGAGGAAACGCTGGAGCGGATCACCGCATTGCAAGGGCGCGCGGCGCGTCTGTATGCGGAGATGAACGACCTGCCCGGCATCGACTTCCCGGCGGAACTGGCGAACGAGAAGGCCGTGACCGGGCGCGAGCGTCAGCTGTTCGTCGCGAATCGGCGCGCGTTTCGCGAAAACGTCGCCAACCTGCGCGAACAGTTGCGCCTCGCCGAGGACGAGCTCCGGATTGCGTTGCCGCTGCTGAAAACCGGCGCGACCAACGAGGTGGAGGTGCTCCGGCTGCGTCAGAAGGCCGCCGAATTCTCGACGAAGCTGTCGGCGGCGCAGAGCGAGTACTACGTCGCGCTGAAAGCCGACTACTCGAAGACGATGGCCGATCTCGAACCGCTGCTCAAGGTTCGCGAAGGGCGTGCCGATCAATTGCGACGAACCGTGATTCGCGCGCCGGCGCGCGGCATCGTGAAGGACATCCGGGTGTCGACGGTCGGCGGCGTGATTCCGCCGGGCGGCATGCTGATGGAAATCGTGCCGCTCGACGACCAGTTGCTGATCGAGGCGCGTCTCAGCCCTCGCGACATCGCGTTCATTCATCCGGGGCAGGAGGCGACCGTGAAGATCACGGCGTTCGAGTCGTCGATCTACGGCTCGCTGCCGGCGAAGGTCGAGCGGATTTCGCCCGACACGATCGAAGACCAGGTCGACCGGCGCGTGTATTACTACCGCGTCTACGTGCTCACGCAGCACGCGTATCTGGAAACCCGCGACGGCAAGCGGCATCCGATCCTGCCGGGCATGGTCGCCACCGCGGAGATCCGCACCGGGCGCCGCACCGTGTTCGACTACCTCGTCAAGCCGCTGAACCGGGCCGCCGAGGCGTTGCGCGAACGCTAGTGCGCATGCGCGGCATGATCATGCGTGCGGCGCCGAATCGCTGCGTTCGGGATCCGGGTAGACGATCGTGCCATCGTCCCGGATTACGGCGCCGGCCGTGAGCCGCGCGGGTTCCACGCGGTTGCGACCCATGATGTGCAGCACCGTTTCGCCGCGCGCGATCAGGTAGTCGGACACGATTCGCCGGTGGCAGCGCCACCACACGGCTTCCGAGCACATGATCGCGCAGCGCTGCTCGTGGCCCTGTGCGATCAACCGGTCGAGGCCCGCGTGAAACTCCGGCGACATGGCGTAATCCGCGTAGCGGTGAAAGCTGCGGTTCGTCCAGAAGTCGTTGATGTCGTCGGGCACGCCGTGCGACTTGCCGCGCAGGCCGCCGAGTTCGGCGATGTGTTCGTACGCGATGTCGGCGGGGGCGAGCGCATCCGGCAGCGTCGCTTCGTTGAATTGCGGATGGGTACGCGAGCGCGGCATCTTGCGGATATCCGCGAGCAGCGTGATCTCGACCGCGTCGAGCAGGTCGATGAATTCGTCGAGCGTGCGGTTCGAATGGCCGATCGTGTAGAACGGGAGCGTCATGCGTCGTCCTTGCCGTCGATGCGTTCGAGCACGCGGCCGCGATGCGCGGCGACGTGGTCGGTCCGGTCGCTCTTGATCTCGTACTGCGGATCCTCGGGCGACGCGCGATGGCGATGGCCCTTGTAGTCGAAGTCGGCGGTGTGGATCGCAACGATCGTGCCGGTCACGTAGCCGGCCTCGGAATTCCAGCGGACGTGGTCGCCCAGCCTGAATGGCGTGGTCATGCCGGGGTGCCTCCTTGTGTCGATGCGCGGTGGGTCGGCCTTCGCGACCCTGGCGGTGCGCGCCGGGGGCGGCGAGGAAGAGCGTGCATGGGTTCATTATCGGCCGCGACCGCACACGGTAAAAGACACGGACGTCGGCGGCGGTAGCCGTGCTGCATGCGCAATCGGCGTGCCTTTCATTTTCCCAACGGCATGGACGCCGGTCCCCCCGCTTGCCCGCATGAAATTGTCATGCTAGATTTTCATGAAATTTCTCGGCGTAATTTTCACGGGGTTCCGCATGTTCGTGCAGTCCGACCGTCACGTCGCAAGCTACTACGCCGGCACCTATCCGGCGCCGATCCCGCATCGGCCCGCGCTGGACGAACGCGTCGACGCCGACGTGCTGGTCGTCGGCGCGGGCTTCAGCGGGCTGCATACGGCGCTGCGCCTTGCGCTTGCCGGCAAGCGGGTCGTCATGCTCGAAGCCAGCCGCGTCGCGTGGGCGGCATCGGGCCGCAACGGCGGACAGGCGCTGCTCGGCTGGTCGTGCGACATGCAGCCGCTCGAGGATGCGCTCGGCCGCGACGGCGCGCGCCTGCTGTGGGACAGCATGCGTTGGGCTGCGCGCGAGGTGCGCGAACTGCCGGCACGGCACGGTTTCGACATCGACTACCGGCCCGGCAGCCTGTGGGCCGCGGTGCGGCCGCGGCGCGTCGCGATGCTGGCGCGGGCGCGCGACGAGGCGGCCGAGCGGTGGGGCTACGACCGGCTGCGCGTGATCGGGCGTGACGAGATGCCTGAATGGATCGGCGGCACGCGCTATCTCGCCGCGCTGCACGATCCGGAGGCCGGCCACCTGAACCCACTGAAGCTCGCGCTCGGCCTCGCGCAGACGATCGAGCACGCGGGCGGCCGCATCTTCGAACAGAGCCGCGTGCTCGACTGTCGCGAGACGGCGGGCGGCCACATCGCCCGCACGGCGTGTGGCGAAGTACGGGCGGACGTGCTGGTGCTTGCCTGCAATGCGTACGTCGACCGGCTCGATCGCGATCTCGCGCGCCGGTTGCTGCCGGTCGGCACGTACCAGGTCGCAACGGCGCCGCTCGCGCCCGACGTCGCGCATGCGCTGCTGCCGCGCAACAGTTGCGTGATCGACAACCAGTTCGTGCCCGACTATTTCCGCCTGAGTCCCGACAACCGGCTGCTGTTCGGCGGCGGCTGCACGTATCTCGGCGGCATCCCGGCCGATATCGCGGCGGCGACGCGCCCGCACCTCGAACGCGTGTTCCCGCAACTGGCCGGTGTGCCGCTCGACTACGCGTGGGGCGGTCACATCGACATCAGCATGCGCCGCACGCCGGACATCGGCCGCCACGGGCAGCGCTTCTGGCTGCAGGGTTTTTCGGGGCACGGCGTGCTGCCGACGCTCGCCGGCGCGCGCGCGGTGGCCGACGCCGTGCTCGGCGACGCACACCTGCTCGCGCAGTACCAGCGCATCCGCAACCCACGCTTTCCCGGCGGCGACCGGCTGGCCGCACCGCTCGAAGCGATCGGCAAGGCCTGGTACCGTCTGCGCGATACCGTTTGACTGCACCGAAATCCATCATGAACGAACGCGAAGAGATAGAAAGTCTGGCGATCCTGATCCGCGACCTGCGCAAGCATCGCAAGGTCACGCTGAACGATCTCGCCGAACGGATCGGCCGCTCGGTCGGCTTTCTGTCGCAGGTCGAGCGCGGACTGTCGCGTCCGACGGTCGCGGATCTCACCGCGATCGGCGAGGCGCTCGGTGTGCCGACCACGTATTTCTACAGCCTGAGCAAGCCGCGCAGCGTGCCATGGGTCACGCGGCCCGACGAACGCCGCACCGTGTATTACGCGGCCGGCATTACCGACATCCTCGTGTCGCCGAACATGCGTGCGCGCTTCTCGATCCTCGAAAGCCATCTCGAACCGGGCGCGAGCAGCGGCGAGCGGCCGGTCGACGACAGCGACGAGCAGGGCGGCTTCGTGCTCGAAGGAGAACTGACGATCTGGATCGACGGCGACGACACGCCGGTCACGCTCGGTCCGAACGATGCGTTTCAGCTTCCCGCGCACAAGCGCTTCCGGTATGCGAACCTGACCGACGCGCCGACGCGCGTGATCTGGGTGTTCACCTGAGTGGCCGGCGGGGCGGGCGGTGTCGCAGGCCGCCGCGCCACGCAGCCTGTTTGCAGTACTGATCGATATGCGGCGTACATTGCACTGCGTTCCGCGTGAATCCGGTTCGCCGCGCCGCGGCGCCGCCATACGAGACATGAAAAGGATGAGACATGGCTGACGTCGTTCCCGCGCTGGTCAGTGAAGTCCGCGCATTTCGGCAGGCGCACCCCGAGATCCGTTATGTCGACTTGATCTGCCTCGATCTCCCCGGGCATTTCTACGGCAAGCGCTATCCCATCGACGCGCTCGAGAAAATCGCATCCGGCGCGCTGCTGAAGCTGCCGCAGAACTGCGTGTTGCTCGGCACGCAGGGCGGCCTCTACAAGATCGGCGATTACTGCTTCAACGACGGCGATCCCGATGCGCCGCGCCGCCTGATTCCCGGCACGCTGAAGCCCGTGCGCTGGGAGCGGCAGCCGCTTGCGCAGATGCTGATCAGCTCCGACGGCACCGATTCCCCGATTGAATTCGAGCCGCGCGAGGTGCTCGCGCGCGTGCTGCGGCGGTTCGCAGCGCGCGGCATTCGGCCGGTCGTCGCATTCGAGCTCGAGTTTTACCTGTTCGCCGCGCGGCTCGCGGAAGGCGTGCCGCAGTATCCGCGCGACCGCCTGAGCGACGACCGCGACGATCAGCCGAACATGCATATCGAACGCCTGTCGCGCTTCTCCGACGTGCTGCACGAGATGGTCGACGCCGCGTGCGAGCAGGGCGTCGATGCGACGGTGATCACCGCGGAGCTCGGACCCGGCCAGTTCGAGATCAATTTCGGGCATACCGACGACGCGCTGCGTGCGGCCGACTGGTCGGCGCTGTTCTGCCGCAGCACACGCGGCGTCGCGTTGCGGCATGGCTATCGCGCGAGCTTCATGGGTAAGCCGTACCTGCATGCGCCGGGCAGCGGGATGCACGTGCACGTGAGCCTGTACGATGAGGCGGGGCGCAACCTGCTGGCGGCGGACGGACAGCGGCCGTTGCGGCATGCGGTGGCCGGCTGCCTCGCGCTGCTGCCGCATTGCATGCCTGTGTTCGCGCCGAATCACAATGCGTTCCGGCGTTACGGGTCGATGGTGAACGCGGCGAGTCGCGCGAGTTGGGGTTTCGAGGATCGAGACGCATGCATCCGGATTCCGGAGTCGGATGCACGCGATCTGCGGATCGAGCACCGGCTCGCGAGCGCGGATGCGAACCCGTACCTGGTGCTTGCGGCGATCCTCGGCGGGATGGAGCACGGGCTCGATGCGCGGCTCGAGCCGATCGCGCCGCTCAACGAGGATCGCGGCAGCGGCATCGATTTTCCGAAGGAGATGCTGTCGTCGGTCGCCGCGATGCAGGATCATCCGGCCGTGCGCGACGGGTTGGGCAGCGAGTTCGTGATGGTGTACTGCGAGAACAAGCGGCAGGAGGAGCTGGATTTTCGCAACGAGATCGGGGCGCGGGAGTATCGGTGGTTTCTGTGAGTGCCGCGTGCGTCGAGGAAGCCGGTCAAGGAAGTGCGCGCCAGTAGCGCACTTCCTCGATCGGCGTACCGTCGATCTCGAACGTCTTGATGTCGCGTTCTGCGACGAAACCTTCGCGTTCGTAGAACGCTCTCGCGCGACGGTTTTTGACCAGTGCCCACAGCGATACCCACACATGGCCTGCGTCATGCAGCGATCGGCATGCGTGATCGACCAGCAACGTGCCGATGCCTTGTCCGCAATGCGACGGATGCAGATAGATCGCTTCGATTTCGCCCCACGCAGGGTCCTTGTCGGTGTCGCGCGTCGGGCCGTACGCGATCCAGCCGGTCGGTACGCGGTTCATGAACGCGAGCGCGACGCGCGGCCGTCCTGCGTCGAGTGCCTGGCGCCAGGCGGCCGTGCGCTTTTCGACCGACAGGCCGGCGAGGAACGGCGCCGGCATGACGTCCATGTAGGTGGCTTGCCACGACGCGACGTGGATGTCGGCGATGATCGGTGCATCGGCGGATGTGGCCGAGCGGATGTCGATCGTCGCCGTGTTCGGTGCCATGCGTTCCCCGTGCGATCGGTTGCCGTATGCCGTGTTACTGCTCGACCTTACTCACCGAGCTTCGACGTCACGCACCCGGTGCTCGAGCATTCGCGTTCACGCTCGCGCAGGAACGACAGCCGCGACTGCGTCATGTCGTTCGCGCACTGGATATCGACGAGGTAGCTGCTGCCGCGCGTTTCGCTGCACTGCGCGTCGCGTTGTTTCAGCCACGCGAGCTGGCCGGCCTTCAGCGTCGCCTGTTGATCGCCGCTCAGTTGCTTGCGCAGCCGGCCGTATTCGTCGTTGAGATCGCGGTCGGATTGCGAGAACTGCGTGCTCGTGCAATACACCTGGTCGAACGCGCTGCGCGGTTTCCCGCAGCCGGCCGCATGCGCGGCGAACGGAACGGCAAGCGCGAGCAATGCGCAGGATGCGAGCAGATTCTTCTTTTTCATGGTGATGCTCCTGGCTGGGTGAAAACCGTTGAATCCGACGGGCGATACCGTCGTTTATTCGGGCGCCGTACACGCGTCGATGCCGCCCGCGATCGCGGTGGACAGGCGCTGGATCGTCTCGCGCCGTGCGAGCCGCGCTTCTTCGTCCGGATTGACGATCACGCCGGCTTCGACGAGCACGGCCGGAATCGGCGCGGTGCGCAGCACGACGAGATCGTCGAAGCGGTGGATGCCGAGTGACGGATCGATCAGCGGGCGGTTCTCGCCGCGGATCGGCTGCGCGTGATACAGCGACGGCCGTTCGCCGGCCGCGACCAGCCGCTCGGCAATCGCCTTCGCGCAACGCAGGCTCTGCGCATAGTGCGGATTGCGCGCCGACACGAACACCGAGAAGCCTCGGAATTCGCGCTGCCGACCCGCGTCGATGAACTGCTGCTGCATCGAGTCGTGATGGATCGACACGAACAGGTTCGCGTCGGGCGCCTGCGTCGAGCGCCGATCGAGCGCGATCTCGCGGCCGTCCGCCGACGTGCGCAGCACGCGGTCGCCATGCGCGGCGAGTGTGTCGGCGACCGCGCCGGACAGGTCGAGGTTGTACAGGTATTCGACGCGGCCGCTCGCGCCGGTCGAGCCCGGATGCGCCGGCGTATGGCCGGTGTCGACGACGATATAGCGCCCGGTCGCGGGCTCGGTAAAGGGCGTGCCCGCGGTGCCGGCCGCGTGCAGCGCCAGCGGTGCGCCGAGCAGCGGGGCGCATGCGAGCACGCGCGCGGCGGCGCGCACGAGCGGGCGAAGGCGTCGGAGGGTTCGGTTCATCATTGTTGTTGTCGAGAAGGGCGTACGGCGCGTCGAACGGCGCGCCACCGTCGGCCTGCTCAATGCAGTCGGAATGTCGCGCGATTATAGCGGGTGGTGGTGGCGCCGCGATGACGAAACGGCAGCTTTCGCACCGGCCGGAAGCCGAAGCTCGGGCCAGCTACACGGGGCTGCGAGCATGGCGTCACGGGGGGGCGTGCGCATGTCGGGATGGCACGCGCGCAGCGTACGGCAGGCGGCGCGCGCCGGTCACCGCGGCAGCGCTTCGGCTTCGGCCCAGCGCTTGAACGAATCGAGACGTCGGCGCGTCTGCACGAGATAGAACGCGCCGATCAGCGGTTCGAGCAGCCAGCGCAGCCAGGATGGCTGCGCACGGAAGTGGTACGTGAATTTCACCTCGGTCGACCCGGCCGTGCGCTCGGTGAAGTTCCAGCTGCCGCTGAAGCGTTCGAGCACCTTCGGCCCTTCGACCATTTCGACGGCGGCGACCTGCGGCGGACGGTACGAGATGTAGCGCGACACCATCGTCGCGCCCGACTGGCTGCGGCAGAACGCGTCGACGCCGACATCGGCGGTCGTTCCGTCGAGCAGATAGGCATCGATGAGGAAGTTGTCCCACACGAGCCGCCGTCCGTAATCCTGCGACCACGTAAACAGGCGCCTGCGATCGACGCCGACGGTCCGGCTGACTGAGATCCTCATGAGGGCGGGCGCCAGGGCGTGGATTGGGATGCGATCGAGTGTACCGCGCCAATAACGCGTGTTTCGTCAGACTTCGTCAAGTCGAGCGTGGGCTCGAATGGACTCGATTGACGTCCTTCGGGAATTCCCCTACGATTCATTCCAACCCTTCGGGACAGACCCGAAGCGTTTCAATCTCTTGAGGGAGCCTCATGAGTACGCAACAGAACCGGCGCTTCGATGCGCTCGTTTTCATTGGTCGTTTCCAGCCTCCGCATCGTGGTCACCTGAACGTGCTGAAATCGGCACTGAGCCGGGCCGAGCGCGTGTGCGTGCTGATCGGGTCGACCGACAAGCCCCGCACCATCAAGGATCCGTTCTCGTTCGACGAGCGTCGCCAGATGCTGGCTTCGCTGCTCGATGCATCCGAGCGCGACCGCGTGACGATCGCCCCGCTGCAGGATTCGACCTACAACGACGGCGACTGGGTGCGCTGGGTGCAGGACGCCGTCGCGTCCACGCTCGGCGATATCGCGCAGCGCAGGGTCGGGCTGATCGGCCACGAGAAGGACGCCACGTCGTATTACCTGCGGATGTTCCCGCAATGGGAACTCGTCGACGTCGACGCGACGGAAGACATCTCCGCCACCGAAATCCGCGACCAGTATTTCGCCGAACGCACCAACAGCTTCGTGCAGTGGGCCGTGCCGGAACCCGTGTTCGGCTGGCTCGAGCGTTTCCGCACGCAGCCGGAATTCGCGCAACTGAAGTCGGAAGCCGAATTCATCGCCGCGTATCGCAAGGCCTGGGCGGCCGCGCCGTATCCCGTCACGTTCGTGACGGTCGATGCGGTGGTCGTGCACTCGGGCCATATCCTGCTGGTGCGCCGCCGCAGCGAACCGGGCCGCGGCCTGTGGGCGCTGCCGGGCGGATTCGTGAACCAGGACGAACGGCTCGACGCGGCCTGCATTCGCGAACTGCGCGAGGAAACCGGCCTCAAGCTCCCGGAGCCCGTGCTGCGCGGCTCGATCAAGGATCGCCAGGTGTTCGATCACCCGACGCGTTCGCTGCGCGGCCGAACGATCACGCATGCGTGCCTGTTCAACTTTCCGACGGGCGAACTGCCGCGCGTGAAGGGCAGCGACGACGCGGACAAGGCGCGCTGGGTCCCGCTCAACGAATTCGCGCAGATGCGCAACGTGATGTTCGAGGATCACTTCGATATCGCGTATCACTTCCTGGGGAAGCTGTGACGCGCTGATTCCCCGCATTCGGTCCGCCGCGACAGACGCGGCGGCACTTCAACGGCCTAGAGGAGCTCTAGCCATGCAAAACGATCCCGGCGGCTTTGCCGCGGTTCTCGCCAATCCGATTCTCAACACGGATTCGTACAAGGCTTCCCACTTCCTGCAATATCCGCCGGACGCATCGGCGATGTTCTCGTACGTCGAATCGCGCGGCGGCCGTTACGACCGCACGCTGTTCTTCGGCCTCCAGATGCTGCTGAAGGAGTATCTGTGCAAGCCGGTCACGCATGCGATGATCGACGATGCGCGCGATTTCTTCACCGTGCACGGCGAGCCGTTCAACGAAGCAGGATGGCGCCATATCGTCGAGCACTATGACGGCTACCTGCCGGTGAAGATCCGTGCGGTGCCGGAAGGGGCGATCGTGCCGGTGCACAACGTGCTGATGACGGTCGAATGCGAGGATCCGCAGGTGTTCTGGCTCGCGTCGTATCTCGAGACGATGCTGTTGCGCATCTGGTATCCGGTGACGGTGGCGACCCGCAGCTGGCATCTGCGCCAAACGATTCGCCGCTTCCTCGAAAGGACCGACGACGATCTCGCGCAACTGCCGTTCAAGCTGCACGACTTCGGCGCGCGCGGCGTGTCGAGCGCGGAATCGGCCGCGATCGGCGGCGCCGCGCATCTCGTGAGCTTCATGGGCTCGGACACGGTGCTCGGCGTGCTCGCCGCGAACCGCTTCTATCGCGAGCCGATGGCCGCCTACTCGGTGCCGGCGGCCGAGCACAGCACGATCACGTCGTGGGGGCGCGAAGGCGAGGCCGATGCGTACCGCAACATGATCGGCCGATTCGGGTTGCCGGGCGCGATCGTATCGGTCGTGTCGGACTCCTACGATCTGTTCGCCGCACTCGATCTGTGGGGCGGCGAACTTCGGCAGGCGGTGATCGATTCGGGCGCGACGCTCGTCGTGCGTCCCGATTCCGGCGACCCGGTGACGATCGTGCTGCAGACGGTGCGGGCGCTCGATGCGTCGTTCGGTTCGTCCGTGAACGGCAAGGGGCGGCGCGTGCTGAACCGTGTGCGCGTGATCCAGGGCGACGGTGTCGACGAGCAGTCGATCGAAGCGATCCTCGTTGCGCTCGACGAGGCGGGTTACGCGGCCGGCAACGTCGTATTCGGTATGGGTGGCGCGTTGTTGCAGCGCGTGAACCGCGACACGCAGCGCTTTGCGATGAAGTGTTCGGCCATCCGGCGCGGCGGCGTGTGGCACGACGTCCGCAAGGATCCGGTCACCGATCGGGGCAAGCGCTCGAAGCAGGGGCGGCTCACGCTGCTGCGCAATCGCCGCACTGGCGAGTATCGAACGGTGACGCTGCCGATTGCGTGGGACGATCGTGCGCTTGAAGGCGAATGGGACGAGGCGCTCGACACGGTATTCGACACAGGGCGTTTGCTCGTCGATACGTCGTTCGCCGAGGTGAGGGCGAGGGCGCACGCGGGGGAAGTGTGACGCAGGCGGCGGCGGGGCGTCCCGCCGCGGCGCGGCCGGTTCGTGTCACTTGCCGGCCAGCGCACGGCCGCCGGCGTCCGCCGCCGCGCTGCCGCGTTCCACCGCACGCGCCGCCTCCATTGCCCGCGCAAGCGCATCGAACACGGCAGGCCCCTTGCAGCGCGACACGTTGAAGCGCATGTACGACGTCGCGCTGCGCGACGCGCTGAACACGTCGCCGGGTGCGAGGACCACGTCGTGGTCCAGCGCGTGGCGCGCGACGCGTGCGGCGTCGAGCCCGTCCGGCAACTGCGCCCACACGAACAACCCGCCGCGCGGCTCCGTCCAGATCCCGAGGCCGGCTCGCGCGAGGCGCCGGATCGTTTCGCCCATCGCATCCGCGAGACGCGCGCGCAGGCTGTCGAGATGGCGCCGGTACGTGCCGTCGATCAGCAGCCGGTGCACGACGTTCGCGCCGATCTGCGCATTGCCGAACGACGTCGCGAGCTTCAGGTCGACGAGCGCGTCGATCCATTCCGGGCGCGCGGCGATATAGCCGCAGCGGATCGCGGCCGACAGCGTTTTCGAGAAGCTGCCGATCGACACGACGCGCGACAGCCCGTCGAACGCCGCGAGGCGCGGCGCGGGCGTGCTCTCGAAATCCGCGAAGATGTCGTCCTCGACGATCAGCAGCCCGTGCTCGGCCGCGAGCGTCAGCAGCCGGTGCGCGACGGGCGGCGCGAGCGTCGCGCCGGTCGGGTTGTGCAGTGCCGCGTTGGTGATGTACAGGCGCGGCCGGTGCTCGGCGAGTACTTGCTCGAAGCGCACGAGATCGGGGCCGTTCGGCGTGAACGGAACGCTGACAATCCGCGCACGGTGCGCGCGCAGCAGCGCCTGGAAGTTGAAGTAGCACGGATCGTCGAGCACGACGGTATCGCCGGGTTCCAGCAGCAGGCGGCACACGAGGTCGAGCGCGTGCGTGCCGCCGTCGGTCAGCATGATCTGCGCGGGTTCCGCGTGGACGCCGTGCTGGGCGAGCCGCCATGCAAGCTGCTGGCGCAGCGCGGGCAGGCCGAGCGGCGTCGCATAGTCGGTCAGCGCATCGGGTTCGTCGCGCGACACGGCGCGCAGTGCGCGACGCAGGCTTTCGTCGGGCAGCCACGACGACGGCAACCATCCGCAGCCGGGCTTCACCGACGTCGGCGCCGCTTCGAGCGACTGGCGCGACAGCCACAACGGATCGAGCGCGCGATCGAGGCGGGGGCCCAATTCGGCGAGTGCGAGCGGCGGCGCGTGGCCGGACACGTAGAAGCCCGACCCGCGCCGTGCGACGAGCACGCCTTCGCTCGCGAGCCGTTCGTACGCATCGACGACCGTCGATTTCGACACGCCGAGCGCGTCGGCCATCATCCGGATCGACGGCACGCGCGCGCCGGGCATCAGCGCGCGGCTCGCGATTCGCGCGCGCAGGGTATCCATGACGGTTTCCACGCGCGTGCGCGACGGCGCGGGCGGAGTGGGAATCGGGGCGGAGTGGTTCATGGCGGACGATGAACTGTACGGCTGGTTGTTCAGTACAGTTTGGCTGAATTGTATTGGGCTGTAGCTTACGCCGTTTTCGTCGCCGGCGGATCATCGGTCATCCATTTTCCATTCAGGGTTGACCGTGCAAAAGACGACCGACGGATGGCTCAGCGGCATGCTGGGCGTCATCATCTTCAGTGGCTCGCTGCCCGCGACGCGTGTCGCGGTGCAAGGGCTCGACCCGCTGTTCCTCACGTTCGCCCGCGCTACGATCGCCGGTGCGCTCGGCCTGCTGCTGCTCGTCGTGCTGAAGCAGAAGCGGCCGTCGCGTGCCGAGGCCGTGTCGCTGGCCGTCGTCGCGCTCGGGGTCGTGGTCGGTTTTCCGTTGCTGACGGCGCTTGCGCTGAAGCACGTGACGTCGGCGCATGCGATCGTGTTCGTCGGGCTGCTGCCGCTCGCGACCGCGCTGTTCGGCGTGTGGCGCGGCGGCGAGCGGCCGCGGCTGCCGTTCTGGATCTTCTCGATCGTCGGCAGCGGCGCGGTGGCCGCGTTTGCGTTGCGCAACGGCGGGCAGGCATCGGTGGTCGGCGATGCGCTGATGCTGGCCGCGATCGTCGCGTGCGGGCTCGGCTATGCGGAAGGCGCGCGGCTGTCGCGCCAGCTCGGCGGCTGGCAGGTGATCTCGTGGGCGCTCGTGCTGTCGCTGCCGCTGATGCTGCCGCTCGCGTGGCTGACCTCGCCCGCGTCGTTCGACGGCGTAGACGCCGCCGCGCTGTGGGGGCTCGCGTACGTGTCGCTGTTCAGCATGTTGATCGGCTTCGTGTTCTGGTATCGCGGGCTTGCGCTCGGCGGGATCGCGGGCGTCGGCCAGTTGCAACTGCTGCAGCCGTTCCTCGGCCTCCTGCTCGCGGCCGGGCTGCTGCACGAGACGGTGCCGCCGTCGATGGTCGTCGTGACGGTCGTGGTGGTCGGCTGCGTGGCGGGCGCGAAGTACTTCTCGAGGATGGCGCCCGTGCAGCGCGCGGGGTGACGCACCCTCCTGAGCGAAGGTGCGGCCGGCGGTGCGCGAAAGGGGCGGCTCATCGCGCGCTCCGTTCAGTGCAACCGCTCGACCGCACGCGCCGGCGTGCTTACGCGACGTGCGCGACGCCGTACTGCGACGACAGATATCGCCGGATATCGGCAGGCGAATCGATGAAGCGCCGGCCGTTGTGTTCGCGGATCGCGAGAGTGTCGTCGTTCGGTGCGTGTCCGTCGCCAAGTACGAGTACCGGCGCCGACTGGTTGTCCGCGCCGATCAGCGCGACGATCGGCTGGCGCGGGCGCGGTGCGTCGACGTATTCGACGTGGACAGCGTCGCGCAACCGCGGATAGAAGCTCAACAGCCCTTCGACGGCAACCGAATCGCCGCAGTAGAACGGACCTTCGGAGTCCTTGAAGAAGTCGGGGCGGAGAATGAACAGCGTGTCTTTCATGATGGTCTCGCTATGAGAGGGGGGAACGTCGAAGAAAACGCGATACGGAGCGACGTGCGCGACGCCGCCGGATTTCACGCTTCGGCAAGTGCGGCGGCGCGCATTCGCGCGAAGCCGGCGGCGAGGTCGGCAATCATGTCGTCGGGATGCTCGAGCCCCGCATGAATCCGCAGCAGCGGGCCGGCCGCCGTCCAGCGGGTGGCGGTGCGGTGGCGCGACGGACTGGACGGGATGATCAGGCTTTCGAAGCCGCCCCAGCTGTATCCCATGCCGAAGCACGTCATGCCGTCGAGCAGCGCGCGCACGGCCTCGTCGGCCTGCGGATGCAGCACCACGCCGAACAGCCCGCACGCGCCCGTGAAATCGCGCTGCCACAGCGCATGGCCGGCGTCGCCGGCGCGCGCCGGATACAGGATCTGCGCGACTTCCGGCTGTTGCGACAGCCATTCGGTCAGCACGTGCGCGTTGCGCTGGTGCCGCTCGAGCCGGACCGACAGCGTCCGCAGGCCGCGCAGTGCGAGATACGCGTCGTCGCCGCTGACGGTCATTCCGAGTTGCCGGTAGAAGCGCGTGACTTTCGGCGCGAGCGCATCGGTCGTCAGGATCGCGCCCATCAGCACGTCGGAGTGCCCGGCGATGTATTTGGTCGCCGCGTGAATCGACACGTCGACGCCATGCGAAAACGAGCGGAAATTCAGCGGCGTGCCCCACGTGTTGTCGAGCAGCACGACCGCGCCGTGCCGGTGCGCGACGCGGCTGATGGCCGGAATATCCTGCACTTCGAAGGTCAGCGAACCCGGCGATTCGGCGAATACCGCGCGCGTGTTCGGCCGCATCGACGACGCGATGTCCGCGCCGGCCGCCGGGTCGTAGTAGGTCGTCTCGATGCCGAGACGCGCCAGCGTTTCATCGCAGAACGAACGGGTCGGGTCGTACACGGAATCGACCATCAGCAGATGGTCGCCCGGGTTCAGCACCGCGAGCAGCGCGGTCGTGATCGCGCTGAGGCCGCTCGGCGTCAGCAGCGCGGCATGCGCGCCTTCGAGCCGCGCGAGCGCCTTCTCGAGCGCGCGGGTGGTCGGGCTGCCGTGCCGTCCGTATGCGAGCGGCGTGCCGCGCACGGCGTCGAGCGCGTCGGTGCCGTGAAAGAGCAGCGTCGACTGACGGTACACGGGCGGGTTCACGGGCGAACCGGGCTGGCCGTGCGAGCGGCCTTCATGGGCGAGAACGGTGTCGGTCGAAAGCAGGTGGTTCAAGATGTCTCCTTTGAGTGTCGATCGAAGCGGGGCGGCGGTGGCGCGGTCAATGCAGGATCTTGTCGAGGAAGTCGCGTGCGCGCTCGGAGCGCGGCGCCGCGAAGAACCGGTCGCTCGCTGCATCCTCGACCACCGCGCCCTGGTCCATGAAGATCACGCGATGCGCGACCTTCCGCGCAAAGCCCATCTCATGCGTCACGCAGACCATCGTCATGCCTTCGCGCGCGAGTTCGACCATCACGTCGAGCACTTCGGTGATCATCTCGGGATCGAGCGCGGAGGTCGGCTCGTCGAACAGCATCGCGACCGGGTTCATCGACAGCGCGCGCGCGATCGCGACGCGCTGCTGCTGTCCGCCGGACAACTGCCCCGGATATTTGTGCGCGTGCGCCTTCAGGCCGACGCGGTCGAGCAGCTTCATGCCGTTCTCGATCGCTTCGTCCTTGCGGCGGCCGAGCACCTTCGTCTGCGCGAGCGTCAGGTTCTCGGTGATCGGCAGGTGCGGAAACAGCTCGAAGTGCTGGAACACCATGCCGACGCGGGCGCGCAATTGCGCGAGCTTCGCGGCGGGATCGCCGAGCCGCGTGCCGTCGACGGTGATGCTGCCTTTCTGGAACGGTTCGAGGCCGTTGATCGTCTTGATCAGCGTCGATTTGCCGGAGCCCGACGGCCCGCACACGACGACCACTTCACCTTTCGAGACCGCCGCGCTGCAGGCCGAGAGCACCTGGTGCTTGCCATACCATTTCGATACGTTGTCGAGCGTAATCATGTTCTGTCCGTCGATGGAGTTCATGGGAATCCCGGGCGCGGTCAATGCGTGGACGGCAGCGCGAGGCGCGTCTCGACGCGACCCTGCAGCCGCGTGAGCAGCGTGCTGAGCACCCAGTAGATCGCGGCGGCAGCGAGATAGAGCGGCAGCGGCTGGAACGTCGCGGCGATCACTTCCTGCGTCGAACGCAGCAGCTCGGTGACGGTGATCACCGAGACCAGCGACGTGTCCTTGATCAGGCTGATCAGCGTGTTGCCGAGGCTCGGCACCGCGAGGCGCAGCGCCTGCGGGCACACGATGTAGCGCAGCGTCTGCACGTGCGTGAGGCCGAGGCTGTGCGCGGCGGCCCATTGCCCGCGGCCGATGCCGAGGATCGCGCCGCGCATGCTTTCGGACAGGTAGGCGCCCGCGTTGAGCGTCAGCGTGAAGATGCCGGCCGTGGTCGGATCGAGCGTGATGCCGAGATCGGGCAGGCCGTAGTAGACGACGAACATCTGCACGAGCAGCGGTGTGCCGCGCATCAGGCTCACGTAGCCTTGCGCGAGGCTCGCGGCAAGCCGGTTGCTGCCGATGCGCATGATGGCGACCACGAGCCCGACGACGAGGCCGAGCGCCATCGATGCGACGGCGAACTTCAGCGTGAACACCGCGCCCTTGACCATCACGGGCAGCGTATGAACGACCAGTTCGATTGCTTCCATTGCGTGTCTCCTGATTGTGTGCCGGCCCGCCCGCGCATTCGTGCGCGCGGGCGCGAGGCGAGCTGCGTTACTGCGTCACGGGCTTGGTCGTGTCGGCGCCGAACCACTGCATCGAGATCTTCTTCAGCGTGCCGTCCTGCTGCAGCGACGCAAGCGCATCGTCGATCGCCTTCGCGAATTTCGGATTGCCCTTGCGGAACGGGATGCCCATGCGGTCCTCGCCGCCCGCGAGCACGGAGCCCGGGCGCAGCGGCAGGTGCGAGTTCCTGATCAGGTAGCTGAGCATCAGGCGATCGTTGACTGCCGCGTCGATACGGCCGGCCGCGAGGTCGCGCAGGTTTTCGGGCGTACCGGGATAGACCTGGAGGTCGATCGCGGGCACGGTCTTGACCAGGTCGACATAGTTGCTGCCCATCGTCACGCCGACCTTCTTGCCCTTCAATTCGTCGAGCGACTTGAATGCGCGCGCATCGTTTTGCCGTTGCAGCAGTTGCGCGGACGAATACACGTACGGCGCGCTGAAGTCGAGCGCCTGCTGGCGCGACGGCGTGATCGCGACCTGGTTGACGATCACGTCGAACTTGCCGGCTTGCAGGCCTGCCAGAATTCCGCTCCATTCGGTCGTCACGAACTGCGGCTTCACGCCGAGGCGGGCGGACACCGCCTTCGCGACGTCGACGTCGAAGCCTTCGAGCTGGCCGTCGGCGTTGCGGTAATCGAACGGCGGGTAGGTGCCTTCCAGCGCGATCTTCAGCACGCCGGCCTGCTTGACGGTGTCGAGCAGGTCCGCCGCGTGCGACGTCGTGGCCGCGACGCAGAGGAGGGCGGCCGCGATGCCGTGTTTGAACGTCGGGGTGAAGTGCTTCATGGTTGTCTCCGTGGTTGTTGTCGAAAATTCAGGATGCGCGAAGCCGCGGCGACGGGCGGCGTCGCCGTGAGCGGGAAGTCGGTGAAGCGTGAGTCGGCGAGGGTGGTGATTCGCCGTGCGCGATGCCGTGCGTTACGGCATGCGTTCGTGCGCGGCGAAGGTGCGGTGCGCGTGCGGATGGCGGACGCAGGCACGCGAGCCGAGGCGACGGCCGGCGTGCGCGGTGAAGCGTTCAAGCGTGTAATTCATGGTTGCCCGTGCAGCGTTGCGAGTGGTGGGCCGGACGCATCGTCGACGCGTATCCGGCGGGAATGCCGTGCGACTGAGGGCAATCTTAGTTTTGTCAAAAGGGAATGTGTTTCCAAAGATGCGTGCACTTTTCACGCAACGTGGAATGTTTTTCTCTGCGCGCGAAAGGTGGCGCAAGCGATCTGCTGCGGTTGCGCGCGAGGAGAGGGATCAGGTGCTACGGCGCGCTCGCGCGGTTGCTCCGCGCGCGACCCGGCGGCATGCCGAAAAGCAAAACGGCCAGGCTGCCGGTTGCGGCAAGCCTGGCCGTTGGCGTTCGTCACGCCGGGCGGGTTACTCGAACGTTTCCAGCGCGAGCAATTCGCCGATCGTCTGCCGGCGGCGGATCAGTCGCGGCGTGCCGCGATCGACCAGCACTTCCGGCGCGAGCGGCCGGCTGTTGTAGTTCGAGGACATCGACGCGCCATACGCGCCCGCGTCGTGCAGGAACAGCAGGTCGCCGATCCGCGGCTGCGCGAGCTTGCGGTGCGTGACCACACCGCCTGCATCCTGCGTGAACACGTCGCCCGATTCGCACAGCGGCCCGGCGATCGCGAGGTCGACGAGCGGCCGGCCGACGGGCGGCGCGCCATCGTTCGCATGCACCGACACCGCGTGATAGCTGCCGTACATCGACGGGCGCATCAGATCGTTGAAGCCCGCGTCGATCAGCACGAAATCGTGTTTCGGCCGGTGGTTGACGGCCTGTACTTCGGTGACGAGCGTGCCGGCTTCGGCGACGAGAAAGCGGCCCGGTTCGATCTCGATGCGCACCGGATGGCCGAGATGCCGTTCGATCCGCTTGCGCGCGGCGTCCCACTGGCTGAAGTAGTGACCGACGTCGACACGCGGTTCGCCGTCGCGATACGGAATCGACAGGCCGCCGCCGGCCGAGATCGCGTCGATGTCGTGGCCGAGCGACGTGACGAGATCGACCATCGCATCGCACACCTGTGACAGGTGGCCGTAGTCGACGCCCGAACCGATGTGCATATGGATGCCGACGAGCTTCAGCCCATGCTGGCGCACGATCTCGATCGCGCGCGGGACGTCGTCGATCCAGATGCCGTGCTTGCTCTGCGGGCCGCCGGTGTTGGTCTTGTTGCTGTGGCCGTGGCCGAAACCGGGGTTGACGCGCAGCCACACGCGGTGGCCGGGTGCGTGCTCGCCGATGCGCGCGAGCATGTCGAGCGAACCGGCGTTCACGGTCACCCCATGCTTCAGCACCGCCGCAAGCGTCGGGCGGTCGATCAGGTCGGCCGTGAACACGACGCCTTCCGGCTCGCCCGTCGGACTGAATCCGGCCGCGAGGCTGCGCTCGATCTCGCCGAGCGACACGGCGTCGACACACGCGCCTTCCTCGCGCATCAGCTTCAGGATATGGACGTTCGAATTCGCCTTCTGCGCATAGCGGATCACGTCGAACTGGCGCAGTTGGGCGATGCGGTCGCGGATGACGTCGGCGTCGTACACCCACAGCGGGGTGCCGTATTGCTGCGCGAGCGTCGCGAGCTGGCGGGAATCGAGGGACATGGCGGATAAATCGGATCGAATGAACGGATAGCCGGATGATGCGCCTATTTGTCTATACAGTAAAATGCCTATCTATCGATACTCGATTCATTTTTGATATATACGTCATGCTCACGCACCGTCATATCGAGGTTTTTCGCGCGCTGATGGTCACCGGCAGCACCACGCGTGCGGCCGAGATGCTGTACACGTCGCAGCCCACCATCAGCCGTGAGCTGGCGCGGATGGAGCAGGTCGTCGGCTTTGCGCTGTTCGAACGCGCGCCCGGCCGGCTGCGCCCGACGATGGCCGCGCTCACGCTGTTCGACGACGTGCGGCTCGCGTATGTGGGGCTCGAACGCGTCGCGGCGACGGCCGCGCGCCTGCGCGAGTTTCGCGACGGGCAACTGTCGGTGATCGCGTTGCCGGCGTTCTCGCACGCGATCCTGCCCGGTGCGTGCCGGCGCTTTCACGACGCGCATGCGGGCGTCAGTGTGTCGATCGCGACACAGGAGTCGCCGGTGCTGGAGGAGTGGCTCACTGCCCAACGTTACGACCTCGGGTTGACCGAGCACGACGTCGCGCCGGCCGGCACTTTGCTTACGCCGCTGCTCGAAGTCGACGAGGTGTGCGTGCTGCCCGACGGCCATCCGCTGCTCGCGCAGGACGCGATCGACCTGCCGGATCTCGCCGACCGCCCGTTCGTGAGCCTGTCGCTGAACGATCCGTACCGCATCCTGATCGACGAGGCGTTCGCGCAGCTCGGCGTCGCGCCGCGTTCGGTGGTCGACACGCCGTCGGCGGTGTCGGTGTGTGCGTTCGTTCGGCAAGGGCTGGGGGCCGCGATCGTCAACCCGCTCACGGCGCTCGATTTCGTCGGCCGCGACCTGCACGTGCGGCCGCTGACGCGCTCGTTTCCGTACCGGGTCAGCGTGATCGTGCCCGAGCACCGGCCGAAGAACCTGCTCGTCGATGCGTTCGCCGACGCGTTGCGCGGCGAAGCGAAGGCGATCCGCCGCCGGCTGGCCGCACTCCTCGGCTAGCAGCGCCGCCGTATGATGGGCGTTTCGCCGCCATCGTCCTCATTTTCCGGAATCCCGCCATGACCGACGCATCGTCTTTCCTCGAGCAACCAACCCTCACCGGCGAACGTGTCGTCCTCCGCGCGCTCGATGCATCCGATCGGCAGGCGCTGCTGGACGCCGCGGCCGACGGCGAGTTGTGGAACCTGACGGTCACGGTCGTGCCGGGTGCGCATACGGTCGACGCCTACATCGACGCGGCGTTGCAGGGGCGGGCGGCCGGCACCGTGATGCCGTTCGTGATCGTCGATCGCGCGTCGGGCCGCGCCATCGGCAGTACGCGCTTCTGGAAGATCGACCGCAAGAATCGCAAGCTCGAGATCGGGCATACGTGGCTGAGCGAATCGGCGCAGCGTACGCGCGCGAATACCGAGGCGAAGTGGTTGCTGCTGGCTTATGCGTTCGACACGCTGCAATGCGTGCGCGTGCAGTTCACGACGGACGAGCTGAACGAGAAATCGCGCGCGGCGATCCTGCGGCTCGGCGCGAAACAGGAGGGCATCGTGCGCCACGAGCGGATCATGCCGGATGGCCGCAAGCGCAACTCGGTACGCTTCAGCATCATCGACGACGAATGGCCGGAAGTGCGTGCGCGACTCGAGGCGAAGCTGGCGACCTGAGGTGTGACGCGGGACGCCTGATGCTCGACGTGCGTCGCGCCGCCGGCAGGGGAGGCGGCAGCGCGACGGCGGGGGAAACGGTGCGCCGCGCACGATACGCGGCGCTGCATCGCGTTACTGCGCCGATGCGAGGTGATGACGCTGCGCGAGCTTCTGCGCGTCCGCGTAGTGCGCCTGCAGGATCGGCAGCGCCTGGCGTGCGACTTCCTTCAGCTTGGTGTCGCGGCCCGACGCGATTTCGGCCTGGAACGCCGAGATCGCCTTCTGCTGGCCGGCGAGCGCGACCTGTTCGATATACGCCTTGTCGAATTCGGCGCCGCGCAGGCTCTTGATGCTGTTCAGCACGGTCGTGTCCGGGTCGTTGGCCGGCACGTCGACGCCGCGCGGGCTCGCCGCGCGCATCGCCTGAATGATCTTTGCATCGTCGGTCGACACGCGTTGCGCGAACGCCTTGACCTGGCTGTCCGACGTGCGCGAATCGGCGATGCGCGCGGCGTCGTGCTGGGTCGACACGGTCTTCGTGCCGTCCGTGATGAAGGCCTGGTCGGCTTCGTGGATGCGCGTCGCGGTCGCGGCCGGCGCAGCCGACGCGCCGGGCGCCGGTTGCGCTGTTTGCGCGGTCGCCGTCACGGCGACGAGAAGCAGGCCGGCGGCAGACAAAGCAAGGCGCGAAATGTGGGGAAAGCGGTTCATGTGACCTCCTTTCGATCGGGGCTCTGGTTGAAAAACGGATCGTGTGATCCGTCGCTGTGCGAGAGACCGGGCGCGCCCGGGCCGGATTCGACCGCCGCTCTGCCGCGGCGCCGGTCGAAGTGTTTTCCGGCCCGACTGATTCTAGGAGAGCGGTCGAGTAGCAGGTGCAACCGTGCTGTGGTTTGTGTAACGGTTGGTAAGACGAATCGAGGGGCATGCGCGCGGACAGGTAGTGCCTACCTATGCGCATGCGGCGGCGGCAATTTTTGCGTGCGCGTGGCGCATGCAATGCATGAGATGCACGTGCGTGTCATCTGCATTTCATCGGCGTGATGTTGTCGCGGCTGTTGCCGTGGCGGCGCGTCGGGCGAGAGGGTCGCGGGTGTGGGTGGCGTGCGTGAAAGCCTTACACGCGATCGATCAGCGCATCGAGGCGCGGCAGCAACGGCGTCGCGCAATATGCCTGCAACGCGTCGGGCGCCGTGTAGCCCCACGCGACGCCTTGAAAGGCGATATGTGCACGCCGTGCCGCATCCGCGTCGCGGATTTCGTCGCCGACGTACAGCACTTCGTCGGCGCGCACGCCGGCCTCGCGAACGAGCGCGCGCAGACGGCGCGCCTTGCCGAACAGCGGAATGCCGCATGCGAAATGATCGACGCGCGCGCCGATGCGCGGGCCGAGCCGGTCACGCACGATTTCCTCGGTATTCGACGTGGCGATCGCGATGCGGATGCCGCGGGCGGCGAGCGCGTCGAAGGTTTCGTCGACGCCCGGGAACAACATCACTTGCGCAATGCGCGGCCGCATCAGGCGGCGCATGTCGATCGTCACCCGCGGCACTTTCCACATCGGCACCTCGAGCGCGCGGATGATGTCGCGCGCCGACATGCCGCGCAGCGCCGGGCGCAGTTCGGGCGTGGCGTCGCGAAAGCCGTGCAGGCGTGACGCTTCCGACAGCGCGGCGAGAAAACTGTCGAGCGAATCGGCGAGCGTGCCGTCGAAGTCGAATGCGACGAGGCGATAGGTCATGAGGCAGCGTGGAAGTTTATCGGGCGGGCGACATGGGGCCTACTCGTAGCGATAGCAGGACACGATGCTGATTTGAAGGTTTTGTACGTGTAACCGTGCAAGTGAGGCGCTGCCGGAATAGATATAAAAATATTGTATAGGTCTCGACGCGCGCCTGTTCTTCCGCGGTGCCCTCCCGCACCCTTGTCCGCCACTCGCCAGCGCGGTATCGTCGATGCTCCGCCTTCCGTCCCCGATCGGAGAACAGACGTGCCCGCTGCCACCCCCGCCACGCTCAGATTTTCCACCGACAAGCGCGAACTCGATATCGACGCGATCTTCGACTTCCTGCATCGCGACGCGTACTGGTCGCAGGGTATTCCGCGCGACGTCGTCGAGCGGGCGATCGAGGGTTCGTTGTGCTTCGGCGCGTACGTCGGCGACCGGCTCGTCGGGTTCGCGCGGCTCGTCACCGATCACGCGACGTTCGCGTACCTGTGCGACGTGTTCGTGCTGCCGGCCGAACGCGGCAACGGCTACGGCCGCGCACTGATCGACCATATATTCGCGCAGGAGATGGTGCAGGGGCTGCGCCGCATCATGCTCGCGACGACCGACGCGCACGATTTGTACCGGCCGGTCGGTTTCGGTCCGCCCGCGAACCCCGAGCGGCTGATGGAGATCCGCCGCCCCGACATCTATACGAAACGCTGACGGGCGGCGCAGCGCATACAATACGCGCTTTCCGTTTTTTGCCGAAGAGAGAAGCACGCCATGACCGAACAGGAAGCCGAACAGCTCGCAACGCACCGCCACTACAAGGGCGGCCTGTACCGCTACATCGGCGTTGCCCGCCATTCCGAAACCGAGGAGTCGGTGGTCGTGTACGAGCATCTGTGGCCGCATGCGCGCGGGCTCTGGGTGCGGCCGGAAGCGATGTTCAACGGCAATCTCGAAGACGGCACGCCGCGTTTTCGCAAGCTGCGCGACTGATCCGCGGCCGGCGGCGCATGCGCCGCAGTGTGGGCCGGTTGCGTGAGCGAGCGTACGTGCGTTACGTACCGGCGAGTGCCTTCACCAGTTCCGGCGGCGCATGCCTGACCGTCACCTCCGGCGTGCCGTGCCACGCCGCGAGTTTCTTCACGGCCTTCGCCACGTCGGCCGCGAGCCCGGTGCCGAACCGCACGCCCGGCTCGACATGCACGGCCTTCAGTTCGAACGTGCCGAGCGTGCGATGCGCTTTCGCGTCGACGCGGCCCACCAGCCGGCCGCGATGCAGCACGGGCAGGCAGAAATAGCCGTAGCGCCGCTTGTGCTCCGGCGTATAGCACTCGATCGTGTAGTCGAAACCGAACAGGGTCGATGCGCGCCGGCGATCCCACACGACCGGGTCGAACGGCGACAGCAGCGTCGTGACCGTCGAGCGTAGCGTGTCGTCCGCAGCCGCCGGCAGTAGCGCGTCGAGCGAGCGGTGCACGTAGGCCGGCTCCTTCCAGTCGTCGATCCGCACCGGAATCAGATCGCCGGCCTCGGCGAGCCGCTCGAGTTCCGCGCGGTACGAACGGCGCGGCAGCCGATAGTAGTCGGCCACCCAGTCCGCGCGCACGACGCCGAGCGCGCGACACGTGTAGTCGAGCAGCGCAGGCAGCACGGCATCGCGCGGCGGCAGGTCGCGCGCATCGTCCCAGCCGGGCAGCACGCGTTCGCGCACGTCGTACACGCGCTGGAAATTGCGGCGCTCCGACACCATCAGGTCGCCCGTCGTGAACAGCACTTCGAGGTGACGCTTTTCCGGCTTGCGATCCCACCAGCCGTTGCCCTTCACGCCATCCTCGCGCGCGAAATCGGCCGACCGCACCGGGCCCTCCTCGCGAATCCGCGCAAGCAGCCGTTCGATCTCGGGACGATTCTGCTCGTGCCATTCCGCCGCATATTTCCAGCCCATCCCCGACGGATCGAGCATCTTGTAGCGCATCAGCCCGAACTGCTCGATCGGCAGGAAACACGCTTCGTGCGACCAGTATTCGAACAGGCGCGCCTCGGCGAGATGTTCGTCGAGCCAGTGCGGCGAGAAATCGCCGAGACGGCTGAACAGCACGAGATACGGGCTGCGCGCGACGACGTGGATGGTGTCGATCTGCAACTGCGCCATCCGGCGGATCGTGTCGAGCACGTCGGACTTGGTCGCCTTGCGGCGCGGTGGCGTGAGCAGGCCCTGTGCGGCGAGATGCAGTGCGCGGGCGGAGGCGGGCGAGAGCGTGAGCATCGGAAGGACGGTCGAGAAGGACGATCGGGAGCCACTTTAGCGCGAAAGCGGCGCGCGCGTGCGACGTGCGGCCGCAACGCGTCTGACAATGGTTGACAGATGCGTTTTGCAAGTTTCCCTATAGTGCAGTTCATGGCGCGACGACAAGTGCGCGCAACGATTCCGCTTCCGACGCACATATGTCCATGGCACGCAGGAAGCGAATCCGGGATTCCCACCCCCATCGGGAGACCCGGAGCCCTGAGCGGACATCCATGCGGCCGTGCACCGGCCCCGTGTGGATGTCCGCTGATTTTTTTTCCGGTTCGTCATCCGCTGCCGCGCGACAGGTCATGTCGCCGCGTCGGCCGCTTATTGCCGCTTGCCGCGCGCGACTTCGTCCCCGGCGCCGGGCGGCAGCCGCCGCGTGATCGGAATCGACGCGAACGAGCACAGCCCGACCACGAGGAACGCGGGCCAGAAATCCGACCACACCATCTCCTGATGGCCCTGGAGCCAGTGCGACACGTGCAGCACGAGGCCGGCCACCGTCACGCCGAGGCCGAGCGACATCTGCTGCACGACGCTGCCGAGGCTCGTCGCGCGGCCCGCGTCGCGCGGCGAGATGTCCGCGTAGATCATCGAATTCAGGCTCGTGAACTGCAGCGCGGGGAAGATGCCGCCGACGAGCACGATCAGCCAGATCGCCCAGGTCGCCATGCCGGGATGGAACACGCCGTACGCGGCGATCGCGAGGCCCGCGAATGCCGCGTTGTAGATCAGCACCGTGCGAAAGCCGAAGCGGCGCAGCGTATGCGTGGCGGTCGAGCGGCTGACCGCGCCGCCGAGCGCGGACGCGCACGTGATGAGCCCCGAGTGGAACGCGCTCATGCCGAGCCCTTCCTGCAGCGCGAGCGGCAGCAGGAACGGCACCGCGCCGAGCCCGATGCGGAACAGCGACCCGCCGACGACGCTCGCGTGGTACGTCGGGATCTTCAGGAAACTGAGATCGAGCACCGGGCGTTCCTTGCGGCGCGCGTACGGCACGTACAGCGCGAGCATCGCGGCGCCGGCCACGCACATGATGATGGCGTTCGAGCGCGACGTGAGCGAACCGTCGATCAGCGTGAGGCCCATCAGCAGCAGCGCGGCGCCGCTTGCCGACAGCAGGAAGCCGAACCAGTCGAGCGGGCCCGGATCGGGCTCGTGCGTGTTCGCGATGTGCTTGCTCGCGAGGTAGATCCCGTAGAGGCCGATCGGCACGTTGATGAAGAAGATCATCCGCCAGTGCAGGTAGGTCGTGATGAAGCCGCCGACGAGCGGCCCGAGCGTGGGCCCGAACAGCGCGGGAATCGCGAGATAGTTCATCGCGCGCACGAGATCGGAGCGCGGCACCGCGCGGAAGATGATGATGCGGCCGACCGGCACCATCATCGCGCCGCCGACGCCCTGTATGAAGCGCGCGAACGTGAGCAGGCCGAGGGAGTTGGACGCCGCGCACATCAGCGAGCCGACGACGAAGATGCCGATCGCGGTGCGAAACACGGCACGTGCGCTGAAGCGGTCGGCGAGCCAGCCGCAGATCGGGATGAACACGCCGAGACCGACCACGTAGGCGGTGATCGCAATGTTCAGGGTGACGGGGTTGTGCCCGAAGTCCCTCGCCATCGCAGGCAATGCGGTGACGATGATGTTCGCGTCGACGCTTTCCATGAACAACGCACAGGCAACGATGAGCGGTGCTAGAAAGACGGGCGACATGGGCAGGGCGCGCGGTAAAGACGCCATTATGCCCACAATGTGACCGTTGCGTCACGTACGACAACAGTTGTTCCGCATGTTGCAACAGTCGTCTTGTCCGGCGGGCGGCGTGGAAAGGACGACTGCGCATGTGCGAGCGATGCGTTGCTCGTGCGTGCCGCATACGCTGCTCGGCGCGACCAACGCAACGTCGCCGCAGCGGGGCGCGAGCGCGTTTTCGATGCCGGGCCGGACGTCGACGCAGTGATCGCCGAACGGCGTTTCGCACGGCACGCCGACCGCACTCGTGCTCGAATGCGACGAGCGGGTCGACGTTGGCCCGCTCGTATCGATTCCTTTGACGGCGTGGCAATGCGTTTCTAAAATATGAGCGCTTGCTCATATTCAAAACTCGCGTCCCGCCATGTCCGAATCGTCGTCGTGCATTCCGCTTTCGCCGCGCAAGGCGCCGCGTCAGCGCCGCGCGGTGGCCACCGTCGACGCCATCATCGAGGCCGCCGCCCGCATTCTCGAGCGCGACGGCTTCGACGGCTACACGACGAACGCGGTCGCCGCGCTGGCCGGCGTGAGCATCGGCTCGCTCTACCAATATTTCCCGAACCGCGATGCGCTGACCGCCGCGCTCGTCGAGCGCGAGAGCGCGCATCTGCTCGACGACGTCGATCGGGCGGCCGCGCTGTCGTCCTG
Organism: Burkholderia sp. BCC1208; assembly: GCF_902833095.1. Classification (NCBI taxonomy): domain Bacteria; kingdom Pseudomonadati; phylum Pseudomonadota; class Betaproteobacteria; order Burkholderiales; family Burkholderiaceae; genus Burkholderia; species Burkholderia sp. BCC1208. Next base: position 73,295 of record NZ_CADFDY010000012.1, on the reverse strand, counting down.
CGACGACGTGCTGCGCACGCTGGTGCGGGGGGCCGTCGCGCACCAGATGCGCCGGCCGGCGCTCGCGCGGCTGATCGATTTCGAGGAAGCGCGGTTGCCGCTCGGCGCGCGCACCGCGCGCATCGCGGACCGCATCCACGCGACCTTGCTGCATGCGCTCGGGTTGCGGGATGCGCCGCGCGTCGCCGCGCCCGACGTCGTCGCGCACGATCTGCTCGCGATCGTGAAAGGCATCGTCGATGCGGCGGGCGCGCGCGGCGAGACCGATGCGGATGCGCTCGAAGCGCGTGCGTGGCGGGCGGTGCGCGGTTATCTCCGGGAGTCGCGCGAATCGAAACTTGCTTGACATGCATGTTTCGTGCGACAGTCGCACCCATTCGCACCACAATTTGACGCGTATCGATCGAAGGCCATCGAGACGAACGCGCGCGCGAACGAGACCTCGTGCCGATCCACTCACCATCGAAAGGAGGGGACACGCCATGACGTCACGTCGTGCCGCACCGCTTGCATCTCGCTTCCCGTCGCGTCAGTCACCGCCCGCGCCGCGTCTGCGCTGGGCTGCCGCACTGGCCATCGCCTATCTCGCCGTCGCCGGTTGCGCCGCGCAGGCCGACAATGCGAACCAGGCCGCCGCGCAAGCGGCCAGCCAGTCCGCGATGCCTGCCACCGCCGCAGCGGCTCCCGCTCCCGCGTCGGGCACGCTGCTGCCGCCGCCGAGCCAGCTCTACGGCGACCTGTTCGTCGCGGTACAGACCGCGCAGCTCTATCCCGACCAGAAGACCTTCGTCGACGCCACGCCCGATACCGATCCCGCGACGATCGTGCAGTTGTATCAGCAACAGAAATCGCAGCCGGGCTTCTCGCTGAAGGCGTTCGTCGACCAGCATTTCACGCCGCCACCGGAAGGCGGCGTGACGCCGCCGCCGAATCAGACGCTGCGCCAGCACATCGACTGGCTGTGGCCGCAACTCACGCGCACGAGCGTCACGGCGCCCCCGTACAGTTCGCTGATTCCCTTGCCGAAGCCGTACGTCGTGCCGGGTGGCCGCTTCCGCGAAGGCTACTACTGGGACACCTACTTCACGATGCTGGGGCTGCAGGTGTCGGGGCGCGAGGATCTCGTCGACGACATGCTCGACAACTTCGCATACCTGATCGATACGATCGGGCACATCCCGAACGGCAACCGCACGTACTATGCGAGCCGCTCGCAGCCGCCGTTCTTCGCATACATGGTCACGCTCGCCGCGCAGGCCGAAGGCGATAAGGTCTACCAGAAATACCTGCCGGCGCTGCGCAAGGAGCATGCGTACTGGATGCAGGGCGAAACCACGACGCCGCGCGGGCAGGCGGCGCGCAACGTGGTCGCGATGCCCGACGGCGCCGTGCTGAACCGTTACTGGGATGCGAGCGACACGCCGCGCGACGAGTCGTATCTCGAGGACGTGACCACCGCGAAATCGGTGCCGTCCCGCCCGGCGAACGAGGTGTACCGCGACCTGCGCGCGGGCGCCGAAAGCGGCTGGGACTACAGCTCGCGCTGGTTCGGCAACGGCAAGACGCTCGCGACGATCCGCACGACCTCCATCGTGCCGGTCGATCTGAACAGCCTGATGTTCCATCTCGAGACGACGATCGTGAAAGGCTGCGCGATCACGCGCGACATCGCTTGCGTGGCCGATTTTTCAGGGCGCGCGGCGCGGCGTGCGGCCGCGATCAATCACTACCTGTGGAACCGTCGCGGCTATTACGGCGACTATGACTGGCAGTTGCGCAAGCCGCGCGACGGCGTGACGGCGGCCGCGCTGTATCCGCTGTTCGCGGGCGTCGCATGGCCGGAGCGCGCGAAGGCGACCGCGCGCGAAGTGCGCAAGACGCTGCTGCAGCCGGGCGGCCTCGCGACGACGACCGAGAACACGGGCCAGCAGTGGGATGCGCCGAACGGCTGGGCGCCGCTGCAGTGGATCGCGATCGACGGGCTGCGCCGTTATGGCGAACCGGCGCTCGCGAAGGACATCGGCACGCGTTTCCTGTCCGACGTGAAGCACGTGTACGCGACCGAAGGCAAGCTCGTCGAGAAATACGTGGTCGAGGGCGCCGGTACTGGCGGTGGCGGGGGCGGCGAATATCCGTTGCAGGACGGCTTCGGCTGGACCAACGGCGTCACGCTGAAGCTGCTGGGGCTGTACGGCGAGTAATGCACTGCGAGCAACGCACCGCGAGTAACGCGCGGGGCGGCCCGTGTGCCCGCACGGCAAGCAACCGCACGGGCCGGAACGTCGCGCAAGCGGCTGTCCGGCCCGTGTTTTCATGCGGCTTGCGTCAGAACGTGATCGTCGTGCGCACGCCGACCACCGTTTCGTCGCCGATGCGCGCGCCGGCCGCGTTCGGGTTCGGGATGCCGCCGCCCGGGCGGAAGAAGTGCTGCAGGTCGGCCTGCACTTGCCACCACGGAGCGACCTGGTACTGGTAGGTCGCTTCGATGACCGTCTCCGCGCGGCGCACCGGATAGCCGGGCGTCGTGTACACGCCGGTGTCGCCGTCGAGGCCGCGCGCATGCGAGCCGATCTTCGCGTAGCCGATCGCGATGCCGGCGACGTCGTCGTCGCGTCCGACGAACGGCGCCTTCAGCGTCACGCCGGCGTTGGCGGCAAAATCGACGAGATTGCGATCGCCCGGCGAGCCCATCACGCGCGCGAACACGCCGACCGAGCGCGGGCTGCCGGCGGATGGCCGCCACACCATCTGATCCGCGACCGCATAGAAGCCGTAGTTGCCGCGATGCGTGGCCGGGGTGCCGTTGCTCGCCGGATCGGCGAGCGACAACCCGTCGGTGCCGTAGCGCGGATCGTTCGCGTGCTGCGAGTGATACCAGAAGCCGAGTTTGTACGTGCCGGGCAGGCCCGCCGGCTGCGGCGCCTTCTGATCGGCGGACGGCGCGTTCAGCGCGTACTGCACTTCGCCGATCACGAATGCGCCGCTGCGCAGGTTGAAGTTGGTGCCATGTGCGTTCAGCACCTGCGCGTCGCCATCGGCGCGGCCGGCCGGATTGCCGTCGAACACGCCGATCATCGCGGTCCACGCGTCGGCCGGTTTCACGCGCAGCCGCACGCCGAGCGACGACAGCGGATACGCGGGGCCGCCGGACGGCAGGTCGGTGGACGGCAGCACGGGCCAGCCGAACGTCGCGTTCATGAACGTCGCCGCGTTCTGGCTCACCATGAATTCCTGGTCGACGCTCTGCTGGCCGACTCTCACGTCGATCTTGCCGTCGAGCAGCGACTGCTGGTACCAGAGTTCCCACAGGCGCGTGGTCGAATTGGCTTCGATGCCGGTCGCGGTCTGCAACGTCTGCAGGTAGCGCTGCGTGAGGTTGGTGCCGTGGATCTGCAGCCCCGACACGTTGAACGTGCCGCCCGGCAGGCCGATCGCCTTGCCGGAATCGACGGTGAAACCGAACTGCGTGAGCCCCTGGTACGCGCCGCCCCGATTCGTGCCGCCGGAGGTGTTGTACAGGTACTCGCTGGTTTCCTGCAGGCTCAGCGTGACGCCGTGCTCGTCGAGCACGTCACGCAGGCCGCCCATGTTGCCGAGCAGGTTCGAGCGCTCCCAAAGGCCGGTGGGAGCGGGCGCGGCAGCATCGGCGGCCTGATGTGTGGGGGCGGCGGCGTCGCTCGCGCCGGCCGCCGGTTCGGCGGCGGGAGACGCTGCTTGCGCGAATGCGGAGGTGGCGGCGAGCGACAGCAGCAGCGTGGCGAGCGCTTCGGCGCGAAGGACGGGTGAGAGCAGGTTCTTCATTTGGGTTCCGTTGGCAGTTTGATTAGTTAAGCTGAAGAAACGGGAACGTGATGCGAGGCGCATGACGAGACGGCCCGCACGGAGAAGGGCTTACGGCAGCCAGCCGCCGACGCGCCACACCTGCGCGAAGCCAACGCGGGGCGCGACGGAGCACAGCAGCGCGGCGAGCGCGACCGCGGCTGCCGTCGCGGCGATCAGCACGCAATCGAGCGGGCGCGGCGCTGCCGGCACATGGGCGAGGGCCACGCCGCGCCAGTGGCTGAGTGCCCGGGCGAACGGCGAGAGGCGGGAAAACGCGCGATTGCGCGTGACGTGCACGATGCGCTTGAGTCTGACCGCGAACGATTGAAAGAACATGACGCTGCCTCCGTTCCGTCCGGCGAACGCCGGACGACGTGATCGAGCGCGGGTGCTTGACGCGGCCTGCGATCGGAGGATGGAACATGGCGGAGCGTGCGACTGACGAACCGGCGATGGCCGGCCCGGGTGGAGGCGCGCTAACCCGACGAGTGCGAGCTAGCGGCAAAAGACATGTGTCTGGCTGCTATCTCGCGATGGCTTGGCCGGCCTGAACCGGCATCGAACTGCAACTAGAGCATGTGTCCACGGAGGGGACTCCCGTGATGAATTGGGGCGGATTGTAGTCGCGACTTTTGCTGCGGCGCAAGTAAAAACCGCACGAAGGATGCGCAGTGTCGTGCGCGCGTCGCAACGGAGCGGGGCCGCCGCGCGGCCGCCCGGCGAGGGCGAAAAGGATGCGCGGCAGGGCGCCGGGCCGTTGCTGGCACGCATCGGCGCGGGGTTGCCGTCCTGACGGTGCTGAAAGGTTTCGGAACGTTATATCAAGGGCAAATCTTTCAGTCGCGTCAGGCGGCAAATTTATTTCGAAAAATGGGGTTTCGAGGGGTTGACTTCACTTTCGGGCGATCCATAGAATCCGCCATCTTCACTCTTGGGGCCGCCGCCTTGGACGCCTGCAGTAGTCGATCTTCGAACGAAATTTCCGCCTGAGCGACCGACGTCCGCGCCTCATCGAAGCCGCCGTTTGTCCCTCAGGCAAACGGTGCGCGCAGCAGTCATTCCGCAGCAACCCCCTACGTGCACCCTGATTCGCGCCGGTTAGCGTGATGCGTTTTCGCATGCGTTGCCCGGTTTCACCGCCGCCCGGCAGGCGGCCGCGTTCGCGCATGCGTTCTTCGGGCGCGCGAATGCCGGCCCGCACGCCGGACGGCGGTCAACCGTGTTCCCCGGAACACCGAACAGGAGCCGCCATGAACGACAGTGACAGTTGTCCCTTATGCCCGTTGCATACGCAGACCCATTTGAACCCGGGTCGCGGGGACAATCCGGCCGACTAGCCTGACACGTCGTTCAGGCCCCGGACTGGCCCCGCGCCCACGAAGCGGCCGGCACGCCTGCCGTCGCCGCACGGAGCCAGACCATGAACTTCGGCCTTCTGCTGTCGAACCTTCCGCACGTCACGGAATCGCGCCACCACTACGACGCGATGCTGACGCTCGACGCTCGTCCGCGGGTGTTCGCCCGCCTGCTGAACCGGCTGAAATCGTTGATCCACTGAGAAGACACGCCGAGCGCGCCTCGGCATGCGCACGCGCGGCCACCCGCGGGCCGGCGCCGCGTGCGCATTCCAAGGTCACACGCTTATCGAATAACCCTTAGCCGTACGGAATTCATCATGTCCACGCCCTCCAACGTCTCTCCACCGATCGCGGTCGATCGCAGCGCCGTGCTCGACGAAGCCCATCTGGGCGATATCCGCGGTGCGCTCGGCACGATCGCCCACCACGACACCGGCGCGCGCGGCACGTGGTGGGCGCGCCTGCGCACGCTGCTCGCGATCATCGGCCCGGGCCTGATCGTGATGGTCGGCGACAACGACGCCGGCGCGTTCGGCACCTATACGCAGGCCGGCCAGAACTACGGCACGACGCTGTTGTGGACCCTGCTGCTGCTCGTGCCCGTGCTGTACGTGAACCAGGAAATGGTGCTGCGCCTCGGCGCGGTCACGGGCGTCGGCCATGCGCGCCTGATCTTCGAACGCTTCGGCAAGTTCTGGGGCGCGTTCAGCGTGATCGACCTGTTTCTGCTCAACGCGCTGACCATCGTCACCGAGTTCATCGGCATCACGTTCGTGCTGGATTTCTTCGGATTGCCGAAGGTGGCCGGCGTGTGCGTCGCCGCCGCGCTGACGATGGCCGCGGTCAGTACCGGCGATTTCCGGCGCTTCGAGCGGTTCGCGATCGGGCTGTGCGTGCTGAGCCTGCTGCTCGTGCCGGTACTCGTCTCGATCCACCCGCCCGTCGCGCAGATGACACGCGATTTCCTCGTGCCGAACTGGCCCGCGCATACGAAGCTGTCCGACGTGATGCTGCTCGTGATCGGCATCGTCGGCACGACGGTCGCGCCATGGCAATTGTTCTTCCAGCAGAGCTACGTGATCGACAAGCGCATCACGCCGCGCTTCATGAAATATGAAAAGGTCGACTTGTGGATCGGCATCGCGTTCGTGCTGGTGGGCGCGGTCGCGATGATCGGCTTCAGCTCGGCATTGTTCGGCGGCCATCCGGAAGCCGGCAACTTCACCGACGCGGGCGGCGTCATCGCGGGCCTCGAGAAGTATGCCGGCCGCACGAGTGCCACGCTGTTCGCGGTCGCGCTGCTCGACGCGTGCATCATCGGCGCGGCGGCCGTATCGTTGTCGACCGCGTACGCGATCGGCGACGTGTTCAAGATCCGTCACTCGCTGCACCGCGGCGTGACCGACGCGAAGGGCTTCTATCTCGTCTATTTCGGCATCGTCGCGGCCGCGGCCACGCTCGTGCTGATCCCGGGCAGCCCGCTCGGGCTGCTGACCGAAGCCGTGCAGACGCTGGCAGGCGTGCTGCTGCCGAGCGCGACGGTGTTCCTGCTCGTGCTGTGCAACGACCGCCAGGTGCTGGGGCCCTGGGTCAACTCGACGAAGCTCAACGTGTTCACGGGCGCGGTGATCTGGGTGCTGGTGCTGCTGTCGATCATCCTGACCGCGTCGGTGATGTATCCGGACATCAGCGGAGAAGCGATCGTCGACGTGCTGGTGGGCGGCACCGTGCTCGCCATCGCCGGCTATCTCGCGACGGTGCTGATTCGCCGCAACAAGCGCGTCGTGGAGCCGGCTGTCGATCGTTCGCTGCGCGACACGTGGCGCATGCCGCCGCTCGATACGCTCGAGCCGCAGAACATGACGCTCGCGACGCGGATCTGGATGGCCGTGCTGCGCGGCTATCTGGTGATCGCGGTCGGCCTCGTGATCGTGAAGGTCGTCCAGATGACGCTGCTGAAGTAATGCAGCGCGTCTGACAGGAGGCGGCGCCGGACCCGGCGCCGCGCCGCAACACGCACATGCCGGCCCGCGAGGCCGGCATGTGCGTTTTTACGCGCTCGTTTCGGGTGCGCCCGCGCTCAGATCAGCTCGAGCTTCGACGTCAGGTACGTGAGCTGAATCCGGTTCGCGACGCCGAAGCGCTTGCGCAGCTTGCGCAGGTGATAGTCGACGTTGTGCGCGCTGGTGTCGAGGCGCCGGCCGATCTCCTTGTCGGACGCACCTTCGGCGATGCCGAGCAGCAGCTCCTGCTCGAACGGCGTGAGCCCGTTGACCGCGCGCTCGCGCGACGTCGAGATCAGCTGCGGCGACGCGAACTTGTGCACCGACAGCCCGATCGACAACGCCTGCTCGATCGTCGCCGGCGTGATCCATTCGCGCGTGCGGCGCGGTGCGGTGAAGCTCATGAACGCATGCAGCCGCGTGCCCGGCACGGCCATCGAATACATGATGCCGCTGCACATTCCGTCGTCCTGCATCGTCTGCAGGAAGCCGTCGAGCGCGGCCGGGCTCACGCACGGCGCATCGTCGCGCTCGCGGTGTTCGCGGCGCAATTGCTGCAGATCCCACACGATCGGCATGTTGCACACGCGCGCGCCGAGCGTGCGCGGATCGACGTCGTGATGGTTGTGCCGCACGTAGTCGCCGCGATAGGTGGCCGGCGTGAACGCTTCGTGCAGGTAGAGACTTTCGACGCGCTCGCGCGTGAATTCGAGCGCGAAGTACGCGAACGTCGAGAAGCCCGTCAGATGCAGCAGGCTCGTGACGATCCGGTTGCGCTCGGCCGTGCTCTGCGCGTTGGCGAGCGTATCGGCGACGCCGAGCTTCGGCGCGTGCGGCTGCGCGACGTCGCCGCGTTTCACGTCGTCGCACCAGACGACCTGCACGGTGCGCTCGCGCAGCGCGTCCGCGCTTGCGTTCAATCCGCGCGACGAGCGGGACAAAGTGGTTGGGGCGACCGCTTCTTCATGCAATGCAATATCGGACATGAGCCATCCCTCGGAATCGACGCGCATCGCCGGGCGGCGGCCGTATCGTGTACGGCATTCGCGGCGGTGCGACCGAGCATCGTTGTGATATGCGTCGATCGTCATCCCTGACGAAACGCGGGGGCATTGTACAAAAATGCCGCTCTGCGCGTAATATGCCGTAATACTAATGGCGGCGAAAGGTTCATATTCGCACGCATATAACGACGACCAGAAAATCATAAAGAAAAGACCAGATCGTGACGGGGCGCAGTTTCACATATTGGGAAAGGGCGGGCTCCTCATGACATATGCTGACGGCGCACCACGCGTCGAGTGGTTCTCACAAGCCGATATAGCGGCCGCTGCCGCTTATTCGAACGAATATCAAGCAATCGATCGTGACATTTTTACCGGTATCCAGATAACGGCCGGTAAAACCGACCTTGCGTCATTCGATTTCGCGCAATGCCATGCGCGATTGCGGCAAATCGGATTCAGTACACTCGGTTACGGCGCGTACGAAATGATCGGGCGGCGCATTCTGCGCGCGCATCTGCTGCGCGACCTCGCACCGGCGACGTTCATGCAGCCGTTCATCGAAGGGATGCTGTACGAAAGCGACCCGCGTTTCGCGCAAGTGCGGCAGAGCGGCTTCCCGGTCGCGTGGCGGCTCGACGAGATCGAGGCGGCCGCGCACGGCAGCGGCGACCGCAAGGTGCTGGCGCTCGCCGGCCATCTGCGCGCGCATGCGATGAACAGCGGCGTGATCTTCAGCCTGTCGGCGCCGCGCCTCGACCTGCGCGTCGCGGTGAACGTGACGTCGGAAACGCACGGCATCGATTGGATCGACGATCGCGTGATCGGCGGTGCGCTGTCGGTCAGTCTTGCGGTGCATCGCGTCGCGCTGCCGTTCCTCGAGGCGCGCGTCGCGCGCATGCGCGGCTTCGCGCTCGGCGACGAGCAGCAGCAGGTGCTCGACCGGCTCGTGCACGGTCTGTCCGACCAGGAAATCGCGAGCGCGCTGCGTACGTCGCTGCACAAGGTCGGGCACCACATTCGCTCGCTCGAAAAGCTCTTCAACGTACAGAACCGCGCGCAGCTCGCGTACCTCGCCGCGCGGCGGCTGCCGTCCTGACCTGACACCTGCCGCAGGCGCGCGCCGGCACACCCGGCGCGCGATGGAAGCGGTTCCGGCGGCGCGTGCCGGAACCGGCCGCCGGGTTTCGTAGTCCGATTCGATCGTCTGAGGAAAACGCGCTTTCGCGCTACGAGGCGCGCTTCTTTTTCCACCGGTTCCCGTCGCTACACTCGTCCCATTCAACGGTCCGCGCAGCACGGGGAAGGATCGCCCGTGCCAGCCGGCGATAACGACAGGACTACGGCACGATGGCTGAACCGAAGGCGCTCTCCCGCGACTGGCAGCGGTTGTTTTCCGCCGGCCGCGGCGTGTCCGGACGGCGCCTCGGAGGCGCCTCGCCGCGCGCCGACCTGTTTCTCGCGACCTTCATCGTCGCGGTCGTCGCGCTGTTCATCCTGCCGCTGCCGCAGGCCGCGCTCGACGGGATGATCTCGCTGAATCTCGCGGCGAGCGTCGTGTTGCTGACGGTGTCGACCTATGTGCCGTCGGCGGTCAGCTTCTCGTCGTTTCCCGCGCTGCTGCTGTTCACGACGCTGTTCCGGCTCGCGCTGAACATCGCGTCGTGCAAGCTGATCCTGCTGCATGCGAACGCCGGCCACGTGATCGATGCGTTCGGGCGGCTGGTGGTCGGCAACAACGTGGTCGTGGGCGGCGTGGTGTTCCTTGTGATCGCAGTCGTGCAGTTCATCGTGATCGCGAAAGGGTCGGAGCGGGTGGCCGAAGTCGGTGCGCGCTTCTCGCTCGACGCGATGCCGGGCAAGCAGATGAGCATCGACGCCGACCTGCGCGCCGGCATCATCAGCGCCGACGAAGCACGCGAGCGCCGCGAGAAGCTCGAGCAGGAATCGCAGATGCACGGCGCGATGGACGGCGCGATGAAGTTCGTGAAGGGCGACGCGATCGCGGGCCTCGTGATCGCGTTCATCAACATCGTCGCGGGGATCGCGGTCGGCACGCTGATGCACGGGATGGACATCGGCGAGGCGCTGCAACGTTACGCGATCCTGACGGTCGGCGACGGGATGGCGTCGCAGATTCCGTCGCTGCTCGTGTCGATCGCGGCCGGCATCGTGACGACGCGCGTCGCGACGCGCGATGCGCGGCAGCGCCAGCTCGGCGAACAGCTCGGCGAGCAGCTGGGCGCGCACCCGCGTGCGCTGCTGATCGCCGCGTTCGTGCTGACCGGTTTTCTCGTGGTGCCAGGCTTTCCGAAATGGTCGTTCGCGCTGATCGCGCTCGGCCTCGGCACCTTCGCGGTCTCGCAGCTCAAGCGCAAGACGTCCGCGCCGAGCTTCAACCTGATTCATGTCGCGGGGCGCGTCGGCGCGGCCGACGACGGCCAGCCCGCGAAGGTGTCGCACGCGGCGGGCGTGACGTCGCTGATCGCGGTGTCGCTGTCCGACGACCTGCGCACGGGCCTGAATCTCGCGCAACTGCAGGCGGCGCTGTCGAGCGCGAAGGCGCGCGTCGACGCGGACATCGGCACGGTGTTCCCGCGCATCACGCTGAACGACGACGAAGGCGCGGCGGCCGGCGCATACCGGATCTACCTGCAGGACGTGCTCGTCGCGCACGGCGCGCTGAAGCCGGGCTGGCTGCTGTGGGACGGCGTCGCGCCGCTGCCCGAGCGCGCGGAGCGCCAGCCGGCCGAAGCGTTCGGCCCGTTCGCGACCGCGTTGTGGATCAAGCCCGACGGCGCGGCGCCGGACGGCAAGTGGCTGTCGAGCGAGAGCGCGCTTGCCGCGCACGTCGAGCAGATCGTGCGCCAGCATGCGGACGAGCTGCTCGGCATTCAGGAGACGCAGGCGCTCGTGCATCTGGTGCGCCGCGATCATCCGGAGCTCGTGGGCGAGCTGACGCGGCTCGTGCCGCTGCAGCGCATCACCGAGGTGCTGCGCCGGCTGCTCGCCGAACAGGTGCCGATCCGCAATTTGCGCGTGATCTTCGAGAGCCTGATCACGTGGGCGCCGAACGAGCCCGACGACGTGATCGCGCTGGTCGAACTCGTGCGCGTCGACCTGCGCCGGATGATCACCGATCGTCACGCGGGCACGGCGCGCCAGTTGCGGGTCGTGCTGTTCGAGCAGAATTTGCAGGAGCGGATCGAGAGTGCGGTGATGCGCACCAAGCAGGGCAATTTCCTCGCGCTGTCGAGCGCGGTCAAGCAGGACATCGGCGAGCAGGTGCGCGCGATCGTGCAGGCCGCGCAGGCGGCCGGCCCCGGCGGCCACGGCAACGCACCGGGCGCCGCGCGGCTCGCGGTGATGGTCGCGCTCGGCGCGCGCCGCTACGTGAAGACGATCCTGCAGCCGGTGTTGCCCGAACTCGCGGTGCTGTCGTACCAGGAAGTCGAGGAGGACGTGCAGTTGCATACGGTCGGCTGGGTGAAGAACCCGCCGGACGACGGCACGGTCGGCGCGGGCGCCGACGTGCGCGCGCCGGGAGCCGTGCAATGACGAGCTCGACGATCCTCGACCTGACGCGCCAGGCGCTGATGCTGGTGCTGCTGCTGTCGCTGCCGATCGTGCTGATCGCGACCGTCACGGGCCTCGTCGTCGCGATCCTGCAGGCCGTCACGCAGGTGCAGGACGCCAATATCGGCATCGCGGTGCGGCTGATCGCCGTGATGGTCGCGCTCGTCCTGCTGTCGGGCTGGCTCGGCGGCGAAGTGCTGCGCTTCGCGCAGCAGGCGCTGGAACGCATGTTCGTTTCTTCCACAGGAGTCCTTTGATGCGTCAACGCGTCGCCTCGATCCGGTTTCAACCGCGCAGCCTGCAACGGGCCGCGCTTGCCGTGTGCGCGACGGCGCTGCTCACGGCGTCGCTGTGCATGGCGCCCACGCAGCATGCGCGCGCCGCGGACCTGCGCTGGCGCAACAAGCCGTTCACGATCGTCGCGAACGGCAAGAAGATCGGCGACTTCATCCGCGAGCTCGCGTCGTCGCAGGGGGTAACGGCGGTGGTCGACCCGAAGGTCGACGGCGTGATCAGCGGCCGCTTCTCCGGCACGCCGCAGCAGACGCTCGACACGATCTGCTCGACCTACGGGCTCACCTGGTACTACGACGGCTCGTTCCTGTACGTCGATCCGGCCGACCAGTCGCAGACGCAGATGATCCCGATCCCGCCGAACGCGTCCGGCGAAATCGGCCGCGCGCTGCAGGCGATGCAGATTCCGGACAAGCGCTACACGCTGGTGATCAACGACCGCGCGAACAGCGTGTACGTGGCCGGCCCGCGCCGCTACGTCGAGCTGGTGCGGCAGGCGGTCGGCTCGGTCGGCGATCCGTCGGCGAACGGCGCGCATGCGGACATCCGCGCGTTCCGGCTGAAATACGGCTGGGCGTCGGACTTCACGATCAACCGCTCGGGCAAGGAAGTGACGGTGCCGGGCGTCGCGACGATCCTGCGCAAGCTGTTCGGCAAGGGCGGCGGCACGACCACGGCGCCGTCGAGCACGCCGCTCGGGCAGGCCGCGCGCCAGGTGAAGCTCGGCTCGGGGCTGACGATCGCGGTGCCGCGGCTCGATTTCCCCGATATTTCCGGCGGCCCGCGGCAGGGCGGTTATGGCGGTGCGGACAGCAGCATGGGCGGCGGGTTCTCGCCGTTCTCGAGCAGCGGCGGCGGCGACACGCTGCCGCAGATCGTCGCGGATCCGGCGATCAACGCGGTGATCGTGCGCGATCTGCCGGAGAACATGTACCGCTACCAGTCGCTGATCGGCCAGCTCGACGAACGGCCGCGCATCGTCGAGATCAACGTGACGATCATCGACATCAACGAGGATTCGCTCGACAGCCTCGGGATCGACTGGCGCCTGCACACGACGCACGGCGACGTGCAGATCGGCAACGGCCAGAACCCGCTGAACGGCAACACGCAGTACAACGGCGCCGGCAATCCGCCGCTCACGTTCGGCGTCGGCGCGTCCGAAACCGGGTCGACCGGCACCTTCATGCCGACCGGCATCGCGCTGACCGCGTCGATCGGCGGGTCGCTGCGCAATTACCTGCTCACGCGCGTGAACGCGCTCGCGCAGAAGGGCCAGGCGCAGCTGCGTTCGAAGCCGAAGGTGCTCGCGCTCGACAACACCGAGGCGATCCTCGAGAACCTCACGCAGTTCTACGTGCAGGTGCCGGGCTACCAGGACTCGTCGCTGTACAGCGTGACGACCGGCACGAGCATCAAGGTGACGCCGATGATCGTCGACGAGGCGATCCGCAATGCGGCGGCCGTGTCGGGCAATCCGCAGAGCGTGATGATGTCGATCGACATCCAGGACGGCAACATCGTGCCGGGGCAGGCCGTGTCGAACGTGCCGGTGATCCAGCAGCGCAACATCGTCACCAAGACGATGATCGACGAAGGCAAGAGCCTCCTGATCGCCGGTTTCAACGACGACGAGGTGCGGCTGAACAAGAGCGGCGTGCCCTGGCTGTCCGACATCCCGCTGATCGGCAACCTGTTCAAGTACACCGACAAGTCGGGCAATCACATGGAGCGGTTCTATCTGCTGACGCCGCGCGTCGTGACGAGCGCGTCGATGTATGCGCCGGACGGCGCGCCCGTGAACCCGGGCGCCGACGGTCCGGCGAACCAGGAAGGGATGTCGATGTATCGCCCGCCGGACAACGACATCGCGGTGCCGCTGACGCCGAAGCCGCTGCCCGGCACGAAGTTCGGCCCGCCCGCGTTGCCGCCGCCGGCGGATGCGGCATCGCAGCCCGTGGCGACGACCGCAGGAGCACCTGCCCGTGTCGACGAGCATCATTGATCCGCACGAAGGCGCATTGCCCGGCGGCGCGGGAGGCGCGGGGGCCGGTGCGGCCGCGCTCGCGTCGCCGTGGAACCTGTGCTTCCTGAGCGGGCCGATGTACGGCCGCACGATGTCGCTCGCGCGCGGCGCGAACTGGGTCGGCACGGCGGCCGACTGCGAAGTGATCCTGCCCGATCGCGAGATCGGCGCGAAACAGGTGTGCCTGCAGGTCGGCGCGCTCGCGGTGACGGTGCAGAACCACGGCGGCGACACCGGTGCGCCGGTGCTGTTCAACGACGAGCCGCTCGGCGCCGGGCGCCGTTCGCTGACGCCGAACGACGTCGTGACGGTCGGCTCGATCCGGCTCGGCATCGCGCGGCATGCGCAGGCGAGCGTCGCGGTGCCCGACGAAACCGATGCGCCGGACGCCGCGCGCGAGGCCGCGTGGCTCGGCTGGCTCACGGGCGGGCTGCGCCGCCTCGGCAGCCGGCGGCTCGTGATCGCGCTGGTCGCGCTGTGGCTGGGCGTGCTGCTCGGCGCGCTCGGCTACGGCTTTGTCGCGTGGTCGGGGCGGTTGCCGTGGCAGCACGAATCGGTGCTCGCGCGCACGCACCGGCTGCAGCAACTGCTGCACGCGTATCCCGAGCTGGCCGTCGCGCCGCGCGACGACGGCGTGATCGTGTCGGGCTACGTGAGCGACCCGGCCGCGCGCGAGCGTGTCGCGCAGATCGTCGCGGGCGTCGACAACGCGGCGCTCGGCAACATCTACGTGGTCAGCGACCTGGTCGCGACCGCGCAGACCTATTTCAGCGACACGGCGCTGACGGTCACGTATCTCGGGCGCGGGCGGATCGAGCTGACGGGCACGGCCGCGCGCGCGCAGATCGAGCCGCGCATCCGCAACTACATGAAGGACGCCCGCCCGGCGCTCGAGGTGGTCGATCACGTGCGCGATGCCGACGCGGCCGCGCCGCGCACGGCGACGACGCTCGGCGGCATGGCCGGCATTCCGGAGATCACGACCGTGTTCGCCAGCGACGGCGATCAGCGCTACATCGAGACGGTCGACGGCAGTCGCTATTTCGAAGGCGCGCGGCTGAAGGAGGGCGCGACCGTCGTGTCGATCGGGCCGGACGCAGTGGTGTTCGAACGCAACGGTCAGCGCATCACGATGCCGCTCGGCGGCCCGTCGGCGAGCGCGCCCGAGCAGGCGCCGGCGCCTCCCGTGGCGCCGCTCGCGAGCGGCGCGGCGGCGGGCGTCGCGCAGCCGGTGCCGGGGCCGACGCTGTTGCCGGGCGAGCCGGCGGCCGGTGTATCGACGAAGCAGGCGGTGCATTAGCGCCGCGACGGATCAGGCGCAGCGCGTTTCGCGGTGCGCGCATTACGCGACACGTCGCCGGCAGGCGGCGCGTCACGTCATCGGCGGGGCATGGGGCTGCCGCCGGCAACGCAGGTGAACTTCACGTAAAGGAGCGAAACATGACTGCCTCCACAGGTAGCGCAACCGACACGAAGCAGGTCCAGCAACAGGCCGACGACCTGACCAAGACGCAGCTCGAACTGACGAAGATCAACTTTCAGGTTCAGCAATCGACTGCGACGTTCGAAACCAGCAACGCAGTGACCGCGCAGGAGGGGACGGCGAACGCCCAGGTTGCGCAACACCTGAGTTCCGCCGGCCGCGCGTGACGCCGGTCGCCGGCCGTGCCGCGCGACGCCGGATGCCGGGGCGGCCCATGGCGGGCGCCCGGTGTGGCGTAGGTGCGTGCCGGCCGGCCCGTTCCCGGCTTCGCCGGTCAAGGAGGACACGATCATGTCGGTAACAGGCGTAGGCGCGGCGCCGCCGGGCGCAGCCGCGCTCGCGAGTGCCGCGCAGCAAACGGGCACACCGTCCGATCCGGCGCAGGTGCGCCAGTTCGATGCGCTGATGCAGCCGGGCGCGTCGTCGGCCGCGCCGCCTTCGTCCGGTGTCGCGATGTCGCGCGCGCCGGCGGATGCGGCGTCGGCCGTGCAGATGACGCCCGCGCAGGCGAACCAGTCGTCGCTCGTCGAGCGGTTGCGCACGTACGGCAACGATCTCGATTCGCGGTACGCGAACATCGACAAGCATCGCAGCGAGATGCTGACGTCGATGGCGGACAGCCGCAGCG
Source organism: Burkholderia sp. BCC1208 (assembly GCF_902833095.1). NCBI lineage: Bacteria > Pseudomonadati > Pseudomonadota > Betaproteobacteria > Burkholderiales > Burkholderiaceae > Burkholderia > Burkholderia sp. BCC1208. The sequence goes on along the minus strand of NZ_CADFDY010000012.1, from coordinate 57,101 downwards.
ACCCGTTGATGACGATGGTGAAGGCGATGGATTTCCAGTGGACGGCAACCACCACGATTTCGGAATACCAGTTGAGCCTGTCGGTTGCGCAGGCGGCGAACGGCTTCACGCACACCGTGCTGAAGACGCAGGAGTGAAAGTGCGCGTGGCGGCCCTGCGCCCTCACGCGCCCTGAAGCGGACAAACGATGACGACGATCGATTCGACGCCGCGCGCGCATGCGTGGCGCAGCCGGGCGGCGCGCGCGCTGCTCGCGGGGCTGCTCGTGCTGTTGGCCGGGTGCCAGAAGGAGCTGTACTCGGGCCTGTCGGAGCGCGACGCGAACCAGATGGTCGCGGTGCTCGGCGACGCGGGCATCAGCGCTTCGAAGGACAACGATGCGCGCGACACGTCGGACCGCAACGCTTGGCTCGTGAGCGTCGCGGACGGCGACATGCAGTCGGCGCTCACGGTGCTGCAGGCGAACGGGCTGCCGAAGCCGAGCTATGCGAGCCTCGGCGAGCTGTTCCAGAAGCAGGGCCTCGTGTCGACGCCGGCCGAGGAGCGCGTGCGCTACCTGTACGGCGTATCGCAGGATCTGTCGCGCACGCTGCAGGACATCGAGGGCGTGGTGGTCGCGCGCGTGCAGGTCGTGATTCCGGAGAACGATCCGCTCGCGGACAAGATCAAGCCGTCGTCGGCAGCGGTGTACATCCGCTACCGGCAGGGCGTCGATCTGCGCGCGATGGCGCCGATGGTCAAGGATCTCGTCGCGCACAGCATCGAGGGGCTGCAGTACGACAACGTGTCGCTGTTCCTGCAGCCGGCCGCCGCACGCGCGACGCGCGTGGACGGGATCGGCAGCGCGGTGTCGGACATCCTGCGGCTGCGCTCGCCGCTCGGCTGGCTCGTGTTCGCGCTGATCCTGCTGACCTGCGCGGTGATCGCGCTGTCGGCCGCCCGGCGCGGGATGTTCGGCGCGCGGCTCGCGGGCCTGCTCGGCGCGCCGCGCGGCGCGAACGGGGGCGGCGGCTCGGCCGCGCAGCAGACTGGCGGCGGGCTGCGTACGCCGGATGGCGCACGCGACGGCGCATGAGCGATCCGCACGCGCTGCCGCCGGGCGATGCGGCCGCCGCGCCCGACGCGGCGCTGCTGCCGTGGCTGCAGCCGCTTGCGCCGCCACCGGCCGCGCGCGCTGCCGCGTTTCATGCGCTGGTCTGCGACTTCAACCTGCGGCCCGACCGCTATCTGCACGTGACGCGCGTGCCGGCCGAGTGGCCCGCGCGCTACCGTTCGCCGGACGCGTTCGGCGCGGCCGGCCGCAAGCTGCTCGCACGGCACCTGCTCGAGGTCCACGGCGTGGCCGACCGGCACGACTTCGACGCGGCGAATCCGTGCGCGCGGCTCGCGCTGCTGCCGGGCGCGGCGCTCGAGCAACTGGCCGCGTATGCGGGGCTGCTGCTGCATCGCGCATGGCTGCGCGACGCGCTGGCCGGGCGGCGCATCCGCGCGGAAGTCGCGGCGCGGCTCGGCGGCGATGCGCTCGAACTCGCGCTCGAACGTGCGCCGGAATTCGGCGCGCTCGCCGAAACGCTCGAACCGTGGCGCGCCGATCCGGCCGCGCTGCCGGTCGTGATCCGCGCGCGCGGCGGGCGCCTGCTCGCCGATTTCATCGGCGTGGCCGGCGACGCGGTGGCGCGGCGCGTGCGCCTGAAATTCAACCGCGCGATCGACGACGAAGCGCCGTACTGGCTGAACCGCGCGCAGCGCGACCAGTTCGGCGAACTGATGTTCCTGTTTCTGATTCCCGAGAGGCTTGCGTCATGGGACTGGCTTTTCTGATCACGAGCGACAACCTGCAGCTGCTGTCGGAGCGCAAGGTGCTCAAGGAGCGCGAATACGCGGCGCTGCTCGACGCGTCCGCGGTGATCGCGACCGCGCATGAGGAGGCGGCGCGCATCGTCGCCGACGCGCAGCGCGAATTCGACAAGCGCCAGGCGGCCGGCTACGACGAAGGCATGCGCCGCGCGCAGCGCGAGCAGGCCGCGCAGGCGTACACGCAGGCGCTCGCCGCCACGCGCACGATGGAGACGATGAAGGACGCGATGGCCGATATCGTCGTGAAGGCCGTGCGCGCGATCGTCGGCGAGATGAGCACGCAGAAGCTGTACGAGGCCGCGCTCGCGCGGATCGCGCCGCTCGTGCGCGACGAGGCGTTCCTGATCGTGCGCATCGCGCCCGGCCGCACGGACGAGATGCGCGACGCGCTCGACGGCGCGTTCGCGGGGCAGTCGAACCGGCAGAAAATCCGCATCGTCGAGGATGCACAGCTCGAACGCCACGCATGCACGGTCGAGACGCCGTCCGGGCGCATCGACGCGAGCCTCGACCTGCAGATCGACGCGCTGCGCCAGGCGATCCGCCGCGACGCGCTGAAGGGCGCCGCGCGATGAACGCGCCGCTCGACGATACGCAGCCGTTCGGAAGCGGCGACGACGACGGCGCGCCGTTCGATCGCGGCCGCCTGGTCGGCGAGCTCGACGCGGGGCTGGCGTTTTTCTCGCCGGTGTCGGTGCAGGGCCGCGTCAACCACGCGGTCGGGCAGATATTGAATGCGACGGGCATTCGCGCGCGGCTCGGCGAAATTTGCGAGCTGCGCACGCCGAACCAGCCGACGCTGCTCGCGGAGGTGGTCGGCTTCTCGCGGCAGACGACGCTGCTGACGCCGCTCGGCGACGTGGCGGGGCTGTCGCCGGAGACGATCGTCGTGCCGTCCGGGCGCGAGCATGTATTTCCGGTGGGCGAAGGGCTGTTCGGGCGCGTGCTCGACGGGCTCGGCCGGCCGCTCGACGATCGCGGGCCGGTGACGGGCGCCGCGTGGGTGTCGACGCAGCAGGACCCGCCGAACCCGCTCGCGCGCAAGATGATCGACACGCCGTTTCCGACGGGCGTGCGCGTGATCGACGGCCTGATGACGCTCGGCATCGGGCAGCGCGTCGGCATCTTCGCGCCGTCGGGCGTGGGCAAGAGCACGCTGCTCGGGATGATCGCGCGCGGCGCGCAGGCCGACGTGAACGTGATCGCGCTGGTCGGCGAACGCGGCCGCGAGGTGCGCGAATTCATCGAGCACAGCCTGTCGCCCGATGTCCGCGCGCGGTCGATCGTCGTCGTGTCGACGTCGGATCGTCCGGCGATGGAGCGCGTGAAATCGGCGCTCGTCGCGACCGCGATTGCCGAGCACTTCCGCGATGCGGGCAAGCGCGTGCTGCTGCTGGTCGATTCGCTGACGCGTTTCGCACGCGCGCAGCGCGAGGTCGGCCTCGCGAGCGGCGAGCCGCCGACGCGGCGCAGCTTTCCGCCGTCGACGTTCGCGGTGCTGCCGCGCCTGCTCGAACGCGCGGGGCAGGGCGCACACGGGTCGATCACCGCGCTCTATACGGTGCTCGTCGAAGGCGACGAGGAATCGGACCCGATCGCCGAGGAAGTGCGCTCGATCCTCGACGGCCATATCGTGCTGTCGCGCAAGATCGCGCTCGCGAACCGCTATCCGGCGATCGACGTGCTCGCGAGCCTGTCGCGCGTGATGCCGCTCGTCGCGAGCCGCGCGCACCAGCATGCGGCCGCGCGCGTGCGCGAGCTGATCGCGAAGTACCAGGAAATCGAGCTGCTCGTGCAGATCGGCGAGTATCGCGAAGGCAGCGACCGGCTCGGCGATCTCGCGCTGCGCGCGCGCGACGCGATCGGCGCGTTCTGCGCGCAGGCGTCGGACGAGGACGTGCGCTTCGATGCGCTGCTCGCGAAGCTGACGAGGCTGGCGAACGATCATGTCTGAAGCCGACGACCGCCTTGTACTGGCGACGCTCGCTCGCCTGAAGCGCGTGCGCGAGATGCGCAGCCAGATCGCGCGCGTCGCGGCCGCGCGCCAGCAGGGCATCGCCGCGCAGAGCCGGCGCGCGCTGGCGGCCGCGCAGGCGCAGCTCGCGCAGCAGGTTGCCGCGAAGGCGGCGATCCAGACGCGCCTGGCCGACGACGTACGCGAAGCGCGTGCATTGCAGAACGCGGCGGCCGATACGCGCACGTTCGACCGTCATATCGGCACCGCGAGCGCGTCGGTGAGCGAGGCCGCGCACGTGCATCGCGGTCACGAGGCGACGCTCGCCGACCTGCAGCGCGCCGCGCGCAAGGCGAAGGCCGCCGAGGACAAGCTGGAGAAAGCCGGCGAGAAGGCGCTGCACGCGCGCGCCGCGCGGGTCGAGCGCGACGCCGACGAAGTCGCGGACGGCTACGCGGTGCGGCGCTTCGCGACGGGCGGCACCTGGGTGGCCGGCGCGGGCGACGCGTCCGGTCATGCGTCCGCGCAACCGGAGGCGGCCGCCGCGTTCGATGCGGCCATGACCGAAGCGGAAACGGGCGCGGATTTCACCGCTGAAGCCGACGCCTCCGCCGCGCCCGACGATTCCGCCCCGCCCGCCGCCGCGGAGCGCCGATGCTAGATCAGGCCGCGGGCTTCAACGACGTCGCCGGCATGCTGCGGCCGCTGCTCTACGTGATGCCGCGCCTGTTGCCGATCATGTTGATCGTGCCGGTGTTCAACGAGCAGATCATCACGGGCCTCGTGCGCAACGGGATCGCGGTCGTGATCGCCGCGTTCGTCGCGCCGACCATCGATTCCGCGCAGGTGGCCGCGCTGCCGTTCCTGATGTGGTGTCTGCTCGTCGCGAAGGAGGCGATGGTCGGCATGCTGCTCGCGGGCGCGTTCAGCGCGGTGCTGTTCGCGATCCAGGGTGTCGGCTACCTGATCGATTTCCAGACCGGCAGCGGCAGCGCCGCATTCTTCGATCCGATGGGCGGGCACGAGGGCGGCCCGACCTCGGGATTCCTGAATTTCGTCGCGATCGCGCTGTTCGTCACGGCGGGCGGGTTGCAGGTGCTCGTGCAATTGTTCGCGCAGTCGTACGCATGGTGGCCGATCGGCTCGCTCGGCCCCGATTTCTCGTCGATGCTGCAGACCTTCATCGTGCGGCAGACCGACACGATCTTCGAATGGATGGTGAAGCTCGCCGCGCCGGTCACGATCGTGCTGGTGCTCGTCGAGTTCGGCATCGGCCTGGTCGGCCGCGCGGTGCCGCAGCTCAACATCTTCGTGTTTTCGCAGCCGCTGAAGAGCGCGCTCGCGGTGCTGATGATGATCCTGTTCCTGCCGGTGGTGTACGCGTCGCTGCATTCGCTGTTGAGCCCCGACAGCGGATTGATGGCGTTGCTGCGCGCGCTGTTCGGCGCGCACGGCGGCGGCTGAGCGCGCCGGAGCCGACATGGCCGAAAAGGACCAGAAGCCGACCGCGAAGCGCTTGCGCGAGGCGCGCGAGAAAGGCGAGGTGCCGAAGAGCGCGGAAACGGTTTCATCCGCGTTCTTCGTCGGCGTGTGCGTGGCGCTCGCGGTGGGCATCGGTTCGCTGTTCGCGCGGTTGCAGGCGCTGTTCCGGCTCGTGTTCGACGCGGTCGGCGCGGCCGATCCGTCCGCGCGGCTCGCGGTGCTGATCGACGGCGCCGCGCGCGACTGGGCGATGCTGTCCGCGCAGATCGTGGCCGCCGGCCTGCTGGCTGGGTTGCTCGCGGGCTTCGTGCAGGTGGGCGGCGTGATGGCGTGGAGCCGCCTCGTGCCGCAGTTGTCGCGGCTCAATCCGGCCGAGGGGATGAAGAACCTGTGGTCGCTGCGCAACCTCGTCAACCTCGCGAAGATGCTGCTGAAGACGGCGCTGCTCGTCGCGACGCTCGGCTGGCTGATCGTCCAGTCGCTCGACCCGTCCGTGCAGTCGGGCTTCACGCGGCCCGTCTCGATCCTCGCGCTGATCGTGAAGCTGCTGATGCTGCTGTTCGGCTGGGCCGCGCTGATCTACATCGTGATGGCGCTGATCGACATCGTGCACCAGCGGCACGAGTTCAACCAGAAGATGAAGATGTCGATCGACGAAGTGCGGCGCGAGCACAAGGAGGACGAAGGCGATCCGCACGTCCAGGCGAAGCGCCGCCAGCTCGCGCGCGAAGCGCAGTTCGCGTCGTTGCCCGACCGGATCGGCTATGCGTCGGTGGTCGTCTATTCGCCGCGCGTCGCGGTCGCGCTCTACTACGGCGGGATGGGTTCGCTGCCGTGGGTGCTCGCGCGCGGCGAGGGCGACGCGGCCGAGCGGATCGTGCGGCTGGCCCGCGACGCGCTGCGCCCGACGCTCGCGAACGTCGGGCTCGCGCAGGCGCTGTACGAGACGACGCCCGAGAACGGCACGATCCAGCCGCAGCATTTCCGCGAGGTCGCGCAGTTGCTGAAATGGGCGACCGGCGCGGGTTGACGCGGCGTGGCGGCGCCCCTGTCGGCATGCCGCCCTTTTTTCGGTTTACCCATCTTCCCGGGCGACTGGTCCGATTCGATATGGCCCTGTCGCACCGTCATGCGCACACGGCGCTTGACGTCTATTTTTTTTCCAAACCCCGCCGACGTTCACTGGTGAATTATTGCTGATTTATTTCTTCGTAATATGGCTCGACCGTCATGCCCGACGGCGGGCCGGAGGTTGCGCCGCGCGTGACGGGACAGGTCAACAGGGGCAGACAAATCAATGTGCGGAATCGACGGCTTTCTGAATAGCGTCGCCTTCGATGAGGAGACAGCGCGCGGCACGCTCGCGCGAATGACGGCGAGCCTCGCGCATCGCGGGCCGGACGGGCAGGGGATCTGGGTCGACCCGGAGGCCGGCATCGCGCTCGGCCACCGGCGGCTCGCGATCGTCGACCTGTCGGTGCACGGCCGGCAGCCGATGGCTTCCGCGTGCGGCCGCTACGTCCTCGTCTTCAACGGCGAAATCTACAACCATCGCGAATTGCGCGCGGAGCTCGAGCGCGCGGGGCGCGCACCGGCGTGGCGCGGCCATTCCGACAGCGAGGTACTGCTCGCGGCGATCGTCGCGTGGGGCGTCGAGGCCACGTTGCGCCGCGCGACCGGCATGTTCGCGTTCGCGCTGTGGAATCGCGCGTCGCGGGTGCTGACGCTCGCACGAGACCGGATCGGCGAAAAGCCGCTCTACTACGGGCGGATCGGCGACGCGCTCGTGTTCGCGTCCGAGCTGAAGGCGCTGCGCGGCTATCCGGGCTTCGACGGCACGGTCGACCGCGACGCGCTGTGCCTGTACCTGCGCCAGTCGAGCGTGCCCGCGCCCTACACGATCTATCGCGGCATCCGCAAGCTGCCGCCCGGCACGTACATCCAGTTCGAACATGCGCGCGACACGCCGCGCGTGCGGGCGTACTGGACGCTCGAACAGGCGATCGAGGCGGGCCGCGCGCAGCCGTTCGAAGGCAGCCCCGACGAAGCCGTCGACCAGCTCGACACGATCCTGCGTCAGGCCGTCGCGCGGCAGATGGAAGCCGACGTGCCGCTTGGCGCGTTCCTGTCGGGCGGCATCGATTCGTCGGCGATCGTCGCGCTGATGCAGGCGCAATCGGCGACGCCGGTCGACACGTTTACGATCGGCTTTCACGAGGCCGGCTACGACGAAGCCGGTTACGCGAAGGCCGTCGCGCGCCATCTCGGCACGCGCCATACCGAGCTTTACGTGACGGCCGACCATGCGCTCGGCGTCGTGCCGAAGCTGCCGTCGATCTACGACGAGCCGTTCTCCGATGCATCGCAGATCCCGACCTTTCTCGTCTCCGAACTGACGCGCCGGCACGTGACGGTGAGCCTGTCCGGCGACGGCGGCGACGAGCTGTTCGGCGGCTATACGCGCTACTTCCTGACGCCGCGCCTCTGGCGCAAGCTGCATCGCGTGCCGGCCGCCGTGCGCGCGCGGATCGCCGCCGCCTTGCATGCGCTGCGACCCGATCACGCGGACCAGCTCGCGGCCGTCGCGCAGGGCGCGTGGGGCGGCGTGGAGGCGCGCGAATCGTCGTCGCGCATCGGCGATCGCCTGCACAAGCTCGGCCATGTGATGACGGCGGAGAGCCGCATCGGGCTGTACCGGCTGCTGATGTCGTCGGTGCATCATCCCGAGCGCCTCGCGTTGTCGGGGCAGGAGCCGCCGACGCCGCTCGACACGGTGTCCGCGTGGCCGGCGCATCTGAGCTTCGCCGAGCAGGCGATGGCGATCGACACGCTCACGTACCTGCCGACCGACATTCTCGCGAAGGTCGATCGCGCGGCGATGGCCGTGAGCCTCGAGACGCGCATGCCGTTCCTCGATCATCACGTCGTCGAATTCGCGTGGCGCGTGCCGGCATCGGTGCGCTTGCCGGAAGGGCAGTCGAAGGCACTGCTGCGCCGGCTGCTCGACCGGTACGTGCCGTCCGCGCTGATCGACCGGCCGAAGCAGGGCTTCTGCGCGCCCGTCGACCACTGGCTGCGCGGCGCGCTGCGCGACTGGGCCGAGGCGCTGCTGCGGCCGTCGCGCTTGCGCGAGGAAGGCTTCTTCGATGCGGCGGCGGTCGAACGGCTGTGGCGCCAGCACCAGACGGGCCGGATGAACTGGCAGCACCAGTTGTGGACGGTGCTGATGTTCCAGGCGTGGCTGGAGGCGCAGCGCGCGGGGTGACGGCATGGTCGCGCCCGCCGCATGGGGTGCGCGGCGGGCCGACCATCATCCGACCACCAGCGGCGTGCCGATCGGCAAGTGCGCGGGATCGCGCGCGGCCGACGGATTGAGCTGCAGGATCTCGTTCAGCGCACGCGCATCCTGCTCGCCGCGCGTCATCGCCTGCTGGTCCGCACGCGATACGTGCGCGGCGTCGAGCAGCGACTGGCGATGCTGGTCCGCGATCACCCACAGCGAATCGCCGTCGACGACGATGTAGGGCTGCGCGGCGTTCGACGGCGAAGGCGGGTTCGACGGCGTGCCTGGCGACGGCTGCGGCTGGGATGGTGTGGCGCTCGTCGAAGGCGATGGCGCCGGCGACGCGCTCGATGACGCACTTGGCGAAGCACTCGACGATGCGCTCGGCGCGACGTTCGACTGCGACGATCCGCTGCCGAAAAGCCAGTTGAAGAGTCCCCCGATCACGGGCGCGATGCCGATCACGAACTTGTACCCGAATGCGGCGACCGGAATCATGACCACCGCGGTCGGGATCCGCTTGACGAACGGCGTCGCGTTCGGGAAGTGCGTATTGAGCCGGCCGGCGAGCAGCAACGAGGTCATGGTGCCGGTCGCGATTGCGAGATCGTACTCACCCTGCCGCCATTGGGACACGGCGGAGAGTCCGCCGAGCGCGACCGACGCGAAGTCGCCCGTCGAATCGAGCAGGCGCACGACGCGACTGCGTTTGTCCGCGTTCACGCGTCGCGACACCATCAGGAGCGACGTACCGGCGTAGGCGGTGCCGATCACGCCGCTGGCGATGGCCGTCCAGCCCAGCGTGGCGTCGAATGCCGTGAGCGGGTGCGCTGGATAGAAGGTCTTGAGGATCCCGGTCGCGACCGTCGCAACCGATGCGACCGTCATGCCCGCGCGCGCCGTGATGCCCAGCCCGCTGCGCGGATTGCCCGCATGCAGTTGCTGCAGCGACGTGCCGCCGACGAACCCCTGCATTTGCGTGAGCACGTCGTCGGCGAGCGCGGTGATGTTCGTCTTCGCGTCGTCGAAGCTCATCGTCCCCTGCTGGTATTGCTCGACGTATTGCATCGCCTTTGCCTGCGCATGGCGTACCGCGGACTCCAGCTGAGCGAGTCGATGCGCGCCGTAGTCGTGCGCCGTGGAGTTGAATTGGCGCGCGAGTGTCGCGCCGAGGCTCGTGATGGCTGCCACCGCGGCCCTCGGGTCGCCCGACTGCAGGCTGCGGATGGCGCCCTGGTGCATGACCTGGAACACGCGTCCGAGGCGCGACACCAGCAGAAGCGACGACGACGCATTGCCCAGCCCGGTCGTATCGAGCTGATGGAACCCAAGGCCGATCCCGGTCGAAAGGCCGACGACGGCTCCACCCGCGAGCCATGCGTTCCGCAGGTCCGATCGGGCTTTCGACAGTCGGTGCACGCGCAGCGCGTTGAGCCGTGCGGTGGCCTCGTCCATCGTGGCGCTCGGCATATCGGGCTGCGCGATGGCCTTGCGCGCGGCGCCGATCGGTAGCGACGCGTCGTACTGCAGCGCTTTCTGGCCGGTGACGTTCTTCCAGTACACGCGGCTGTCGGCCGCCGATACCGATGCGAGCGACGGCCGCCCGGCAACGCTGCCGCCATGGCTGTCGAGCCATTTTTTGCCGGCCTCGTGGGCCAGCCTGGCGAGCCGGTTGTGGGGCGCCTTGCTGTTCCATCGCGCTTGCGCCGTCTCGTTCGTCGCCCGGCGTGCCTGGTTCAGCAGCGTCGACGTGTTGCCTTCGTATAGCGCGTCGCGTAATGCCACTATCTCGGCGTCGGACATCTTGTGCGTTTTTTTCGCGATGCGCTCGATTTCCGAGAACAGGAACCGCTGTTGATTCGCGAAATCCTGCGCGCCGACCGGTTCGAACACGCGCGTCAGCGCATCGCCGCCGTGCAGTCTCGCGAATTTTTCCGGGGCGTTTTTCCCGTAGTCGGCGATCTTTGCTGCCAGGGCGCGCGTCAGATCCGCGTTCGCGATGAAGTCGTCGCCGTGCGTGCCCCATGACAGGCCGACGTGCACCCAGTCGAGCTGCTTGCGGCTCAGGATCGCGTCGAGCAACGCGACGTGGCCTTCGCCCGGCACCGGTTCGAGCACGGCGTCCGAACCGTGGAAGGTCAGCAGCACGAGCGGTGAGGGTTTGCCGCCGTTATGCGCCGCCCATGTTTCGAGCGCCTCGCCGATGCGCCGCATTTCCGCGTAGCCGTTGTTCGTGCCGGCCATCGCATGGCCGTCTTCCAGCGACACGCGGGGCCGCGACGGTGCAGCTTCGATGCGCAGCAGGAAACCGTATTCCGAGGCCGCCGTGAGCCACTTGTGCAAGTGGGCGAGATCGTCGAGTTCGAGCGTGTGCGTGCCGTTGGCGTCCGTGCGCGTGAGCGTCGCCGTATCGTCGTCGTAGCGCGCGCCGGACGGATCGCCGAAGCGTTTGGCGCGCTGGATGAACCCCGGATCCTGCAGGGCGCCCATCGCGGCGGCGAGCGAATACGGATCAACCTGCAGCGCGACGGCCGGCAGCGCGCCGCCATATCGCCTGATGTAGCGCTTCATCTGCTCGGGATCGTCGCGCAGCGAGAACGAACGCGACATCGGGACGAAGCGGTCGGCGAGACCGGTCAGCTTGGCCTGCGTGGCCAGCTTCACGTATTGCCGGATCAGCTTTCTGTCCGTGCTGCGCGCCGCGCCGATCCACTGCGCGCCCCGCATGAACAGATTGCGCTGGGCCGGGGCGCGGGTGAACGCGCCGTGCGGGTGCAGGCTCGATGCCTCGCGCCACATGTGCAGCGTCCCGAAGATCTTCTTCGCCAGTACGGCATCGGCGAGGATGGCCTTCGGCGAGTCGGTGAACGTGAGGCCGTTGCCTTCCTTGCGCCCCACGTCGCGCTTGCCCCATTCGGTGAGGCGCTCGAGCGTCGACGCGAAATCGGCGATCTTCGCGTTGCCGTAGCGCGTGACGGATTCGACGATCACGCCCGATACGTACGCAGGCTGGAACGGCTCGAGCGCGATCGGTTTCGGGGGCGGGGCGGCGGGCGGCCTGGCCGGCGCGACGGCGGCCGGCTGGTTTCGCTGGGTGCCGCGCGCGGCATGCTTGCCTTTGCGACCTTTTCGGCCAGCGTTGCCGCCTTTGCCCGCTTGCGCGCCTTTGCCGCCTTGGCTCGCGGCGGGCGGCGGCGCCGCCGGCTGCGCGGCTTGCAGCGCGGCCGCCTTGAGCGCGGCGGCGCGCGGCTCGAATACGTCGGGGGCGAGCCTGGAAAGCAGGAAGTGCTGATTGCCGCCATACGGCCCGCGGCCGATCGTCGCCCGCTCCAGCGGCAGGCCGGGGTGATGCGGGTCGCGGAACTGGCCGACGTCGTCGTACCAGCGCACCGTGCCGTTCTCCACCGCGATGAGGCCGGTCAGCGACCCGGTCAGCACGTCGGTGATCGTGCCTTCGTGGTCGTACACGTACACGTAGTGCCCGTCGGGAATCTTGCCCATCTCGAGCGCGCGTTTCAGCTCGTCCGCGTGGTGCGCGTTGAAGTCGAGCGCGCTGTCCGCCGTCGTCGGGAGGATGTCGGGCAGCTCCGCCTCGGCTGCCGCGCGGTTCTGGCGCCGCAGCGACGGATGCGTCTTCCCGAGCACGCGCTGCACGTACGCGTCCGGCTTCGACAGCGGCGTCTTCGGCTTGCTGATCGGGCGGCGCATCTTGGTTGGCGCGAAGCCGCCATAGCTTTCGACGACGTCGTGCGCGACCTTCGCGACGACGAACTGCACGCCACGGCGGCCGTCAGGCAATGCCCAACTGCGGCGCCGGAACGCGGCGGCCAGCTCGCGCGATTCGATCGTGGCATCGCCGAGCGACGTCTTTTCGACGTAGGTCCATTTCCCGGCGCCATCGCGCGTCGCGTAGCCGAGCACCGTGCCGGTCTTGTGTTCGACCGCATAGATCGTCGTCCCCGCGCCGGGATCGTGTCGTGCCGCGGGTTTCGGTCGCAGGAAGCGCGGCGCGCTATCGAGCTTGTGCACGTTTTCGACGACCTCCGCGTCGACCCCCGTGACCGACGGCTCGACATCCCATGCGCGGCGTTCGCCGAAATACGCGTCGACGCGCGCGGCGCCGCCGAACTGGCGCAACTCGGCGAGCGTGACGGGCGACACGTAGTAATCGTAATCGCCGCGGCTCGCGGCGCCTTTGTCCTTCAGCGAGAGAAACGCGTCCTGCAACAGGTTCTGATCGATATCGGCCGATGCCGCCTGCTTGTCGACGAACTTGCCCTGTGCGTTGGTCCGGAAGCTCGCGACGAATTCGGGCTGAGGGTGGATCGCGTCGAGCTGGTCGGCGGGGCGGTCGGTGCGCAGCGCGATCAGCACGTGCGCGTCGGTGCCGAATGCTGCCTTCATCGCGTCGATGCTGTCGAGCTGGTCGCCGTCGACGCGCAGCAGGTCGCGCTTGCCGTGCGACGCGAGCAGATCGAGCGCGCGCTGTTCGCGCTTGGCGGCCTTGCGCGCGGCGAGCCCGCGCGCCGGCCGATGCGCCGGAGAGGCCGGCGCGGCCATTTCGCGCGGTGCGCCGCCGGCCTGCATGCGCGCGATCTGGCTCGCGTAGTAGTCGCGATAGGTCGCGTAGCCGGGCACCGACGGCTCGGCGTCGCCGAACGCGTCCGCGAGCCGGCGCAGGCCGGCTTCGTCGCCGGGCATCACGCGGTCGGCTTCGCGCGCGATCGCGTCGGGCAGGAGGACATCCTTCGAGATGTCGATGCCCGTGTCGTCGATGAGCGCGCGGCGCACCGCGAACGCGTTCGCTTGCGCGCGCGCCTCGGCCATCAGCGCACGATCGACCAGCGTATCGCCGGGCGCGCCGTCGAGCAGCAGGCGTCCGGCGATCGCGTCGACCGCATGCTGTGCTTCGTGCGCGAGCGCGTACACGAGCGTACCGGTGTGGCGCATCCGGCCGTCGAGCACGATGCGCTGCTTGTCCGTATCGATCCGGCTGCCGCGCCCGGGCCGACCAACCACGACCTTCCAGCCGGCGGCCTGGGCCTGAGCGATCTGTCCGCTCAGCAGCGTCGAGCGGCTGACGAGCGCGAGCGCTTGCTTCGACAGCGGCGCGCCGCCGAACCGCATCCGGATCTGCGTGATGACGGACGGCTTCTGAACGAACGCATCGGGCGGCAACGTGTCGGCGATGACCGGGCGCGCGATCGCGATGTCGCCCTGTTCGAGGCCGTGCGTGAGCAGCCGTTCGAGTTCGGTGAGTTTCTCCAGCGTGCGCAGGTGTTCGATCGGGTCGCGCGAGACCGGGCCGGGATCGCTCAGCAGGAAGTCGCCCTTGCGCGTGAAGATGCCCTGAAGGTCGAACGCGAGGCCTTCGCGTTCGACCACCGCGCGAATCTTCCGGACGTGTTCCAGGGCGGCCCGCGTGACGACGCGCGGCAGCGTGCCGGTCGCGGCCATCGTGTGCGTATGCAGGACGCCGAGCGGGCGATACAGCACGCCGACGCGACCGAGCACCGAGAACGGGCCGCTCATCGTGACCGTCTGCAGTCCGTACGAACGCAGGTCGTCGAGCGCAAGCCGTTCGTCGACCGCCGCACGCACGTGACCGGATTCCGCGTGGGCGTGGCGATCGTAGATGCCGAGCGCGGCGTCGTCGCCGAGCGCGAATACGGTTTTTTCGCCACCGGCGCCGAGCAGTTCTCCGGCTTCGTGCGCGAGGTCGACCCGCGCGTTGCGGTCGCCGTGCGCATAGACGCCGAGCGGGTCGGCGTTCAGCGGGCCGAGATCGTGCGGCGCGGCGGGCGCCGGATCGAGGCGATGGAATGTGCCGGTATCGAGCAGCGCGCCGTGCGCGCCGACCGCTTCCGCGGGCGCGGCATACACGGGCCGTTGCCACAGGTTCGCGAGCCGCGCCGCGTGCGCGGCGCCGTCGTGCTTCGCGGCGAGCACGATCGCATAGCCTTCCTGCACCACGAACGGCGGCGCCATCTCGAGCATGTATTCGTGCGCGCTGACCGGCCGGCCGTCGACGAGCAAGGTGCCGTCCGCGCGCGTGTCGGCGTGCAGCACGACCACGCGGCGCCCGGGGTCGATCGTGAAATGACGCGTGCGCGCGGCGGCAAGCTCGGCGGCATCGGGGCGCTCGCCCGCGCGGTACGGCGACGCGATCTCGGCATGCGCGCGACTCCAGGCGACGCGCGCATCGAAGCGGGCGACGCCGCGCGGTGCGGTGCCGGTTTCGTCCATCCGCGGCGCGGGCATCCGGCGCGGCATGCCGCCGCGCCCCTTCTGATGCGACCAGGCGTCGTTGTAGAACGCGCGATAGGTCGCGCCGTCCGCAGCCGACGTATGCACGTCGCCCAGCGTGCTCGCCAGCCGGTCGACCGTGCCTGCGTAGTCGTGCGACCGTCCGCGCCAGTTCGCGCCTTCGCGCGCGATTGCGTCGGGGTGAGCGAGGTGCGCGGCAATGTCGGTGCCGGTTGCCAGCTTGATCTCGTAGCGGGCCTCGAACGCGCTGATCTGCGCGCGTGCCTCGGCCTCGAGCGCCTTGCGCGTGAAGCCGCCGCGCGGCCCGTAGTCGTGATCCAGTACGCCGGCCATCGCTTCGACGGCCTTGCGCGATTCGCGCGCGAGCACGTACGTGATGCTGCCGGCATCGCGGAGGCCGCCGTCGATCGTCACGCGGCGCTTGCGCGTATCGACGTGGCTGCCGCGGCCGCGCTTGCCGATCGTCACGCGCCAGCCGGCGTCCTGCAGCATGCGCAACTGCGTCGCGAGCGTGCCCGACTGCATCGCGAGCGCCTGTACGGCTTCCGGCAACGGTGCGCCGCCCAGACGCATCTGCATCCGCGTGATCCAGCCGGGATTCGGGGTGGCGTAATCGGGCGTCGCGGCGCCGGGCGTTTCCGCGGGCGCGGCGCGCGCCGGATCGTCGGTCGGCACGGACGGGCGTTCGTCGCCGGCATGCGTGCGGACGGTCTTGTCGCCCGCGGCCTCGGCGGTCGTCTCGTCACCACGGGAGGCGGCGGCCGTCCCGCGATCCGCCGCGGGTTTGGCCGCTGCTTCGGCCACGGCGGGGTGGTCCGGTTTGACCACCACCAGCACGCGGTTCGGCGCGCTGAATATGCCGTCGTGCGCGGTGACGGGTTCGGGCGTGGCGACCGCGCGCGGCATCGCCGGCTCGTTCGGGCCGCGCTTGCCGGCGAGCACGATCACCGTTTCGTCGGGCGCCGCGGAGCGCGATGGCGCCGGCGATGCTTCGTCAGCCCCCGCGGCTCCGGACGGGCTGCTTGCCGTCGCCACCGGTTCCGGCTCCGGATCGAAGCGCAGCACCCGCGCGTCGGCGTGCAATTGCCCATCGGCGCCGAATGCGTCGGGTGCGGCCGCGTAGACGGGTTTCTGCCAGCGGTTCGCCAGCTCGGGCGCGAGCGCCGCGTCGTGCTCGCCGGCGACGACGATCACGGGCTCGTCGAGATCCTGCGGACGCAGGGCGGGCGCACCCGGATCGCGGCTCGCCCCGTTCCGCACGAGATAGACCGTGCGCTCGCCGACCTGCATCGGCTCGACGCTCGGCCCGCGCGGCACCGCGATGCCGGCCGGGTCGGACGTCGCCGGCCGCGTGGCGGGCGCTTCGTCCGTCAGGGCGACGACCCGTACATCGACGCGCGGCGGGCCGTCCGGCTTCGTGCGCGTGCCGCCGCCGGCCGGTTCGTCGATATCGGCGGCGCGCGCAGTGGCGCCGCGGGTGGCCGTCGTGCGATCCGCATCGATGTCGTCGTGCTGCCGGTCGGCCTGCGCGCGTGCCTCGCTCGTGCGCTGCGTGCTGTAAGCATCGTGGGCCGCATTCGCGCTTTCACCTTCGGCGGCGGCCTGCCGGACACGGCGTGCCTCCCTCGCCGCGGCGTCGCGCAACTGGTGGTGCAGGTCCTTGCCCTGGTCGATGATCTCGTCCAGCCGGTCGAGCCGCGATTTCGCGACGATGTTCGACGTCGTGCCGATGGCGCCGTCCGGGCCGAACGTCAGGCGCTCGCCGGTGTCCGTCACGCTTTCGACCCGCGTGCCGTGGGTCCAGGCCTTCGGTGAAGCCGATACGACGGACAGCGTGCCGTCCTGGCCGAGCACCACCGACTTGCCGGGCGGCATCTGCTTCGCCGACACCTTGTCGAGCACGCGGATCGGCTGGTCTTCGTAGGTCAGCACCTTGTCGCCGACCATCAGTACGCCGTTGGGCGCGACCTTCACGGGCTCGCCGTCGAGCGTCGCCCGTGTGCGGTCGGCCGACAGCGACGCGGCGCCGTCCTTGTTCAGGATTTGCCCGATCGTCTGGTCATCGACCTTGACGACGTTGCCATCCGTCGTGTGCGCGGCAATCGGCCGTCCGGTGCGGGTGCGGATACCCGTGACCGCGCGTTGCTTCGCGACCCCCGCACCCATCAGCGCGGTGTTGATGACGCCGGATTCGAATGCTTCGCCGGCCGCCTTCGTATTGCCTTGCGCCAGGTCGATACCGGATTCGACGAACGCCTCGCCGGCGCCGGCGACACCGGTCGCGAACGCCGTCCGTTGCGCACCCTTGGCGATGACCGATGCGACCTTCGTCGTGACCGCGCGCTCGAACAGCTTCGTGCCCGCGAGTTTCGCGGCGCCACCGGCAGCCATCGGCACGAGGTTGATGTAGTCGGCGCGGGCGCCGGCGTCGAACGGACTGATGCTCTGGTCGTGCTGGACGCGGTTGGCGAGATCGAGGCCTGCCTTCGTCATCGCGGAACCGATCGCCGTGTAGGTCATCCCCGCGCCGAGGATGTTCAGCGGCACGCCAATCGCCGCGCCGATCACCGTGCCGTCGAGCGCCGTGCCGATCACTTCGAGCGCCATCCCGCCGAGCAGCATCCCCACGTTGACGCCGGTGCCCGTGAAGAAATTCAGCACGGAATCGAACGTACTGTCGTTGTGCGCGGCCTTCGACACGAGCTGCTGCGAGCCGTCCTCGTTGTGGCCGGTCAGGATGTCGACGGTGCCGTCCGACGACAGCTGGTTGCTGTCGAGATAGTCGTTGATGCTGTCGTAGTTGCCGGCCGATTCGTCGATGTAGTGCGCTTTGCCGTCCTTGTCCGTTACCTTGAACAGCGCGCTCGTCGTCATCCCGGTGTCCTTCGCGGCATACACCATCGGCAGCACGCTGATCTGCGTGTCCTTGCCGCCGCCGACCGACAGCAGCTTGTCGCGCACCGAGTCGATCGCCGACAGCTTGTCCTTGTCGACGAAGCGCGCAGTCGAATCCTTGGTTGCCGATACGGGTTGCGACGAAGCATCGGCCGGCACGTCCGGCTGTTGCCCGAGCGCGATGCCGATCAGGTTGCGCTGCTGGTTCTCGTTGAGCAAGCCGAACGGGATCGTGCCGCCGTTCTGCGTGCTCAGGCTTGCCGCGTCGAGCATCGAATTCGACATTTCGGTGCGATGCGCTTCGTAGAAGTCATGCATCGCCTTCTTGTAGTCGTCGGCCGCGTCGGACTTCTCGTCGACATAGCGCAGCCGCTCCTCGAGGCCCGCGTCGAACTGGTCGAGCAGAACCTGCTGGCGCGACGTGTCGCGCAGCAGCTGCAGTTGCGGAACGGCGTTCTCCGCCTTCGTGACGGCGTCCCGCGCGTCGTTCAGCTCGGATTGGTACGGGTTCGGGCGATACGACGGCACCGGGATCACGTCGCCGTCCGGCAACGTGCGCACCCGCAGCGGCGGCGGGTTCGCGGCGGCCCATTCGTCGTACTGCTTCTGCTTGGCGGCGAGCGCGCTCTTTGCCTGATCGACGTCGTCCTGCGCGTTTCCCAGTGCGACGTCGGCTGCACGCGAATTGACGTCGTCGGACAGCCGGTTGCTGGCCATCCGCAGCGCGCCGGCGACCACCTGCAGGCGCGTGGCATCGATCTGCGTCGGGCCGCTCGCCGCAGCCGGCAGCGGCGTCGTCGATCGCGACGGGTCGCTCAGCGACAGGATCGGCGGCGACGACGCGCCATTCTTGCCGGTCGGTGCAGGGGCCGGGAAGGCCGTGGGCAGCGACGGGCTCGCGCCCGGCGCGGCGCCCGCAGCCGTCGACAGCGACGAAAAGGGGGCCGGCGGTGCGGCGGTCGACGTCAATTGCGGCGGTTGCTGGAAAAACGGCTTCAGCAGCGGCTGCTGCGCCTTCACCTGCGCACTGATCTTCGACGCCTGATCGTCGTACTGCTGCGCGAGCGTCGCACCGTATGCGGCGACGAAGCCGTCGTGCGCGATGCTCGCCTGCTGTTTCGCCTTGTAAAGCTTCGCGTACGCGGCGGTGAGATCGAGATCGACCTTCGCGTCGACGGGCGGCAGGTGCGGCGGCTGCGGATTGTCCTTGTGCCACTTGTCGGACGCCTGCTGGGCGACCGTACAGTCGTCCTGTGCGTCGTCGACCCGTTGCTGCGTGGCCAGCATCTGCAGATAGCCGCCGCTCGTGTTCGCGGCCGTCTGCGCGCGCTTGAGCGCGGCGTTCGCGTCCGAAGCCGAATTCGGCGCGACGATCACCGTGCCCTGCCGGCCGGCGACCACGTCGAACTTCTGCTGCGCCTGCGCGACAGCGATGGCGTCGTTGGCCGCCGCGACCGCCGCGTTCGTGAGGTTCGCCGATTTTGCCGCGGCCGTGAGGTCCTTTTGCGCGGCTTCGGGCGATTCGGGAGCCTCCGGCAGATTCACCTGCAGATCCTGCTTTGCCAACGCGTCGTTCAGCCCGCCGATGCCCGCGTCGAGTGCCGCCTTGTAGTCGGGATCGACGAGGTAGGATCGGAGCTGCGTACGGGCGAGGTATGCGTTCGACAGATCCGCGAAGTATTTCGCGGTACCGGCGGCCGCGTGCGCGTCGGCGCTTTTCCAGTCGTCGTAGAGCTTCGACTGCTCCGCTTTCGTGCAGTCGCCCGGCTTCGGTACCCAGTTCGGGTCGTTCGCGTGGTCGGGAAACGCGGCCTGCAGCGCCTTGAGCTTGTCGTTGGCCGCGTCCTGCGCGTCGCCCGGGTTCGTCACCTTGCCGTCGTCGTCGATCTGGATGCCGGCCGGCTTGTCGGCGTCGGCCTGTTCGCCATACAGGATCGTGTAGCCGGCGTCGGTCGTCACGTTCAGCTCGCGCTGGGCGGTGTCGGTCGCCGTGCGCGCTTTTGCGTAATCGGCCTGCGCGGCCTTGCGGGCCTCCGGCGTCGATTCGGGATCGCGGTTGACCACGTGCAGTACGTTCTGCGCGCCCTGCAGCGATTTCGACGCGTCGTCGTATTTCGTCTGCGCGTCCTGGATTGCCTGCCGCACGGCTTGCGTCGTCTTGTTCTCGACGGTGATGTCGGGCGGCGGCGCCGTGTATTGCGCGGCCATGCGCTGCATCAGCGACGTCGCGTCGGCGATCTCCGCGTTGGTCGGCTTCGACGGGTCGGTGGCCAACGACGCGTTGACGGGAATCGGCGGGGCGGCGACCGGGTTCGCGGGGCCGGCTGCCGGATCGTCCTGTTTCGGCGGCGGCGGCGGCGGCGGGGGCGCGACGACAGGATTCAGCGTTTCCGACAGGAAGCGCTGCCAGTTGACGCCCAGTCCCAGTCCGTCGATCAACAGCATGCTCGTCTCCGTTGAGCCGCGCGATGCGCGGAGCACCCGGCGCACGGTACGCCGCGCCGCCAGCTTTCAAGTGTAAGGAGACGCTTCGCGGCTGGCATGCCGCTGTTTCGTAGCGTGGCGGCGCGGTCGGGGCGCGCGCGCGACGCGGGCTACGAGGCGCGCACGGCGGTGCGTTCGATCAGCGCACGGCGGCTTGCGCCGCGGTTCGTCACTGATCGAGACACCGCACACACAGCCGCTTCGCCTGATTCGCCGGCAGCCCGCGGCACATCATCACCACCGGCCTGGCATGGCACGACGGCGCATCGGCGGACGCGGCGGCCGACGGCAGGCGCCGCGCGCGGTCGGGCGGCGTCGTGGCGGCCGCGGCCATGCGCCGCTCGCGCGCCGGCGGCGGCGTGTCGGTCACGACGGGAATCGGTTCGACGCCGCCTTCGCGCGCATTGCGCTGCGCGCTCGCGACGACGCGGCTCACGTA
Organism: Burkholderia sp. BCC1208; assembly: GCF_902833095.1. Taxonomy (NCBI): domain Bacteria; kingdom Pseudomonadati; phylum Pseudomonadota; class Betaproteobacteria; order Burkholderiales; family Burkholderiaceae; genus Burkholderia; species Burkholderia sp. BCC1208. The sequence goes on along the minus strand of NZ_CADFDY010000012.1, from coordinate 36,440 downwards.
GCCGCTCGAGAAGCCGGTCGTGAAGTTGCCGCTGTAGTAGCACGACAGCGCCGCGCGCAACGCGGCCTGCGTGGCGCGGCCGGTGCCGGACGAGCGCGCGAAGCATTCGGTCAGGATCGCGCCGCCGGCCTGCAGGTTGCGGCACGGCTCGAACATCGTCGCTTCATCGAGCCCGTATTTCGCGAAATTGCGTTCGTTCACCTGCGCGAGGCCGACGCTGTAGCTGAAGCCGCGCGACGACAGTTCGCGCGCGGTCGCGCGCGCCTCGTCGAGCGACGCGGGCTGGCGCGTCAGGTGCCCGCCGACCACGCCGATCGCATACGGATTGAAACCCGACTCGGTGCGCACGAGCGCGGCGAGCGTCGCGGGATCGACGTTCGGCGCGCAGGCGCGCGCCAGTTGCGCGAAACCGGCGCCGCCGCCGGCCGCCTGCGCGACGCGCGCCGGCAGGCACGCGAGCGCGAGCATGGCCAGCGCGCACAGGCAAGCAGCGGCGGTTCGCAGGCGGCGCGCGTTCATCCCGCACCCGCCACGCGGTACGACAGCACGAGCCCGTGCACGAGCAGCGACCAGCCGTCGAGCGCGACGAACAGCAGCAGCTTGAACGGCACCGAGATCGTCGTCGGCGAGATCATCTGCATCCCGAGCGCCAGCAGGATGTTCGCGACCAGCAGATCGACGACGATGAACACGATGTAGATGACGAAGCCGATCTGGAACGCCTTCGTCAGCTCGGCGAGCGTGAAGCTCGGCACCAGCACGAGCAGGTCGTCGTCCTTGATGCCGTCCGCGCGGTTCTTCGGCCAGACCGACGTCGCGGTGCGCACGAAGAATTCGCGGTCGCGCTGGCGCGTATGCGATACCAGGAAATCCTTGATCGGCGGCAGCGCGGCATCGGCGAGTGCGCCGATGTCCGAGGTCGACAATTGCCCGGATGCATCGAAGTGGCGCGCCTGCAGCGCGTCGCGGATCGACATCCCGACGGGCGCCATGATGAACAGCGACAGGATCAGCGCGATGCCGTTCAGCACGAGGTTCGGCGGCACCTGCTGGATCCCGAGCGCGGAGCGCAGCAGGCCGAGCACGACCACCAGCTTCGTGTAGCTCGTCACCATCAGCGCCGCGAACGGCGCGATGCCGAGCGCGGCGATGACCGCGATCAGCGCGACCGGATTCGGCAGGTTGCCCATCGTTCAGCGCTCGCGCGGCGCGGGTTGCGTCAGCGTGACGACGCGCACGCCGAGCTTCTGGCCGACCGCGATCAGATGGCCGGTGCCGATCAGCATCCCGTTCGCGACGAGATGGATCACGCTCTGGTTGATCCCTTGCTGCAACTCGATCACGGCCCCCGGCTGCAGCGCGCTCAGCTCGCCGAGCGGCATCGACGTGGGCGGCAGCTCGAAGCGCAGGTCGACGGCGAGGCCGTCGAGCGAGCGCGGTGCGTCGGCGGGCGGCGCGTCGTGCGTCGTCGGCGGGGCGGAGTCGGTGCGGGTCGGTTCCAAAGGCATCTCCCTGATTCGTTCGACGGTCAGCCGGTTGCCCGACGGCCGTCCGGTGATTTCCCACGCCGGCGCGGCCGGCAGCCGCGCGACGCACAGCAGGTTCTGCTCGTGTGCCTTCCAGCGCTCGATCGCGATGATGTCGCCGCCGACGACGTCGGCCAGCTCGGCCGTCGTCAGCTCGGTGCGGCCGATCTCGAACACGAGCGGCACGGGCAGGCTCGCGTAGGCCGCGCGCGCGTCGGCGAGCGCGGCCGGCGCGGCCGCGAAGAACACGGCCAGCGCGTCCGGTGCGTCGAACAGCAGCGCGCCGTGGCAGCGCCACGCGGCGTCGGCGCGGCGCAGCTCGAACCGCAGCGCGGCCGGTGAGGCGGGCGAGGCCGGCGCGCCGGCCGGCGGCGGCAGCAGTTCCACGCGCTGCCGCGTCGCGGCTTGCAGTACGGCCGCGAGCGGCGCGCACAGGTCGGCAAGCAGCGCCGCGCGGATCACGGCCGGGACCGCCGGGTCGGCTGCGTCGCCGAGCCATTCGGTTTCCGCGACCGGGTCGATCCAGAGCGTGCCGGCAGCCGGACCGACGACGAAGCGGTACGCGTGCGCATCGGCGGCCGGCTCGGCGTCGACGCGCCAGCGCACTTCGTACGCATGCTCGCCGAGCGTGACCGGGACGGCGCCCGTCGCGCCGTACGCATGCGACAGCCCGCGCGCGGCGGCGGCGGACAGGCGCGGCAGGTAGGGCGACGCGTCGAGCGCGCCCGCGGCCGGCGCGGCGGCGGGCGGCGGGGAAGCGGCGGGCATGGCCCGGTTCGCGGCGTCGCCGGCGTCGGCATTCGTCAGGAACAGCGCAGGCACGGCGGGATCGGGGCGGATTCGACGTTGGTTCGACGGATTGTTCTGGGGCCGGCGGCGCCGAGGGGCGCGCGGCTGCTGCGTCGATTGTAGGGACGGCGATGGCCGCGTGCCGCGCCGGAATCCGTAGTCGCGGCCATCGCGCGGAGATGCCGGGCGCGGCGCGCTACGAAGCGTGACGAACGAGGGCGGAGCGCGGCCGGGCGCGATGAAGCATGGCGGTGCGACGGCTGGCGGTCAAAAGCAACCGCCGCCCGGAGGCGGCGGCTGGGGCGCGGCTGGCTGGCGGACCGGGCGGCGTGCAGGCCGCGTCCGGCCGGCAGGCCGCGAGGTGCTGCGAATCCGCGCAGCGCGGTGGGGGAAGCGTGGCGGGCGTGCCGCGATCGGGCGGCGCGCGGGTGACGCGTTACGCGTAGTCGGCGGCCATCGCGGGTTGCGGGGCCGTGCGCACCATCGGCGCCGCGTCGTGACGCTCGACGTGCGTCATCGCCGCGCCGAACAGCACGAGGCGATAGCCGACCGCATAGATCGGGATGATCCGCAGATTCTTGTCGTGTTCGAGCTGCAGCTTCGAGCGGATCCGCGAAATATGGGTGTCGAGCGTGCGCGACGACACGCCGAGCTCGCGGCCCCACACGGCTTCCTGGATTGCCTGCCGGGGCACGATCTTGTTCATGTTGTCGAGCAGGAATTCGACGACGTCGAATTCGCGCGGCGTAACGTCGACGACCTTGTTGTCGATTTCGATCGTGCGGCGCACGAAGTTGATTTTTATGTTGTCGATGTACAGGTATTTGCAATCCATGGTGGCCCTCGCATGTCCGTAAAGGAGTGTTTGCGGGCCTTGTGCTGCAACTTCCGGGCCAGGGGAGGATTGTCGGATGGCAATAGCTGGCGGTCGCGGCGCGGACGGCGCGGCAGCCTTGAATTTAAAAGAATTTTTAACGGGAAGCGCCGGACGATCGATGAAAGGGGAGGCGCGGTGCTGAAGGATTGTTACGTAGCATCGCGGGGCGACGTTACGGGCGTTACGTCCGATGTAACGGGGGGAGACGCCGGGAACACGCGCTCGACCCGGGTTGGCGGGCGGCCGGTGGAAACCGTACATGGAACCCTACATTGAACCCTACAGGTATCAATGAAAAATCAATATGAATCAGTGATATAAGTGGTTTTAATTGCCGACATCGAACCCTACATGGAACCAGCCCGGATAAGCCGGGTGTTCTCGCGATGCGTTGAAAAACGCCGGCCACGGGGCATACCTCGCCCGGCAGCCGGCATCTCCGCGTATCAAGCCTTCGCGCTCTCCGCCGAATCGAACGGCAGCACGTAATGCCGCTTGCCCGTCGCCGCGAAGATCGCATTCGCCACGGCCGGCCCGACCGGCGCGACGCCCGGCTCGCCGACCCCGGTCGGCGCTTCGGCCGACGGCACGATATGCACCTCGACCTTCGGCATTTCCGCCATCCGCAGCACGTGGTAGCCGTCGAAGTTGCGCTGCTCGACCTGGCCGTCCTTCAGCGTGATCGCGCTGTGCATCGCCGCGCCGAGCCCGAAACCGATGCCGCCCTCCATCTGCGCGGCGACGATGTCGGGATTGATCGCGATTCCGCAGTCGACCGCGCACACCACGCGCTCGACCTTCACCTTGCCGTCGGCGTCGACCGATACCTCGGCCACCTGCGCGACATAGCTCTTGAACGCCTCGGCCACCGCGATCCCGCGCCCGCGGCCCTTCGGCAGCGGCTTGGCCGGATCCCAGCCGGCCTTCTGCGCGGCCAGTTCCAGCACCGCGCGCATGCGCGGCTCCTTCGCGAGCAGGTCGCGGCGGAACGCATACGGATCCTTGCCGGCCGCGTGCGCGGCTTCGTCGATGAACGCCTCGACCGCGTAGGCCGTGTGCGAGCTGCCGACCACGCGCCACCACAGCACCGGCAGGCCGACCTTGGTGGTGGTGAGTTCGACCGACACGTTCGGCACCGCGTACGGCAGGTTCGCGGCGCCCTCGACCGACGTCGCGTCGACGCCGTTCTTGACCATGAACGCCTCGAACGGTGTGCCGGCGAGAATCGACTGGCCGACGATCCGGTGGCGCCAGCCCACCAGCCGGCCGTCCGCGGTCAGGCCCGCGTCGAGCTTGTGGAAGTACATCGGCCGGTAGAAGCCGCCCTGGATGTCGTCCTCGCGCGTCCATTGCAGCTTGACGGGCTTGCCGTCCGCGCCGAGCGCCTTCGCGATCGACACGGCCTCGACCACGTAGTCCGACCACGCGTTCGCGCGCCGGCCGAAGCTGCCGCCCGCATACAGCGTGTGGATCTGCACCTGCTCGGGTTTCAGCCCGGCCGTCCTGGCCGCGTTGCCCTGGTCGACCGTCTGGAACTGGTCGCCGGCCCAGATCTCGCAGCTGTTGGCCGTCAGCTTGACGACCGCGTCGAGCGGCTCCATCGGCGCGTGCGCGAGGTACGGGAATTCGTACGTCGCGCTGATCTTGCGCGCCGCGCCGGCGATCGCCGCATCGGCATCGCCGTCCTTGCGCGCCGACGTGCCCGGCTTCTCGGCGAGTTGCCGGTATTCGCGCATGAGCTCGTCCGAGCCGCGCTTCTCCGCCTTCGTTTCGTCCCATTCGACCTTCAGCGCATCGCGGCCCTGTTTCGCGGCCCAGAAGCCGTTCGCGACGACCGCGACGCCGCCTGGCACCTGCACGACCGACACGACGCCCGGCACGGCCTTCGCGGCCGTCGCGTCGAACGATTTCACCGTCGCGCCGAAGCGCGGCGGCCGCTGCAGCAGCGCGACGCGCATGCCGGGGAACGTCGTGTCGAGCGTGAAATGCGCGGTGCCGTTCGATTTCGACGATGCGTCGACGCGCGGAATCCGGTGCCCGATCAGCTTGAAATCGGCCGGCTGCTTCAGCGTGACCTTGTCGGGCACGGGCAGCTTCGACGCATCGGCGACGAGCGTGCCGTACGCGGCCGTCTTGCCGCTCTTCGTGTGCGTGACGACGCCGTTGGCGGTGGTCAGCTCGGCGGCCGGCACCTTCCAGCGAGCCGCCGCGGCCTGCACGAGCATCGCGCGCGCCTTGCCGCCCGCTTCGCGCAGTTGCTGCCACGAGTTCGACATGGCCGAACTGCCGCCCGTGCCCTGCATCGTGCCGAACGCGAGGTTCGCGTAGCGCTTCGCATCGGCCGGCGCGCTTTCGACGCGCACGCTCGACCAGTCGGCGTCGAGCTCCTCGGCGACGATCGTCGCGATGCCCGTATACGCGCCCTGGCCCATTTCGACGTGCTTCGCGATCACCGTGACGGCGCCGTCGGGCGTGATGCGCAGGAATGCGTTCGGTGCGAAATCGCTGGCCGGCGCGGTCGCGGCGAGTGCGCGGCGGCCGAGGCCGGCCCAGTCGAAGCCGATGGTCAGGCTGACGGCGGCTGCTGCCCCGGCGGCCTTCAGGAACGTGCGGCGCGACGGGCGCACCGAATCGGTGTTGTCGAGTTCGATCGTCATGGTCAGGCTCCCAGCGTCGCGGCCGCGTCGTGGATCGCGGCCCGGATGCGGGCGTAGGTCGCACAGCGGCAGAGGTTGCCGTTCATCGCGGCGTCGATGTCCGCGTCGGTCGGTTTCGGATTTTGTTCGAGCAATGCGGTGGCCGACATGATCTGGCCGGACTGGCAATAGCCGCATTGCGGCACCTGCAGCTTGACCCATGCGGTCTGCACGGCCTGCGCGGGCTTGCTCTGCAGGCCTTCGATCGTGGTGACGTGCTTGCCGGCGATGCCGGCGAGCGGCAGCACGCACGAGCGGACGGCCTGGCCTTCGAGATGCACCGTGCACGCGCCGCACTGCGCCATGCCGCAGCCGAATTTCGTGCCGGTCAGTCCCGCGTGTTCGCGAATCGCCCAGAGGACGGGCATCGACGGATCGGCGTCGAGGGTGACGTTCTTGCCGTTCAGGACAAACGAGGTGGGCATTTTGGTTGTCTCCGTGGGGAAAACCCGGCATGGGCCGGATTAGCGGGGAGTGTGCGCGAGCAGCCGGTTTTTGCGTCTACCCAATCCTGCAAATTTATTGAACAATCCTGCAAATCCCCCGCACGCCGCGAGCCGTTTCGCTATGCTCGCGCGACACGGGAAATCATTCGAGGATGCGTCATGGACATGACCGATATCGTGGCGTCGCGCGAATCCGGGCGGCGCGAACTGGCGTCGCTGATCGGCCGTTTCGCGCCGGCGGACGGCTCGCATTCGACGGCCGTGCCGGGTCTGATGCTGCATCGGCACACGCGGCCGGTCGATCTCGGCTGCGGCGTGTCGCGCGCCGCGCTGGTGATCGCCGCGCAGGGCGCGAAGCGCGTGATCGTCGCCGGCCACGCTTACGAATACGACACCCACAATTGCCTGATTACGTCGATCGACTTGCCGATCCTCTCGCGCGTGACGCGTGCGTCGGTGGACGAACCGTACCTGTGCCTGTCGCTGACGCTCGATCCGCAGCGCATCGTCGAGCTGGCGGCCGAGATGCGGCTGCCCGAGCCCGACGCGGGCCCGGAAGGCGAGGGGATCGCGCTCGCGGAGCTGACGCCGCCGCTGCTCGATGCGGCGTTGCGGCTGCTGCGGCTGCTCGATACGCCGGCCGACATCGCGGTCGTCGCGCCGCTGATCGAGAAGGAAGTGCTGTACCGGCTGATGACGAGCGGGCAGGGCACGCGGCTGCGGCACATGGCGATCGCCGGCAGCCAGACGCACCGGATCGCGCGTGCGATCGAATGGATCCGCGATCACTTCGCGGAGCCGATGCGCGTCGAGTCGCTCGCGCAGGCGGTCAACATGAGCGTGTCGTCGCTGCACCATCATTTCAAGCACGTGACGACGCTGAGCCCGCTGCAGTATCAGAAGCAACTGCGGCTGCACGAGGCGCGGCGGCTGTTGCTGCGGCAGGGCGGCGACGTCGGGTCGGTGGCGGCGGTCGTCGGCTACGAAAGTGCGTCGCAGTTCAGCCGCGAATACAGCCGGCTGTTCGGCGCGCCGCCGATGCGCGACGTCGTGCATCTGCGCAAGAAGGAGCTGCTCGGCTGACGGGCGGCCGCCTGTATTTCGTGTGCCGTGGTGTACCGCTCGGTGTGAGCCGACATCAGGCAATCGGCATGCCGTGAATGACGAAATCCCGCTGCGTGCGGGCGCGGCCGGGTCGTGACCGTTCGGCGCGCGCGTTTGTGATTCATGCGTGAATCGTGGGGACAGGGGAAGCTCGCGTGGCGATCGCGGGATCGATACGGTTCGACACGGCGAAACGCGCGATGAATCAGGTTTTTACGAGACCGACGGCGTGAAAGGTGTCTTGGATCGGCATTTTCAAATAATGAGAATCAAGCGGATAAATGCTCGAAAACGTTTCTTCAATGAATTGCTCGCCTGGGATACATGGGTGAAATGAGTTTGATCGAATGGAATGAAAACGCTGAGCGCGATTTTGTCGAAATCGCGTGTTTGCATTTGTTTTAATTATTACGCCCGCAGCGTGCCGGATGGCAATATTTTTCGCCGCATGATCGTGTGGGTATTTTCACGGATGAATCAAATTCGTTTCGTATTTCGGGGAGAACCCGTGTTCCGGCCGTATCGGCGGCCGTGCGGTGCGAGGCATTGAGCGGCTCGCCCCCGTTCGCCGGGCGTAATGGACGGCTGCCGGCCTCCGCAACACGCGGTTCGTCAGCAGAAACGCGCGAACCGCGGGCCATGTGTCGGGAGACGGTTCTCAAGGTTGAAACAACCGTTCGCAGGGACGTCCGGCGCGCCTGGACGCGCCGGATTCGTCCGTCAAATCAAGGCATTGCGTCGCGGTGTTCAATGATCGCCACCGCGGGCGCCCCGTTAGCGCGATACATTCCTGAAACGAAAAATGCCGTTCCCTGCGAAATGGTCAGGGCTGACGGCCGCATGCCGCGCGCAATGCGCAGTGGAATATCGCATGGCATGCGGTTTGCGAGATGGGACGCACCGGCGAGCGGTCGACACGATGCAACGATGATGTGGGGGCGGCCAGTTCGTCACAAGCCAGTCGGGGAAGCGGCGATGAACACTATAAGCAGTGGCTTGATCCGCGCGTTTCTAGCGCACCATAGGGGTAGTCGGACTGATTGGGGTAGCGCTTGCGACGCAGTGCCAGCGTCGTCGGTAGCGCCTTGCCGATTTTCCGCCCTCCGCGCGCGTCGCGTGTTGGAGCGGGTGTCGTTTCGCGCGACAACCCGGCGACAGCGATGCTCGCCTTCATTCAGCGCTCCCGGATGGGGCACGCTGTTCGTGCCGGACAGCGTCGCGCCGATTCCTCTTCAACCGTGCAGAGCCGTTTCGATCGCGCCGGGCCAGTGCCGGCGCCGGCCGGATTAGATCGAACGCGCGTCGGCCGGGTTATCCGGAAGGCTTTTCTTCGTCAGCTCAGGGAGCAGACATGTCGTCTGGCTGCAATGCAGGCTCGTTGTCGCCCGGCTGAAGGGCGTATGTCGAGCGGGCGCTGCGTTTTGCGGTAGTCAATACATTCGCTGATTTTCAATTCCTGAAACGAGTGCCGGTGCCGGTATCTGTTTTGGGCGGGGTATTGAAAATCGCGAGCCGGAAAGATGTGTGTGTAATTCCGGTGAATGTAATCGACGATGTTTTTGGTGAATTCAAATGTTCATAAAAATAATAGAAAACACCTACTCATAAATTTTGGACAACTTAAAAACATAAAACTAGACTTCGGCTGGTCAAAAATAAAAAGCCAATTCACGATCCTGAAATAATTTATTTATTCGATAGCAATCCTTATTTTCAAGGATTGCCCGAGGCAGGAAGATTGATGGCGTGCGATCTTCCATGCTCATTCTCTCCACGCCGTTATGGAGTCGACCATGAAGAAGCTTCTGATTGCAGCAGCAGTTCTGGCGGTTTCGGGTGCAGCGTTTGCAGCGAGCGGCACGATCTCGAGCAGCAACTCGTCGAGCGGTGGCCAGACGATGGCCGGGGTCGCCGGGTTCGGCCACTTCACCGCAACCGATTCCGGCTCGGCACTCGGCGCAGCCGGCGCAATGGCCGGTGGCGGCAGCAGCGGTTCGATCTCGTACACGAACCACACGCAAACGTCGACGGTCGGCGGCTTCGGCTTCGGCGGCGCACAAGCAGGCGGCAGCAGCGGCGCGAACGCGGGCTCGACCGGCTGGACGTATCACCACTAAGCCGCGACGCGTAGCGTTCGTCATTGGCTGGCGGCACGGATGCCGGGTGTTGTTCCGCAAGGGCAGGCCCGGCTCCGCCACCGTCGAACTTCCTCACAGCAAGGAATTGCTATGAAAGCCAAAGTCATGTTAGCGACAGCGCTCACCGTCATTTCGTCCGCTGCGTTGGCGGCCGGATCGTCCACGACCAACCAGACGCAATCCGTTGCGGCGGGTGTTTCCGGTTCGGTGCTGGTCGGCTCCGGCAGCTATACCAGCAATTCGACCTCGACGGCCGGCGCGAATGCAGGAAGTACCGTGACACCCGCCGGCTCCGCCGGCACGGCGTCCGCTTTTCACAACTCGACTTCGACGGCCAGCGGCTCGGGCACGAACGGGGGCGCGTTCGCGGCGGGCGGCGGTATCGGTGCCGCGGGTTCGTTCGCCGGGAACGGCAGCACGAACGAGAACGCGAATGCGCTTTCGGGAGGGGTGACCGCCACGATCGTACTCGGCGCGAACCACTACACGGCCACGGGCGCGAACGACCACGGCATCGCCAACGCGGGCGCCGTGGGGTGGACGGGCAGTGGCGGGTCGGGCGCGATCGCGGGCTCGAATCACTACAACACGTCGACCGTGTGGAGTACCGGTCCGGCCGGTTCGCCGTCCGCATCGGGCGGAAGCCAGGGAGACTCGAGCGCGACCGGGAGCAGTCATTAGTCAGGTGTGGGGGGACCAGTTTCCCAGCGACGCTGGTCTCTTTTCCGCATCGTTGTCACGTAAGGAGTTGGCATGAAGCAGAACCTGATTGCCGCCGCTCTGATGCTCGCGGCTCTGACGGCGTATGGCGCTGACCGTGCCGCCGATGGTGGGCAATCGAATATGCAGACGTCAAACAACCCTTCTCAGACAACCAAACCGTCAGAACAACAAACGCTTTCGTCGGGCAGTGCCATCGGCGGACCGGACACCCAGCAATGGCAGGGCATGTCGGCCGGCTCGTGGTCCCAGCTGGGCAGCGGCTGGAAGCAGTTCGGGGAAGCAGCGAAAACTGAAGGCATTCAGGGGAATTAGTACGGTTGCCTGGGTGGGAGGTCAAACCTCGTCCGGAGAGTGAAATGAACAGCAACAGGATCAAGGTGGCATGTGCGGCGATGTTCGCGATGACCACGATCGGCGCCCACGCGCAAACCGCCGATTCGACGTCGAGCGCGCAATCGTCGACATCGTCGACGGCGATCAGCCAGGGCGGCGGTTCGAGCATGAACACGAATACGACGAGTTCGCGCGGGGGGAATGCCACCAGCTCCAGCGGGGTGCGCGGCAGCGGCAATTCGAGCGTGAACGTCAACGTGACGATGCCGTCCGGCACCGCCGGCGGCAACGTGACGCCGCAGAGCACGAATGCGCTCGCGACCGGCGCACCGGGCAGCAGCCCGTACAACACCCAGGCGACGGAAAACGTCAATTACTCCGGCACGCAGACGATCAAGACGAATCCGTCGATCCAGGCGCCCGGCCTCACGACCACGCTGTCCGATACCTGCATGGGCTCGGTGAGTGTCGGCGTGTCGTTCCCGGGGTTCGGCGCGACGGGCGGCACGACGCTCGTCGACCAGGCCTGCGTGCGGCGTCTCGATGCGCGTGAATTCCGTGCGATGGGCCTGACCGACGTGGCGCTCGCGCTGCTGTGCCAGAGCGATGCGAACCGGCGCGCGGTGGAGGCGACCGGGCACCTGTGCCCGGGCACGACCGCGCCGCTCGCGCGTTCGAACGTGGCGCCCAGCGTCGAAGCGACCGTCGCGGACGACATCAAGTATCGCGATCCGATCGTGCGTGACCGGATGGGCCTGCCGCCGCTCGGCTCGGCCGCGCCGGCGCCCGCCCCGACGCGCCCGATCGAGACGGCCTCGATGCGCGCTGCGCCGGTTTCGGTGCCGGTCCCTGTGCCGGCGATGGCGCCTGTCGCCGCCACGCCGGCAGTGGCGATGCCGGCCGTTGCCGCAGCCGCACCGGCGGTTGCAGCGCCGGCCGTGGCCGCCGCGGTTTCGGCCGCCGCGGCACCTGCGGCGGCTGCCGCGCCTGCCATCGCCGCCACCTCGCCCGCGGCATCGGTCGTACCGGCCGCCGCGATGGCCGCCGTGCCGGCAGCAGCCGTCATCGCCGCGCCGGCTGCGGCGGACAAGGCATCGCCGGCGCCTGCCGAACCGGTCGCCGATACGAAGGCGCCGGAGCCCGCGCAGACGGTCGCCGACAAGGCGCCGGCGCCTGCCCCGGCAGTTGCCGACAAGACCCCCGAGCCGGTGCCTGCCGTCGCGGACAAGACCCCCGAGCCGGTGCCTGCCGTCGCGGACAGGACCCCCGAGCCCGTGCCTGCCGTCGCTGTCAAGACGCCCGAGCCTGCACACCCCGTCGCGGTCCAAGCACCGGAGCCGATGCCGGCCGCGACCGATCCGGTGCAGGCCGCAGGCGAGTCGGTTGCCGAACCGATGCCGGCGGCTGCCGTCGTCGCGGCGCCGGTTGCCGACACGAAGGCTGCCGAGCCGGCGCCGGAGGCGACTGCCGCAGCGCCTGCACCGGCGGCCGCGCAGCCTGCCGTCGCCGCGATGCCCGCCGACATGCCGGCAGCGGACGCGAAAGTGCCGGACGCGGTCGAATCCGCGGCCGCGGTGGCTGCGTCGCCCGCAAACGTGCCGGCGCTGACCGATCCCGCGCAAGCGTTGTCGCCCGCCGCGGTCGACCAGCACGCTGCACCGGCCGCGCCGGCGCCGACCGTCATCTCGACGAGCACCTCGTCGTAGGCATGCGGCCGGTCTGCCGTGCGACCGGAGCACCGGGCGCACGGCCGCCGCCGGGCCCGATGCCCGATGGTCTTTTCCGGTTTGACGGGTGTTGTTCCCCTCCCCGAGGTCAACACCTCTTTTTGCGTGACGAGGATGCAAGGAGGCCTCAATCATGAGGATCTTTTTGGTCGCTTTGTGGCTGGCCAGCGCGCAGGCCGCTGCGCAGTCGGTTTTCCAGAATCCCGCGGTCTTCGTCATCCTGAGCGAGCAGACCCTCGCGAACGCCGCGAGCGTCCAGCAGGCGCTGTCGACGCTCGGCCGTCCCGACAACACGGCATGCGCGCCGATGATGATGATCGGCGATCCGCAGATGGTCTACATGATGCCGGAAGCCGGTCACGCGCCGTCGTGGCAATCGCCGGTGTACGGCCGCGGCGCGCCGTTCGACGCGCGGAACGGGCCGAAGCCGACCGGCAAGGCGGTCGGCGCGATGCAGCACACCGAGGACATGCAGACGCAGCCGTGGAGCGACGGCAGTGCGATCACGCAGAAGATCGCGGGCGAGTCGAGCGTCACGGCGGCGGACCGGGTCAACGAATGGCGGCACGCCGGGCTCGACAGGATCGAGACGGCCCGCGCGTCGGACGTGACGGTGAACGGCAAGACCTACCGCGCCTATCGCGACGATCTCAACGGAGCGGCGAAGCCCGTCATCGAGCCGCAGATCTACACGCAGCGCGTCGTGTTCTGCCGATAACGCGGCGCCGATTTGCGGACGCAGCGGCGCCGCGCCGCGGGGCCACGCGCCCCGCCACGCGCTCCGCCACGCGCGACCGGGCAACGACCGCTCCGATACACAACCTTATGCGGCGAGGCAATCGTGAACCATTGCTGTCAGCTCGGCATGCCGGGCCCGCAGGATGTCGAACGGCAGGTGAGCACGCTGCCGCTCCTCGCGCTCCGGCGCACGCCCGTCGCGCCGTCGCGGCCGCTCGTCTACCTGTCGCGGCAGCACGATGCCGCGCTCGTCGATTCGCTCGCGTCGCGCGGCTGGGAAGTGTGGCGCGCAAAAACCGTGGCGGACGCGCTGAATCTCGTCAAGGCGAACCGTCCGCATGCGGGCATCGTCGATTTCGGCAGCTTCGCGTCGCCCGACGTCGCGTCGTTCGAGGCGCTGCTGCGTGACCCGCGCGTCGGCTGGGTCGCGCTCGTCGACGGCGAGCGGCTGCGCAACATCACGATCGCGCGGCTGATCCGCCATTGCTGCTTCGACTACGTGCGCAATGCGGCGGCCTACACGACGATCGGCTATCTCGTCGGCCATGCATACGGGATGCTCGAGCTCGCGGACGGCGACCCGGCCGCGGAGCCGCCGCCGCCCGGCGGCGCGATGATCGGTGCGTGCGACGCGATGCGCCGGCTGTTCGCGACGATCCGCAAGGTCGCGAACACCGACGCGACCGTGTTCATTGCGGGCGAATCCGGCACCGGCAAGGAGCTGACGGCGGCGGCGATCCACCGGCAGTCGTCGCGTGCCGACGCACCGTTCGTCGCCGTGAACTGTGCGGCCATCCCGACGATGCTGCTGCAGGCCGAACTGTTCGGGCACGAGCGCGGCGCATTCACCGGCGCGCACCAGCGCAAGATCGGCCGCATCGAGGCCGCGCACGGCGGCACGCTGTTTCTCGACGAAATCGGCGACATGCCGTTCGAGAGCCAGGCGAGCCTGCTGCGGTTCCTGCAGGAGGGCAAGATCGAGCGGCTCGGCGGGCACGGGTCGATTCCGGTCGACGTGCGGATCGTGTCGGCGACCCACGTCGATCTCGACGCCGCGATGCAGGCCGGGCGATTCCGCGCCGACCTGTACTACCGCCTGTGCGTGCTGCGCATCGACGAGCCGCCGCTGCGCATGCGCGGCCGTGACATCATGCTGCTCGCCGACGACGTGCTGCGGCGCTATCGCGGCGATGGCTCGTACCGGATTCGCGGCTTCACGGCGTGCGCGATCGAGGCGATCCACAACTATCCGTGGCCCGGCAACGTGCGCGAGCTGATCAACCGGATCCGCTTCGCGGTCGTGATGACGAGCGGCCCGCTGATCTCGGCCGCCGATCTCGAGCTGCGCCCGTACACGTCGTTGCGGCTGCCGACGCTCGCGCAGGCGCGTCGGCAGGCCGAGCGGCACGCGATCGAGGAAACCCTGCGGCGTCACCGCCGCCAGCATGCGGACGCCGCGGCGGAGCTCGGCATCTCGCGCGCGACGCTGTACCGTCTGATGACCGCGCACGGGCTGCATGGCTGACGCGCCGCGGTGTGCGCGTGCGCTCAAGACCTCGCGGCGGCGGCCGTTAAAACACGAAACGGCCCCGGCCGGGACGCGCGCATCGATCCGCGCGCACCCGGCACGCGGCGCATCACGCTTATCCGAGGTTACCGTGGCAGAGTGCAGTCAGTGCGGCAGGACATTCCTGGTCGGCGGTCGGTCGATCGACGGCCGCCGCTATTGCAGTCTGGTGTGCGCGCAGGCGCATCCGGTCGTCGTCGAGGCCGAACGGGTGCCCGACGCGAAGGTCCGGCAGTACGTCGACGACTGGCGCTACGGGCCCTGTCCGATCTGCCTGCGCGAAGGGCAGCCGGTGGACGTCCATGCGTCGCATCGCGTCGTGTCGCTCGTATTCGTCACGCGCTGGGCGACGCGGCGCCACGTGTGCTGCCGCCGCTGCGGCCGCAGGAAGCAGGCGGTCGCGCTGCTCGCGTCGGCCACGCTCGGCTGGTGGGGGCTGCCGTGGGGCATCGTGCTGACGCCGATCCAGCTCGCGCGCAACCTGCTGGGCCTGGCCGCGCGCGATCCCGAGGCCGCGACGCCGCAGTTCGAGGCGCTCGTGCGGCGCAAGCTGGCCGCCCGTCGGCTCGCGCGGGCGCAGCAGGGCGCCGGCGCCTGATCGCGTACTCAGGCCGGCCGGTCGAAGCCCGATGCGGCCCAGCGTTCGGCGCTGGCCTTGTTGAGCTTGAACCCGGCCGACACCTTCGCTTCGGCCAGCAGCTCGCCATACGGATCGAATGCCTTGAGCTGCGCATACGGCTCGAACTCGTCCGGCACGATGTCGAGCGTCACCGACACGTCCTGTCCGGCTTCGTCCTGCACCGTCACTTCCTTGTGCAGCATCGCGCGCCGCTGCTGTTCGTGCCGCATCAGCACTTCGGTCGCGGTCTTCACGAGCGTGCGGAACGCGTTCGCGTCCATCGGCTTCGGGTTCTTCTTGTCGCGGCCCATGGTCCACGGCCCGACGAGCGCGGGCTCGGACTCGCCGTCCTTGACCATCTCGACGGCCCAGCCGTCGTCGTCTTCGTTCTTGATGATGCGGGCCGTCCAGCCGTTGTCGCGCCAGAGGCCGTCTTCGTGGATGGAGGTGTCGTCGGATTGCAGGTCGGAATCGGTCATGAGCAAAGCGGGGAGGTCGGGCAAGCCGGCGAGGGGCGGCGGCGTGCGGCCGGCATCGGCGCGTCGCTCGCCGCCGGCGGGCCGGGGTGGCATGCAAATGCGCAATTTTACCTGCTGGCCGGACGTGCGGCGCGCGATGCCGGCCATCGGGCCGATGCCGCGACGGTCGAGCGCCGGCCGCCGGACGTAGAACCGGCGCAAATATCAAACGCGTATTACGTCTTCGGCGGCCAATTCGTACGCCGTCCGATATCGCGCGCGTGCATACGTTCATAGAATCGACCTTCAGGCTAAAAATCGCCTGAATGTCCTTTCAACGCCCCACCGGTCGCGCGCGTTCCGCGCGGCGCGGCCGGTGAACCACCAGGAACTCCGCATGAGGAAATTCAATGTTCGCATCGTCTTCGCGTACGACTGGCCGTTGACGCTGGCCGGTATCGAGCAGATCGCAGGCGGCGCCTGCGCGATCGAGCTCGCCGCGGTCTACCGGAGCGCGGCCGAACTGGTCGCGTCGCTCGGCGGCGTCGATTGCGACGTCGTGCTGGTCGACTATGCGATTCCCGGCGACGCGCAGATGGACGGCCTCGCGCTGTTCGACTGGCTGCGCCGCACGCGGCCGAACGTCGGGATCGTCGCGCTGGTCGCGAACGAGAATCCGCTGATCTTCCGGTCGATCTCCGCGATCGGCGGCGTGAGCGTCGTCAGCAAGCTCGACGAGGTTGGCCACATCGTCACGGCGATCCATTCGAGCTACAGCGGCGCGGCCTACCTGTCGCCGTCCGTGCGCCGCGCGGTCGATGCGCTCGGCACGCGCGGCGACACGCCCGTGAAACTGTCGGCGCGCGAAATCGAGGTGATTCGCCTGTATCTGTCGGGCGTGCCGATCAAGACGATCGCGCAGCGCCTGAGCAAGGGCAAGCAGACGGTCAGCGCGCAGAAGATCAGCGCGATGAAGAAGCTCGGCGCGAGCAACGACGTCGAGTTGATCCAGCGCGCGGCGGGGCTGGGGCTCGGCAGCGGCGAGGCCGCGCTGCGGGCGGGCAACGCGGCGTGAGTGCGGGGCGGGGCGCCGTCAAGCCGGCAACGCGAACCGCGTCACCGCGTCGCGCAGCGCCTCGGCCTGATCGCGCAGCGAATGCGCGGCCGCCGCGGCCTGTTCGACGAGTGCCGCGTTCTGCTGCGTGACCTGATCCATCTCGCCCACCGCGCGGTTGACCTGCTCGATCCCGGCGCTCTGCTCGCGCGATGCGTGACTGATTTCGTCGAGGATCTCGTTCACGCGCCGCACCGACTGCACGATCTCGGCCATCGTTTCGCCCGCATGCGTGACGAGCGTCGCGCCGTGCTGGACCGTCTCGTTCGACGACACGATCAGCGACTTGATCTCCTTGGCCGCCGTCGCCGAGCGTTGCGCGAGCGAGCGCACTTCGGCCGCGACCACCGCGAAGCCGCGGCCCTGTTCGCCCGCGCGGGCTGCTTCGACGGCCGCGTTCAGCGCGAGGATGTTGGTCTGGAACGCGATCCCGTCGATCACGCCGATGATGTCGCCGATCTTGTGCGAGCGGTCGGTGATCTCGTTCATCGTGCGCACGACGTCGTCGACCACCGCGCTGCCGCGCGTCGCGACCTGCGCGGCCTGGCCGGCGAGCGATGCGGCCTGCTCGGCGCTGTCCGCGTTCTGCTTCACGTTCGCGGTCATCTCGTCCATGCTCGACGCGGTCTGCACGAGCGCGGCCGCCTGTTCCTCGGTGCGCTGCGACAGGTCCGTGTTGCCGGAGGCGATCTCGCTCGCGCCGACGTTGATGTTCTCGGTGCCCGTCCGGACGCGCGACACCATGTCGATCAGCCCGCCCTGCATCGTGTGCAACGCATGCAGCAGGCTGCCGCGATCGTCGTGCTTCACGCTCACGCGGGCGGTCAGGTCGCCCTGAGCGATGCGCTGCGCGGCGTCGAGCGCCGTTTCGAGCTCGCCGCCGAGGCTCGCGCGCACGCTTTTCAGCACCAGCACCATCACGGCCGTCGCGATCGCGCCGAGCACGGCCGTCATCGCCAGCCAGCGGCCGATGCTCGCGAGCACCGCCGAGCGCACGTCGTTCATGTACATGCCGGTCACCAGATACCAGTCCCACGGCGCGAAGCGCTGCACGGCGCTGGTCTTCTCCTGCGGCTTGTCCGCACCCGGTTTCGGCCACAGATATTCGACGAAGCCCTTGCCGCCTTCCGCGTTGCCGGCCTTCACGATCTCGACGAACAGGTGCTGGCCGTTCGGGTCGGTGAAATTCGACACGTCCTTGCCGTTGAGCTCGGTCTTGATCGGATGCATCACGATCACCGGCTTCGAATCGTTGACGGAGATATAGCCGTCGGCGCCGTGGCGCATCGCGGCGATCGCCTCGAGCGCCTTCTGCTTCGCGTCGGCTTCCGGCATCGCGTTCTGCTGCGACAGCTTGTAGTAATGGTCGGTCACGCTCGCGGCCTGCGCGACCAGCGACGCAAGCTGGTCGCGGCGGTCCGCGATCATCGACGCGCGGGTCTGCCATGCGCCGAGCCCGGCGATCACGAGCAGGCCGAGCCACAGGATGACGATCATCGAGGCGAGTTTCTGATTCAGGGAAAGGTTGCGCATGGTATGAGGTCGGTCAGTCGAGGAAGCTCGCCGGGACGGCGTGACGGGGTAAGTGTCTTGACGGCGCGCGACGCGCGCCGCCGTAGGCGGGAAATCCCTTAGACGCCGTCATTTCCCGATGCCCGCGACGCGGGCGCGGGCATCTATGCATATGCATAAAAGTGGCCGCTATACTGTCGGGCGATGGCGTATGCGTCGCGCCCGCACGGGCGGCGGCGCGACACCGAACGAAACCGAAAGGAGGCAACGATGCGGATTCTGGTGGTAGGGGCCGGCGCGGTCGGCGGGTACTTCGGCGGTCGGCTGGCCGCGGCGGGACGCGACGTGACGTTCCTGGTGCGCGACGGCCGCGCGGCCGCGCTTGCGCGCGACGGGCTGCTGATCCGCAGCCCGCGCGGCGACCTGACGCTCGCGAACGTGCAGACCGTGCGCGCGGGCGACGCGGGCGCCGGCGTCGCGCCGTTCGATCTCGTGCTGCTGAGCTGCAAGGCGTACAGCCTCGACGATGCGATTCTGTCGTTCGCCCCGTTCGTCGGGCCGCAGACGCTGATCCTGCCGATGCTCAACGGGATGCGCCACCTCGACGTGCTGCGCGAGCGCTTCGGCGCCGCCAGGGTGCTCGGCGGGTTGTGCGTGATCGCGGCGACGCTCGATCGCGAGCAGCGCATCGTGCACCTGAACGACACGCACGGCGTGTCGTTCGGCGAGCTTGCCGGCGGCGAATCGCCGCGCGTGCGCGCGGTGGCCGACGTGCTCGGCGGCGCGGGCTTCGACGCGACGCTCAGCGACGATATCGCCGCGCGGATGTGGGAGAAGTGGGTGTTCCTCGCGACGCTCGCCGCGAGCACGTCGCTGTTCCGCGGTTCGGTCGGCGACATTCTCGCCGCGCCGGACGGCCGCCGCCTGCTCGAAACGATGCTCGCCGAATGCAGCGCGATCGCCGAACACAACGGCTACCGGCCCGACTCGTCGGCCAGTGAGCGGATGCAGCGGATGGTGCTCACGCCGTCGCCGTTGACCGCGTCGATGCTGCGCGATGTCGAGAACCATGCGCGCGTCGAAGCCGATCACGTGATCGGTGATCTGCTCGCGCGGCGCGACCCGCAGGCGGCCGATGCGTTGTCGCTGCTGCGGATCGCGTACAACCATCTGAAGGCGTACGAGGTGCGCACGGCACGCGAGCACGCGGCGGCGTAAGCCGGCGCGGGCGACCGGCGCGGGCAGCCGTCCGCGCGATTGCGCGCCGCAACAAATTTGCCGTCCGGCGCCGTTCATGGCCGGATTGCGCAAAAAAGTATCGGAAATCAGGCGTAAAGTTGGTGGAGTCGCGCGCTCGATCGACCTACATTGCTTCCCATGCGACCGGTCCGCATCGCCGTGCGAAACCGCCGGCGGACGCGCGAACGAGCCGAACAGGCCGGCCAGCGATACATGGGAATGGAGACGCCAACATGATGCACCCCGATCTCGAAGTGGTCGAAGTGCGACGCGACGAGTCGTTCAAGGTCTGGTCGCACGGCTATCCGTATCGCACGATCCGCTGGCATTTCCATCCCGAATTCGAGCTGCACCTGATCGTCGCGACGCGCGGCAAGTATTTCGTCGGCGATCACATCGGCTCGTTCGAGCCCGGCCATCTCGTGCTGCTCGGCCCGAACCTGCCGCACAACTGGGTCAGCGACATGGCCGAAGGCGAAACCGTCGAGCGGCGCAATCTCGTGATCCAGTTCGATCCGTCCTTCGTGCGCCGCTGCATGGACGCGTTTCCCGAATGTCGCGACGCGCAGACGCTGCTCGACGATGCGCGGCGCGGGGTCGGCTTCGACGCGGCGACGAGCGCCGCGATCGCACCGCTGTTCGACGCGTTGCTGACCGCGCGCGGCATGCGCCGCATCGCGCTGTTCATGACGATCCTCGAGCGGCTGTGCGGCGCGGCCGAACGCACGCTGCTCGCGAGCCCCGCATACGACCAGGCCGACGTCACGCCGACGCGGCTCAGTCACGCGCTGTCGTATATCGGCAAGAACCTCGCCTCCGAGCTGCGCGAATCCGATCTCGCGCAGCTGACCGGGCAGAGCGTCAGCGCGTTCTCGCGCGCATTCCATCGCCACACGGGCATGCCGTTCGTCCAGTACGTGAATCGTCTGCGCATTGAATCCGCGTGCCAGATGCTGCTCGCCGACGACGCGAGCATCACCGACGTCTGTTTCCAGGCCGGCTTCAACAACGTGTCGAACTTCAACCGCCAGTTCCGCGCGGTGAAGGGGATGGCGCCGTCCGAATTCCGCGCGCTGCAGCGCCTGAACGCGCGCAGCCGCGAGCTGGCGCTGCATGCGGCACCCACCGGCAATCCGCTGCCGCCGCGCGTGCTGACGCCCGGTGCACCCGAGCTCGCGCCGCAGCCCGGATGATCCGCGGGCCGCCGCCCGCCCGTGTTTTCTTCGTCGTGTTTTACCCAGCCGATCGCGTCGCTCACGTCGCGAGGGGCGCATTCACCCACGAAAAAGTCGCACACAATTTTGGAGACACCGTCATGACGCACGCATCGCCCGCTTCATCCACCCGCCGCGCCGCCCGCGTGGCGGCCGTTGCCGCGCTCGCCGTCGCGGCCCTGCTGCCCGCCGCCGCCGCGCAGGCCGCGCCGCTGCGCATCGGCATGACGTTCCAGGAACTGAACAACCCGTATTTCGTGACGATGCAGAAGGCGCTGAACGACGCGGCCGCGTCGATCGGCGCGCAGGTCGTCGTCACCGACGCGCATCACGACGTCAGCAAGCAGGTGAGCGACGTCGAGGACATGCTGCAGAAGAAGATCGACATCCTGCTCGTGAATCCGACCGATTCGACCGGCATCCAGTCGGCGATCACGCAAGCGAAGAAGGCGGGCGCGGTGGTCGTGGCCGTCGATGCGAACGCGAACGGCCCGGTCGATTCGTTCGTCGGCTCGAAGAATTACGACGCGGGCGTGATGTCGTGCGAATACCTCGCGAAGGCGATCGGCGGCAGCGGCGAGGTCGCGATCCTCGACGGCATTCCGGTCGTGCCGATTCTCGAACGCGTGCGCGGCTGCAAGGCCGGGCTCGCGAAATTCCCGAACGTGAAGCTCGTCGACACGCAGAACGGCAAGCAGGAGCGCGCGACCGCGCTCTCGGTCACCGAAAACATGATTTCCGCGCATCCGAACCTGAAGGGCATTTTCAGCGTGAACGACGGCGGCTCGATGGGCGCGCTCGCCGCGATCGAGGGGTCCGGCAAGGACATCAAGCTGACGAGCGTCGACGGCGCACCCGAGGCGGTCGCCGCGATCCAGAAGCCGAACTCGAAGTTCATCGAGACGACCGCGCAGTTCCCGGCCGACCAGGTGCGCATCGCGCTCGGCATCGCGATCGCGCGCAAGTGGGGCGCGACGGTGCCGAAGGCGATCCCGGTCGACGTGAAGGTCGTCGATCGCGGCAACGCGAAGGGTTTCAGCTGGTGAGCGACGCGCGATACGACGCGAAGGGCGGCGGCGTGGCCGACGCCCTTCGGACGGAGAAGCCGATGGACACGATACTCAGGCTCAGCCACATCACGAAAAGCTTTCCCGGCGTGAAGGCGCTGTCCGACATTCATCTGGAGATCGCGCGCGGCGAGATCCATGCGCTGCTCGGCGAGAACGGCGCGGGAAAATCGACGCTGATGAAGATCCTCTGCGGCATCCACCAGCCGGATGCCGGCACCATCGAGATCGACGGCACCGCGCGCCATTTCGCGGACTATCACGACGCGGTCGCGGCCGGCGTCGGCATCGTGTTCCAGGAATTCAGCCTGATTCCGCACCTCGATGCCGTCGACAACCTGTTCCTCGGCCGCGAGCTGCGCACGCGCTGGGGCGCGCGCGACCGCAAGCGGATGCGTGCCGCGGCGGCGAGCCTTTTCGCGCGGCTCGGCGTGGCGATCGATCTCGATGCGCCGATCCGCACGCTGTCGGTCGCGCAGCAGCAGTTCGTCGAGATCGGCAAGGCGCTGTCGCTCGACGCGCGCATCCTGATCCTCGACGAACCGACCGCGACGCTCACGCCGGCCGAGGCCGAGCACCTGTTCGCGATCATGCGCGAGCTGAAGCGGCAGGGCGTCGCGATGATCTTCATCTCGCATCATCTCGACGAAATTTTCGCGGTGTGCGACCGCATCACGGTGCTGCGCGACGGGCAGTACGTCGCGACGACCGACGTCGCGCGCACCGACGTCGAGCAACTGGTGCGGATGATGGTCGGCCGCCGGATCGAAAGCAGCTTTCCGCCGAAGCCGGCGCTGCCGGTCGACGCGCCGGTCGTGCTCGACGTCCATGCGCTGCAGATCGAGCGCGACGGCCCGGTGAACAGCTTCGCGCTACGGGCCGGCGAGATCCTCGGTTTCGCGGGGCTGGTCGGCTCGGGCCGCACGGAAACCGTGCTCGCGGTGATCGGCGCGACGCGCGCGCATCGCAAGGAGTTGCGCGTACGTGGCGCGGCGGCGAAGCTTGCCGATCCGGCCGACGCGCTGCGCGCGGGCATCGGCATCCTGCCGGAAAGCCGCAAGACGGAAGGGCTCGTCACGTCGTTCTCGATCCGCGACAACATCTCCCTGAACAACCTCGGCAAGTACCGGTCGATGCGCTGGCTGATCGACCGGCGCGGCGAGGCGCGTACGACGCACGACGTGATGCGGCGCGTCGGCGTGAAGGCGCCGTCGATTCACACCGAGGTCGCGACGCTGTCCGGCGGCAACCAGCAGAAGGTCGTGATCGCGCGCTGGTTGAACCATCACACGTCGGTGCTGATCTTCGACGAGCCGACGCGCGGCATCGACGTCGGCGCGAAAGCCGAAATCTACGGGCTGATGCGCGAACTCACCGCGCGCGGCTACGCCATCATCATGATCTCGTCCGAATTGCCGGAAATCGTCGGCATGTGCGATCGCGTCGCCGTGTTCCGGCAGGGCCGCATCGAGGCGACCCTCGCCGGCGACGAGATCGATCCCGACACGGTCATGACCTATGCCACGGCCGGCACGCGAGGAGCGACCCATGAACCTGCCTGATTCTTCTTCCACGCCTTCCACGACGCTCGCGGCCACGACCGCCGATGCGCCGCCGCCCCGCGCGATGTGGGCCCAATTGCGCCGCTCGACGCTGTTCTATCCGCTCGTGGGCCTCATCGTCGTGTGCATCGCGATGATGATCGCGAGCCCGAGCTTCCTGTCCGCCGCGAACCTCGAAAACGTGCTGCGTCAGGTCTCGATCAACGCGATCATCGCGGTCGGCATGACCTGCGTGATCCTGACCGGCGGGATCGACCTGTCGGTCGGCTCGGTGATGGCGTTGTCGGGCACGCTCGCGGCCGGGCTGATGGTCGCGGGCGTCAACGCGGTCGCCGCGCTGGCGATCGGCATCGCGGTCGGCCTCGGCTTCGGCTTCCTGAACGGCGTGTTCGTCGCGTTCGCGGGGATGCCGCCGATCATCGTCACGCTCGCGACGATGGGCATCGCGCGCGGCCTCGCGCTGATCTACACGGGCGGCTATCCGATCGACGGGCTGCCCGACTGGGTCGCGTTCTTCGGCAGCGGCAAGGTGCTCGGCATCCAGGCGCCGGTGCTGATCATGCTGGTGGTCTATGCGATCGCGTGGCTGTTGCTCGACCGGATGCCGTTCGGCCGCTACGTGTATGCGATCGGCGGCAACGAGCAGGCGACGCGGCTCACCGGCGTGCGGGTCGCGCGCGTGAAGCTGATCGTCTACACGCTGGCCGGCGTCACGTCGGCGCTGGCCGCGATCGTGCTGACCGGGCGCCTGATGAGCGGGCAGCCGAACGCCGGCGTGGGCTTCGAGCTCGACGCGATCGCGGCCGTCGTGATGGGCGGCACGTCGATCTCCGGCGGGCGCGGCGCGATTCTCGGCACACTCGTCGGTGCGCTGCTGCTCGGCGTGCTCAACAACGGGCTCAACATGATCGGCGTGAACCCGTATGTGCAGAACGTGATCAAGGGCGGAATCATCCTGCTCGCGATCTACATCAGCCGCGAGCGCTCGCGGTAACGGTCCATCAATCAGTTATCCGAATAAATTTGAAGAGAGACAACTCATGACGACACCCGAAGCCCAGCCGCGCATGACCGCGGTCGTCTGCCACGGCCCCGAGGACTATCGCGTCGAACAGGTCGCGAAGCCGCACCCCGGGACGAACGAACTCGTGATCCGCATCGCCGCGTGCGGCATCTGCGCGAGCGACTGCAAGTGCTATACCGGCGCCAAGATGTTCTGGGGCGGACCGAGCCCGTGGGTGAAGGCGCCGGTGATTCCCGGCCATGAATTCTTCGGCTATGTCGAAGCGCTCGGCGACGGCGCGGCCGAGCATTTCGGCGTGGCGATGGGCGACCGCGTGATCGCCGAGCAGATCGTGCCGTGCGGCAAGTGCCGCTATTGCAAGTCGGGGCAGTACTGGATGTGCGAGGTGCACAACATCTTCGGCTTCCAGCGCGAGGTCGCCGACGGCGGCATGGCCGAGTACATGCGCATTCCGCCGACCGCGATCGTCCACAAGATCCCGCTCGGCGTATCGCTCGAGGATGCGGCGATCATCGAGCCGCTGTCGTGCGCGATCCATACGGTGAACCGCGGCGACGTCCAGCTCGACGATGTCGTCGTGATCGCGGGCGCGGGCCCGCTCGGGCTGATGATGACGCAGGTCGCGCACCTGAAGACGCCGAAGAAACTCGTCGTGATCGACCTGATCGACGAACGGCTCGAACTCGCGCGGCAGTACGGCGCCGACGTGACGATCAACCCGCGGCGCGACGACGCGCGCGAGATCGTCCGCTCACTCACCGACGGCTACGGCTGCGACGTCTACATCGAGACGACCGGCGCACCGGTCGGCGTGAACCAGGGGCTCGACCTGATCCGCAAGCTCGGCCGCTTCGTCGAATTCAGCGTGTTCGGCGAGGATGCGACCGTCGACTGGTCGATCATCGGCGACCGCAAGGAACTCGACGTACGCGGCGCGCACCTCGGGCCATACTGCTATCCGGTCGCGATCGACCTGCTCGCGCGCGGGCTCGTCACGTCCAAGGGCATCGTCACGCACGGTTTCGCGCTCGAGGACTGGGACGACGCGATCCGCGTCGCGAAATCGCCCGAATCGATCAAGGTGCTGCTGAAGCCGGCCCGCTGACGGCCGGCGTGCGCCTCACCGGAGACATCATGGAATACGTCATAGGCGTCGACATCGGCACGCAGAGCACCAAGGCGCTGCTCGTCGACCGGCACGGCACGATCGTCGCGCGGCGCTCGGCCGGCTACCAGCCCGATACGCCGCGCCCGCTGTGGGCCGAGCAGTGGCCGCAGGTGTGGTTCGACGCGGTGCTCGAATGCATCGCGGGCTGCGTGAGCGACGCGCGCGCGCAGGGCGTGCCGGCCGATGCGATCCGCGCGGTGTGCGTGAGCAGCCTGTACGGCGGGTCGGGCATCCCGGTCGACATCGACATGCGGCCGTTGCATCCGTGCCTGATCTGGATGGACCGGCGCGCGACCGCGGAAGTCGACTGGGTCAACGAGCATGTGAACGTCGAGCGGCTGCGCGTGATCACCGGCAACGGCGTCGACAGCTATTACGGGTTCACCAAGATGCTGTGGCTGCGCGACCAGCGGCCGGACGTATGGGCGAACGTGCGCTATTTCCTGCCGCCGAACGCGTACGTGATCTACCTGCTGACCGGCGAAGTGGCGGTCGATCACAGTTCGGCCGGCAATATCGGCGGCGTGTACGACGTCGCGCGCCGAGAGTGGTCCGACGACGCACTCGACATGCTCGGCATTCCGGCGACGATGATGCCCGAGCGGCTGGTCGATTCGACGGACGTCGTCGGCGGCTTGCTGTCGCAATGGACCGCGCAGCTCGGGCTGCCGGCCGGCACGCCCGTCGTCGCGGGCGGCGTCGATGCGGCGGTGGCGACCTTCGCGGCCGGCGCCACGCGTACCGGACAGCACGTCGCGATGATCGGCACCAGCATGTGCTGGGGCTACGTGAACCGGCACGTCGATGCGCGACATGGCCTCGTCAGCATGCCGCACGTGTTCGACGGGCAGCGCGACCTGTACGTGTTCGGCGGCGCGATCACGGCCGGCGCGTCGGTTGCGTGGTTTCGCGACCAGTTCTGTCATGCGGAAATCGATGCGGCACGCTTGCTGCCGCATGGCGATCCGCACGTGCTGCTCGAGGAGGCGGCCGAAAGTGTGCCGGCCGGCGCCGACGGCGTGCTGTTCCTGCCTTACCTGATGGGCGAGCGCAGCCCCGTATGGGATGCGAAGGCGAGCGGCGCGTTCATCGGCCTGAGTCTCGCGCATACGCGTGCGCATCTTTATCGTGCGGTGCTCGAAGGCGTCGCGTTCGCGTTGCGCCACAACATCGAGGCCGGCCGCCGTGGCGCGGTGGCGCTGGACGATCGATTGATCGTCGTCGGCGGCGCCGCGCATTCGGCGATGTGGATGCAGATCATCGCGGACGTGACGGGTTTTCCGGTGTGGACGATCGAGCAGGACGTCGAAGCCGCGATGGGCGCTGCGTTGCTCGCGGGTGTCGGCGCAGGCCTCGTATCGCGCGATGACGCGCAAGGCGGCTGGGTCACGCTCGTCGAGCGCGCACGGCCCGATGCCGACCGCGCGAAAACGTACGATGCGCGTTTTTCGCTCTACACGGCGCTGTATCCGGCACTCAAGCCGATCATGCACAGGCTGGGCACATCATCATGAACACACGATTCGATTTCGGCGGGTCAACGGTGCTCGTCACCGGCGCATCGAGCGGAATCGGCCGCGCGTGCGCGGTCGCGCTGGCGCACGCAGGCGCGCGCGTCGTCGCGGCGGGGCGCGACATGGCCGCGCTCGACGCGCTCGCCGGCGAGATTGCGTGCGATACGTTGCGCATGGACGTCGGCGGCGACGAACACGCGATCGATGCCGCACTCGCCGCGTACGATGCGTTCGACGGCCTCGTCAATTGCGCGGGGATCGCGTCGCTCGAACCGGCGCTCGAGGTCGGCGCCGCGCATTTCGATCGCGTGATGGCCGTCAATGCGCGCGGCGCGGCGCTCGTCGCGCGGGCCGTCGCCCGAAAGATGATCGAGCGCGACGCACGCGGCAAGGCGAACGCACGGGGCAGCATCGTCAACGTGTCGAGTCAGGCAGCGCTCGTTGGCCTGCCCGCGCATCTGAGCTATTGCGCATCGAAGGCGGCGATGGACGCGATCACGCGCGTGCTGTGCATCGAACTCGGGCCGCACGGCATTCGTGTGAACAGCGTCAACCCCACCGTCACGCTCACGCCGATGGCGCAGTTCGCATGGAGCGAACCCGAGAAGCGCGCGCCGATGCTGGCCGCGATTCCGCTCGGCCGATTCGCGGAGCCGGACGAAGTCGTCGAACCGATCCTGTTTTTGCTGAGCGATGCGGCGTCGATGATCAGCGGCGTGTCGCTGCCGATCGACGGCGGGTATACGGCGCGCTAGATTCCGTCACGGCACTAGCGGGTCGCGTTCACGGAGCGGCCGGCGCGCGGCTAGACCGGATCCTTGCTCGGCGGTTCGTCCGGCTGCTGCGGGTTGTCGTGATGACCGGGCGGCGACGAGAACGGATCGTTTTCCGGATCGCGGTTCGGATCGGCCGGTGGCTCGGGCGTCGGGGTCGTGTGGTCGCTCATGGAGAACTCGCGCAGTGCGTGACGGCGGTGGCGCGGCGGATGCGCCTCGTCTCCGTTATAGCCAATCGGGCGCGTGTTTGCAGCGGGATTCTGCGGCAGGTCGTCGATCGTCGGAGAAATCCGCCTATTGGCGGTGTTCGTGCGGGATCTTGCGGGCCCGTGCAATCGCGGTCAGCGCAAATCCGCCGGTGTATCGACGTCGCGCAGGATGCCGGGGTCGTCGACGTCGAGCAGTGTCACCGGTGCGCTGGCGAACAGCGCGCGGGCGCCCGTGTCGCCGTCGAGGGCGGCGAGTGCATCGAAGTGATGCGCGGCGAAACCGACCGGATGGCCGCGCACGCCTCGGTGCGCGGGCGCGACGATCGACGCGTCCTCGGCTTCGAGCGCGCGTGTGACCGTTTCGTAAGTGGAAGCCGCGATCCACGGCATGTCGGCGAGCGCGACGAGCCAGCCGCTCGCGTCGGGCGTGGTGCGGACGCCGGCCGCTAGGCTCGCGCCCATGCCGCGCAACGCGTCGGGTGCATAGACGACCTGACAGCCGGCTTCGTTCAGCAGAATCGCAAGCGTTTCGGCGCCGGGACGCACGACGGCGATCACATCGGAGGTGGCGGCCGCGAGACGGCGGGCGGCGGCGACCGCAACCGGCGTGCCGTCGGGAAGCCGTGCGAGCAGCTTGCTGTGCAGGCCGCTCGGGTCGAAGCGTTGACCAAGGCCGCCGGCGAGCAGGACGCCGGTGGCGAGTGACGCATAGGACATCGGCGCGAGGGGAGTGAGGCAGGTGCTGCGATTGTGCGGGAGCACACGGGGATCGGCAAGTGAGGATGTTACCGAGTCACGCGTGTCGGATCGGGAAAACCGTCATCGCGATGCTTCGTCGAGCATGCTTTCCTCGACAGGACCGTAAATTGCGTGCGATTCGTTCTGCGTGACGGCCCAATAGCGATCGCCGAACGACCAGTGCCACCATTCGGACGGGTAATTCGTGAAGCCGGCGCGGGTCAGCGCGGCGATCAGCAGCTGGCGATTTCATGTGGTCGGGCGGTTGTTCAGACGAATCGAAAAACGTTGAAGCGGAGAAGGGGCTTCCCGGTCTGTCCTGCGGACCGTGCGCGGATCACCAGAGCGTCTTGACGTGCGCGTACGCGCGGATTTTTTCGTCGCGGGTGACGAGCGGGGCGCCGAGCCGCCGCGCGGTCGCGACGATCATGCGATCGGCCGGATCCTTGTGGAACGCGCCGGGCAGATCGGTGGATTTCGCGGCGATATCAGCATCGACCGGCACGAAGCGCATGCCGTCGATTTGCGCGACGGTGGCGAGCCACGCGTCGACATCCATCGTCAGTGCGAGGCGGTCGTTGCGCACCAGCATCGCAATCTCCCACGCGGAGATGGCGGATGCGGCGAGCGCGCCTTCGCTGCGTGCACGATCGATCGCGCTTCGCGCCTTCCTGCTGAGCGCAGGGTCGCCCGCTACCCACCACACCAATGCATGCGTATCCAGCACGATCACCGCGACGCCTCCCAATCATCTTCCGCAATCGGATCGAGAGGATTGTCGTAGCGCATGACCGAACCGCGCAATATGTCCAACGGCTGAGCTTGGCGCGAGCGATACGGCCGGATCTCGAGCGTCGGTTTGCCGTGGTCGGTGACGATCAGGCTTTCGCCCGACGCCTCGACGAGCCGGAAGTATTCGAGTGCGCGAGCCTTGAATTCGGATTTCGATACGGGAGCGTGCGGCATCATGATATGAGCATGGTCATTTGACGATGGTCATTTTAGACCCGCTGTTCGACGCGGCGCAAGCGCCTGAGCGCGACCGGCTCACGCTACGCATCCGCCCATTTCCTCAACAGGTTGTGATAAATCCCGGTCAATGAAATGACCACCGGATCCTTCGCTCCTTTTTCGGCGGAAAGCGCCTGAATCTGCGTATCGAGTTGAAACAGCAGCGTGCGGTCGCCATCGTCGCGCACCATGCTTTGGATCCAGAAGAACGAGGCCACGCGCTCGCCGCGCGTCACGGGCGTCACGTGATGCAGGCTCGACGCCGGATACAGCACGAGATCGCCCGCCGGCAGCTTCGCGCGATGCACGCCGTACGTATCCTCGACGCACAGCTCGCCGCCGTCGTACGCGTCGGGTTCCTCGAGGAACAGCGTCGCCGACAGGTCGCTGCGCACGCGGAAATCCGTGCCGCGCAGCAGCCGGATCGCGTTGTCGACGTGCGTGCCGAACGTCTCGCCGCCTTCGTAGCGATTGAACAGCGGCGGAAACACCTTGAGCGGCAGCGCCGCCGAAAAGAACAGCGGATGGCGCGCGAGCGCGTCCTGGATCGCGTCGCCCACCGCGCGCGCGGCCGGCGCGCCTTCCGGCAATTGCCGGTTGCGTTTCGCGAGCGCCGATTGCGCGCCGGACGTGGCGTTGCCGTCGACCCATTCGGCGGCATCGAGCAGGTCGCGGCATTGCGCGACTTGCGCCCGGGTCAGTACGCCGGGGATATGAAGCATCATGATGCGGATTCCATCGCGTGCGGCGCCAGTTGCATGGCCGCCGCACGAAAAGCGGCGACCGGCGACGATACGAGATACGCGCGCATCTTCGCGACGAACGCAGGTGTCGCGGTGGCCGGCACGCGAGCGAGCCAGACGAGCGCTTCGTCGACGCGCCCGCGCTCGGCGAGCAGCCGCGCATAGTTGAACTGGCCGCGGAAGTCGCCGGCAACGGCGGCGCGGCGATAGTGGTCGAACGCGGCGTCGGGGTCGACCGATACGACCCAGCCGTCCTCGTAGAAGCCGCCGATCAGGTTGATCGATTTCGCATGGCCGAGCGCGGCCGCGCGGCGGAACCAGTCGAGCGCGTCGGCGCGGTTCTCGTCGACGCCGTTGCCGAGCGCAAGTGCGGTCGCGTAGTTGTACATGCCCCAATCGAGGCTTGCCTGTGCGGCGAGCCGGTACCAGTACACGGCGACCGGCGCGCACGCAGCCGTGCCCCAGCCGAACTCGTAGCAGCGCCCGAGCATGTTCATCGCCATCGGGTGGCCGCCCCGCGCTGCGTGCCGGAACCAGTTGAGCGCGGCGGCCGGATCGCGTGCGACGCCGTGCCCGTCGAGCAGGTATTGCCCATAGACGGCCTGCGCGTCGACGATGCCGTGATCGGCCGCCGCCGCGACCCACGCGGCGGCGCGCTCGGGCGGCCCGGCCAGGATGTCGGCGAACTCGCTCGGCGATACCGACGCGAGTGCCTTCAGCGACACGCCCACCATCGATCAGTAGCGCGCGTTCAACGTGATGAACGCCGAGCGGCCCGGTGCGATCGACGCATAGTGCGCCGGATACGCCTGATCGAAGTAGGTGCGGTTGAACAGGTTGTTCACGTTCAACTGCAAGTCGAGCTTCTTGTTGATCCGGTACTGCGCCATCGCGTCGAAGCGCCAGTACGACGGCACGGCGCGGAGGTTCGCGGGATCGCCGAACACTTCCGACATGTAGAACGCGCCGCCGCCGACCGTGAACTTCGGCGTGACGTCGTAGTTCGACCACATCGTGAGGCTGTGCTTCGGCGTGTTCGGGAAGCGGTTGCCGTTGTTCGCGGCGTCCTTGCCGTTGTCGCGCAGCGCGCTCTTCATGTACGTGTAGCCGCCGAACACCTGCCACTGCTTCGTGATCTGGCCGGCGAGGCCGAGCTCGAGGCCCTGCACGCGCTTGTTGCCGACCATCGCGTACTGGTTGTTCGGCAGCGTCACGCGTGCGTTCGTCGTGTCGATCTGGAACAGCGCGGCCGTCAGCGACAGCTTGTCGTTCAGCACGTTCCATTTGGTGCCGAGCTCGATGCTGCGGTTCTTTTCGGGCGCCATCTGGTCGGCGTTCGGGCCGGCGCCGCCGCGGCCCGGCGTGAGCGACTGCGTTTCGCTGCCTTCGCCGAGCAGCATGCCGGCAGGTGTCGACGACGTCGCATACGACGCGTAGATGCTGCCGTTCCGCGCGGGCTTGAATACGAGGCCGGCCTGCCAGTTGATCAGCGTGTCGTCGCGCGTATAGGTCTTGCCGCCGTTGGCCCGGGTATCGGTGAAGCGGGTCGAGTAGTCGTCGACGCGCACGCCGCCGTTCACCTGCCAGCGCGGCGTGAGCTCGATCGTGTCGAAGCCGTAGATCGACTTCGTCGTCGTGCGCGCGTGCGCGTAGTCGTTGTTGCGCGTGATCGAACCGGCCCACGGATCGTTCGGGTTCGGCGACCAGAGGCTCGTGCAGTTGTAGCCCGACGGCGCACCGATGCCTTTCCGGCAGATCGTGCCTTTGTCGGTCGCGACCGTGTACGAATCGCGCTTGCCCCATTCGCGAGACAGCTCGATACCGGTCGTGAAGCTGTGCTTGAACGGGCCCGTACGGAACTCGCCGAACAGCTCGGTCAGGTTCGCGAGGCTGTTGATCGCGCTGTTGCGGTTGTTGTTGCGGCGCCAGACCTTGCCGTTCACCACGTTGCCCTGGCTGTCGTCCGGCTGCGTCCAGATGTAGTCCTGCGTCGATTCCGTGTAGCGCGTGGTGTTGCGCACCGTGAGGTTCGGCGTGATGTCGTGCTCGATCTTGATCGTGCTGATGTCCGACGTGGTCTTGCGGAAGTCTCGGTCGATCAGGCCGTAGAAGTTGTGGCGATCGACGGGCGCCGGATAGATCGTGCCGACGTTCGCGGGCTTGTTCGACGTCGTGTAGAAGTACGGGATGCCGCCGTCGGGCATGTCGTCCGTCTGCAGGTGGTAGTAGCTCGCGGTGACGCGCGTCGGCGTGCCGAGGCCGAACGCGATCGACGGCGCGACGCCCCAGCGCTCGTTGTTGACGGCGTCGCGGCCGGCGACGTCGTTGTTGTGGCTCATCAGGTTCAGGCGGAACGCGGCGTGATCGGCGAACTGCCAGTTGCCGTCGGCGGTGAAGCGGCGATAGCGGTCGGTGCCGAGGCCCGCGCTCGCGGCGGCCGTCGTGCCGAGATGCGGGGCCTTCGTGATCAGGTTGATGCTGCCGCCGGCGCCGCCGCGGCCGCCGTACGCGCCATCGGAGCCCTTGGTGACCTCGACGCGCTCGGTGTTGAAGATCTCGCGCGTGGTGGCGCCCGTGTCGCGCATGCCGTCGACGAACATGCTGCCCTGCGTGTCGTAGCCGCGGATGAACGGACGGTCGCCGAGCGGGTTGCCGCCTTCGCCGGCGCCGAACGTGATGCCGGGCACCGTGCGCAGCGCTTCGGTCAGCGTTGCCGCGCCGCTGTTCTGGATCAGTTCCTGCGGGATCACGGTGACGGATTTCGGCGTGTCGACGAGCGGCGCGGTGAATTTCGCGGAAGCGGAAAAGTCGGCCTTGTAGCTGTGCTCGGTCTTGCCTCGGATCTCGATCGGAGCGAGGTGGCCTTCAGTACTGGCGGGCGCCGCGGGCGGCGTGCCGTCGGCGAACGCGGGGCTTGCGGCGAGCACGCTGCACAGGGTGGTGAATTTACCGAGCTTCAGCTCGTCGGGACGGGACTTCATGGTGCGCTTCGACCTCGCGGTGTGGCCCCGGGGCGCTGCGGAAATGTGCATGCCGTCGGGAATTATTACGATTTGTTTTCAGCGGCCATTCTATGTAATTTTTTATTGAATGAGAAGCGTTCTTGTTTGTGTTTGTAAGGAAATTGTTGACGAATGTTGCGGGGTGGTTGCGGGGCGGCGGGGGTGTGGGGAATGGCCAAATGGCCAATTGTGGCGGGTTCGTCGGGCGGGCTAGAGTGATTGCGCCGCGGGTTATCTGCATGACATCAAGGTGATAATATGACTGCATTGAAAGCAATCGTAGTGGAGTGCATCATGCCAGTGATCACCGTTCGAAATTTGTCCGACGAAGTACATCGCGCCCTTCGGATCCGTGCGGCGCAACATGGGCGCAGCACCGAAGCCGAGGTGCGCGACATCCTCGAGCAGGCCGTTCTGCCCGGCGGGCGTCTCAAGCTGGGCACGCTGCTGGCGGAAATCGGACGAGAGGCGGGCGGCGTCGATTTCGACGTCGAGCGCGACAAGACGCCAACCCATCCGATGAGCTTCGAATGATTCTTGTTGATACGAACGTCATGTCCGAGCCGCTGCGGCGCGAGCCGAGCGCGGCCGTGGTCGAGTGGCTCGATGCGCAGAACGTCGAGACGTTGTTTCTTGCCGCGATCAGTCTTGCCGAAATGCGGTTCGGCGTCGCGGCATTGCCGGAAGGGCGAAGGCGGGAATGGCTGCACCAAAGCATCGAGCAGCGTGTCGTGCCGGTGTTTCGAGGCCGGATCCTGCCGTTCGACGAAGCGGCGAGCAAAGCGTATGCAGGCATTCGTGCGCGGGCCCGTGCGGTGGGCAGTGCAATCGTGCCCGCCGATTGCTTTATCGCAGCGACGGCCGAGGCGAACAACCTGATCATTGCGACGCGCGACGTCGCGCCATTCGAAGCGGTAGGGCTGCGGGTGATCGATCCGTGGGCGGCGTAGTGGTCGATCGTTCGACCGTTCGTCGCATGTAAAAAAAGAAGAAGCGCGCCGGGCAACCCGACGCAGGACGGGGCACCCGATTTGGGGGCGCCCTCGGCCGTTCCTTGTCAGTCGATTCCGTGAAACACCGCATCCTCCGGCCCGAGGTACGCCGGCGGCCGCCACGTCGCGTCGCGCATCGAATGCTGGACGAGATTCTCGACGCCGAGCAGTACCGCGAAGATCGCCATCCGCACCGGAATGCCGTTGTCGGTCTGCCGGAAGATCGCGAGACGCGGGTCGCGGTTCAGGTCGACCGACAGGTCATTCGCGCCGGGCCGGCTGTCGCGCGGCAGCGGGTGCATGATCAGCGTGTCGGGCTTGCACACCGAGTCGACGAGCGCCTGGTTGATCTGAAAATCCGGCGTGTAGCCTTCGAACGACTCGTCGGTGAAGCGCTCCTTCTGGATCCGCGTCGCGTAGACGACATCCGCGCCGCGCAGCCCGGCCGCGAGGTCGGTCGTCTGCTCGACCACATGGCCATTCGTCGCGATCTGCTCGACGATGTACGCCGGCATCTCGAGCGTCGGTGGCGACACGAGCGTGAACTTCAGCCCGCGGTACAGCGCGAGCAGCTTGACGAGCGAGTGCACGGTGCGGCCGTACTTCAGGTCGCCGACCAGCGCGATGTGCGCGCCGTCGACGATCTTGCCGAGCCGCGAAAACTCGCGCTGGATCGTATAGAGGTCGAGCAGCGCCTGGCTCGGGTGCTCGCCGGGGCCGTCGCCGCCGTTGATCACCGGCAGGTTGGTCGCGCGCGCGAATTCGGCCACCGAGCCTTTTTCCGGATGGCGGATCACGAGCGCGTCGACGTAGCCGGCCATCACGCGGCTCGTGTCGTAGATCGATTCGCCCTTGGCCATCGACGAGAAGGTGAAGCCCGTCGTGTCGCACACCGAGCCGCCGAGCCGGCAGAAGGCCGCGCCGAACGACACGCGCGTGCGCGTGCTGGCCTCGAAGAACAGGTTGCCGAGCACGGCGCCTTCGAGCACGCGCGAAATCTTGTGGCGTCGCGCGATCGGCTGCATGACATCGGCCACGCGGAACAGCGCCTCGACCGAATCCCGCGAGAACTGGTCGACCGAGATCAATTGCGGCTTGCCTTCGAACAGGAATTGCTTCGCGAGCCCTTGTTTGTCTACGCTTTGCGTATAGTTCTCGCTGTCCGGCGTCGGGCGCTCGACGATTTCCGACACGAAGCGCTCGACGATCTCCGGCATGCCGCGCGATTCCTGCGAATCGTCCGGAAGCAGCCATGTATCCAGTGCGCGCCGGCTGACGCCGATGCGATTCGCGAATGCCTCGCGGGTCATGTTGAGGCGGCGCATCGCGTCGCGGAGGAAGGCTTGCTGGGGAACGGTCATCGGCGGCTCCTGACGGAAAATATACGCGATGCGTATATTAGTTCGTGGCGCAATGAAGTCAAGAAAAATCTGTGCGTATGCGTGGTGTGGCGCGCGGCACTCGGTGGGGCCGTACTGGCGCACGGCGTGCGTCTCCGTATAATCAGGTCAGGCCCCGTGTCCGGCAGCGTGCCGGGCGCCGCGCCATAAACGATTCGCCCGGTCGGGCTTGTTGATTCGAAGGAGAATGAGAATGACGCGTACGATTGCTGCAATGCTGCTGGTGGTGACCGCGGCGCTTGCCGGTTGCAATACGATGGCCGGCATGGGCCAGGATATTTCGAAGGGCGGCCAGGCGATCAGCGACTCGGCTGAAAAGGCAAAGTAAGCCGACGGGTTCCGGAATGCAGAAGGCGCCGGGCCGTCCCGCGATTGCGGGACGGCCCGGCGCCTTTTTTACGTCCACGTCGACGC